>JAOFTV010000048.1 GCA_028045305.1 Opitutales bacterium | reverse complement strand
ATCGAGACTTGTCCACTACCTCGGCAGCCCGGCGGAGGCAAGCCTCAGTCGACGACCAATCGATACAGCCATCGGTAATGGACACCCCGTAGTCCAATTCGTTTAAAGGTCGTGGAAACGACTGGCTACCCGCATGCAGATGACTTTCGACCATAAAGGCATGGATCGATTCAGCCCCGGCTTGTACCTGATCGAGTACAGCATCGAGCACCTCGGGCTGACGGGCTGGGTCCTTGCCGCTATTGGCATGACTGCAATCAATCATCAGGGAACAGGGCCCGTCTATTTCCTGAAGAAAGGATTGAGCATAGCCCACAAATTCTGGCCCATAATTAGGCCCACTGGCCCCACCGCGCAAAATAATTTGGCAATCAGGGTTTCCCCCTGTGGTCACTGCGGAGGCACGGCCGTCTTCAGTGATCCCCAAAAAGGTCTGGCTCTGGGTGGCGGCAATGATTCCATTGACTGCAGCTTTTAAATCCCCACTGGTCGCATTCTTGAAACCTACCGGCATCGATAGACCGGAAGCCATTTGCCGATGGGTTTGCGACTCCGATGTACGGGCACCAATTGCTGCCCAGCTCAAAGAATCTGCAAGGTATTGGGGGGTGATGGGGTCGAGCAGCTCAGTGGCGGTGGGAATGCCCAAGTCCAATACCTCTCCAAGAAAGGAACGGGCAAGGCGTAAACCCGCTGGGATATCACAGGTTCCATTGAGTTGTGGATCCATAATTAATCCCTTCCAACCCACGGTGGTGCGCGGCTTTTCAAAATAGACGCGCATTAAAAGAAACAATCGATCCTCCAATTCGCGGGAAAGGGTGATAAATTTTTCAGCATATTCCCGACAGGCTTTTAAGTCATGAATAGAACAGGGCCCAACCACTCCGATTAGGCGACGATCCCGCCCATGAATAATTTCGTGAAGAGCAGCACGGGAGCGGGCAATCACGCCAAGCTGGTTGTCAGATCGTGGAATATCAGTAACCATTTCCAAGGGAGATGGAAGCGGTTCCGAGTCGGTAATTCTTAAGTTGGTTACTTGGTGCACAGGGGAAGTACCATAGAACCTATGCTTGCATGAACAAGACAAACTTTTAGCAAAGGAGCATGTCCATACAATTATTTGAGTTTTCTATAGCCGGTGTAGTGCGGGTATCGGGCGAGGACGCCCTGCCCTATTTACAAAGTCAATTGACCATTAACCTGAATAAAATTCCGGTCTTAAGTACCCGTCCCGGACTCAGGCTAAGCCTTAAAGGGAAAGTCTTATTTGGTGCCCAAGTCATTCGTTCGGGCGAGGAAGAATATTTTCTCGTCTGCAGGGATACGCCAGCATCTGAAGTGATAGGATTACTCGAAAAAAACATAGTCGCAGATGAAGTGGAATTCTCAGACCTTTCCAATCAATGGAAATTGTTCTCCCTTTTTCATCCTTCCAGTATGGATGAGGTCCTCGCGATTTCAGGTATTGAAGAGTTGTCCCCCAATGAAGCTAGGCAACTTGAAAAAGGTTGGGCCTTCCTTAATCCCTACCTGCCCGGAAAATCATTATCGCTGCTACATCCAGCAGACTCGAGCCATCCTTGGCCCAACGATCTCCCAGTTGCAGATTCAACTGAGTTGGAATATTTACGCCTTCAGGAAAATCTTTTCCGACCGGGACTGGAAATTGGCGATACGGAATTCCCCCAGGAAGGAGGACTGGAAGAAAAATCGGTCGACTTCGACAAAGGGTGCTACCTTGGCCAGGAAGTGATGGCCCGTATCCATGCGATGGGCAAGGTAAGGAAACAAGCTGTTGCGGTTAGAGGTACTGGCAAACCTGGGCTTCCCTGCCCTCTGCTTGATCAAGGCAAAGCGGTAGGAACACTTAAAAGCCAATTCCCTCTAAGTTCTGGAGATGAATGGATAGGCACCGCAGTAGTTCATGAAAATGCTCTGTCCGAACTGCATAATGAGGGGTTGCAATTTGAGAACAGCGAGCAAAGGGTTCAAATTCTTTCCTAATGAACGAACAGGAACAAACCATTGCCCAAGTTGCTCAAGCCTTCAAAAATTTAGGCTCTTCAAATGAACAGGCCCGAATCATGGCCGAACAATTAGTCAAGCGGGCGAACCAACTGGCCAAAGAAAACAATTCCTCATTAATTGAAGAACTCGGTAAACTTTTGGAAACAGTATCGTGCGGTGCTCAAGGTCGCTTAAAACCCTCAGATGAAGGGGAAATGGGGCAAAAAAGGGCAAAAACCCCAGAAAAATAGGGTTTTTGAGAAAAAATGTTTGACCGAAGCCCTGAAAACACCGAGCTAGAAGGCTACAAACCTAGTAAATAACCCTTCTAAACAAAAGGAAAACAATATGAATAAAGGTCAACTCATCGAAGCCGTACAAAAAAACTTGGGCAAGGATACTACCAAAGCCGCTGCTGATGCTGCTCTTAATGCAGTACTCGACGCTGTTACTAAGGCAGTAAAGAAGGAAAATGTTCAAATCATCGGTTTTGGCACCTTTTCCGTGGTTAAGCGTGCCGCCCGTAAGGGAATTAACCCCCAAACCGGAGAGAAAATTAAGATCAAGGCTTCCAAGAATGTAAAGTTCAAGGCTGGAGCAAAGCTCAAGGCTGCGATCTAATTTCTTGATTCAAATACCCCTTTAAAGAGGCCCATGGGAAACCATGGGTCTTTTTTTATGCTCTTTTCAATTGCCCAAATGATTGAGCATCCGATGAGGATCGAAAAAATAAGGAAAAAAATTTTCGAAAACGATCAACCCATCGTTTCAAGCTCAGTTAAGGCACATGCGTGCTAAGACTGGGGTAGGTTTTCTAATAAGGAATACAAGTTAAGGAGGAAGCCATCCTTATCCTCGACGTGTAAATCATGCCCTGCATCGGGCAATGTCACAATTTTAGAAGCAGGAAAAAAACCTGTGACCAAAGGAAAATGTTCGCTGCGCAAATAACCAGATTTCCCCCCTCGCAAGAATAGAGTTGGTCCGGAGTAAGAGTCTTCCGTTGATAATGGGTTACGGGACAACTCGCTCATGCTTGCACGCAAGACACCAAGGTTTGCCCGCCATTCCCATACACCTGCCCGTTCCTGAAGATTGGTCAGTAAAAACTGCCTAAACGCCCAGTTGGGAATTTTTTCGAAAAGTGCATCATCCGCCTGTTTTCGGGATTCAAGCCCAGAAAGCTCCAGCCCAAGCAAGGCATCCAAGGTGGGCAGGTGGTGTTCGGGAGGATAATCCCGAGGGGCGATATCCACCACCACCAAGCCCTGCAAATGATCAGGTGTGGAACAGGCATGAGCCATCGCCACCTTGCCTCCCAGGCTGTGCCCACAAAGAACATAGGGCTCACACAAGTTCTGCTCGATCCATTGACCGATCTGTAGGCTCATGCTGTTTAGATCAGTCCCTTTACTATGCGGGGATGCACCATGCTCTGGAAGGTCCAATGCATAGAGGTGGTAGTTTGGGGAAAGCGTCTTGGCTATAGACCTCCAATTTCTGGAAGACCCGAGTAGACCGTGTAAAAAAATGACGACTGGATTGCCGGGTTCCCCGTACTCCTCGAAATACAAGGGCTCGCTCAAAACAATTCCAGTTGGGAAGGATCGATCTTGGTAGAGACCCGTCTTTTTTTAGGTAAGTCTACAGGTTTTTCTACTGGATCATTTTCCGGTGAAACAGAATCTAGCATAGACTCATTGTCGACTGGGATCGTTCCGTCTTCTGCCTCCAAACTCGCAAGGATTTGCTTGGCCCGACCGACCACCCCGTCGGGTAAACCAGCAAGACGGGCAACCTGAATACCAAAGGAACGCTCAGATGCACCCGGAGTTACCTGGCGTACAAAAATGATTTCATCGTTCCACTCCTTGACTGCTACTGCATAGTTCCGCAAGCGCGGCAAACTATCCGACAACCGGGTAAGCTCATGGTAATGGGTGGCAAAGAGGGTCTTAGGCCCCTCACTTCCCACCCCGTGCAAATGTTCGACCACAGCCCAGGCAATGCTCAACCCATCATAAGTACTGGTCCCCCGCCCGATTTCATCGAGCACGATCAAGCTGTCTGCGGTGCAATTATTAAGAATGTTTGCGGTCTCATTCATTTCCACCATGAAAGTGGAGTTCCCCCTGGCCAATTCATCACCCGCTCCTACCCGGGAAAATATACGGTCGACCATGCCCAACCTGCAGGACTTTGCGGGCACTCCAGAACCCACCTGAGCCATTAGAGTGATCAGGGCAACCTGGCGGATGTAAGTGGACTTACCTGCCATATTTGGCCCGGTGATTAAGCAGAGTTGTTCCTCCGCCGCCGAAAGATTGACATCGTTAGGTACGAAAGCATGGGTGCCAGCAAGCCCCAGGCTTTCCTGCTTGAGCACGGTCTCGACCACTGGGTGGCGCCCCTGCTCGATCAACAACTCCCGAGAACCCTCTACAAATGTAGGAATGCAATAATCCCGATCACGCAGAATCGCTCCCCAAGATGAAAACACATCCACTTCGGCAAGGGCACGAGCGACCCGGGCAAGGCCATCTGCATGTTCGAGTGCTCGTTGGACAACCTCCTCAAAAAGTTCCTGCTCTTTGGCAACTGCCTGCTCCTCAGCGTTGAGGATTTCTTTCTCCTTGGTCCGCAATTTATCGGTATAATACCTTTCGGCATTAGTCATGGTTTGTTTGCGGACATAATGTTCGGGAACGAGATGAAGGTTTGCCTTGGTCACCTCGATAAAATATCCGAACGCTCCATTGTACTTTACCTTGAGGTTGGAAATTCCTGTTTTTTCACGCTCGCCCGCCTCAAGTTCGAGAATCCATCGTTTCCCCCCGCCCGCAAGATCGCGCAGGCGATCAAACTCTTTATCGTATTCTGCCCGGATTACCCGGCCACCCACGCCCTTTACATCGAGTTTGATTTCAGCGGGCAGTTCCTCTTC
>JAOFTV010000047.1 GCA_028045305.1 Opitutales bacterium | reverse complement strand
AAATTACTGTAGCGCGCAGGATCGAGCAGGCGGAGCCGGGCAAAGTGACCTTCGGGACCGAGCTGTTGAGGGGTGGCAGTAAGCAGTAAAACGGAGGGGATTTTCTCAGCCAAGCCTTCCACAATTTGATAGGCGGTACTGGCGAGCTCGGGTGTCCATTCGAGGTGGTGGGCTTCGTCGACAATTAAGAGATCCCACTCGGCCTCGAGCACCTGAGTGCAGCGTGCCATTGAACGGGTTAAATAATCGAGGCTTACGCAAACAATTTGACTATCAAGAAAGGGGTTGCTTTCCGGGTCGGAACTTTCGATGGCTTGGCAGCGTTCCTCATCGAACAGACTGGCTATGAGGTTGAACCGGCGGAGCAGTTCAATAAACCATTGATGCATTAAGGACTCGGGCAAAATAATCAGGGCCCGTTCTGCCCGGCCGGTGAGGTGGAGGCGGTGCAGGATGAGGCAGGCCTCGATGGTTTTGCCCAGGCCGACCTCGTCGGCGAGGAGCACGCGTGGTTGCAAACGGTTGGTTACTTCCTGGGCGAGGTAGAGCTGGTGCTCGATGGGATCGATCCGGCCACCGGTAAACCCACGGTTGGGAGCTTTGCGAATTTTGGACTGCCAGGCGAGGGCTTCGTTGCGTACATTGAAGAGATGGGGTTCATCGAGCTGGCGACCCATGAAACGATCGAAGGGACTGGAAAAACTGATGGTATCGGCAAGGCCGGCTTCGGGGATCCACTCCCCTTTCAATTGGTAATGCAAAAATCCACCCTCTTCTTTAATCTCTTCAATTAAGCCGGACTTGCCATCGTGAGTTTTTAACTTGTCCCCCACCTCGAAAGCGACCCGGCGAACGGGGGCTGACTCGAGGGCATACTCACGACGATCGTCGGCCGCTGGAAAAAGAATGGAAACCCGCCCATTACCCGCACTCATCACCACTCCGAGGCCCAGTTCGGGCTCGGCATCGCTCACCCAGCGCTGGCCAGGCATGATCTGTTCTGTACTCATCGCCGTCTAACATGCTCTGCAAAGCGAGAAAGGCAAAGAATAAGGAAGAAGAAATTAAGAAGGGGGAAAATTGAGGAGTGAAGAGTGAGGGGAGAAGAACCGTTGTGGCGAGACGGATGATCAAGTTGAATTTTTTGTTAACCAGGAAGCGTATTCTTCTTCAGTTCGTTCACAGGCGGCAAGGGCCAAAGTTTCTAATGCTGCTTCTTCTTCGGTAGCGAGAAATTTCATGCCGTTGATTTCCAAAAAGACAATGGCCGCCAAAAGTGCAGATCTTTTATTTCCATCAAAGAAGGGATGATTCCGAGCAATTCCGTATGAATAAGAAGCAGCTAATTCAGGCAGGGAAGATTTTGGTTCATACTGAAATTTTTGAATCGGACGAGAAAGGGCAGATTCCAGTAATCCATCATCTCGAATACCCTCTAATCCACCGAAGCGTGCAAGCAGTTGATTATGCAGAACATAAAGGTCCTGAGAATCAAGCCATATAGGCTTCCTCACTCTGCGAGTTTACGAAAGGTGTTGCGGTAGCGACGCATGGCATCCTCCGCAACTTGCATCTTCTCCTTAAAATGAGGTTTTTCCGCGTTTACTTGGATACCACATTTGGGGGACTCGGTAATGTACAAAGATGCACCCTCCTCGACTTTAAGGGTTTGCAGAACTTCTTTTGGTAAAACAATACCCAGGGAATTTCCAATTTTCCGAACTTTTGCCTCTATCGCCATAGTTATAACATATGTTATTACTGCAATTAGTCAAAATGTAATCCCTTTTACCCTCAACCTTAAATAAACAAAAAGTAGAGAGTCCTGATGCAGCGGGTTTCGGGTAGGGTTTCTTGGATTGAAGCTTAGTGGGTGGGATTAAGAAGAGTGAAAATTGAAGAGTTAAGTAAGGGAAGGAGAAATTGGAAGAGGCTATCCTGCCTTATATATCATGCATTTTGATGATTCTTGGATGTAAGGCTTTAGGATTTAGGTGCAAATCGGGTTTTATGCATTTTTATATCATGCAAAAAGATTGATTTCAGGTCTTAAGGAAGAATGGGGGTACCCGATCCGCTCTACCACATAAGTGCGTGTAGAACTCCATAAGATCCCATACCTAAAATCGGCAAATTTAAAGTTGTAAATTAAATATGCTAGATTATATTAAGGGTATGATTCAGAGAGATTCAGCAAAACTCATCGCTCAACTCGCTCAAGAATTTCCTGCTGTTGCGATAACAGGTCCCCGGCAATCTGGAAAGACCACACTTGTGCGGGCACTCTTTAAAACCAAGCCGTATATTAACCTCGAAGATCTTGACGAGTATCAATTTGCTAAGGAGGATCCACGCGGCTTTTTGGGACAATTCCAAAATGGTGCGGTATTGGATGAGGTGCAGCGCTGCCCTGAGCTTTTCAACTATCTGCAGCGAATTATCGATGAAGATAAGCGAAATGGTCTATTCATTCTAACCGGTTCATCACAATTTCAATTGAATCGTCAGATATCGCAGAGTCTAGCAGGACGGGTAGCCAACCTATCATTACTACCCTTCTCAATTGAGGAATTAAAAAAGGGGAAAATATTTACGCAATCTATCGATCACAACTTATTTCACGGCTTCTATCCTAGGATCATATCAGGTGGCAGCACAGCACGCCACTGGCTCAACGCCTATATCGAGACTTATATTGAGAAAGACATCCGTCAGTTAATGTCCATTAAAAACCGGGATCACTTTCTGCGTTTTATATCGCTTTGTGCGGGCAATGTCGGGTCACTTTTAAACTTAAGTAGAATTGCCAATGATTGTTCCATAACGGTTCCGACTGCAAAGTCCTGGTTAAGCGTGTTGCAAGCCTCGTACATATGTTTTACGCTTAAACCGCATTCCAGTAACTTCAGAAAGCGAATGGTGAAGACCCCGAAGCTTTATTTTTATGATGTTGGGCTTGCCAGCCGACTCTTGGGGATACAGGAAGAAGCCCAAATAAGAACTCATCCCCTACGCGGTAATTTATTTGAAAATATGGTGGTGGCAGAGGTGTTCAAAACACAACTAAATCAAGGGGTGGATGCTTCGATGTTCTTTTGGAGAGACCGTGCTGGGCTAGAAATTGACCTGATACTAGAAAATGGCATGAATTTACAGGCGATTGAAATTAAATCAGGAGAGACCTTTATCCCTTCATGGTTGGGCAATTTAAACAAGTGGCGATCATTCGCTGGGAATCAAAAGATAAACACCGGGCTCTGTTATGGCGGAAATTGGACGGGAGTTCGATCCGATGTCAATGTTCGATCCTGGCACAGTATGTCTAAAATTTTTTAGGGACATTGAACCCAACTAGGAGGGAATGGTTAGAAGAGTGAAGGAAAGGAAGAGAGAATATATGTTTAAATTTTTCCTTTCTATCGACATATAGGGTTTGACCTGTCGATCGTATCGACCTAATTTCAAAGTAAGTTTATAAAATCGCAAAATTTCGACATGAAGTGCAATCCAAAGGCTCCCTATAATGAGCTACCCACACTTCCTCCAAAGCAGAAATTGGAAACTGTGCGAGTACTTAAACAATGTATCCGTTCCAGAACTCAGTTGGCAGAGCTTGAGCAGGCAGCGAATTTCTTACCCAACAAATCGTTATTGATCAATGTGCTGCCATTGCTGGAAGCACAAGCAAGTTCGGAAATAGAAAATATTGTAACAACGACGGATCGCCTTTTTCGAAGTTCTCTCCTCGACCAATCGCCTGATGCAGCCACCAAAGAAGCATTAAATTACAGGGCAGCCCTGCACCAGGGTTATCAGAGCCTAACCGAACGCCCGATTTGCACGGCCACGGCCGAGAGAGTTTGCTCGGTTATTAAGTCACGATCCATGACGATAAGAAAAGAAGCTGGCACCGCCCTTGGAAGTACTATTTCGGGAGATACCATCTATACCCCACCTGTAGGTGAATCTGTAATAAGGGAGATGTTATCAAATTGGGAAAATTTTATTAATCAAACAACCGAGCTTGACCCCTTGGTTGTGATGGCAGTGGCTCACTACCAATTTGAAGCAATTCACCCTTTCTCCGACGGAAATGGGCGAGCCGGGCGTGTACTAAACTTACTCTATCTTGTACAGGCAGGCATTCTCTCCTCACCAATACTCTATCACAGTCGGGGGATTATTAGGAGAAAAGAGGATTACTATGATCTTTTGCGTACAGTTACCTTCGATCAAGATTGGGAAGCTTGGATCCTTTTTATACTGGAAGTGATTGAGGAATCGGCTGAATGGACGAACCAAAAGATTCGGTCCATCCGTGAGTACAGAGAAGAGGTGAGAGAAGAATTAAAAATAAAGGTTCCTAAGATTTATTCTAACGAATTGCTAGATGTACTTTTCGAGCAACCCTACTGCCAAATAGCCGATTTGGTAAGTGCGGGAATCGCCAAGCGTCAATCGGCATCGGTGTATTTGAAGAAACTCGTAGAGATAGGTCTTCTCGCTGAGGAGAGAGTGGGGCGATCGGCACTATTTATTCACGAAAACTTCCGAAACTTGCTGCTTAGCGAGCGTTAAAAAATTAAATTTCCCCGATCCCAATTTGTTAAGATTTAATTGTTAATGGGTTAATCATCCATTCCTGGGGAGCGTCTAAATTTCTTGGTTTGGGAGCGTGTGCCTTTGGCTTGCAGGCGTCTTTCTTTGGAACCACGTGTTGGGGAGGTTGCCCGGCGGGATTTGGGTACTTGCATGGCTTCCTGAATGAGCTCCTTTAAGCGAGCGAGGGCTTTTTCCCGGTTGGTCTCCTGGGTACGGGCGGACTGGGACTTGATGATAACGGTACCAGCGGGGCTGATCCGACGGTCCTTCATTTTTAAGAGGCGTTCTTTATAGACCTCGGGCAGAGAAGATGCGCGGATATCGAAAAATAAATGAACCGCAGTGGATACTTTGTTTACATTTTGCCCCCCTGCCCCTTGCGAGCGAATAGCCTGCAGCACAATCTCGTGTGAAGGGATGGTTACTCTGGAGGATATTTGCAACACGGAGGAAGAGTGAGGAGAGAAGAGTGAAGAGTGAAGGGTCAGGGGGTGAGTTTATTTTTGATTTCCTGGATGGTGTAGCGTTGTTCTTTTAAGGTTTTAATCTGTTCGACACGAAGGACCATGGAAGTGGAAAAGAGTTGGTATCCACTGGCGGTGGTTTCTGAAACTTCGAGTAATCCAGAGGTGAGCCAGAAGCGAATCGTGCTTACATTTACATCCGTTTGCTTGGCAAGCTCGCCAATGCGGAGAAGGGTGTCATCGGGCTCGGCAACAAAATCTCCATCTCCGTCCATGGCTTCCAGGTAAATATCCAAAGAGCGATCGACTGCCCGATAAATAAGCTGCTGGTAATCCACTCCTGAGCCGCCGGTTTGGGCTTTTTCAAGAGCGTCCAAATATTTGCCACGCTCGCTCTT
>JAOFTV010000046.1 GCA_028045305.1 Opitutales bacterium | reverse complement strand
CCGTCCACCTTGCTGTGTTCTAGCACACTACCGGAGGCAATGATCTTAAACTTCGCCTTGGAATTTTTCAGTCCGTTCAACAGCCATTCAAATTGAGCATCACCCAGCATGCGTTTTTTATCATCATCTGGTAATTCGTTGGGCGATCGATGATAGCGGCCATCGACCACAAAAAAATCAACATCGCCACGGGAGAATTTAAAAAAAGCACCCGGGGTTTTGGATGTGCCAGAGGGTGGGTTGGGCCATGCCTGTTTCCAACCCGCGAGGGAGAACTCTTTTCCCTTGGCGGTACCATCCGAATTGTTGGGACCGTAATCATGATCGTCCCACATCGCATAGGTGGGTACCTGTTGGAGCACCTTGGCAAATTCCTTTTCCCTGCGGTATGTTAAATGGTGTTCCAGTTGCACGGTCGGATTTGTGGTATCTGCATAATGGGTATCGCCCACAGTGAGGTGTAGGTCCGGTTGCTCCTCAAGGAGAAGATTCCAGGACCGTTGTGCCCTTTTGATATGCATACAGGAAGTAATGGCCATTCTGAATGCAGTGGATGTGCCCTCAACGGGTGCAGTCTTGAATGATCCTTTCCACTTTGGGTCAGCCTTTCCATTTATGGAAACCTGATACTGGTAACGGGTATCGGGTGCCAGACCATTCATAGTCGATTTGAATATCTGCCCGGGAACCTTTGCTGCCTGATTGGATAGGGCCGTGAGATTGCCCGTCTTATTGATCTTCTTGGATGAACCTTCCGCAAGGTAACTGAAAGTACACTTGGACTTGGATGGAGCATACATCCACAGAGTTGCTTGATTTGCACGAACATCACCTGTGATGGGACCCGCAATTTCAGGTATAGCTTGCGCAAAAGAAAAAGGCAGGAGAAGAAAAGCGATCAGTAATTTTGGACTCATGAATGATATGTTTTGGCTGGAGAATTTATTTGGAGTGTGGCGATTATTTAATCACCTGTAAGAAACACGAGGTTTGATCGTCCGGGTAAAATCGAAAAATGGAAAGCCCCAATCGTGAATTCTGTAGATATATATTTCTTTGGTTGAGCTTGGTTTGAATCACGCTGATTTTTGGTAAAACCTGTAAGGAAACTTTAGTTCAAATTAAAGTTAGTCATTTGACCTTCTTTACAGAGATCCACATTTCCACACCATCCGGTGAAATGAAATTCTGTTCTTTGGGAAAGATCGGCCATTGAGAAATCACCTCGCAAATCTCATCATACCTTTGGATTACATCTTGCACGGAATGAATTTGAAAAGAGAAAAAGCCAGCGAACCAACCATCTTTACCGACATCAATTGAAGAACCCATAAATTCTGATATCATCGGCTTATTGGTTTCGATGTTGTTTACCCCAATATAACCATTACCGCGATAGGTGAAATGATAGGGGCCGATTTTCTCCAAACAGATTTTAGGGTTTGAGGTGAATGAGCTGGAGGACAGTTCGGTAAACCTAACCAACCCCTTTTCTGCCACTTCTATTTCAGCTCCTATGTGCTCAAAGGTTAAATCCTCATGTCCCCATGCATCGATTAGACTAACCCCCTCCATCTCCTCTAAACTTTTTTTTATATCATTGAATTCGGCATAGTAACCGGGGCCGGCAAAGGTGAACCATACCCAGATTACCGGCAGGCTTAGAATTAGGGCCGACACTCCTATGCCTAAAAAAAACTTATTTCTGTAATTAAAAGACTTTCCCATGATAGTTGATTGCCTAATCAGAGAGCGTTTTCTTCGCACTTACCCAGTTAAAAACAACCAGTACAAGCCCGATCAAAACCGACAAACTTCCAAGGGTTGCTGGACCTAGTGTTCCACTGATTGATTCTGCAAACTCCATGGCAGACTCCTGAGGTTCCAGAGAAATGTAATCGACCATGGTAACCCCAAATCCGAATAAACCGGCTGCAATGAGAAACCATCCAATACATTTAAGAAAGTTCATTACTTTCCGGAGGACGAATTTAAAGAGGCAATGAGGTATGCGGTGGCGTCTTTGTGTTTTACCTTTTTGGCACCTTTATACATCAGTTCACAACTCAACCCGAGTTCCTCGCAGCGTTCCTGAAGTTTCAGCCCGAAGTTAGCGGTATGCGTGGGGTCTTTCTGAGGTTTGCCGATAGCTGGGGGTGGTCCCTTGTAATGTAGGTAAACCGGTGGGTCGTCTGAACTGGCCAGGGCGTAAGGAGAATACTCCTGAATCCAGGGCAGGATGTTTTTCCGATCGGATAGGAACTGATCAAAACTCTTCATACCGAATGCATGCCCACCATACTTGCTGTTTGGGGTCCACTCTTTCATTTGCTGAGGGTCGGCAGTGGTTTGCGCGTTATTGACCGCGGCACAATAGAGCCGGGTGGATTCCCGCGCGATGGGGTCATCGCTATTCGGCTCGGCTAAGTCATCGTGGTAAAGCAACCACAGGCTGGTGCAGGCACCAGCGGAACCTCCTGCCGCTGCAATGCGAGTCTTGTCTATATTCCACTCAGCTGCCTTGCTACGGACAAACTGCAAAGCACGGGCCGCATCATGTAAGGGGGCTTTCACCGGTGGCTCAATATCCGAGTTGCTTTTGATCAGGCGATAGTTAATCGCCACCACGGAAATACCCGCTTTGAACAAGGCAGGTGCATCGACAAAGCGATTAAGCCTTTCTTTGCTCCCATTTTTCCACCCCCCCCATGAATAACGAAGGCAAGTGGAGTTGGCTTGTCTGATTTTGCTTTCCAGAAATCGAGAACATTGCGCTCATGTGAACCATAAGCAACCTCGCTCAATGTGGGAGTAGGTATGGAATCCGCGTATTGTTCTTTCTTGGAAACCTTTCCTGTGCGTTGAGCTTGAGGAGACTTTGCATCCATAGGCAAAGTGACCATGGACATGATACATAGGGTGAGAATGCCTGAGGTTTTTTTTCTTTTCATTTTTTAAAAAATTATTGGTGTGCAAAATCCAGTTCTCTTACTTCCCTGGCGATAGGTCGGCCACCTCGGAGAGTGCGGCTTTCATGTCCCATGCCTTCACTTCCGGAACCTCCATCGCCCCACCCTCGCTAAAGAGGCAAATACCAGCGTCACCTAACTCATAAACATGTTGCCAGGCAACCGCCTGCCGGTCGTTGGCAAAGACCTCGACCACACTACGGTCGATAAAGATACGTAGTTGAATTTCTTCTTTCTCCTTTAACTCCAGCGGTGCCCGGGTTACTCCCACCTGCAAAATCTTGGCTTTAGGGTGCACCACCACATCGAGCCCCTTGCCATTGGTTGAGTCACTCAGAATCTTTACCCCATACCGCTTCGCTTCGCCCTGCCTGATCGTAAGCATGAGCTCCATCGCATCTCCGGAAATCTTTTTCAAGCGGTACGGTGTGCCAGCTTGTACACGAATATTTCTTTCTGTCTTCAGGTTGTAGCGCAGTTGCTCCAGTTCATGCAGGGGTTGAATCCGCAGCACCCCGTCCTCGGGAAGGCTAAGTTCGCGGGGCAAGGAAAGTACTTCCTGCCAGTTTGGGCTGACCCGCACCTTGCTCTGGGCAAAGAGCCAGGCCCACATCACCCGCCGTCCATCGGGTGCGAGCAAAGACTCCGGAGCAAACACATCTCCTCCATGCCCATACTTGCTATCGACGTCTCCTTTGCGCCAGTTCATCCAGCCGTGATAATCAGGGATAAATTTCTCGTCCCTCCAATCACCCAGGTAGTAACGGCATCCCTTGTTGTGACTGATCCACAACATCATCCACTTGTTTCCGATTGGGAAAAAACTGGGACAGGACAGATCGTCATTGGTCTTAATATCAGATGTACGGGCCACGCCTGGCACATCCACATCAAGAAAGTAGTCCACAAAGTGAAAAGTCTTCATATCTGTGGTTTTGAAAAGCGCAGGCTGACCTTTCGGGGAAAGCGGATGGGCCGTGATCAGGATGTAAGTGGTATTTCCCTCGACCCAAGCATCCGGATCCCAGTGCTTCTCGCTCATCCGCTTACCATCCTGCCCAGGTCCAAAGGTGGGCACCACTTCGGTCAGAAGTTCCCAGTGCTCCAACTGGTCATCCAATGGCCTGTGCAGGGTGATCTGCTTGCTAGCCTTGCCGATGATGGTGGGCACACCATCCGGGCTTAGAAAGAGGGTGCCACTCAGTCCGCCAAAATTGGTTTCCCGGTGATACTTCCAGTTCACCATGTCGGTGCTGGATACATGGGTGAAGTTTCGCTCTTTGGTAACAGGGTTACGGGCAGCGATAAAATACAGGTGATACCTACCTTTCCAATAAAAAGCAAAGTTGGGGTCGGCAATGTGCGAGCGTTTGTCCTGGCTGACCAAGTGGTAAATGGGGCGGGTTGGATCGTTGAGAGTATGAGCGGGGGGTTGGGCCCCAAGAAACCCTGCAAGGGCACAGATCAGGCTTATAAAAACAAGGATGGGGATCGGTTTCGTCTTCATTCTATTTTTCTATTTTATTTTCTAAATCTTTTGCTCTTGTGGAATACCCTGGCCCTTCGCCTTCCCTTTTTCCGGGTAAGGAAAGACATAGCCTTGGTACTTGATGACCTGCATTCCTTGCGGGTTCAAATGGCCATCGTCCCCCTGATCTTTCATCCACTTCCTGAGATCTGCTTTGAACTGCTTAACCCTTTGGGAATGCTCTGGTTTTCCGGCCAGGTTGTGGAGTTCATACGGATCAACGGTGAGATCGTAGAGTTGATGCTGGGGCCTGGACCGAATGCGATCGACCATCGCTTGGGCATGCGGATCCGTCTCCATGCGATCAATCATGGAGGGATAGATCAGGCCAAAATCGGTCTTTCTGGCTTCACCGGTCAAATCACAGGTGGTGACATTCACACTGTAAAGATTATGGGGAGTGAGGTTCCAAATGAATTTGTACTTTCCATCCGTCACCGCACGGATGCTGAAGTGGGTATCCGGCTTGCCTTCTTTTACACGGTTATTGAAAAGAAAATACGCCCGGTCACGATGGGTCCTGGTTTCTCCCTTGATCAGGGGCATCAGGCTAATCCCATCGAGATCCGCCGAGGGCGTACCACCGACCGCGTCGACCAGGGTCGGCACGATATCACAGTACTGGGCGATCGCATCCGTCTCAAAATTAGCCTCCCAACTATCGGGGCACTTGATCACACAGGCAGAGCGTACCCCCCAGTCAAACACCGTCCACTTCCCCCCCGGCATCCCTGCCCCATTTTCATCAAGCACGATCAGCATGGTGTGATCGAATTGCTTGGTCTTTTTCAATACCTCTACGGTGTCGCCCACCTGCCGGTCAAACTCCCTGACCTCGGCCAGGTAATGTAAATAAGCGGATCGTGTCTGGGGCGTATCGACTAAATTCGGCGGTAGAAGAACCTCCTCTTCCTTCCAGTGACTGGTATCCCCAACGGTCCATGGGGAGTGGGCATGGATGGAACCGATGACGATGCAAAAAGGCTGGTTGGGCTCACGCTTAATAAAGTTTTCAACCCCGGTCCAATCATCCGGTTTGGGGTTCGCTTCAGCGGCTTTACCACAGATTCCGTCGATATTTTCAAAGGGATACACCTTT
>JAOFTV010000045.1 GCA_028045305.1 Opitutales bacterium | reverse complement strand
TTCCACCGCCGACCGCCAAAAGATCGAGGGCTATCTGGCACACAAATGGGGACTGAGCTCCATTCTGCCAAACACCCACCCAGCAAAATCTGCCTCCATCATTACCTCGCCTGCAGATATTGATACCCATACGGTTAACTTAAGTAATCTGGTTAGTGGAAACACCTACTATTACCGTGTAAAAGTCACCAATTCCGAAGGTACAGACTGGGCGGATAGTACCGCCAGCTTCACCTCCGAAAGTGCTCTAAGCCTCAACTCCGGAAACTTATTATTTGATACCTCTGGCCCTACCCCATCGTGGTCAGCAAGTGATGGAACTAGTGGAAATGGTGTCTTGGAAACCCTTTCCTGGACGGATTCCCAATCCAATACCATCCAGTACAAGTCGGCGAAATACTCCTTTGAATCCCTCACTATCGGGGATGGTGTGAATGTAACCCTGATGGGAGACAACCCCATCCATATCGATATTACTGGAGATGGAACCATCAATGCGGTGCTCGATGCCAATGGGTCTCACGGGAATACCGGATACCTAACCACAATGGTTTCCGGTAATCTTGGAGGTGGTGAGGGTGGTTCCTCCTGGTTTGGTGGTGGTCGCTTGGATGACTCCCCAAAACTTGGTACCGGCCCGACTCACCTGGTTGGTTCCAGCCCATTCAACTCCGGTGGTGCCCGTAAAAAGAAAGGCACTCTGACAGGCCTTGTTGGTGGACAGGCTGCAGGTGGTGGAAGTTATGGTGGCTCGGGTGCAAGGTCCGAGACAAGTGGTGGATCCGACGACTATGGTAGCCATGCCATTACCGGTGGAACTTATGGTAATATTAATGTCGATGCCCTGCTCGCCGGTTCTGGTGGTGGTGGCGGATGGATGGCCAAGGGGGGTACCGGTGGTGGTGCCATTAAGATCACCGCAGGTGGTACCCTGACCATCGGTGCCGATATTTTTGCTGATGGTGGCCAAGGTGGCAGTCATCCCGATAGTATTGCCGATGGCATGAGTGGCAGTCTTCAATTCTGGTACGATTCATCCGACCCACAAACCGTGATCAAAGATGCCAACGGTAAAGTAAGCTACTGGAATGACAAGGTATCGAACCGGCACTTAGCTCAGGCAACGGGGACCAAACAACCCACCCATGGCACCCGTCTAGCCAATGGTAAAACGGTGATGGACTTTGACGGTGGCGATTGGATGGAATCCATCAATAATGTACCCATGAGTCAGAGTCATTTTCAACTCTGGGTTGTTGCCCAGGTTGATAGTGTAAATAATGAAAATGATTCAATTTTTGCGTACCGTGAAACCAGTAATGATTACCAATTCTGTGCCGGGCATGCATCCAGTTTCTACGCACAATTTAAAGCTGATACTGGATATGGATCGACAAATACTTTTTCCAACGGAACCGATCTTAAAGGAAAGCCAATTGTTATCTTCATTCGCAATGGCACGCAGGTTTTTATCAACGGTGTGCATAAAGGAAATATATCGGGTGGTAGTTCCAGCAATAGTAACAAATTCCTCGTCGGTGCTAACCGTGGTGTTGACCAACCTTTCGATGGATGGGTTGGAGAGGTCTTTTGTCTCAATCACTACCCCTATGACCGTTATCAGGACAAAGGAACCCGCTACCTCATGGGTAAGTGGGGTGTGGATGCTCATCTGGAAAGTTCCAACTCCTACAATGATGCCCATGTTCTTGGGGGCTCGGGATCGGGTGGATCCATCTACTTAAAAGCTGCTAATTTGGTGATTAATTCTGGAGTGAATATCACTGCCAATGGGGGAGCTGCTGCTCCCGATATGGACCGTGGAGGAAATACCGATGCCACCGATGGTGGCGGAGAAGGTCCTGCAGCTGGCGGCGGTGGCCGGGTATACCTAGAAGGAACCACATCTTTTGTAAACAACGGCAGTGTGGACAATAGCAACTTAACTTCCACTGGCGGACAAAGCCAGGTCAGGCAGTATGGGGGCACCCCCCGGCATGGTGACGATGGTACCGTACGGGTGGTACGCCCACAGGTTAGCTCGCTGGAATTTACCAGTGGTACGCTTACCGTTAATGCAGATGCGGGAGAAATTACTCATTCCGATGGTTCCTTTATGCTCGGTGAAATTGCGGATAAAACCTACACCTCTCCGGATGGTACCTCCTACCCCTACAAGCTAACCACCTTCACTGCAGACAAAATCACTTTGGGCTCCGGTGTAGTGGTCAATATTTCCGGGTCCAACCCTGCATCCTTCCGCACCCGCAACCATGGAGATCTTACCATCAACACCACCATCAATGTGAGTGGTGGAGATGCCAGCGAAGGACCTAACGCTGGTGGTGTGGCCAAAGCCGGTGGATTTGACGGTGGCCTTACTCAGGCCAACGGACAAGGCCCAGGTAAAGGAAAGGGGTATACAGGCACCACCAATGGGGGCGGTGGCGCCTATGGTGGAAGTGGCTCAGAAAGCGATGCCGGATACAGCCTGACCTATGGATCGGCTGATCTATCCACCCATCTGCTCGGAGGTTCCGGTGCAGGTGGTGGAGACTGGTACCCAGGGGGGGCCGGCGGTGGTGCCATCGAATTCTTTGCCCATGGAGACGGTGTGCTCACCATTGGTGGAAGTATTAAAGCCAATGGGGGCGATGCTTCCCGCGACCACGACCGTGCAGGTGGAGGTGGTGCCGGAGGTGCCATTCGTCTGGAAGGTGGGTCCATAGTGGCATCTGGCACATTGGAAGCCAAGGGTGGAAATGGCCTTACCCACACCCCTGGTGGCGGTGGACGCATAGCCATGAAAACCAATGGTTCTATCACTTTGGGCACAGTTGCCCTGGATGGATACCGTCCGGGCAC
The DNA here is from genome assembly GCA_028045305.1 of Opitutales bacterium. Taxonomy (GTDB): domain Bacteria; phylum Verrucomicrobiota; class Verrucomicrobiia; order Opitutales; family Seribacteraceae; genus Chordibacter. Next base: position 3,082 of record JAOFTV010000045.1, on the reverse strand, counting down.
GCTCCACATCTCAGGAGCTACCGCCACCAATTCGATCAATCTTTCCAGTGGTACCATTACCTTTGATACCACTCATGGATACTGGCATCATAGCTCTGGTGTTCATGGTGTGGGAGCCTTCCAGGAAAAAGAGGATGATGGATTGGAATATATCACCTGTACCTTCACCTTCGACTCCATCAACTTGGCATCCGGTCTCACCGTGGTACTCCAGGGTGATAACCCGCTGATTCTAAAAACCCGAAACCATGGAAATATCTCGGTAGGCACTACCCTATCCGCGGATGGTGGAGACTCTGATAGCACCTATACCTCCTACATCGGAGAAGTTCCTTTCGGGATTGGTAAACTTGGTGGTGCGGATGGTGGTTTGAAAAACAGCACCGGTGGGTTTGGTCCTGGCGGAGGTAAACTCAGTGTCGATGGAACTGTGGGCGGAGGCGGAGGTTACGGCTCTGTCGGCCAATATCATTCCTCGGATGTCTCCTATGGAGGCACTTATGGCGGAGACTCCCTCTCCCATATCCACGGTGGTTCCGGTGGTGGTGCAGCCTCTGGTACCGGTGGGGGTGCAGGTGGGGGTGCAATCTCGCTTGAAGCCGATGGAAATGGTACCCTTACGATTGCTTCCGGTGCGGTAATTTCTGCCAATGGAGGAAGTGTAGGTAATACTGCTACCAGTGGTGGCGGGAGTGGATCGGGTGGATCCATACGCCTGGCTGGTAAGATCATTACCAATAACGGAACGATTCGTGCCAAGGGAGCCACACCCCCTGCTGGTGGTATTGGTGGGGGCGGTCGAATCGCTTTCAATTACTCAATCGATGTAACGGAAGGTACCTTTGATCGGGGCTCCGGGGCACAGCAAGGAACTGTAACTTTCAACACCCCTCCCGTGGTTAGCTCTGGAAACACCGCAACTGCAGATTTCTCCAATGATAATTACCGAAAGCGCTCCGCAGTACGGTATGATGACCTCGTTTTCTGGTATCCCTTCGATGAAGCCGACGGAGCAACCACCTCGGATTACTCCCTCAATGGACGCGATGCCACCCTCAAGAATATGACCGGATCTAACCGTGTGGGAGGAAAAATCGGACGTGCCCTATCCTTTGATAATCCAAGCACAATCACATCTGATGATAGCAACGGCCAGCACCTTGATCTGGGTGCTTGGTCCTTTGGTGGGGCCCATACCTTCACGGCATGGATAAAAGCGGATGAATTTAGAGATCAGGCAGCTTTCCTTAGCTTAAGCGGGGCTGATGCAATTTCATTCCGTTTGCGTGGACCCACTGATGGGGCACTGGGTGATATTACTGCGACCTACGATGGAACCGCCGGGGGAAATGAAAATGGTGAATCAGGAAGCTCCATGATTCAGTGGGGCCAATGGGTGCACCTTGCCATTGTCATGGATGATCTCGGTACCAATCTATCCACACTAAAGTTCTACAAAAATGGATCGTTATTTAATTCCACAACCGGTGAAACCGCCCCAGATGCGGTCAACCGGAGTATTCAGTACATTGGACGGTCGGGTACTTCCAGTCATGGATATTTTGCTGGCGATATGGATGAAATGCGTCTCTACCGCATCGCCCTCTCCGCAAGCGAGGTAAATGAGGTCTACTCAGAGACCAACAGTACCACCTGGTACACCATTGCCGGTAACAACAACCCAACCTCCTTCTCCGCCACCGGTTTGCCCAGCGGGCTTAGTGTAAACCCGGACACCGGGGAGATTAGCGGGCACACCACCTCCGCTGGCGACCACAATGTTACCGTTTCTGCGAGCAACTTATCCGGATCGGATTCCAAGGTCATTACCCTCACCGTCAATGCGGCCAAGCCATTGATGGAAACGGCGTATACCGTGACCCGCCAGTCCGACCTCTTGGGTTGGTTGAAATTTGATGAGACTACCGGAACCACCGCGACCAATTATGGTTCAGAAGGTTCCTCAGCCACCCTGAAAAGTGGTGCCACTTTCTCTGTAACTGAAAAGAAATTCGGAGCTTCTGCTTTAAACCTTCCTACCGCAAGTACAGGAGCTTACGCAGAATTGACCACTCCGATTGATTTGCCCAATGAATTCTCCTTTTCAGTTTGGTTTAAAAAATTATACGGAACTGGAGGTTACCGAACTCTTACCCGAGATAACTCGAGTGGTTATCACCATGTCATTATTAAGACCGGAACCAATGATCTTGGTACATGGTCCTGGAGTGACTCTGGCTATGACTTGCCCACCACGACTTCAGCAAGTTCATGGAATCACTTAGTTGCTACATTTGATGGAACCAATGTGAAGTTCTATCACGATGGTAGCTATGTCGGCACGAGCTCAGGCGATCGAAGTTCTAATTTATTTGCCATCGGTAACTATCAGGGTGGTGGTCAGCGTTGGGCTGAATACCTCGATGACTTCCGGACATACGGGGTGACCCTAAGCGCCAGTGAAGTAAGTTCGATTTATGGAAAAGGAAATGGGGATGTCTTCCCAGTGACCGCCGGATCAAGTTATGCCACCGCCTCCCCCACCCTCTTGGAAACCGGTGGTGCGGATGTGACCATCAGTGCCTTTTACGGTACTTCCGATAAGGGTGCGACCGAGACCGGATGGGATAGCAATGTGACCCTGAGCGGTGCACAGACTGCTGGCCAAGTAACCGTTACTTTGAGCGGTCTTTCCGCCAGCACCAATTATGTATTCCGGGTCAAAGCGAGCAATTCAGCAGGTGCTGTATGGTCGGATGCGTACAGTGTGCTGACCAACTCACAGGCACAACCTCCTGCGATTGCGGCCAATGATGCTTCCTCCATTGCCGGTACTTCCGCTACCATGAATGGTGACCTCCTCTCCTACGACGGATCGGACCAGCCAAGTGTTTCCCTGCTCTATGGACCAACATCCCTGCCCTTACAGAATGTTGAATTATGGCTGGATGCAGATGAGTCCACCACTGTTACTCATTCATCGAACGCTGTCAGCCAGTGGAAAGATAAGAGTGGCAAAGATAACCATGCCTCACAATCCACTGCGGCAAATCAGCCAACCCTGACTGCTTCCGGACTAAAT
>JAOFTV010000044.1 GCA_028045305.1 Opitutales bacterium | reverse complement strand
TGTACGGATTGGGTGAACCAAAACATCCGAAACTGTCCGCACTGATATCATCTGCCAGCACGATTACAAAGTTGGGCTTTTCAGGATGTTCATTGGCGTGAGTTGGCAAAGAAATGCAGATCATCAAGATCAGACACATAATCCAGTTGTGATTTCCTTGGTTCATCGGACTTCTTCTTCGGGTGCTTGATTAACGGGTGGATGCTCCCTTTTCGATTTCTGCCAATCGTTCTTCCATACGCTTTACTCGGTTGGGGTGCTTGGTCCTCAGGTTTGTCTTTTGGGCAAGGTCACTGGACAGCTCAAACAAGAGAGAAGGCGCATCGAGGGAATCTCCCTGCCAGTCCTCCTCATACCAGCCGGGCTCCTCGGTAATCCCTCCCCGGCGCAAATAGGCCCAGTCTCCCTGCCTCAGTCCGAGCTTCCCGTTGGCGGCATGGTAGACCAATTCAGTCCGCACAGGCTGATCCGAAAGTAGAGTGGGCAAAACATCGAGGCTATCCTCTGCCACTCCCTCCTCCAACGGCACCCCAATCATACCGGCTATGGTGGCGAAGAGATCGGCAAGTGATAGAGTGGAATCTATGCGGCGACCATCTTTGATTCCTCCCTTGGGCCAGGATGCGATGAAAGGAACACGGTGCCCGCCCTCAAGCAGGTCCCGCTTCAATCCACGCAGCAAACCGGACGGGTTGTGTTGGTGCTTCTGGATCAAGTCACGCATAAACGGAGCCGGTCCGTTATCGCTCGAAACAATCAGAAAAGTATTCTCATATACGCCCGCCTCTTTGAGTGTGGCCACAATTTCCCCGACCGCCTGATCCGTCTGAGCTATGTAATCCCCATAAGGCCCTGCCTGAGTCTTACCCTGAAATTCATCCAAGGGAACGATGGGCGAATGTGGGGAAGTGGTGGAGAAATAAAGGAAGAAGGGATCAGCGCTCTTGCTTTGTTTTTTTATGGTTTCAACAGCCTTGGCGGTAATCATCGGCATCACCTGATCCAGTTGCCAATCCTTTTGCCCCGGGCCGATCCCATGGATATAGCCACCCGACATCACCTGCTGTTTTCTGAGTTTTCCTCCATCCACATCAATGGGGTCACAGGTTAAACGATCATTTTCAATAAAGGCATAGGGGGGCATATTGGGCACATCATCCCCAAAGTAATAATCAAACCCAGCCCCCAAGGGTCCCCCCTGGATGGGCTTCGACCAATCAAACATCTCGCAGGTCGCCTTGCTCGTTCCTGTACCAATGACCGAGTTGGGTGGTTTCACCCCACCCTTCCAGGGCCAGTCAAACCCGAGATGCCACTTGCCCACGCAGGCGGAATAATATCCCTTGCTCTTAAGAATTTTGGGCAAAGTTACCCGGTCAGGTGCGATGAAGGATTCTTTCCATGGGTTGAGCCGGCTAATCTTTCGGCGCCATGAATACCGCCCGGTAAGCATGGAGTAACGGCTGGGGCTACATACAGTGCTTGGAGAATGGGCATCGGTTGCCCACACCCCTTCCTCGGCCAGCTTATCCATATGCGGTGTTTTTACTTTGGATTCGGCATTAAGAAAGGAGACATCCCCATAGCCCAGATCGTCCGTCAGGATAATCACGATATTGGGCTTACCCGGCTCCTTGGCTCCGAGGCTTACCAGCCAGCATGCAGCGATGAAAAAGCTAAACAATAGGTTTTGTTTTCTGAATGTCATATTTGTAATGGATTGATTCCAGCTAGGATAGGATGGTCGTTTTATTTCTGACCGCTTCCTGCTTTGGGATAGATTGATTTGATCTGCCAGGCGGAGAACCTTTTGACAATCAGGTCACCTCCTTTGCCAAACAGGCTGATGTGAAGATCATCGGCGTCATAGTCATGCCACGCCACAGCGGCCTGGCGGTCGTTGGCAAAGACCTCGATCAGATGTTTGTCGATGAAGATGCGCAGGGTGAGGTCTTCCCCGTCCTCCAGCTCGAAGGGCGGCTGGATGTAGCCGACATTCAGGTTCTTGCTGCCCTTGCCGGATGAGATGGTGAAGCCGTCGCTGCCGTCCTGATCACACAGCACCTTGAGGCCGAACTCCTTGGCCGAGGGGGCTTCCAGAACAAGCTCTAACTCCATGGTGTCACCGCTGATCCCCTCGAGGAGATGGGTGGTGTCACTGTTGACCGTAATGTCCTTAAAGGTTTTTTCATCGGCTCGTAATTTCTTGAGTTCACGCAGGGGTTTGATGAGCAAGGTGCCCTCATCGGAAAGACTCAGCTCGCGCGGCAGGGACTGGATGCCGGTTTGGATCTTGCCTGCCAAGACTTCATTGAAATCTATTTCTATTTCTCTAGGCACTGTATTTTTCTTTTTCGACACGACCGTGGTGCACCAGGACCACATCACTCTGCGGCCATCGGGTGTCAGCAGTGATTCAGGCGCAAAGAAGTCCCAGGCGGCCCAGTTCATCATGCCATGCTGCTCGGGCAGGAATTGCTCGTCTTTGAAATCGCCGATGAAATAACGGCAGCCCAGGTCATGGCTGATGCAGAGTAGCACCCACTTATCTCCCATTTTAAACATATTCGGGCAGGAGATGTCCTCGTCTCTTCCCACCCCAAGTTTCTCTTCGTCAAAATCCGGGTGAAGCAACTCGCCGATATAGTCCCAGTCTTTGAGGTTGTTAGACTTCATGATCACCGGAGGTTCGCTGCTACTGCGGGCATTGAGTGCATAGTAAACCCCGTTGTTAATCCACAGGTCGGGATCGAAGTATGACATCTCCGTGATGTCCTTACCGTCCTTGTCCCTCGGGAGAACAAGTTCGGGTTCGCTCCACTGGTTTAGATGATCGTCCAGGGCGTAGGAAATCCAATTCTTACTCGATGACTTGCCGTGGTAGATGATTCCTGGTTTGCATTCCTTGGTAAAAAATCCAGTGCCGCTGAACATGCCATGCCCCATTCTTTTGGGACCCAGCACGGTGGGGTGCCACGTCCAGTGCACCATGTCCTCGCTGGAGACATGTGCCCAGTCAGGGCCCCAATCACGACCTTTCTGTTTTTTCCGGGCGGCACGATCTTTGTAAATGTAGTGCAGGTGGTAGCGCCCTTTCCAGAAGAAGGCAGGGTTGGGGTCACCGGGGGTTGCGTTTCCAGGCCCGGGATGCGCCAGGTGGTAGGTCAGCCAGGTCTCAGACGGGTTCTCCGGCATCGCGGGGGTTTCCAACTCTGCTTTCAGGCCCTGTGCACTACAGACGGAGGCCATCATAGTAATCATTAATGTTGTTACAGTTGTTTTCATAATGTGTTCCTGTTGCGAGCGCTCTAATACATAATACGTAGTGTGTTTTTTTGAATCCTTGAGTGGATGGTTAAGGGTTTGGTTATTTCCCGAGATATTGCTTAAGGGTGGGTAGGTCTCCCACTTCTTTGAGAATGGGTTTGGCGGTTTCAGCATAGCCAGCGGGGCGAAGATTGGCGGCAATGCTGGAAGCGTGTTCTTTTAAAAGACGATCCAATTCCTCGACCATTTCAGGATGTGCATCCGACAAGTCCTTTTTCTCCCCAAGGTCTTTGGACAGATCGTACAGCTCGAGCTTCGTTTGACCTTTTGCCTTTTTCTTAACCAGCTTCCAATCCCCTCTTCGGATTCCTTCGTCCTCGTAGAAGTGTAATTGGTGGGGTGATTGGGCTTCTTTTTTCCCGAGCAGAATTTCGGTAATGTCTTTTCCGTCAATGATCCGGTCGGTTGGAACTTGGGAGTTGGTCAGCTTGGCCAAGGTGGGAAGCAGGTCGGTGGTCACTCCGATTTCCTTGCTGGTAATTCCGCCTTCTATCGTTCCGGGCCACCAGGCGAGCGTAGGCACCCGCATATGTCCTTCGTATTTGGGACCGCCTTTTGCACCACGCAGGGGACCACTGCTCATGCCCCCGGCGGCGCCGTTGTCGGAAGTGAAAATCACGAGGGTGTTTTTATCCAGCTTGAGATCCCTCAGTGTCTGCAGGACACGCCCGATGCTGTCGTCGACTTCCTCCACATGGGCGCGTTCGACATTGCCTTCTGCTCGTTTGAGGTATTTGGGTCGGGCATAGCGCGGTTTGTGGACATGGGAGTGGGGAATATAGCAAAAGAACGGCTGCTTGTGATTTTTCTCAATGAAGGCTATCGCTTCATCGGTGATGACTTCGGCCAATAAAGACTGATCCGCCCCATCCGCGACATACGCCACCGCCTTATCCTGCCTCATCACCGGGAGGGGTTCAAACTTCCTATTGGTGATGGGATTGGGTCTCTCCCCCTTCCTTCCCGACCACATGTCATTGGAGTAAGGGATACCAACATAGGAGTCGAATCCCTGGGCAAGAGGCATGAACTCAGGTTGGTCACCCAGGTGCCACTTTCCGAAACAACCCGTGGCGTAGCCGTTTTCCCGAAGCATTTCAGCGATGGTAATTTCGTTTGGGTTTAAACCGCGCTTGTCTCCGGGAAAGGTGACCACCAGGTTTCCGCCCCCGCCGTCCATGCCAATGCGGTGGGCGTAGGTTCCGGTGAGCAATGCGGCCCTCGATGGGGTGCATGCGGTATTGGCGACGTAGAATTGAGTGAGCACATTTCCTTCCTCGGCCATACGATCCAAGTGGGGAGTCTGATTGATTTTGTTGCCAAAGGGCCCGATATCCCCGTAGCCCATATCGTCAATGAACATGATCACGACGTTCGGCTTTTGGGCCGCCATCGCCATCGAACCCGCCATTAATAATCCTGCTGCTAAAATAGTCTTAATCATAATGTGTTCCTTGTTCTTTGGGTTAGTAGCAGGATTTCATCTGCCAGGCAGAAACGCTTTTTACCTTTAGGTCTCCGCCTTTACTGAACAGGCTGACCTGAAGATCCTGAGGATCATACTCATGCCACGCTAACGCAGCCTGACGGTCGTTGGCAAAGACCTCGATCAGGTGCTTGTCGATGAAGATCCGCAATGTGAGGTCCTCCCCTTCCTTCAGCTCGAAAGGCGGCTTGATGTAGCCGACGCTCAAGTTCTTACGTTCCTTGCCGGAAGCGATGGTAAAACCATTATTGCCGTCCTTATCACACAGCACCTTTACGCCGAACTCACGGGCCAATGGAGCCTCTAGAACAATTTCCAGCTCCATCGTGTCGCCGGCAATTCCCTTAAGGAGCTGCGTCGTGTCGCTTTTAACGGTAAGATTCTCTTTGCGCTTCTCGTCCGTGCGCAGCTGTTCGAGCTCACGCAGGGGCTTGATGATCAATTTGCCATCTTCAGAAAGGCTCAGTTCGCGGGGCAGGGACTGGATTCCGGTCTGCAGTTTTTTCCCCAGAGACCTTCTGGCTCCACGCGGAGCGCACCATGCCCACATCACCCTGCGGCCATCGGGCGTCTGCAGGGACTCGGGAGCAAAGAACTCCGCACCGGCCCAGCTCATCTTACCATGCTGCTCGGGCAGGAATTGCTCGCCTTTGAAATCGCCGATAAAATATCGGCACCCCAGCTTGTGACTGATGCAAAGCAGCACCCACTTCTCCCCCAGCTTGAACATGTTGGCGCAGGAAATATCCTCGTCTCTTTCAACTCCGAGCTTTTCCTCATCAAAGTCCGGATGGAGCAACTCGCCGATGTAGTCCCAGTCCTTGAGGTTTTCGGACTTCATGATTACCGCAGGTTCCTTGTTGCTACGGCCGTTCACTCCATAGTAGATCCCATCGTTGATCCAGATATCGGGATCGAAGTAAGGCATATCAGTCATGAGCTTGCCGTCCTTATCCCGTGGGGTCATTTCATGAGGCTTAGTCCACTGATCCAGGTTGTCGTCGACGGCGTAGGAAATCCAGTTTCGCCCGGATCCTTTGCCGTGATAAACCATGGCGGGCCGTCCGTCTTTGGTGATAAAACCGGTGCCACTGAACATACCGTGCCCCATGGTTGTAGGTCCCAGCACAGTGGGGTGCCATTGCC
>JAOFTV010000043.1 GCA_028045305.1 Opitutales bacterium | reverse complement strand
AGTCAAAACTTGCAGATTGCACGGTCTTGTCAGGAATATCCGCAAAGGTGATCGTTTGATCAGCCCGTGGGGTGGCGGTGACAATGAAGGGCTGTGTGGCGGTGGCGGATTGCCAGGGAGCCTGCCCGGGTTGGGTCGCAGTGATTGTGACCTTGCCCACCTTCAAGGCATTAGCTTTGTACCCGGTGGTGGCATCCCCAGAAAAGGAGACCACGGTGGAGTCGTTGCTGTCGAAGGTGAAGGTGGTCAATCCTGAGTCTGCAGTAATGGTCAGGTCTGCGGATTGCCCAGCCTGTTTGTCCGATACTGGTTGGAAGGTGAGGATCTGGGTACCACCAAACGCAGGCTTGGTGTTCTTGTAGTTGTGGGTGGATACCAACTCACTGACGAAGGAATTTACTGATGTGGATGTGTCCCATTTGTGAGCAAGATAACCCTCGAGTTTTTGGCGTACGCCATCACTTAAGGCACGGTCATAGGCGATCACTTCAAGCATGGAACCATACAGATCATTACCCACTTTATCAAATGCGGCAGGGGTCAGGGAACTGGTGCTTGATCCCTTGTGCTCTCCGTTCACATGGATGGAGTAGCCACCAGGTACCATTTGCCAGGTCACGATTCTCATAAGTGTAGTGCTTACACCTGAATCAATAGCTCCAAGGGCGAATTTCCTAGCCGAAGTCGTAAGGGCCTGGTTTCCGCCAAATGGCTTGGTGGCTGAATACTGAGACGCGTCTTGGGTTATGAGTGCAACAATAGAGCGGATATTGGAGTCAGCCGAAATGTCGAAACTCTGACTTGCGGTAAAGTGCACATGAGACATGCCACGTGCACGGTTTTGAGTATCCCTAACTACATAAGTTGGACGATTTGCTACCGTTGCCTGTCCGGCGTGGTTGTTGTTTCCGGACTGGTCGATCCATTGGATGATCGAGCTGCCGTCGGTAATCGTGTCGGCAGTATCGTCCCCATCAATGTTGTTGGCATCGAGCCACAGGCGTATGCCCGGTAGGGAGTTGGCCTGCAGGTTGAAGTAACCCACAGTCAGGGTCTGGGTGACCGCGGTGGCAGCGTTATACGCATCATTACCTGCCTGGTTGGCGGTGATGATGGCACTTCCAGCTGCCCGAATTTTAATCGTCCGCCCGTCACTTTGCACTTCAGCGACCAAGCTGTCCGAACTGGTAAAAGACACATCCAATCCAGAGCTGGCTACAGCATCGGGAATGAAGTTGAAATCGCCCACAGACTTATCAGGCATAGTGCCGAAGGATATGGTTTGGTCGGACTTGTTAAAGCTCGCAGAAAGAGTAGTCGATGGGGCAGGGGCGTAGCTGGAATCACCCGGCTGGGTGGCAGTGATCGTAACGGAGCCAGCTGCTTTAATTTTTAAACGGTTAAAGTCTCCGTTTCCATTTCCGTAGAGCTGACTAATTAAGGTGGAGTTCATCTCCCCGTCATAGAAGCGGACATCATCGATCTGCCCATTGAAGTAAGCACTGCCAGCATCACCATCACGCCCAATAATTATATCCTTGGAAGAATTGGTATTGATCGTGGTCGAGCCGGATCCGTTGGTGCCTGTGGAGTTCACATAGAGTTTGGCTCCTGAGGAGTTGGCGGCCGATGGGAAACTTACAGCCAAGTGGTGCCAGTTACCATCTGCCAATCCGCTTGTGGAACTGGTGATGGTGGCTCCACCCAAATCAAGCACCGCGGCGCCAGAAGAGTTAATGGACAACTTGAACAAAGTTCCAGTGCCGGAGGTTCCATATTGCAGGAGGGGCTTATTTGCGGTGGAAGTCTTAAACCACAGGGCGACTGTCCGGCCAGCGGTACCATATATACCAGTGTAGCCATATACGCGAACATGGTCATTCGTTCCGTCCAAAGTAATCGCATTGCCAAACTTACCGGCATTCCAATGCCCGGTGGTGGAATTTTCCACCGAACCGATGCTTGAGAATGCAGAGGAGTCGGAAGCATCCACTCCGGAAACTTCATCCAGTTTCCACCAGGCTTTGAGGGCACTCTGGTTAGTCACTGCAAGCTCGGCCACCGAGGTGTCATCCACGGAGTAGAGAACGGCAAGGTTGGAAGATGCACTGGCATTTAAGTCCACGGTTTGCCCCACACCTACTCCGGAGAAGCTCTGTCCCCAGGCAATGGTTTGCTCAGTGAGGCTCGAAACGATCAACTCTCCAGCGGTGTAGCTGGGGGTGTATTTGTCGGACATCGCATCGCTCAAGGTTACAGCATAGGTACCAGCCGGGCTTGAGGAGGTAGCAGTTGTGGTTACTTTAGGTCCACGGATTAAAGATACTGTCTTGTGGGTATGGTTGCTGGGTAAGCTGGCTGCCATGCCCCACTTATGGGCGAGATAGCCTTCAATGCCGTAACGGTCACTATTGGAGTCGGACTCGATGACAATAATTTCTCCTATGTATCCATTGACGAAGTTTCCATTTCCGTCGTAATTGGACCCAATCTTGAAGTTCGCATTGGTGCTGGTTGGGCTGCCGGTATCGTTGCCTCCAGCAGTACGGGTTTGCTCGGTACCATTGATAAAGAGCTTCGCCGATGCATAATTTCCTGCGGATGGCCGGGTGCATGCGAGTACATAATCTGTGCCATGACTGACACTGCCGTACTTTTCATTTCCTCCATCGTAGCGCCAGGCCCATCCTTCAGAACCCGCTCCCACAGACAGTGAGTTTGCATTATGTCCCAAGTGGAATATGCGGTCGTCTGTATTGTTGTCGGTAAAAATATTACATACCACAAACACTGTCAGGGCAGGGTTAGCACCCAAACCGAGCCTGGTGGAGGCTCCCATACTATCAGATCCATCAAACTCGATGGCAGTTTTTCCGCCAATGGAGTTGGTTGCCACCATCGGTTGCCTGTCTGCGGTGGATTGGGAAGCGTGGTAATTACTTCCACTCTTATCATTCCACTGGCTCACAACATTGGATGATTGGGTGATAGTGCTACTGTCTGTAGCGTCCAACCATAGGGCAAGACTGCTAAGGTTATTTGGATGAGTACCAATGGCCAAAGATGCATCGTTATGTTTCCATCCAGTAGCAGTCCAGTTCAGATCGGGAATGGAATCTCCCAGGGAGATAGAAAGATTCTGCCCGCTCAGAGCAAGATCTGCTTTTGCTATCGACACTTCTTTGGTTACAGGAACTGCGGCAAATGCAGTGGAGTTTTCTGCGGCAGTTGCCGTTAGTGTGACCGCACCACCAGCACGAATGATGGCACTGGTGCCATTAATTTCGATGATGCTGGAATCGTCAGATGTATAATTTAAATCACCGGAACCAGTAGCCGTGGCTGTAAGCGAAACAGCAGAATCCCCGTAAGTAAGACCAGCAATAGTTTGGTCCCAGGTAATGGTTCGGTTACCCTTGATTATGACGATTCCAAGAACTTTGCTGTCGTTTCCATCGGCATTGATCGCGGTGAGAGTTGCATTGTATTCTCCAAGTGTGGAGCTAGATCCTGAAATTTCTCCTGAATTGTTAATGCTCAATCCAGTGGGTAATCCACTCGCCGACCAGCTGGTTGGGTTACGAGTCGCCGGTATTTGGATGCTTACATTCGTTCCAGTCTCAATGGAGATATAACCTTTGGCGAGAAGGTCGAGCCCATTGACAACCAAATGGTTGTTATTTGCACCACCTGGACCAACCAAGATTTGGATGTCATTTGAACCGTCGGATACAACATCAAAAGTCTGTTTATTGATGGTAGAGGGAGTCCGTCCACCACTGCTGGTCATGTTCGCTGCGATCAAACGGTTTGTCCCACTTGCATCGGTAACCTTCAAGTCATAGGTGGTGTTACCATTGGCCTGGGAGGCATGGTGGTATGTTGATACAGAGTACTCACCCGCTTTAACATCGCTTAACTTAATGGTGATGGTACCATTGCTATTTCTTAAGACTTCATCTGAAAGAAGATTGCTTAAGCTAAGGAAAGGGCCTCCCGTAATCGTGTTGTAATCCCGCCAATGTGTCTGCCCGGAAACGGACACCTTGAGTGAACTACTATTACCAAAGGAATTACTGTAGGTTTGCTCCACCAAGTTGCCATTGTCTGAGCTGGATGAACCCCATGGATTAAAGCCAACATAGCCTGCTTGAAGAGGAGGCGTGGTGTTTCGGCCAAAATCAACTTTAATTGCATCGGTTTGGAGAGAATCAATGTTGATTAGTGGTTTGTTATCGAAAGTTGGGGCCACATTTTTGTAAGGATGGTTGGCTTCCAGGCTATCGGTTGCACCCCACTTGTGGGCCAGGTAACCTTCCACTTTTTGCTCTTCGGTAGCGGTCAATTGACGGCTGAAAATGAGGAGTTCGCCTAAGTCTCCCCCAAAATCATTGGAGGTAGAACTGGCAGACTTACCTAGTTTGATATTGGTCAAAGTGCCTGCAGTTCCAGACTTTTTCGCAATAATTGCAGGGAAGCCGGCATTGGACCCACTGGGTGCCAGGTTCCAACCGGACTCGCTCACTAAATGTCCGCTGGCATCTCCACTGGTGGAGGGGCGGCGGACGGCAGCATAGGCGGAGTATCCGCCACTTTCTGCCCGGATGGTGGATACATTGAGGATGTCTCCATTTCCATCAAATCGTACCGCGGCCTTGCTACCAAAGGAATTTGCCTGGCGGGTGGGCATATTCTCAGCGGTGGACTGGCTGACAGTCTCTCCACCCACTGATTTATCGGTCCAGGAAGAAACCGTGGTTCCACTGGTCACAGAATCAGTGGTGCCGTCCCCATCCAGATCGGTGGCATCCAACCATAGTCCAAGGTCGGCGATGGAGTATTTGTTTAACGCGGTATTGGCAGGCACAAAGGTCTGCACGGGGCCCCAAGAGGTACCAGCGGAGGTAACTGCCTTGGCGGTGTAGTAGTAAGTATTGCCGGTGGTCAGTCCGGTCAATGCATGAGAAACCACGCCTACGCCATGGGTACCGGAGATTGCCTGGCTGTTGTCCCAGTTTCCGGGAGTGGTGCTACCATTATTATCTCCCCAGTAGAAGGTGACGGCTGCATTTTCACCACCCAGATTGATTGTGGGCTGATAAGGATCTGCAGAGTAGTAGGGGTGAGCCGCAGTGAACATGGTGGAGATTAATCCCCACTTGCGGGCAAGATAGCCCTCGATCTTGAGACGTTCGGTCTCAGGAACTACCCGGTTAAAGATGAAGAACTCGGCAATCTGACACTGGTCTGTGGTACCACCTCCGAAATAGAGTCTTTTGGGGTAACGGTTGGAGTGGTTGCTTATGCCCTTGTTGCTGGTTACCTTGAGCTCATCTCTCCAGGCATTGGCAATATGTAAATCACTCACCGTTACCTGGTAGAGGTGCCAATCGGTATCGCGACTGTCGAAGTCGCGGGAATTTGGCGACACCTGACCATTAAAGTAGGCGACATTCTTGGTATGACCATAGGCAGGGCCCATGTACCAGAACCAGTCCTGCGATTCGAGCACCCGAGACCAGTCATTGCCGTTGTATCCCGTCATGCGGACGAGCAGGAATGCGGAGAATGCATCGGTATGGGCAGCTAGGCTATGCGCGTCGTTGCTGACATACACATTATCATTTCCGTCGAAGTCGATCACACCCAGGCCGTTTAACTGGTTGGACATGAAGCGGGGATCCCCGCCGGTAGCGGTGGCATGGCGATCGTTACCGGATTTATCTTTCCATCCAGTACCATTGGCTAAGTTGGCATCGGTGGTATCAGCCGATCCGTCGGCATTACAATCGTTGCCGTCCATCCACATCAGCATGCCCGGTGCTGTGCTTCCAGAGAAAGGAGCGCCCGACTGGTAGGATACACCACCAGTTGAATTCAAGTCAGCGTTGAGAGTGACTGAGGTTTTGGTTACATCGGTGGCTCCTGGAGTGAGTACCTGGGGCAAGCCGAGGGTTACAAAACTATTCACTCCGGAGAGGGTTGTTCCCCCTGCATTGGTTGCAGAGAACTGGAACTCGTAGCGCTGCCCAGCGGTCAGGCCGGTCAGGTTATGGGTAAAGGTACCGGAACTCTTTGTGCCCAGGGATGTGGTAGCAACCGAAGCAGTACTCTTGTAGGTATGTCCACTGGGTAAGCTACCGGCAAGTCCCCACTTGTGGGCAAGGTAGCCCTCTACGATATTTTGCGTATCCAAGCTCGCGGTTTC
>JAOFTV010000042.1 GCA_028045305.1 Opitutales bacterium | reverse complement strand
CCTTGGCACCTTTTTCAAGGGCTTGGATCATTTTGTCGTGCTGTTTTTGTTTTTTTCTTTGAGGTGCAATCAATAAAAACCAAAAGGCTACAAAGATAAGAATCATGGGTAAAAAACCCATTAATCCACCTCCGGGCGATGACGGGTCTCCTGAGGGAGCCATCGCAAGCACTTGAATAAAAGAAGAAAGGTCGAAGCTAGTGTGTATCATGAGAAAAGATTTATAAAATATATTGCCCTGCTAATTGGCAAGCTTGGAAGGCACTCTAGGCAAACTCGTACAACCTGCCAAAAATGAATAATCTTTTACTTTTCAAGGCTTTGTCCAAATCCCTCTGGAACGCTTCGTAAGTGCAAGTCTCTTTGGGGGAAAGGAATTGATATTCCAGCTTCTTGGAAGCGATCCCAAATGCTGAGCAATACCTCACTTCGTGCATTTCCCACTCCGTTGGATGGATCATTAATCCAAAACCTTAATTCAAGGTCTACTGAGTTATCTCCAAACCCTCTAACAAGGCAACGGGGTTCAGGATCATTGAGCACACGCCCGGATGAAAGCGCAGCATCCACGCAAAGTTTCATGGCCTGGCGGGGGTCGGAGTCGTAGGAGATACCTACTGGTACACGTACTCGTATATTTTTATCGCTGAAGGACCAATTAACCACGCGATTGGTGATTAGGTCCTCATTGGGAATTAGATGTTCTTTACCATCTCGAGTAATGATTGAAGCATAGCGGGCTCTCAGGGAATTGATCCAACCATAGGTATCGTCAATTTCTATCACATCCCCAGGTTTTATCGATCGGTCAAGTAGGAGAATTAATCCACTTACTAGATTCGAGACTACCTTTTGAAGACCAAATCCAATACCTACACCAATCGCACCTCCAAGAAGGGCAAAGGAGGATAAATCGAGCCCAATGGTAGACATGGCTACGAGAAAACTGATAAAAATCAAGAATACCCGTATGACCTTGGCGAGCAGGACCTGTAAGGAAGGGGGGAGGTTGGAGAGCTCACGAATACGGGATTCACCTGCACTGCCTAAAAGCGAACTCATCCATAATAAGAGGAGCAATATAAAAACCCCGTTTACCAAATCGAGTATTGAGAGTTTACTTTTTCCTATGGCGAAGGATGCAGAACTTAGAAAATCAAGAGTGGGCTCAAGGAGGCCAAAGCTTTGTAGTGCAGCCATCCCGAAAGCCAGTACCGCAGCTAATCGAAGCCAAAATCGGTTGTGGGTTAAACCTGCCACCAAACGGTAGATCAACCAAGCAGTCGTGGCATGAACAAATGGATTGAGCAAATCTACCGATGCAAAGCCAAAGCGATCGAGTACGCCTCTAGCCAGAAGGGAGCAAAGAAGAAGGAAGAGAGGAAGTAAGAGTTGTGCAAGGATACGTATCGTTCGTTCAATCCATGCCGGTCTGGTCTGGTCTCGTAATAATTTAAGGATTTTCGGCTTGGCTCTTTGGCTACTTATCCAGGCAATAAAAATGGAAAGTCCGATGACTGCCGCCTGAATCCGAGCAGATGGAGTCGTCCAAAATTGGAAGGCGTTTTCCCACACTTGGGTGAGGGCAAGGCTCAGATCATTCATGCAACCTTAAAACTGAAAAGTTCTTTCTTTTTTGGCAACTGGTAAAAAGTTTGAGTCAGATGGCTAACACCAATGCAACCTGGACACATCCAATAAAAAAACCAAGTACCGCCCCAATTTTTTCGATGAAGCGAAATTCTTGCTCCATAAATCCGATTAGTAATTCTTCAACCTTGTCGGATGAAAAGGTACTTACCTTTTCCCTAACTAGGGCTTCCACATCTATGGATTCTTCCATTTTAACTGCTAGCCCGCCGGCAGATGCTTTCATAAAGTCCTCAAGTTCGCCCTTGAACAGGTTGGTCACTTTTTCAATCATGTCATCACTTAGAAACATCGAGAGCATAGGAAAGGCAGAAATAAGTTTTCCTCGTATTGTCTTTTCAATTCTCTTCCCCACTTCTTCCATTGCTTCTGGTTGGGTGGACAATTCTTCGATCCTTTGCCCGATATCTTTCATCGAGAATAATTCGTTGGCCACTAAAGTTCCCAGCTTTTCGGCAATTTGATTTTGCCTTTTGGGAAATACGCCTTGAAAGGAAAGCCCAAGTATCTTTTTGGGTTCACGCGGATGGAACAACATTTTAATCGCCAAGTAATTGGTCGCCCATCCAATAAGGGCGGCAATCAAGGGGAGTAAGAAAAGTAAGGAAGAATTTTCTGTCATCTGCGGAAAATTTCTAAGTAATTAAAATCAGGAAAAGATCAAAGGGGTAAGAGAATTTGTTTGCGAAGGCTAGCTGATTACTACTTGTCAATGCCATGAGCAAGGAAGTTTTATTGGTTTTTATGCTGTTAGTAGGTGCCTCCTTAACTAGCAGCTGCGCCAGCATAGTAACCAAGCCAATCGGCTTGGCGACAAAGGCCGTAATCACTCCTGTGAAAGCGGTGGCAGGAGTAACGATGGATGTGGTGAGCAAGCCTATCCGCAAGACTGCACAAATACTCAAACCGGTAACCCCGGTTATTCGAGTACGTTAACGTCTGCGACGTCCGCCAAAAGTTAACTGTTTACCAAATCCTCGGTTGCGCTTGCGCGAAACCTCCGGTGCACTCGGAGCTAAACTTTCAGGTTCATTACGATAGGGGAAATCGTCGACAAATTTACGGGGTAGGGGATTGCCCAACAACTTTTCAATGGAATCAACCATCGAAATATCTTCCGGTTTGCAAAGGGTAAAAGCTTCACCCTCGGTTCGGGCACGACCGGTGCGTCCAATCCGGTGAACATAATCCTCTGAGTGCTGGGGCACATCGTAATTAATAACATGGGTGACATTGGAAATATCCAAACCTCTGGATGCCACATCGGTGGCGCATAAAATCTTTACATTTCCTGCCTTAAAATCTTCCAAGGCCTTAGTGCGGTCACGCTGTTTTAAATCAGAGTGCAATACACACACAGTTTGTCCATGTTCGGTCAACCACTGACTAATTTTGTCTGTTCCTCTACGAGTTTGAAAAAAGATAATCAGGTTATCGAATTTAATCCGTTTGAGTAGGGCGATCAGAAGATCAAATTTTTGGATGGCGGGCACAGGGTACAAGGCATGACTGACTGTATCGGCAGCTGATATTTTGATATCTATCTTTGCTTCTGCCGGGTTTTTCAAAGCCCAATCAGAAAGGCGACGCACCGAATCTGGGATAGTCGCGGAAAAGAGGAGAGTCTGCCTGGATCGGGGAGTCTTTTGAATAATCCGGGTAACATCTTCGATAAACCCCATATCGAGCATACGGTCCACCTCGTCGAGAATAAGAATCTCGATCTTTTGGAGACTCAAATTTCCTTGGCTTAAATGATCAAGCAGTCGTCCGGGAGTGGCCACGATTACATCGGGCTCGTTATTTAACTGTTCAAGTTGTTTTCCGTATTTTACACCTCCGTAGAGGAGTGCCATTCGTAAATCGAGGAATTTTCCATATTTGTTAAAATTTTCTTCAATTTGAATGGCAAGTTCGCGGGTCGGGGCAAGGGCAAGGGCACGGCAAGCTCCGTGTTCTCCCAAGCGATGGAGACAGGGAAGGGCAAAGGCAGCGGTTTTTCCTGTGCCTGTTTGGGCGGATCCGACAAGGTCGCGTCCTTCCAAAATCGGATTAATCGCTTTTTCCTGAATAGGAGTGGGGGTTTCATAACCCATCTCCTCGATGGATTGTAAAATTTTTGGGCTTAAGCCCATTTCACTAAACTTCATATTTTTGAGTGATGGTGGTGCGTGGCTTCTTCTTGCTCTTCTTTTCTTTCAAGGAATGATCATAATCTTAGTTTACATTAATGAGCGAGGACAAACCGACCCCACCTTACCGCGGACGATTAGCTCCGACCCCCTCCGGCTATTTGCACGAGGGGCATATTCTTACTTTCCGGACTGCCTGGGAGCGAGCACGGGCATACGAAGGTAAATTACTTTTTCGTATGGATGACCTTGACCCCAATCGCTGTACTGCGGCTTACGCAACTGCATGTATCGAGGATATGCAGGGCATGGGATTGGACTGGGATGAGGGTCCAGATCTCGGTGGGCCTTCCGCACCTTACGAGCAAAGCAAACGTTCATCATTCTATATCGATGCAATGAAGAGATTGTATCAGTTAGGTTTAATTTATCCCTGTAAAAAAAGTCGGAAAGATATTCGAGCTCATGGATTAGTAGATGCTACGGGTAATGAATATTTATACCCTGAGAGTTTTCGTTCTTCGAATACGGATATTAAAAACTCCGAATTTCCCGGGATGATAAATTGGAGGTTTCTAACCCAGTTGCGAAAAAAAGTGGAATTTTTGGACGCAAAAAAAGCCGGTCAATCTTTCCTTGTTGGAAAAGATATATCCGACTTTTTAGTTTGGCGAAAGGATGGGGTGGTTGCCTATGAACTGGCAACCGTGGTTGATGATTACCTCATGGGAATCACCGAGGTTGTCCGCGGGGAAGATCTTTTGCTATCCAGTGCCCGTCAGTGCCTACTGTTTGATGCTTTGGGTTGGGAACGCCCAAGTTTTTACCACTGCAAATTGCTGCTTGGTTCGGATGGTCAGAAACTATCCAAGTCAACCCGTAGTCTTCCCCGTCTTTTTTCTCCCTCTTAAAACGGCTTTGGCTTTTGCCTGAGACAAAAATTCGTATTGAGCGTGCAGACGGGCAAATACATAGCCCGGCCATCCATCAAGAATACCTCCCTGCCATAAATAGACATACAGAAAGCGCAGGGTGGGGCGAAAGGGGAGTTTACGGAAGATTCTCCTGAGTCTTCGCTTCCCTTTCACCGCCTCGTGTTGCAGGGCCGTATCATCATCCTCTGCCGAGCTTTCGACAATGGCTTCCCAATTGGAGTAACGGTTGTGCTTTTCCACAAAGCTATCGATGGTGGGAAAGGCATGGTGGTCCATGATCGAACTTAATTTGCCAGTACTTCCCTGCACTACCACATGCTCATGGATTTCGTGATCTCCGCTATCGGTGGAAAGATCGGTGATTTTTTCGTACCTCCCCAATTTGTGCCGAAACAGCCTTAAGTTCCAGTTGGGAAAGTAAGCATGCTTCAAGGGTTGGCCCAGAAAGAAGTACCTACGGTTTATCCAGTACCCTGCATGCTTCTCATCCGGGTTGGTGATAATTTTTCGGACCTCCTCTTCTGCCTCGGGAGGCAGGCATTCGTCGGCATCGAGAATCAAGACCCATTCATGGGAAAAGGGAAGGTTTTCCAATGCCCAGTTTTTTTTCTTAGGCCATCCGCCCTTGTACTCGAATTGCACGACCTTCGCTCCATACTCTTCTGCAATGATTGCGGTACGATCGGTGCTCTGCGAATCCACCACAAAAACCTCATTTACCCATGGTACCGACTGCAAGCACCTCGCTAAATTGGCTTCCTCGTTTTTACAGGGAATGAATATGTTTAGAGGGAGAGGACGGGTCGATTTGTTCAAAGTACTCATTGAACCAAGAGCAATTCATCAATGAGTTTCAATGTCCGAATTTCTGTGCCTTTTCGGTTTAAATGGTAACATGAATCGTAAAAATATTCTCCGGGGAGCATGGCATACTCTGGTTCACCAAGCACCTCAATATGGTGATTTTTCCAAAAAGATTTATACATTTTAAGGTTGGTAGCGACTTGTGTATGGTTGTTGTAAGATGAGTTTCGATAAGTATTGGGCCATGTAGCATAAATTTTAATTTTGTGTTCATCAGCAAAGCTTAGGATTTTGTTAACTATTATTGTTAAGTCTTGATGGATCTCATGTTCAGAAATTAGCGGAGTAAGAGGTGAGTTTTCGAGCTCTGTTTTGTTCGTTGTCGTACCTAAGTTGGAAGTAACATTACCTAATTCGTCAAAAGACCACCCACACTTGTATATGTCTTTAAGATCGTGTGTGCTGTTTACTAGACTAAATAAAGAATACCTTACTAGGTTTAAGGGAAAGTGAAGTTTCAAATATAACCGATCTAGAGGAGGGATATTTTCAAAAACATCATTTTGCGGTCCCATGATCATTCCTAAATAGTTTAAGTTTTGGCTTCTTCGATGAAATCTGTATGTCTCATATTCCCAGCAAAGTACAATAGTATCACCTGGCTTTAGAAATTCACTCACATTTTCGAAAAGTATTTCCGGTCCTAAACCAAACATGCATCCAAAGTTCATTGCATTTAAGTTCAATTTTTTTTCAACAAGTTTACAGTCTATTCCGTAAGCA
>JAOFTV010000041.1 GCA_028045305.1 Opitutales bacterium | reverse complement strand
GTGGTAAGTCAGCCAGGTTTTTGGCAGGCTCTTTGGTATGGTAGGAGTCTCGATGACCGTCTTCGGCTCCTCAGCACTGCACACGGAGGTGATGAGGCTAAGAGCGAGAAATATTTGATATGTTTTCATGATGTTTTTAGCGTTTTTTCTGCTTGTTGTCGCGGACTTGTTCCGGGCCTCTTTCAGGCGCTTCCGTTTCCGGCAGCCATTTTTGATGCTCGGCAACTACAGAGGCATACTTGTCCCTGTCCTCGCCTGCCAGGAGGTTCGTGTGATTCCAGGGATCGTCAGTTTTGCAGTCGTAGAGTTCTTCGGTGCCATCCTTGTAACGGATGTAGCGCCAGTCGCGGGAGCGGACGGCATGGTTGCCACGGCCCTGGGTCATGAGGGCGGGACGGTCCCATTTGGCTTGTGGGTTTTTCAACAGCGGGACGAGGCTTTGGCCATCCAGGTCAGGCATCGCCGGCAAACCGGCCAGATCGAGCAGTGTCGGGTAGATGTCGACCAGGCCGACGGGCGTATCGATTCGCGTCCCCGGCTTGGTGATGCCCGGTGCCACGATGATGAAGGGTACATGGTTGGCTTTCTCCCAGAGGGTGAACTTCACCACGCTCTCCTTATCCCCGAGGTGATAGCCATGGTCCGACCACAGCACGATGATGGTGTTTTCCGCCCGTCCGGTGGCATCGAGTTGGTCGAGAAGTTGCCCGACCTTGGCATCAGCGTAGGAGGAGGATGCCTGGTAGGCACGAACGAGACTTTTCAGGGATGCAGGATCTTCTTCTGCGGGAGGATCATTAAATAGAAAGCCGTTCCAACGCCTTTGCGACCGAGCCATAGCGATCCCAAGTTGCGGCACATCGTCAAGATCATCGGCTGGCATGGGCGGTTGAATGAGCTGATCGAATGGATAGAGGTCGAAAAACCTGGGTGGAGCAAAATGCGGCAGATGCGGGTGGAATATCCCGGCAGCGAGGAACAGGGGCTTATCGCGAGGCGAACCCTTCATTCTTTCCATCGCCCAATTGACGGTGAATTCATCCGTCAGCTTTTCCTTCACCGGACCCCAGTCATACCAGCCAAATGCGCCCTTCCGGATCTTTGGTTGCGGGCAGGGCCGCATCTCGAAGTATTCTTCAAAAGATTGATGGGAGGAATCACCCCCACCGGGAAAAACCTTGCCCGCACCACGTGTGCGGTAGCCGTGTTGATTAAAATACTTTGGCAAGGTGACCGCGTCGGGCAGGTTCTTGCGCCAAGGGTGGTCCCGGTTATCGTAGACCCCGCTGGTCGTCGGGCGCAGACCGGTGAGGGTCGCGGTGCGCGAGGGAGTGCAAGCGGGTGTGGTGCAGTAGGCCTTCTCAAATAATGCCCCGCGTGCCGCCAAGCGTTCGAGATTTGGTGTTTTGATCGGGTTATTCTTATCAAACACCGTCGTCCAGTCGTTCATGTCATCAATGGCGATGAACAAAACATCCATTTTCTTGGCGGAAGTTTCCACAACCGCTTTCGGCTCCTGGGCGCTGCACACGGAACTGATGAGGGTAAGGAGGAGAGTTGTTAGGATTTTCTTTGTTACGTCCATTGTGTGTCGAATCATTTGGAATTCTTCATTATCATCGCTGTTTGCATAAAAACGGTTTGCTGAGTTAGCGGTTAACCGGTGCAGCGTTGTTTTTCCCTTCTGCGATGCTCTTCATCAGGGCCCTGAGTTCTTCCAGTTTTTCCGGATGCTTTTCCGCGAGGTTGGTTGTCTCAGCAATGTCTGAGTCGAGGTCATAAAGTTCTTCAACTTCCTTCCTGTAATGATCCAGCCAATAGAGGGGCTTGCCGTGGACGGCCTGGAGATACTTCCACTTCCCCTGGCGCACGCCATTGCCCTGATAAAAGAAGGTTTGGCGGGCCCCTTCCTGGCTGAGACCGAGCAACAGTTCGCTTTGATCGACCCCATCGATGAGCCGATCGTCCGGCACCTCGAACCCAGCCAGGGCGGCGAAGGTTGGCAGGAAATCGATGGTCGCAAAAATAGCATCTGACGTTTTGCCGGCCGGCACCTTACCCGGCCAACGGACAATACAGGGTACCCTCGATCCTCCCTCGTAGCAGGACCCCTTGCCGTTGCGCAGTGGACCGGATTCTCCCCAAAAGATGGTTCCTTTCTCCTGAAACCAGCCAGCCGGCCTTTTTTTATTTCTTGACCTGAATTTTAAGTCTGCCTCAGGACGCAAACCCATTTTAGACTCATAATAAGCTGGTTGGTTCCAGGGGCCATTATCAGTCGTGTAGATGACGAACGTGTCCTTGCGCAAACCCAGCTCGTCGAGTGTATCGAGCAGGCGACCGGTTTCGTAATCAAACTCCTCCACCACGTCGCCATAGAGTCCTCCCTTGGACTTGCCTCGGAATCGTTCGGAGGCATCAATGACGGTGTGCATCATGGTGTGAGAGAGGTAGAGAACGAAAGGCTTGTTCGGATCGCGCCTGTTCTCGAGAAAATCGATGGCCTTGTCCGTGTAAAGAGTGGTCAGGCTGGCCATGTCAGTGGTGCGGCCGGCTTCATTGTTGTTCTCGTGAAAGGTCACGCGACCGGCATCATTTGCCCCCAGTGCCCCAAAGTAGTAATCAAATCCCTGGGCGTTTGGCATCCGATCAATGATTGCTCTGCGGTTTGATACATCCCATTTTCCAATACACGCCGTCTGATAACCCGCATCTCTGATCAGTTCGGCAAAAGTGATTTCGCTGGCCGGCATCGCCCAACCCTTGCTGCGGATCGGGTAACGACCGGTCAAGAGGGCTGAGCGCGACGGTCCACAGACGGACTGCGCATAGAAGCTGGTAAAGCGTGTGCCCTCCCTGGCCAGCTGGTCCATGCGCGGGGTCTTGTTCTTTTGATTTCCGTAACAGCCCAGGTCGGCATATCCCTGGTCATCGGTGAAAATGATGACGATGTTCGGTTTGCTACCCTCTACGCCCGGGACAGTGGCACCCGCATTTGGCTCCTGGGCGCTGCACACGGAGGTGATGAGAGCAAGGAGGAAGAGTGTTCGAGAAACCTTCATGATGTTTTTAGCGTTTCTTATTCATACTCTTGTGGAGAGGGCCTCTTTCAGGTGCTTCCGTTTCCGGCAGCCATTTTTTATGCTCGGCGACTACGGCGGTGTAATTGTCCTTGTCCTCGCCTGCCAGGAGGTTCGTGTGATTCCAGGGATCGTCGGTTTTGCAGTCGTAGAGTTCTTCGGTGCCATCCTTGTAACGGATGTAGCGCCAGTCGCGGGAGCGGACGGCGTGGTTGCCGCGCCCCTCGGTCATGAGGGCGGGACGTTCCCACTTGGCTTGGGGGTCTTTCAGCAGCGGAACGAGGCTTTGGCCATCCAGATCAGGCTTCGCGGGTAAGCCGGCCAGATCGAGCAGTGTTGGGTAGATGTCGACCAGGCTGACAGGCGTATCGATTCGCGTTCCCGGTTGGGTGATCCCGGGCGCCACGATGATGAAGGGCACATGATTGGCTTTCTCCCAGAGGGTCGTTTTCCCGCACGAGGTCTTGTCGCCGAGGTGATAGCCATGGTCCGACCAGAGCACGATGATGGTATTCTCCGCACGGCCGGTTTTGTCGAGTTGATCGAGCAGGCGGCCCACCATCTCGTCGGCGAAATCGGAAGCCGCCTGATAGCTCTGGACCATTTTCTTTAAGCTGCCGGGATGATCATCTGGTTTCTGCGAGACGTAATTCCAGCCGTCCAGCGAGATGCGTGCCATCTCAACGCCGAGCGGGGGCACGTCCGCGAGATCATTCTCTGGCATCGGCGGCATACGAAGCGTGTTGAAGGGATACTTTTCAAAGGTCCTCGGCGGGGCAAAAAAAGGCATATGGGGCCGGTAGATGCCTGCGGCGAGGAACAGGGGCTTCTCCCTCGGGTGCGAAGCCATGACTTCATTCACATACTCAACGGTGTGCTCATCGGCCTGTTTATCCGTATCATGCTCGCCCCAATCAAAAAATCGCTTTCTACCGGGATAGCCGTTGTAATTCATATGAGGCTTGTCCGCGTGGAGCTTCGACTTTCCGGCAGGCTGCAACTTATAAAAGGCATCGAAAGAGGGATTGTCCTTTTGTTCGATTCCAGCTTTTCCGTGGGTAAAGATCTTGCCCGCCCCAATCGCGGCGTATCCATTGTGCTTGAAAGCCTGCGGCAGGGTGATCACCTCCGGAAGCATCTCAGCCCACGGATCCGGGTTGTTGTAGACCCCACTGGTCGACGGCCGCAGACCGGTGAGGGTCGCGGTGCGCGAGGGATTGCAAGAGGCTGAGGCGCAGTAGGCCTTCTCAAAGAACGCCCCGCGTGCCGCCAAGCGTTCGAGATTCGGTGTTTGGATCGGGTTATTCTTATCAAACACCGTCGTCCAGTCGTTCATGTCATCGATGGCGATGAACAGAACGTCCATTTTCTTGGCGGCGCAGATGGGCGAGAGCATAAAAAATACCATGAAGACCCAGGTAGAGACGCTGAGGCTCACCGTGTTTGTTTTATTTTCGGTGTGCATATATGATTTGGTGAAGGTCGGCGTTCAATTTTTATCGACTGAATGCCATGCTTCGATTTTGACTCTCAACCGTTCCACGATTTCCGGATGTTGAGCAGACAATTCATTTTCTTCGTGAGGATCGTTTTTCAAATTGTAGAGCCGCACCGGCTTGGTGTCCCATATGTGGGCATTTCTAACATCCTTGCCGTGATAACGGACCAGCAGTTTCCAATCGCCTTCGATGCCCCATAGATATTGCAAGGTATCATCCGGGTTTCCGATCGTAATGTTCTGTGTGGAATGAACACTTCCAAACACCATCTTGCGCTCATTTCGTGCCGTTTCATCCAGCAGGTTAATGCCTGGCAATCCTTCCGGGGCCTCCAGCCCAGCGGCAGCGGCAATCGTAGGGAACAGATCAATGGAGTGGGCAAAATTGGGATCGTCCCTCGGCTCAATCCTGCCCGGCCAGCTCAGCATGATCGGCGTGCGGATTCCATTCTCATAGGGAGATGTTTTTGAGCGCAGAGCAAATTTCCCTTCCCTCTTCTGATTCGGATCATCCGCCCGCGTGCTTCTCGCTGCCCAGCCATTGTCACAAATGTAAACAATCAGCGTATTTTCAAGCGCACCTTTCTTTTCCAGGTATGCCAGCAACTCCCCACAGGTTTCATCCAGCCATTCGCACATGGCATAATATTTGGCAACATCCAGGGCGTGCCCTTTTTTCTGGTATTTGTTCAGCAGACGGGCCGGCGGATTATGCGGGGTGTGCGGCAGGAAGACACCATACCAGAGGAAGAACGGTTTATTCTGCCCGACCGCCATATCCACAAAATCGGTCACGGGCTTGAGCCCTTCACGGCCGATCGCCAGCGATTCTTTACTTCCATGCCGCCCCTCCATCTTCATGCCGTGCGTGAAGCCACCATCCTTCCAGGAACCTTCCCACCATTTTCCGGACTGGTGCGCAAGATAGCCGTTTGACCTTAGCAGTTCAATAAAACCGGGATGTTTGTAGAAACCATCCTGAAGCGGTTGATCGAGCTCTTGACGACGCTCCTTGGCCCGACCACTGGCTTCCAGCGAAAGGTCGTTTCCGGTTACGCCATGATCAAACGGATGCAGTCCCGTCACCATCGAGGCCAGCGATGGGCGGCAGACCGGTGCTGCCAGATAGCCGCGCTTGAAGACAACACTGCGACTCGCCAACTTATCGAGATGTGGCGTCTTGATCGCCTCATGCCCCATAAAACCATAGTCCGTCCACGCTTGGTCGTCGCTCAGGATCAGGACGATATTGGGGGGCTGATCTGCGTATGCTTTGGCAGCAAAAACGAGGGAGATGGCTAACAGAAGAACTCCAGGTAAATGAATTTTAGAAGTTGAACGCATCGTATGAGTCTGGGTCATTATTTGTTTCTAGTGGTTGAGTAAATCGACTTCATGTTCCAGGCGCAGACCTTATTCACCTTCAGGTCGCCGCCTTTGCTAAACAAACTGACGTGGAGATCCTTTGGATCGTATTCATGCCAGGCGACGGCGGCCTGACGGTCGTTGGCAAAGACCTCGATCATGCTCTTGTCTATAAAGATGCGCAGGGTGAGATCCTCGCCCTCTTCAAGCTCAAACGGGGGGTTGATATAGCCGACATTTAAGGTCTTGCTGCCCTTGCCCGATGAGATCGTGAAACCCTTATTGCCGTCCTGATCAGCCAGCACCTTGATGCCGAAAGCAGTCGCTGCGGGAGCCTCTATGACGATCTCCAGTTCCATTGCATCGCCGGAAATGCCCTCCAGCATGTGAGTGGTGTCACTTTTGACCGTAATGTCCTTTAAGGTTTTTTCATCGCTGCGGAGTTTTTTGAGTTCACGCAGGGGTTTGATGAGCAACTTGCCATCCTCAGACAAGCTCAGCTCCCGGGGCAGGGACTGGATGCCGGTTTGGATCTTGTCTTGCAAAAGCTTATAAAAGTTCTTCTCTCTGGCGAATTCCTGAATGGGGGCAACCCTCGGGGTGCACCAGGCCCACATCACTCGCCGGCCGTCTGGCGTCAGCAGGGATTCGGGAGCCATAAAGTCCCAGGCGCCCCAGTTCATCATGCCATGCTGCTCGGGCAGGAATTGCTCGTCTTTAAAATCCCCAATGAAATAGCGACAACCCAGCTTGTGGCTGATACAAATAAGCACCCATTTGTCCCCCAGCTTGAATATGTTCGCACAGGAGACGTCCTCGTCTTTACTGACCCCAAGCTTTTCCTCGTCGAAGTCTGGGTGAAATAACTCACCTATATAGTCCCAGTCCTTCAGGTTCTCAGACTTCATCATCACTGCGGAGGAACGTCTGTTGCGACCGTTGAGTCCGTAGTAGATGCCATCCTTGATCCAGAGATCGGGGTCGAAATAAGACATATCGGTCATGGGCTTGCCATCCTTGTCATGCGGCAACATCTCATGCGGCTTGCTCCATTGGTCGAGCTTGTCGTCCAGGGCATAGGAAATCCAGTTTCGCTCGGATTTATGGCCAAAATAGACCATAGCAGGACGCCCGTCCTTGGTGATGAAACCTGTTCCGCTCCATATGCCGTGGCCCATGGTTGTTGGCCCCAATACGGTGGGATGCCACTTCCAGTGCACCATGTCGTCACTGGAAACATGAGCCAAGACAGACCCCGTCTGATGTTTGTAGATGTAGTGCAGGTGGTAACGACCCTTCCAGAAAAAGGCAGGATTGGGGTCGAAGGCTGTTGCGGTTCCTTCTGCTTCGGGGTGCGCCAGGTGATAGGTCAGCCAGGTCTCGGGCGGATTCTCCGGCATCGCCGGGGTATCGATGACCGTCTTCGGCTCCTGCGCGCTGCACCCGGAGGTGATGAGGGTAAGGAGGAGAGTTGTTAGAATGTTGTTTGTTACGTTCATTGGGCGTTCTCACTTACCCCATTACCAGTTTTGGGATAAATCGACTTCATCTGCCAGGCGGAGACCTTCTTGACCTTCAAGTCGCCCCCTTTGCTATACAGGCTGACCTGCAGATCCTGCGGTTTATAGTCGTGCCACGCCACGGCGGCCTGGCGGTCGTTGGCAAACACCTCGATCATGTTCTTATCGATGAAGATGCGCAGGGTGAGGTCTTCCCATTCCTGTAGCTCGAAGGGCGGATCGATATAGCCGACATTGAGGGTCTTACTACCCTTGCCAGATGAGATGTTTAGGCCGTTGTTACCTTCTTCATCACACAGCACCTTGATTCCGTATTCCCTGGCCGTGGGAGTATCCAGCACGATCTCCAGTTCCATGGTGTCGCCGGAAATGCCCATGAGCCTATGAGAGGAGTCACTTTTGACCGTGAGGTCCGCAACCGTCTTTTCATCACTGCGGAGTTTTTTGAGTTCACGCAAGGGTTTGATCAGCAGGGTGCCATCTTTGGAAAGACTGAGTTCGC
>JAOFTV010000040.1 GCA_028045305.1 Opitutales bacterium | reverse complement strand
GGTTGGGACGAATTAATCATTTCTTTGCTAGTTTGTTGGATTGGAATGTCCGCTCTTGCCTGGCTAGCAGGCAGAGTTATTTCTAAAGATAAAGGAATCCGGGTAAGTGCTTACTTCATAATATCCCAAAAATCCTTGGCAACCGGCATACCCCTGGCTTTTGCAATAATTGCAAATGTTAACGATTCGCTCTTAGCTTCCATAATTGTCCCCATAACTGCTTATCATTTGTTTCAATTATTAATGGGGTCACTGCTCGTTGCTTGGATGAACTCTGGAAAGGTTAAAGAATAGTTCTAATGGATGGATCGTTTCTTGCATGGTTTAAGTATTCGTATTTGAATAAGCACTTGGAACAATGAAAGATTATACTGCCATAGCTGATGCCTCATCCAAGCTCGTTGAACTTTTAGGCGATTGTGTCGAATGGGAGGAACAAGCCAGAGAGGATGCATCCTATGACGGGCTCAAGGTTAGCTTCCTTCCTGATGCGGTTATCCGGGTTAATAAAGCCGAGCAGGTTGGAGATGTCCTGAGGATTGCGAATGAGCATGCAATCCCCGTAACCACGAGAGGTGCAGGATCATCCCTTACGGGTGGAGCGACCCCAATAGCGGGCGGATGGGTGCTTGATCTTTCGAAATTGAACCATTTGAAAATCGACGAGAACAATCAGTTGGCAAGATGCGGTCCGGGGGTAGTGGTGGCCGATTTGCAAAGCCTGGCAGCCGAAAGTGGATTGTTTTATCCGCCCGATCCATCGTCCAAGAAATTTTGTACAATTGGGGGGAATATCGCTTGTAATGCAGGTGGTCTGCGCTGTGTGAAGTATGGGGTGACGCGGGACTATGTACTGTCCCTGGCAGGTTATCTCGCAAGTGGAGAATATGTGGAGTGGGGCAGGGCGACCCGCAAGTTTGCCACCGGTTACAATGTGCGGGATTTGTGGATTGGAAGCGAGGG
Source organism: Opitutales bacterium (assembly GCA_028045305.1). Classification (GTDB taxonomy): domain Bacteria; phylum Verrucomicrobiota; class Verrucomicrobiia; order Opitutales; family Seribacteraceae; genus Chordibacter. The sequence goes on along the minus strand of JAOFTV010000040.1, from coordinate 7,035 downwards.
TACGTTAGGCGTGGTAACCGAGGCAACTTTACGACTTGTGGATCTTCCTCCAGGCACACGTACTTTTCTTGGAGTTTTTGAAAGCGATGAGGTTGCTTTGTCCTCACCTGGGGAACTTCGCAAACTTGGTCTACGACCTTCCATCCTCGAATACCTCGACCGGTGGACGATTGATTGCCTGCAAAAATATGTCGGTACGGATGTTTTTCCCGGTATTGCTCCCCATCCTATGCTTCTGATCGAACTGGACGGTTCGGAAAGCCAGTTGGATGAGCAGGCCAAGAAATTGGAAGGCTGGTTAAAAAAGACTGCCCTTGCTTATCGTTCCGCTCACTCCTTGGAGGAGGCAGAGGAATTGTGGGAAGTCCGGCGCCAGGGATCTTCTTCCATGAAAAAACTGGCCACTACAAAATTAAATGAAGATGTGGTTGTGCCCTTGGACAAACAAGTGGAATTAGTTGGGGCAGTCGAAAGGTTAAGAGCAGGTTATGGAATCAAAATTGGAGTGTTTGGACACTGTGGAGATGGCAATTTGCATGTTAATTTAATGTACGATGAAGAAAATTCCGTGGAAACCAGTCGTGCGGTATCCGCCCTTAAAGAATTGATGAGCAAAGTCATCGAACTTGGGGGGGCGATTAGTGGGGAACATGGAGTGGGACTGGCCAAGACTCCTTTCGTGCGCGAACAATTTAACAAAGCAGAGTGGCAGGCAATGCTGGCGATTAAAGAGGCTCTTGATCCAAACAAAATTTTAAATCCGGGAAAAATTTTTGACGTTTTCCATCCTTGGGATCAAAAAAAGATATCAACCATTTTATCATGGGAACTCGAACACGAAGAACCAAAACCACAGGAAGCATGAATAAGCCCTACCTATTAGCCCTCATTCTTATCCTTCCCTTTGCTACGAGCATGGGTCAGGATGAAACCCTTCACCCGTGGACGGATACTCAAGGTCGCACCTTGACCGCATCCTTTATTAGTTTTGATGGAAAGACGGTGACCATAAAATGGGATGGAAAGGTCTTTCCTTTACCTATGAGTTCACTTTCTCCACAATCTCAGGCATTGGCCAAAGAATTATCTTCAACCCCCAAGCCAAAACCCGCAGCTGCTCCCTCTTCTCCATTTGACGAAATTTTAGCAGCAATTCCAGAGGACATTCTAGGACCTGAAGCTTTAGAAGTTGAGCATGACTGGTCGAGTTCTGATGGGCGCGAACTTAAAGCCAAATTTATTTCTTTGAAAGGTGACCAATTGACCTTAGCCATGAATGGAGGGACGGCTAAATTCTTACCTTAATGATCTCGGGAATGATTATTCCGGCCTCGTGCGAATTTGTTTATTTGAAGATCTGATTGGATTGAGTGACCGCCCGGCAAATTCAGATGGCAATCCCGTAGAGGGTTGGCTTTTAAACTATCGCCGACCAGAACCCTTGGCTAAATCGACCGCAGAAAAAGACCTCTATGGAGCCCTGTCCGAATTGGAGGTGGAGAAGGAGGACTGGGTGATCATCGATCCCAAGGATAATGACCTACGTGAAACCGCCACCTCGAATCTTATCTTTGCCAAAGGCAAAAACTTGTTAATTCCAGAAAAATTCATTCTTCAAGGAATCGTACTCCGTAAACTCCTTCCTCTTTTGAATTCCGAATTTTCCATTACCCGGGGTGCGCCTCAGGACAACGACCTTTCCGACTTTGATGAAATTCTTCTCTGTGGAACGGGTCGAGGAGTTGCCCCTCTTAGTGCCCTCTCCGAACTCGGATGGCATTCCCGTGGGGACATCCTATTCAATCAGGTTCGCCAAATGTACGATTCTCTGATTGAAGGAACCTGTGCCTGATTATCAATTAAACGGTCAATCCGTCAGTCTTCACTTCCCAGCGGTGATGGGGATATTAAACCTCACTCCGGACTCTTTTTCCGACGGCGGTCAATTCCTCAGCCCTGAAGATGCAGTTGCCCATGCACGCCACATGGTCGAACAAGGTGCTCAAATCATCGACCTCGGTGGAGAAAGTACCCGCCCGGGAAGCGAACCCGTTAGCGAGCAGGATGAACTCGCCCGCGTTCTCCCCGTTATCGAAAGCTTACTCAAAGAAGACTTTGTTCTTTCGCTCGACACCACTAAACCAGCGGTTGCCCTTGCTGGTTTCCAAGCCGGTGTCTCCATCCTAAACGATGTCTCAGGGGGTAACCAAGACATGCTCGAACATGCTGCCCGCTTCCATGCAGGTTATGTTTTGATGCACACCCAAGGGTCGCCCCAAACCATGCAGGACTCTCCAAAGTACGATGATGTGGTTGAGGAAGTACGAGCCTTTTTTGATGCAAAGGCAGAAGACCTCCAAGCCCTCGAACTTCCCAGGCTCTGGATCGATCCGGGAATCGGATTTGGTAAGACCCTTGAACACAACCTCGCATTAATGAGAGAGTTGGATGAATTGATTGATCCTCGCTGGGGCATCCTGCTTGGATCTTCGCGTAAGTCCTGGATTGATCATCTTTGCAACGCCCCCGATCCCCTGGACCGTTTGGGAGGTTCCCTTTGTTCTGCCCTTGCCGGGGTTGCCCGGGGTGCAGAAATAATCCGTGCCCACGATGTTCGCGAAACCGTACAAGCATTGGAAGTGGCAAAGGGGCTCGCCCTGATCGATCCAACCGAGTAGAAATCTCCCATTCTAATTTTAAAACTATGGGAAAGATCGTACTCGAAGATATTGAAGTCATGGTCCGCATCGGACTATTGGAGGAGGAATTATACGCTCCGCAAGACCTCACCTTATCTGTGGAGATCGAACATTCCTTTGCTCAGGTTTCTCAGTCCGATGATTTGGCGGACGGGATTGACTATCGCGATGTCATTGAACACATCCGTGATTATTGTGGAAATTACGATGGCAAAACCATCGAACGCTTGGCCGACCAACTGAGCAAAGGACTGAAGGAAAAATTCCCGGCCGATTCCGTGCGATTGATCATCAACAAACCGCGCTATGTCAATAAGCTCGGCTTGTCTGCCATCCGAGTAGAAGTTGAGTGCTGAGGTCTATCTTGGGTTGGGTGGCAACCTTGGAGACCCACCAGCTACCTTTCGCAAAGCTATTGAATTAGTTAGTGCATTCTCAAAGGTTTTAAAAGTTTCCAAACTCTATCGTTCTAAACCATACGGCTTTTCTGAACAGCCGGATTTTTATAACGCCGCGGCTCAGATATCGACTAAGCTTCCTCCTCTCGACCTGCTCGCCTGCTTGCAGGAAATCGAACAAAAGCTGGGTAAAAAAGTGATCCGGGAAAACGGCCCGCGTGTAATCGATCTCGACCTCTTGCTACATGGAGACGAAACCCTAAACCTTCCCGATCTGCAACTCCCACACCCCGGCATTTTACAACGCGACTTCGTACTTCGTCCCCTTCACGACCTCAACCCATCTCTATGCCATCCCAGTTGGCAGAAGGAAACCTTGGAAACCGCTCTTACTGATCTCGGGGAGTCCTACCTCCTTGAAGATTCTAATGTACTTCTGGACCCCGTGTCCTTAAATTAGGCATGTAACCTAGTCTCCATAATTAGATCCACAGCGATTGGAATAAATTTCCCTTATCAGGGTAACAGATCGTATATTCTCTAGAAATTGCCCTATGAAAAAGTTTTTGCTTTGGAGTTTCATCCTTCTACTCCTTACAGGTGGCTGCGCAGCCTCTTTCTTTGGCTGGCGGGCAGTCATGCGTTCCTTTGCCAGCACAGACTGGCCATCGGTCGATGGCAAGATCATCGAATCACGCGTGGAAGAGAAAAAAGTTAAGAGAACTAGTTCGAGCTCGAAAAAAACACCTCTCAATCAAAGGAGGTATCAGCCCAAAGTTGCTTACACTTATTCAGTGAATAACAAACCATTTACGGGCACCCGGATTAGCTATTCGGATCATGGCTACTTGGGTAAATCCAAAAGCGTCACTGTTATGGGAGTTACCCGTTACAGCAGTAATGCAGATGTTAAAGCAGCCGCACAAAAAATTGCCAAAAAATATCACAAAGGAAAAAAAGTTACTGTATTTTACATGCCGAACAATCCCGGCGAGTCTTTGCTCGAACCTGGTTTCTCTTACAAAGTTTTTGCCTGGCCAATCTGTGGAATTGTACTGCTTGCCATTGGAGGACTCGTTGCCTGGCTGGCGATAGCTACCTCACGGGACAAAAATGAACAGGAAACCAGCCCTGCTGAATAAAAGTTCCCGACTCTTTCAATTCTTTCCTTTCTCCTTTTACTTATGAGTTGGATTTGCTGTTTTTTATCCATCTTATTACTCTTAGGCTCCTTAACCCATGCCAACGAAAAGCCCAACATCGTCCTTATCTATGCCGATGATATGGGCATAGATTCGGTCCGTACCTTTAACGAAAAATTAGGACTAAACACCCCTCACCTCGACCAGTTAGCATCGGAAGGAATGTCCTTCATGGATGCCCACAGTGCATCCGGTGTATGCTCCCCTTCCCGCTACAGTTTGCTTACCGGTCGCTACCACTGGAGAAGCCAACTAAAACGGGCCATCGTCAACAAATGGGAACGCCCACTTATCGAAGCAGGCAGGCTGACCCTTCCCGCCATGCTCAAGAAAGAAGGATATGCCACCTGCATGATTGGCAAGTGGCACCTCGGGCACAGCTAGCCATAAAAAGGGGGTGGGTTTACCAATCAGGCCCAGGAGATCGATTTTGCCGGGCCCATCATCGGCGGGTCCAATGCCATCGGGTTTGATTATTGGTTCGGGGATGATGTCCCCAACTGGCCCCCCTTTGCCTGGCAGGAAAACGAGCACTTGCTTGGCATCCCCACCACCAATGCTAGGGAGCTGAAATTAACTCAGTATGTGGGCGTATCCAACGGCCCCGCAGTGGAGGGTTGGAGCCTCCAAGCGGTGCTGCCTGAAAATACAAAGAGATGCTCCTCCTACATCCGGGCACGGGCAAATAAGAAAAATCCTTTCTTTCTCTACTTCCCAATGCCCTCCCCACACACTCCAATCGTTCCCGACCAGCAGTGTAATGGAAAGAGCGGATTGGGGGACTATGCCGATTTCCTTCTGGAAACCGACTGGGCGGTGGGTGAAGTTCTCCGGGCCCTCAAAGAAACCGATCAGGAAAACAATACCCTGGTTATCTTTACCACCGACAATGGCACCTCCCCTAAGGCGGATTTTGATGCACTCGAAAAGCAGGGCGTTTACCTCTGCGAAAACTGGCGGGGATACAAAGCGGATATTTACGAAGGGGGCTACCGTGTACCCTTCATTGTCCACTGGCCCGGGCAAATTTCGCCCGCTACCCGAAGCGATGAAATCATCGTGCAGGCCGACCTGCTCGCCACCCTTGCGGAAATCATCAACCACCGCATCCCCGCGGATGCAGGGGAAGACAGCGTCAGCCTCTGGCCCCTACTCTCGGGCAAAAGGCAAGCGGATACCCCCTTGCATGAAGCGATCATCAGCCAGTCCGTTACCGGAAACTCGCCGTACGCATGGGAAGGTGGAAGCTTCTCTTCTCCAGAGGCTCCGGTGGGTGGAGCACCCCTAATGAAGCAGTCGCCAGAAAGATGAATCTTCCTACCACCCAACTTTACGACCTCGACACCGACCCCAAGGAATCAAACAATTTGCATACCAAGCACCCCGAGATCGTCGAGCAGTTGACCGCAGTCTTTCGTAAATTTGTGGAAAACGGAAGAAGTACCCCCGGGCCCAAGCAAGCAAACCATCACGGCACCCACTGGGAAACCATACCCTGGCCCAATTGATGGGTCGGGACAATATTGCAGATTTTCATTCTAATTTTCGAAGCCCCACTCGCAGACCAAAAAGAGGATGTCGATAGTCCGCTGGTTGGGATGATATTCTGTAAGATGTGGCGAATTCGTATGGATGAGTATATGAACCTCCCCTTAAAGTTTTATTCTCTCCTCTTTGGTCTGAGTTCCATTCAAATAAGTTTCCGTGCATATCATAAAAGCCCCAAAAGTTTGGTGGAAAAGAACCGACTGGCAAAACTTTCCCTCCAACCCCAGAAACATTTGCCCGCTTTCCTCCTTTTTGATCTCCCCAAAAAAAGCGAGTGGTTGTACCCGCTCGGCAAACGTATTCCCACTCTTTGTTAGAAGGAATCACAAAACTCCAACCAGGAGCCAATATATTTTTCTCTTTCTCATTTAAAATATCGCATAAATTACTGGCCTGATTCCAAGACATGTAAGCAGGGAATTTATTTTGTTCCACATCGGGAGGAGGTTTTTCATATATTGCAAAGTATTGTTCCTTTGTAATTTCATACTTACCTAAGTAAAAACCATATTCCATAATAACAGGAGTAGCTTTTCCAGGCTCTCCCATCATAAACCCTCCCGGCCGACACCAAATCAGTTCCATATCGAGAGCCGACTTAACGATGTAGTTTGGTTTTGGTTCGTACCCATCCACCGTATTCGCCAAGCGGTTCAAATCAATCGATACCGAGGCCTGCTTGGTCTGCTCCACCGCCTGCTTCACCTCCGCCTGTTCACTGGCACTCATATCCTCCAGCTTGGCAGGCACACCTTTGCGAGCGCCTGCCTTTTGGGCTGTCTCAACTGAAGTAGCCAGTTGTTCCGCATCCAAAAAATCGACACGCCCTTCCAGCACAGATAGCTCCGCGGAGTCGGCACTTGCTTTTACCTTAAATTGCGTACCTCGTATCCCCGCATGGGCAATGGGTGTGCTAATGAGAAAGGATGACTCTTTGTTTAGCTTTCGTACCTCCACCACCAAGTCACCTTTCTCTAATTTGAGAGATGTGCGACTGGGACTAACCTCTCTGGTCAGATCGCTCGCTTTCTGTTTAGTACCCTTAAAACTCTTCTGATAAAGAGCCGTCAGAACCAACTTTGTATTCGCCCCCATATGAGCCAAAGCTCCATTCGTTAAGAGTAAATCTGCAGATGAACCGCTACCCGTTGTCAGGGTAGCCCCCGATGCGATTGATTCTCCCACAAT
>JAOFTV010000004.1 GCA_028045305.1 Opitutales bacterium | reverse complement strand
AAAACTCTATCCGATAATTGATAGTTTTCACAAATATAATCATCTATTTTATAACCCATATGTTCTTTTATACAATTATATGAATACACCGAAACATTCTCGTTTTTTAAAATAGTCGTTCGATATATAATAATAGTTTTAATACCTAGAAACTTGCATAGGCAATAAATAATATAATCAAAACCAACATGTGGATGTACTAAAAATATAACCAAATTAACATCATTTAAAATAAGATAATTCAAAAAGTATTTTAATAATTTATGGTAGAGTTTTAATCTTACATTATATAGAATTAAATTTTCGTATTTTTCATATCTACCTATCATTACCATAAAATTAATTTGGCATTCAGACAGTTTGTTTAAAGTATAATTATCAAGCGGAATTTCAGAAAAGTAATTAATGTTTTGTAAGTGACCGAATGTACAATCTCTAAAATAAAGGTAATCATCTACCTCCAAATCACCTTTAGAATCCGAAATAAGAAACTTCTTACTTATTTTGAAATCGTTATTAAGACGACTTAATATATTTCTGTTAGATCCGTTTGATATATGTAAAATATTAATACTAATAAATTTTATTCTTTAAAGTCCAATTATTATCATTGTAATCCCAAAGGTGAGGGGAACGGAATTTGTCACATAAATTATGAAAGTCTTCTTGTTTTATTTCAAGATACTCCATAATCTCTGAAAAATATCGATTAGGGAACTCACCATCGAAGCGGTTAACGAGAGCAACACCTTCTTCTCTAGTAATGTGTTTGTTTCTTACTTCTTGTGATGCATCGTATGTTGCTCTACCTATTCCAAATTTTATGTATGTAGTGTAGTAATGTAAGTCATCAATTTTATCATCGATGCTGTTGTATTTACTATAAGTTCCCTGGGTTCTAAAGGGTCTCGCTTTGAAACCTGTGTTTTCCACAGCGTAATAATAGACTTCCTGAGGCGTCCATTTTAAATAGTAACCTAAATAATGAATATTAATCTCTTTTTCACGAAGAAGGGATTCTTCTATGGGAAGAAAAGGTTTAATGTCTTGAAATTTTAAATCATACTTTTCGTACAACTCTTTGACTGAGACACCTCCAAGATAAATTTCTTCAAGATTATCGTATGAAAAATAGGATTTCGAACGCAAAGAACTATTATTATCTGCAATTGGGTTACCGTACTCTGCTTCATTTTCACCGTAAAAAATGAGCGGAATATCATAGAGAGCAGCAATTTTGGGAGCTAGATTTTTCTGACCTAATATAAATGTTTGAAAAGGGTGAAGCAGATTTTCGATGGATAGTTTTGTTAGTAATTTCATTACATCTCCGTTTCGATTAAATGATATATTATCAAATCCAGAATCGATCCAATTTTTCCAATTTTTATAACCATAATCAGTATATAAAATTGGAGGCCATGTAATGGTTAAAGGGTTCATCCCGTACTTGTATTTTAAGACATGTGACTGGTAAGCACTGTCTTTACCACCACTTCCTGGAACTAAACAGTCATAATGTCCATCTGTCCTTCTGTATTTATCAAGTAACTTTAATAAATCTTTTTCACGCTTCTCCCAATCTATAGCTTCTTTTTTCTCCGCAGTCCTACAAGCATCACAAACACCTTCTTCGTCTATATTCATAGAAGTTTTCTTGCTATCTCTTGTATGTTTAAATTCGATTGCAGATGCTGGACGTTGGTTGGACATTACGCACTTCTTACAGAAAATCACGTCTTGGGGTAATCCGTAGTATGCTTCTAATTTTGTAGTACTGCTCATTTAATTTAAGTTATATTTATTTTTCCAATTATGATAAATTTGTAAGCCAGAGTTTCCACTCTTTTCAGGATGGAATTGGGTAGCAAATATATTGTTCCTTTCAATTGCCGCAGTTACCTGTAGATCGCCATACATGGAGGAAGCTAGTAAATCTGAACTAATTTCCAACCTAGCATAATAGGAATGTACAAAATAAAAGTAATTACCACTCTCAACATGGTCTAACAAAGTGGATTTATTTTTAAACTCTACTTTATTCCAACCAATAAAAGGGATTCTAAAGTTTTTATAAATTTCTTGATTTTCAAAACTAATTTTTTCGACTTTGCCACTTATTAAATCTAATCCCTTTGTAAGTCCAAACTCTGAACTTTCGCTAAACAAAAGTTGAAGTCCTATACATATCCCAAACAAAGGTCTTCCTGAATCAACGAAACCTTTGATAGAATCGATTAGATTTAGTTTACTAAGATTAGACATTGCTTCGCCAAATGCTCCAACACCGGGCAGAATTAACGCTTCAGCTTTTTCGATATCGCCCCTTTGGGAGGAAATCTTAGCTTTAATATTACAAACTTCACATGCTTTTTTAACGCTATGTAAATTACCAAGGTTAAAGTCTACAATTATTACTTCACGCATAAGATTACTAGTTTCTAACAAAAAAGTTATGTTTCTCTAATTCTGATTTTATTTCATTAATTTCAATTAAATCAATATTCTTGAATCCAATATTTTTCTTCAGAAACTCAACATTCCCTTCATTACAGCTTAAACTTCTTTGTACTTTATTTTTATGAATTAGGTTGTAATGCAACATCGACGCTATTGCACAAGCATCTACCTGTGTTTTATCAAAAAGATCTGTTACATGGTCTATTTTGCCAACTCCCCCATGTGCAATGACCGGGACGCCTACCCTCTCAGCAATCTTCTCTAGCAATGATAAATCAGGACCTCCTCCTGTACCCTCACGATCGACCGAAGTTATTACAAGTTCACCTGCACCTAATTCGACGACTTCTTCTGACCATTCTACAGCATCAACACCTGTATATTCACGACCGTTATCTGTATAAGCTAGATATCTACCATCAGTTTCCTGGACGATTTCAATAGCAACCACAATAGTTGAAGACCCAAATTTCTCGGACGCTTGTCTAACAAAATCTTTATTACCCATTGCTGCGGTGTTAAGGGCAACTTTATCCGCACCACATCTTAATACTTTAGTAATATCTTCTATATTTCGGATACCACCTCCTACAGTTAAAGGAATAAATATTTCATTAGCGGTCTTTTGGATAATTTCCGACATACTATTTCGCCCATATAGACTAGCCACAACATCTTGAAAAAAGAGTTCATCCGCACCATTCTCGTAATAATATTTTGCAAAATCATGCGGTTGACCAAGCACTCTTAATCCCTCTAGGTGGATGCCCTTAACCAAATTTGGTCCCTTTATATCAAGTCTTGGAATAATCCTAAGTGGTTTCTTAGCTAAAATTGATGTCATAAAACTCTTTTTTTATAATACCTCCTAGCTCAGTATCCTCGATCTCTCTAATAATCAATTCGCTTGCACCGCCGTTTCCGTAGGGATTTTTAGCATGCTTACAGAACTCCTTAAATTCAGATGAAACTGCTCTTTTAATTGAGTCAGTAATCTGGCTTTTTTCTGGTTTGCAATCAATTATACTTACAGCTTTCAACCGACCCTTTTGTCGATCACCGATATTCACGGTTGGAATCAAAAAACTTGGTACTTCCAAAAGGCCACTGGAAGAATTACCCACAACTAAGTTGATATACTTCAAACAAGATAAGTATCTTAACTGCCCTAATGAGGTAAAGGCTCGGCAATTGTTATTGTCCAAACAAAACCTTTCTATGAGTTGATGGATTTCCCTGCCATCTGTATCGGCATTAGGCATAGTAAAAATTATCTTATAATCTGTAAATTGGGATAAGGAATTAAGAAGTTCCCTCATTTGTTCACCTGTTGTATTGCACTCAAGAGTAACTGGATGAAAAGTGACCAACATACTTTTATTACCAAGCTCAAAACCTAAATCGTATTCAAGTTCTTGCTTGGATAGAAGATCTAACTTTAAGATATTATCGACTCCCATTCCCCCTACACAAAAAACTCTATCAGGATTTTCACCTAATTGGATTACTCTTTTCTTGTATTCTTCCGCAGCAACAAAATGCAAGTGAGACATTTTGGTAATTGAATGCCTAATAGCTTCATCTATACAACCTTCTGTTGCCTCGCCACCATGTAAATGAGCAATGGGAATTCTTGCAATTGTGGCTGCCGTTGCCGCACACATGATTTCGAAGCGATCCCCTAGGATAACTATTAGATCAGGTTTTAATCTACTAAATTCATCTGCAAATCCGACTAGTCCCAACCCCATAGATTTTATAATAGCTGATGGGGTGTCAGCACTTAGTAGCATTTCTACTTTTGAATCAATTTGGTAACCATCTTTTTCAATTTCTTGAAAAGTTAAGCCAAATTCTGGGGATAAGTGCATACCAGTCGCACATAGTTGCAACTCTAGCAAGTTAGATTTAGCAATCCCATCGATTACCCATCTTAACAAACCATACTCTGCTCTAGTTCCAGTTACTACTAAAATATTTTTCAAATTGATATCAATTCGTCGGTTTGAAAATCTTTACAAGCTTTTAACCCTAACAATTCATTCCATCGCATCGGGCATAAACCTGTGCCAGGTCTCTTCACAGCTATGTTTTCTTCTGTAAACTTTTCACCGGCTAATATATCTCGAGATGCAATTATTGACTTTCTCGCTAAAGAAATATTTTTTTGTTCGCTATTGCTCGGTAGCTTTTGCCCATCTCCCATGGCTTTCTCTATATTCCTAATCGATGTTACCATTTGCTTGAGTTCTTCAGGTTCGAGGCTCGCTGCATGATCAGGTCCTTCCATTCCCCTATCTAAAGTAAAGTGTTTCTCGATTACAGTTGCGCCCATGGCGGCAGCGGCAATCGGCACTTCAATCCCTAGTGTATGATCGGAATATCCTACTTTTACTCCCAGTTCTTTTTCTATAGATAACATGGCAAGCAAGTTAACATCTTCCATAGGTGTAGGATACTCAGTATTGCAGTGAAGGACGGTTATATCGGATTTTTTTGACCCAGCCTCCTCTAGTACCTCTAACGCATTTCTGACCTCCTGCATTACACACATACCTGTTGAAAGAATGATTGGCAGCCCTTTAGAGCCAACATGTCGTAGATATGGAAGATTCGTTATCTCCCCAGAAGGGACCTTTAAAAAACCTACACCCAATTCTATCAATAAGTCCACACTTGAGGAATCGAACCCGGTGGAAGAAAAGCCGATGCCCATTTCATCACATTTTGAAATTAGTTTGAGATGCATGTCATAGCTCAGCTCAAGTTTCTTTATCATCTCAAACTGAGTTTCTTTTTTATCGGTTGTTTCCAATTGATAATCCGCTTTAGCTGCTGAGTGGGTAACTAGGTTTTCTGCTTTGAAAGTTTGGAACTTTACAATGTCAGCACCTGCTTTAGTAGCTACATCAATCAGTTGGTAAGCCAGTTGGAGCGATCCATTATGATTAACCCCTGCTTCTGCAATAATAAGAGTATTATTTAAAACATCACTTTTCATCTTACGATAGACCTACATGGAACATCTTTACGAATAACTTGACCAGCAGATATAATTGAATCAGAGCCAATCGTGATATCTTCATGAATAATTGCCCCACTTCCAATAAAACAACGATCTTCAACTCTTACACCACCATTTAAAATTGTTCCTGTTGATACATGGCAATGTGATCCTATTTCGCAATCATGTTCAATTAAAGCCTTTGTGTTGATAATAGAATTAGTACCTACTCTGACTGAAGAATTTATGAATGAGTGATGTAATAATACTGTTCCTTCACCTATTTGTGCAGATTTGGAAAGACAGGAAAGGTGTGACACTATAACAGGAAAGTTAAAACCGATCATTTTTGCTCTTTCAAAAAGTGAGATTCTAATTGCTGGAGATTTTATTTGCCCAACAGTTATCAAAGCATTCGTACAGTATTTGATTAAGGAATCTAAATCTTTATCGGTACCTAAAATATCGTATCCAAGAATATTTTTTGTATCAGAACCATCTTTATCGATAATTCCAAAGATAGAGTGTTGAGAAAGGTCTGAAATAACTTCAATACACGATTTACAATGACCTCCAGCTCCCAGAAGAATAATTTTTTGTTGGTTACTCACAAAGAAAAGAACTGCTGGGAATATTGATAATTCTTTTTTCCAAAGTGCTTACAACTTTCATATCCATTTTTGGGGACTCCTTAAAATGTTCCAGTTTATGAAGTCCTGTCCATGCTGGACGACTCATCAAACCAGCCTCATTAAGGGCAGTAAGAATGATATTGCGGAGCTCTTCATCAGGCTCATCTAAAACGATAGTTTGCAACCAATAATTACTGCTGCATCCAGAGGGTTCTTTGATTAATCGAATACCATTTAAACCAGAGAGCTGCTCGCAGTATCTTTCGTATAATTCACGCTTTGATTGAAGAAATTCGGGAAGTCTCTGTAATTGTGCACAGCCAAAAGCGGCATTGAGATTGGGCATACGATAGTTGTAACCTACCTGATCGTGAACATATTCCCACTTATGAGGAACTTTTGCAGTTGTAGTAAGATGCTTAGCCTGATGAGCAAGTTGTTTATCATCTGTAATGATCATGCCACCCCCACCTGTCGTAATAATTTTATTACCGTTAAAACTAATTGCCCCAAGCTTACCAAAAGTCCCAGTGTGTTTGCCTTTGTAAAAGCTACCCAGTGACTCAGCAGCATCTTCAACAACTTCGATTTTATACTTTCTTGAAACCTCAAGAATATCTTCGATTTTACATGAATGCCCAAAAATATGTACAGGAATAATAGCTGAAATTTGGCGACCAGTCTTTTTGTTTATACAAACCTCGTTCTGAATATCGAAAATATGGGATAAGTAACTGTCTAATTTCTGGGGGCAAATCCCAAAAGTTTCTTCCTCTGAATCTACAAAGTGAGGAACCGCTCCGGCATAACACACAGCGTTTGCGGTAGCCGCGAAGGTGAGACTTGGAAGCAATACCTCACTATTCTTTTTTACACTGGCAAGGATTAAAGATATGTGCAAAGCAGCCGTTCCATTGACAACAGCTACGGCATACTTCGCTCCAGTAAACTCAGCTATTTCTTGCTCAAATCGATCAACATATTTACCTACGGAAGAAACGAATGTACTTTTGATACAATCATTAACAATTTCCTCTTCTAAATTTCCAACTGAAGGTTCATGTAGAAAGACATTTCCATCCCCACAGACTTTTCTAACAGCAGAAAGTATCTGCTCAGGTATTGTAGATGTCAGATTTATATTTCTTTAAGTTTTCAGGGTTCAAAAACCAAGTGATTGTTTCACGGAGGCCATCCTCGATAAAAAATTCGGGCTTAAAGCCGGTTAGTTGATTGATAAGTGAATTATCACACCAAAGTCTGAATACTTCTGATTTCTCGGGCCTTAATCTTTGGTCTTCTGTGATAAAAGTAACATCACTCTTCATTAAATCTTTAATCAAATTAAGAGTATCTCCCACACTGATCTCATAATTAGATCCTATATTCACAGTTTTGCCTACAGCATCAGAACAATTTGCCAGTTCAATAAAGCCGCGACAAGTATCCGTAACATAGTTGAAATCTCTTGTCGGAGAGACATCACCAAGTTTAATTTCTTTTGCCCCGTTTGCTATTTGCGAGATAATCGTGGGAATGACAGCGCGGGCAGACTGCCTAGGTCCATAGGTGTTGAAGGGGCGTGCAATAGTTAACGGCAATTCAAAGGCATTGAAATAACTAATCGCCATGGCATCTGCACCTATTTTGGAAGCACTGTATGGGGATTGGGGTTGTAATGGGTGCTTCTCATCAATCGGTACATATTGAGCAGTACCATAAACTTCACTTGTTGAAGTATGTATTACGCGAATTCCGCCAAGCTCTTTTGCTGCCTGACAAATATTTAAGGTGCCTGTCACATTTGTTTCCACATAACTTTGAGGAGCAGTGTAGGAATATGGAATGGCAATCAAAGCGGCCAAGTGGAATACGCAATCAACATCTTGCATGATTTCCTTGCAATAAAATGGATCACGAACGTCACCAGATACCACCTCTATCTCATTCAAGCATTTTACATCTTCTAACCATCCCCAATTGTTAAAGGAGTTATACTGAGATAGAGCTCGTACTTTTAAGCCCTTAGAAACCAAAAGATCGACGAGATGAGAACCGATAAAACCATCGGCTCCAGTAACTAAAACATTCTTCATTTTTGGTTTAACCTCCTTGATAAAATACTCTCAACCACCATCCAATCTTCATTGTCATCAATGTCATAAGATCTGCTTTTGGGCATCAGAAAAAAATGGGTATCGAAACCAACAAAACTCTTATTTTCAAGGAACCAAGTAGTTTTCGCCATATAAAAGGCACCATTCAATGCAAGGGCTTGAGACAGATCTTGGCGACAAGCGATAAATTCATGTTCTAAAAAAGGCTTAAGAAGTTTGTTTTCAGATTTGTATATCCAATATGGATGAACGGGCGATTTGCAGACAGAAACAACTGACTTAGCATCTTCTTGAATTGCGAAATTCACAACCCCATCAATATCATCTACATCCCTTAATGGTGAGGTTGGTTGAAGAAGCAATATCGAATCAAAATTCGGTAAATGCTCAATTGCGTGTAAAACGGGCGCAATTCCAGAAGTTGAATCCTGAGCTAATTCAGATGGTCGGAGAAAGGGAACTTCTGCCCCATATTCTCTGGCAATGTCAGCAATCTCTTCGTCATCTGTTGAAACAACAACATTATCAATTTTTGTACTTTTTAAGGCTGATTCGATGGTCCATGCAATAAGTGGTTTTCCACATAAATTTTTGAGGTTTTTTCTAGGAATACCCTTGGACCCTCCTCTAGCTGGAATTAACCCTAAAGTTTTCAATTAAAACTAATCATTATCTATTAGATTCAACAGCTTCCTTAAAATCGATAGGGTTACCAATATCCCTCCAATTTTCGTGTATAGGAAAAACCCCGACTGCTGATTTTGAATCTAATAAATTATCAACCAAATCAGTCATGTTGAAAAACTTCAAAGGGATTTGTTCTATCAAACTTGGCTTTAAGATATACACTCCAGCATTGACCTGAAAATCATACATTGGTTTCTCGACAAATCTTTCAAGCTTTGCGTCGGATGAAGTCATTACTGCAAACGGAATTATAACGCGATGTGAACGGGTACAAACCGTCATGGAATTTCTTGATTTTTGATGATAAGCCATGAGACGATCATATTCTAAATCAGTCAAAACATCACCATTTAATACCAAAAGGTCATCAGCTAAATCATTCGGTAGAAGCTTTAGCGAACCACATGTTCCAAGTGGTTCGTCTTCATCTAAATAAGAAATATTAACACCCCATTTTTCTCCTACTCCAAAATGATCAATGATTTTTTTCTTCAGATAGTTTACAGAAAAGTAAAAGTTACTTAATCCGGCATCGATACACTTTTCTAAAATAGTTTCCAAGATTGGCTTACCATTGACTTCCAACATTGGTTTTGGACAATTCTTTGTAAGTGACCCTAGCCTTTCACCTTTACCGCCTGCCATAATAACAACAGGATTGGACAGACTTCTTTTTTTAAGAAGATCGTCTAGAACTTCGAGACTGCAAATACATCCATTACCATCGACCAAAGGTATGTGATGAATCAATTTCTCACGCATTAATTGAAGAATTTCTGCCTTTTTTGCATCCAAAGACAAAACTAATGGTGATTTAGTCATAATTGAGGATATTTTATCATCTAACGATAAGTTTCTAATTATACCCCGTCTTACATCGCCATCAGTTACAAGACCAAGAAGTTTGTTATTAGAATTTACCACTAAAGCCACTTGTGCTGCACCGTTATCAATTACCTCAATAGCATCTCTAATGGAAGATTTTGGGCTTATAAAATATTTAGCTGGATCAAGCATCTTTAATTATTTCTACAACATTCATCTGATCTTCTTGAGTGAGGTATGGGCTCATCGGTAAACTGAGACACTGGCTTGCCACTTTTTCAGAAACATGGAAATCTCCTTCCTTATGTCCGAGATTTACAAAGACGGGCTGTAGATGAAGGGGTACGGAGTAGTTGGAAACCGAAGGAATATCTTTTTCTTTGAGGAATTTACCCATCAAAACTTTCCACACATTTAAGAAAATGCACAAGATCCTTTAGATCACCTTCAAGAATGTTCCAAACAAGATGCCAGTCGATTTTATCGTAGGCATGAACCGATAAATTTCTAAACCCAACTGCTTTTTTGAGGTTTTGACCAAGTTCATGCGAAATAATCTTCTTTTCGAAAAGTCGTTCAAAACTTTCTGCCATAGACATTGCCGGTGCATCATCGAGTGATGATAAAATATGGTTGGCAATATCTACACAGAGTTGAACAGATCTCTCCAGGTTCAAGGCAATGATATCCTGAGTGTCTATGTCTAGAATCAAGTCTTCCAGAGTCTCAGGCTTTTTAGACTCGATTCGATCCAAACACTTACGGAGGCTTTCCAGCTTTGTTTTTATGACGATGGAATTCATTAGGAAACGGTAGCTTGATTTTTCTTAGCTAAGAATCTCTTTCTCCGCTGATCGAGCATATTCTCCCAGGCAGGCATGAAATCAGTACGCCAATCCATAAGCCGGACATAAAGCACACCAAGCAAGTGGTCTTGTTGCTGATAAATCTTCTTACCGTTGCACAAAATCTCTTGAAGAAGTGGACCATCCATTTTTGACAGATCGATCAGATCGATCGGAACGGGCATAAAAGCTGTAATTTGCTCCACGCATTCTCGATGAAAATCTACACTCCACTTGGATGAAGTCCAAATACCGAGATCCAAATCACTATCGGGACGCTCCCTCCCCTTTGCTCGAGAACCAAAGATAATCATCAAATCAATATCACCACGCTTTTCAGCCCACTTAATAAGATTATCTTTAAGTTCCTGGTTCAAAACTAAGTATTAGAAAGTTGATTCATCACCGCATGCATATTCTT
Source organism: Opitutales bacterium (assembly GCA_028045305.1). Lineage (GTDB taxonomy): Bacteria > Verrucomicrobiota > Verrucomicrobiia > Opitutales > Seribacteraceae > Chordibacter. Next base: position 130,482 of record JAOFTV010000004.1, on the reverse strand, counting down.
GGAATATGCTGGTATGCAACCGGCGATGGATTCTGCAAGTTCCTCGACATAGGTATGGCTAGTAAGGTTACGATCATCCAGCATTTGCAGAAGTTCCTTAGAAATCTCTTCGCTGTATATTTTTGCTTTCAGTCCTAAACGAATGACCTCCCTTGGGCTGTTGGCGGGTAAATTATGCTCGGTAAGCAAATAAGCCTTTAAATATTTCCAGAATGCTTCCGTGCTATATTCAAATCTTTGAATCATAGCATCTCTCAAAATGATATTTTCTTTGTCTTCCAAATAAGAAGGTATCAATTCCTGTAAACTCGCCAGTGCCCGCTCGGTTTGTTCCCTTTTTAGTTGGATGTCCAAAGTAATACTTTTTCTTTTTCGACCTGTTCGTACAAAGCAGCATTGATGTCTTGTAAATCTACAAGATCGAGCATAACAGGAATAGTAGAATATTCCCATTGCTCACGAATGAGAGATAGATCGCACCGGTCAATCCCTTCTCCACTTATGGCAAGGTCGGCATCGGAACCTTCTTCCTCTTCCCCCCGTGCACGGGAACCAAATAAAAAAACCTGAAATTTTTTGGCCGGTACAGCATGGGCAAACACATCAATCATTTGGTCCTGATAACGGGCAAGGGTGCCTGGGAATTTGGTGAGGGTGGTCACGATAATTTATCAACTCTATGCACCATAAATGAGTACTTTAGATGTATTGATTTCATTTCTTAAAATTTCGTTCCGAATCGTTTTCTGGGAAATTAAATCTACCCGCCTTTGGAACAATTGTTCCATATCAGTTTTAAAATCCATGAATTGATCGAAAGAACCGTTAAAATCTTTTCTTTTAAAATCTACAACCAAATCAATATCACTTTTATCCGAAAATTTATCGGTTAATACAGATCCAAATACATAAGCTGCATTAACTCGGTAATTCTTACAGATTTCCTTAATTTTATCTGATCTGTGATTTATAAAATCTGGAATCATAAATTAATCTAACAAGGCTTTAAGGGTATCAACTAAATTTAGCATTTTCTAAATTACTTGCTCCTTCTTGAGTAATTCAAGAAATTCTTCGTAATCGTAAGTATCTTCACCTTTACGCTCTTCCCAAGATTTTATGTCCTCTAGGTCTTCCTGCAGGCTAGCCTTGAGAGCATCATTTACAAGTTCCGACATGGACTGCTTCGTCTCAGAAGATTTGAGCTTCAATGCCTGAAGGATGATGTCTTCAAGATTGAGGGTTATTTTAGGCATGATAGAATTTAAAGATATATATTGAGATTAGGATTTTTCTATTTTGGAGATCGCGTCAATCACCTTTGCCTGATCTTCCTGAGTGAGGTATGGACTCATCGGTAAACTTAAACACTGGTTTGCCACTTTTTCAGCGATCGGAAAACCACCATCCTTATGTCCAAGATTTTCAAAAACCGGCTGTAGATGAAGGGGTACGGAGTAGTAGGAAACCGATGGAATATTTTTATCTTTGAAAGATTGTTGAATCTCTTCTCGTTGATCAGATAGGATCGTATACTGGGCATAGACCGAGGTGTTATTTGCTCCGATGCTTGGTGTACGTACGCCTTCCACTCCTGCTAAGCCTTCTGAGTAAGTTTGGCCAAGATTCTTCCGCTTTTTGACTTCATCGGGAAACACTTCTAGAATTTCTAAAAGGATGGCTGCCTGAATGGTATCCATACGACCGTTAATGCCCAATATCGGGTGATGATGCTTGCGTTCCTGTCCATGTACCCGGATCCAGCGGAACTTCTCTGCCAGTTCATCATCATTGGTAAAAAGTGCTCCCCCATCGCCGTAACATCCAAGTGGTTTGGACGGGAAGAAGGAAGTGCTACCGATATTAGAAAGATTACAGGATTTTTTACCTTTGTAAGTAGCACCAAAGCTTTGTGCGGCATCTTCGATAACAGGTAAGTTATATTTCTTTGCAATCTCGTTGATGGCATCCATATCTGGGCATTGTCCGTAGATGCATACTGGCATAATTGCTTTGGTCTTATCGGTAATGGCAGCCTCCAATAGAGTCTCATCCATATTCCAGGTATCTGGACGAATATCCACAAATATAGGCTTCGCACCCAGAAGAGCAATGACTTCTGCGGTGGAGATCCAAGTGTAGGGAGCAGTGATGACCTCATCCCCTGCCCCAACGCCCAAGGCCATTAATGCAATGAGCAAAGAATCGGTACCACTGGATACGGTTACGCAATGTTTGGAACCGGTGTATTGAGCCAGTTTTTCCTCCACCTCACGAACTTCCGGACCCAATATAAATTGGCCATGTGACATCACCTTTTGAATACGGGCATTAATCTTATCACCAATGAGTTGGTGTCTGGATTTTAGATCAATGAATTGCATAAATTAAAGTTGTCCTAGAATTCTTCGAAGATAAAGGCGATCGATTTCATCTTTTTCTCGCAAAGTCTGCTTTGTTTTAAGCATTAGTTCAGCTGAGGCAAAGGGTATTTTTACACCCTCAAGTTCATGCCACTCAATTTGACTTTCTGCAGATTTGAAATCGATTCCACATGCACTACCCATAAAATCAACCACAACTTCATCAGCTACTCGAACAACTTCATATTTTTCCACATCGCTATCAAGAACATCTCGAATAGCATTATCAGGAAGAATGGATAGTGCTTTCTTCAATAAGGAAATATTAGAAGCTACTTTATCAACAAGTAAGTCAATATCTTCTGTTCCTCGATTGAATCCGTGGAGAACCATAGCCATTCCTCCAATTACAACATATTTTGCTCCCTGCTCGTTTAGTGCCTTGCAGATTTTTACGAGATCGCTTGGTTCAGGATCTCTCGATGCTAGTTCTTCGGATACGATAAACTCCTCTTTTAATTTGTTTGCCTCTCCTTAATGGTGCAAGACTTCGTTGCAACCTTTCAAAACGATCCCATATGGTTTCTTTTTTTTCTCTCTCGATTTGCTTGGGTCCTTTGAGCACCTTCATCGAAAGAATAGGTTTATCTTTTTGGTAGTCGGACATGAAAAAACGGAAAGCTCCCTAAAGGTCTCCTAGTTTACTAAGAATAGAGGGTAAGGAGGTGAAGGTGAAAAGGGCCAAGTCAAGAGACAAAAGGATTGATTACCTTGATTCCAAAATAATCCTTTTCTGTAGAGAAATCCTCGCTAAGAATTGATTTACATCCGCAAACATTGGCCGCCGCAATGATTAAGGCATCCCACCAAGACAGCGAATAGGTACTAATAGCTTGATAAGCAGTCTTGAGAAGATCGAAGTTCATATTTACTGGATTCCATTTTTCAAGCTCTTCGATATCGCTCCATGCATCTGAGGTTGAGAGGGGTATTCTAATTTTTTTGGTTACGGTAACAAAGTACTCGTTCAAAACTTGAGTTGAAATATACCCAGTCTTATTTTCCCAGAGTTTTGAAAGGCACTCCGAAGCAATCGTTTGCTTACTTTCGTCCGCAGAATCTCGAAAGTAGACAAAAATATTAGTATCAACAAAAGTATTCTCAGTCATAGAGAGATTCACGCGAAGGATATTTATCTCTGGGGGAACTTAGGAGTTGTGGCTTTTTTGACAGAAATGATTCTTTGGCCCTATCATAATCCAGATCGAGTTTCATTTTTGTTTTCAATTCGTTCCCCAACATTCGAGAAAGACTGGAATCGTGCTTGGCTGCCCAAACTTTCGCCCACTTGGCTACATTTTCTTCTAGCGTAATTGTCACATTTTTCATGTTACACGAAAATAGTGTGTAAAATCAGGGTATGCAAAATAAATTTTCCCTTGAAAATCTTTCCTCATATTTAAGATTTTCAAGGTTAATTTCATTTTTCGGCGTCTTCGCACATGCTCTTTATTATTTGTTCAAATGTAACAGATGGCTTCCATCCGAGTATATTTTCAGCCTTGGATGAATTGCCACAGAGTTGAACAGGTTCATTCGGGCGAACAAATTTCGGGTTAATCCGGATATGTTTCTCGTGATCGAGTCCAAAATATTCGAAAGAAAGTTGGAGGAAATCGGAAAGCTTATGAGTTTTTCCAGTCGCTAAAATATAATCATCGGCTTGTTCCTGCTGGAGCATCATCCACATGCCCAAAATATAATCCGGTGCATATCCCCAGTCCCGCTCAATATTCAAATTACCAAGTTCTAAAAATTCCGTCTTTCCTTGGGCAATCGATGCCGCACCCCGAACAATTTTTTGGGTAACAAAGTTTTCTCCACGTCGTGGAGATTCGTGATTATAGAGAATGCCATTGGATACATGCATACCATATCCAGAGCGGTAAACCTTACCCATTTGCACACAGAATGCTTTGCAAACTCCGTAGGGAGAGGTTGGGTTAAACGGAGTCTCTTCTGTCTGAATGGATTCTTGTGCATGACCAAAGATTTCTGAGGAACCCGCGAGGTAGATTTTGGGCGGTTTTGTCTGATCCCGGCAAATCTCCAAAAGTTTGAGGGTCGCATTGGCGATTTCATGCGTAGTAAGCTCAGGTATCTCAAAGCTCAAGGCCACATGGCTTTGGCCTGCCAAGTGATAGACTTCATCTGGATTTACTTTGGATAAAATTCGGCGAAGGGATGCATCATCGGACAAATCGGCATAATGTAAATACAGCGACTTACCATAAATATTTTCATCTTGGACCAAATGGTCGATCCGCCAACGGTTCATCGAACTGGACCGCCGAACAACACCATGCACAGAGTATCCTTTTTCCAAAAGCAATTCCGTAAGATAAGAACCGTCTTGCCCGGTAATTCCGGTGATAAGGGCTACAGGCATGTTAGAATGTTAATAGAAAAAAGTGGTTACTTATGAGGTAGTTCAGAAAGGCTAGTCTCGATAATTTTTCCTTCTTTCAACGACTCCATACTTTCAAGTAAGCGAATAGCATTTCTTGATTTTTTTGTCTTTATTTTGGTGAGTCACTTAGCTTTTAAAAGAATCGTAACCCTGTGACCCAATAGAAAGGTCGGTGGGCAAAGGTTCATCTTCATTCAAATCCAAGCATCTGACTTGCTGATCTACTTTTTCATACACAAACTTTGATTCTGGACAGGTTGCCCTACCCGACTCGTTAAAAGTAAGCTTGTGCCCATGGCGGCTCATGTAACCTGACAATTTACCGGGGTTGCCTAATACCAACCCATAACATGGAATATCTTTTGTGATGACGGCACCAGCACCAATAAAGCAGTAGCGACCGAGTGTAATTCCACAGACTATGGTGGCATTGGCTCCTATCGTTGCTCCTCGCTTGATCAGGGTTTTTTCGTAAAGTGATTTTCGACTCACTTGCGAACGGGGATTGGTCACATTGGAGAGCACGCAGGAAGGTCCGAGGAAGACATCGTCCTCTACGGTTATACCTCCGTAAATTGCTACATTGTTTTGTACCTTCACATTGTTTCCGAGGCAGGCGTTGTCTGCTACCAATACATTTTGACCAAGCGAACAACTATTTCCAATAACTGCACCCGCACAAATATGAGAAAAATGCCAAATGGCTGTACCTTCACCAATTACTGCCCCCTCATCCACGACTGCAGATGGATGAATTTTTAATGGACTAGAATTACTCATAATGAAACTGGTGCTCAATTTTGTTCAATGCTCTTCTGGCAGGCGTGCAGAACTTGTAATACATCAATACCAGATTGGGCATTGGTTAGGGGTTGCTTTCTGGATTGGATGCATTCCAGGAAATGGTTGCATTCCTCACGCAATGGCTCGGTGTTTGCATGCTCTACAAATTCTGCATCTTCCTTTTTGAGAATGGGCATTGGCCCATCGAACTCAACATTTTGCGGGTATAGTTGAAGTTTTTCCCCAAAGGGAGCAACATCATTGAAGATCGCCATCTTTTTATCTCCTACAACGACGAGACGTTGCTCCTTGAAAGGGTGTAACCAACTGACAAAAATATGAGCCCGGGATTCGTTTTCGAACCTCAGGTTGGACAGAGTAGTATCTGCAATTCCACTGGTAAGGTAAGATCCACCACAAGCGGAAACCTCTACCGGTGCCTTTCCCATCAAACGAAGAATGACCGCCACATCATGGGGTGCGAAACTCCAAAGGGCATTTTCCTCGGTCCGCACCTTCCCAAAGTTCAAACGGTTGGAGTAAATATAATTGATTTTGCCCAACTCTCCTGAAGCGATCATTTTTCGAAGTTTGAGAACCGCAGGGTGGTATTCAAGAAGATGACCAACCATAAGAATGCGTCCTGTTTCCTCCGCTACCTTTTTCATCTTTTCAGCATCTTCCAAGGTCAAGGCCATGGGTTTTTCGACAAATACATCTTTTTCTGCCTGCATAGCTTGGATCGCTAATTCGGAATGGGTCTCTGCAGGTGTTGCCAGAGCAACCCCATTTATTTGATCATTCCTCAGCACATCATCCAAGCTATCGGTTATTTGGATGTCAGGAGCAATGGTTCGGGCAGTTGCTTGCCCGTTCTCCGTGGCATCGACCACAGCGGCAAGTGCACCTAAAGCATGAAAGTTGCGGCAGAGGTTTTTACCCCAGTACCCGCAACCTACCAGGGCAATCTCTGGTATAGCACTCAGACCTGTACCTCCTTGAGCCAATGTTGGTTATCCATATACCATTGAACTGATTCCTCGAGCCCATCATCGAGTGAAACCTGGGGTTCCCAACCCAATAAATTTTTAGCCTTGGAAATATCTGCCCAAGTCTCCATCAGGTCGGCCACATGGAAGGGCTTGTGATCAATCTTTGCTTTCTTACCCAATAACTCTTCCAACTTGGAAATGATGGTGTTTAGGGAAACGGGATTTCTGCCTCCACCAAGATTGATGATTTCAAATCCCACATCTTGAGTAGCGGAAATGGTTCCCCGAGCTATATCATCCACATAAGTAAAATCACGGGATTGAGAACCGTCTCCAAACATTTGGATAGTTTTTTCCTCGGCGATCCATTTAATGAATCGATAAGGGGACATATCTGGACGACCGGCGGGTCCAAAAACCGTAAAATAGCGCACCACGGATACATCAATCTGGTAAAGCTTATGATAACTGTAAGCCATCAGTTCGCCCGCTTTCTTGGAGGCAGCATAAGGAGATAGAGGCTCATTCACAGCCAAGTCCTCGGTAAATGGCAATTTTTGACCGGCATAGAGGGAGGATGTGGAAGCAAGTACGAGTTTTTTGCACCCATGAGCCCGCATGCACTCGAGTAGGTTGAGGGTACCTTCGGCATTCGTGGAAAGATACACATGAGGGTTTTCCATGCTGTAACGAACACCTGCTCGGGCAGCCAAGTTAAGCACGGCATCAAATGGGCCCTCTACCTTAAAAAGATCCCTTAGCTTGGCTTGATCTTCGATATCCAAAAAAGAAAAGGAAAGGTTCTCTGCATTGGGGTGAGATTTTAGTTGCTCGAGTCGCCAGTTCTTGAGCCGTACATCGTAATAATCATTTAGATTATCCACGCCTACGACTCGGTTACCTTGATTAAGCAATTGCTTACTGACTTGGGAGGCAATAAACCCCGCGGCACCAGTAACTAAATATTTTTTACTCAAGCGTGATAATATTTTAGGGGCTTTTTAGTGATGCAGTTTCGAGAATCCACAAGAGGGCAGGAATAACTACTGAAATCAAAAGTTTTGTATTCGGTATGATCGGTGGACACCAAAATGAGATCGTATGCATCTTCAATTTCCACGGATTTTTTCCCAGTAAAATGGGCATGTTCTCGAGTTGGTGGTACGGTGGGCACAAAAGAATCATTATACTCTACTGTGGCACCCTTAGCTTCCAATTTCTCCATCAATACAAAACTGGGGGATTCCCGGCAGTCATCGACATTGGCCTTGTAAGCCAAACCAAGAAGTAAAATCCTAGACCCTTTGATTGCTTTACCCTCTTCGTTCAGAGTATCCGCAACTTTTGATATTACATAATCTGGCATCGCGGTATTGATCTCCCCTGCCAGTTCAATAAAGCGGGTATGCTTGCCAAACTCTCTTGCTTTCCAGGTTAAGTAAAAGGGGTCAATCGGGATGCAATGCCCACCCAAACCCGGGCCGGGACGGAATGCCATAAAGCCGAAGGGTTTGGTGGCTGCGGCATCGATCACCTCATGCACATCAATGCCCATGGCTTCGTAGACCACTTTGAGTTCATTAACCAAGGCGATGTTTACACTGCGAAAAATATTTTCCAAAAGTTTCGTGGCCTCCGCTGCCCGACAGGAAGAAACCCGATGGATTTTATCTAATGCCTGCACGTATAATGATTCGGCCAATTCCGCACATTTTGCGGTGTATCCACCGACCACCTTGGGTATGGTTTTGACTGAGGCATCATCGCGACCCGGATCTTCCCGTTCAGGGGAATAAGCCAAGTGGAAGTCCATACCTGCCTTCATTCCGGAACCTTCCTCCAAGACGATGCGAAGTTCGTCCTCTGTGGTGCCGGGATAGGTCGTCGATTCCAAGGTAACCAACACCCCTTTTGTGAGATGAGGAGCAATCGTTCTTGCGGTATCCAAAACGAAGGAGAGATCGGGCTCGCGATGATCATCTAGAGGAGTGGGTACGCAAATAAGAATCGCTTCCACTTCGGACAATCGGGAGGGATCGGTGGTGGCTTCCAAACGGTTGGCATTGACCTGCTCGGCGATGCTTTCAAAGGGGAAATGCTTCAGATAAGTCTTACCTGCATTGATCGAATCGACCTTTTTCTGATCGAGATCGAAACCAAGAACTGAAACCCCAGATCGGGCGAACTGTAAGGACAGGGGAAGGCCGACATAACCTAGTCCTACGATCGATATTTTAGAAAATTGCTTACTCATGAATGGGTGGATACTTCAGAATTTGGCGATTTTAGTTTTTGCAGGAACTGACCAAAAAAGACGGCAAAGATGCCGAGGAAGCCCCCACATACTCCGCCCAAAGCGACAATAAGTTTGCGCTTTGGCTTCTCGCGGGTTTCCGGGGCGACGGCAGGATCGATTACCTCCAAGGCAAAGTCTTCGTTTACATTGGCCAGCATGGCTTTTTGCTTCTCGGATTCGAGCAGGTTGTAAAGAATGGCACGCATATCCTGCAAAGTGGTCTTGGCTAATTCCTGCTCAAGATACCCTACCCGTTTTTTGGAATCGGCAATTGCCTGTGCTCGGAGTTGTTCATTCAACTGCTTGACCAAATCATTGGCCCATTGGGCAGCCACTTCCGGATCTTTCCAGGAAATGGAGAGGGTGATGAGATTGGATTTATCTTGATCAACTTCAATGGCCCCTCGAATAGATGAAATTCCATCTTCCGCTATAAAAGCCTTCTGCCCGAGTTGTAATTTCCATGAGTTGGATGCAGCATCCCAAAAATCTTCAAAAATAATTGGGAGGAGGTTTTTTTCCTCAATAAACTTTTTAAGAAAAACTCTGGTCTCAAGCGTAGCCAATACCCTCTCAATATTTGAATCTGCGGGAATAGTGACCCCCGCCATGGCGGCAAGACCACCGAACTGACTGAGGACAGAGGATGCACCTGACTTTTCTTCCTGAGCGGGTGTCAATAAGGTTTCCGCCTTGAAGACCTCCGGGGAATAAAGAGCATAGACAACGGCCAAGCCGGTGCAAAGGATGGTGATACCCACGATGGTTTTCCATGCCTGCAGAAGGGTGCGGATTAGTTCGAGAAGGTCGATTTCGTCCTCATCGGATGAGGGTCCAGACTCGACCATGACATATTTAGTGGATGATTTGGGATCTTCGCTCATAGAAGTTATCTTAATACGCTACCGCCCTTGGCCGTTTGCGACAAGCAAAGCCAATCGGAGGAAACCATTACTTTTTGTTTAATCAGAACTTTTTTGGGGCAGACGATCGCTCTTTCCAACAATCATCTTAACCCATGGGAGCAAACGGCTCATTTGCCGGTGCCAACCCGATAAAATCTCGTGCCTGCGAACTCCCCTTTTGTGAGAATCCTTATCATCCACTTTTGCTAATAAAGCTTCAATTTGCTGAAGACGACCTACCCCTTTATCCAAATGTGGGTCTGCCTGTTCGCGTAAAAAACCACCCACTAATTTTCGGAGGCGAATTTCTGCGACAAACCTTTCTTTCCGGTCGCCCGGTTCAAAAACAGAAGAAATGGCGCCCAATTGGCGCAAAGACCGCAAGCCTTGACTGGCTGAACCCTTGCTGATGCCGAGAAGTTTAATAACCTCGTCCATGGAAAGGGATTGATCCCGACAAAAAAGCAAACCATATATTTGCCCATATGACCGAGGAAGACCAATTGAATTGGCCGCATTGAGAAATAAATCGATCACTCCAAGTTCCCACTCATCCAGGATAAGCACCTGTTTTGAGGAGTCTTTTGATGTAAGCGTTAAAGCGGGCATTCAAATGTCTATGTAAACAGAATAATGACAGTGTTCAAGTTTTTTTGAACTACATGAACATCGAGAACCAAAAGGGAAATATTTTAAAATTCGATAATAAAAATAAATTCTAGAAAGAATTTACCGCAGCCGCTGCAACTGCCATTTGGTAAATTATTTGCGAAGTATAACTAAGTTGTTCAAGTACCCGAGATTGCTTGACATCTATCGGCACAACAATGACATCGCCAGAATCGATCTGCGTAGGCACACCTTTGTTGGATGCAAACCATTTATTGCCTGATTTTGCTTGAACGGATCCATTCGCTTTGACAACGAAAGTTCGGTCCTTGTCTGCGTTTGATGTAAAGCCACCGCTCCTTTTCAGGTAATCCTCTAATTCCAGTTTTTCATCGAATAAATGGGAAGTGGGGAATTGGACCTCTCCCGCGACACTAACCGAAGAAGGCTGATCGGGAATGGAAAGTTTATCACCATCCTTCACAGTAAATTTATTATCCGGATTTTCGAGCAGATCAGAAAGATCAATGACCAACCTCCCAACAGATTTTGTATTTTGCAGCCTTTTCAACATGGAATCAGCAGCGGTTTCCGATCGAGCAGCCTCCTGTGAATTAATTGCCTGAAGTGCAGCATCTGCAAGATCCGCCTCCAATCTGGCGACCAATCGTTCTCGTTGCTCAGACTCTTTATCCGCCAATGATTTCCTTGTAAATATTGCACCCTTTGGAAAAGCCCGGTTGGTCAACCCCCCTGCCCGCTTAATTACTTCATTTAAGCGCTCTCCAGGACGTATAACATAGGTACCGGGAAAATTAACTTCGCCGGCAATTTCGATAGATTCCCCAGCCCGCCAAGAAGGAATCGGTTTGATCGATAATGAATCGTATGAATTTAAAAAGAAAGGTTCAGAGTCCTGGCTATCTCTCAAAGATTTCGACTCCACACGAATATGCTCAACGGTTGCAAATTTTTGTTTATCTAAACCTAAGCGAGTAAGTTCGGCACCCAGAGAAAAGGATGCATCGGTTAATCCACCACTCGCAAGAACAAGATCACGAGTTGTCATAGACTGCGAGAGTGGATATTCTCCGGGAAAATGCACTTCTCCAAAGATTGAAACAAATTGTGAGAGAGAACCATTGGGAGTATGTTTCTTAAGCTCTAAAATTATACGGCGAATGTTTTTTAGACGTTCGCTGCCCGATTCCATGGAAAGTACATAAACGCGATCGTCGCGCTGCAACTCAAGCGTTTGTTGGCCTTTGATGATTTTTCTGGGATAGAAATGAAAAACGGATAATTCTCGGACATCATTTCGTCGGATTACATAACCAAATCGTAGATCTGCAGATTCGAGAAATAAACCAAATTCAGAAAAAAGATCACTTAATCCCATACCTTTTTGCCATTGATAAGGACCTGGGCGTTCGACTGGCCCAAACACTTCCACAGCCTCGACAAATCTGTCTTCTGCCTTCGATATATCTACAATATCGCCACCCTCCATCAAGAATTTTTCATCCGTACTTAGATCAACCGTGCGCAAATCAAAACGACCATAATCATTTCTTCGCTTCAAAGTAATCAACTTTGAATATCCACCCTGGCTAATCCCTCCAGCCATTTGAAGCAACTCTCCTAAGTTTGTTTCTTGGTACAATTCATAAACCGCTTCCACCTGAACTTCACCTACTAAACTTACTTGGGGCCCAACAACGGGCACAAAAACAACATCTCCAGCCTCCAAAGTAAAATCGTTAGAGCTATCTCCACTAAGGAGCAAATCATATAGATCAAGATTTGCTTTCAATTCTCCGCCTCTCTTGAGGGCTACCTTACGCATGCTCCCCTTTGCGGTTATTCCACCTGCTGCACGAAGCGCTAAGGTAATGGATGCATGGGGTGGAAGAAGCAGATTACCTGGACTTTCAACCTGCCCGAGCACAAAAATTGGAATGGATCGTAATGCACCCAGTGAAATGGATGACTGCACCCCTTCGCCCAAATGTTCCTTAATCTTACGGTTGATTGCATTCTTTAGGCTAATAAACTCCCTACCTTGTTCAAAAACATTGATCGGACCGATATTGGGGAACTGAATGATTCCATCACGGTTGATCAGTAAATTGTAAGCATCATTTTTTTGACCAAATAATAAGACCTCCAAAATATCACCAGGTCCAACCTGATAATCGGTAGGAACAAAACTGGCCTGGTCCAATTCATAAGTCGAACGATCGGTGAAGAATTCATGCCCAAACGGCTTGAGTTCTTTTTTTTCGAAATCCAAGAGGTTGTTTGACTGTTTTTCGATTTCATCTCTTTGTTTTTGTTTAATTTCAAAAATCAATCGCTTGGTTTGCTCCAAGGACTCAATCAATCTTAGATGATCATTCGCAGTCAATTTGCTTATTTTTTCTTCATCAAGTTGATCGGTTTCAAGCACTTCCAAATCATTGAGTAGGAGTTGCTCAAGAAAGATAAGTTGCTGCAAAACATCTACCTTTTCTTCCTCTGCCTCTTCAATGTCTTGTTCGCCAAGTCCTTCTCCTTCTTCATCTGACAAGCCAGATGTTTCTGTTTTATTGGCGGCCTCTACAGGGGACTGAGTTCTCTGATTTAGCATGCCCACACTTGAGGCAAGCATTTGCTTTTGCTGCGGAGATAAATTCCCAAGAACTGAAGCAATGCGAGGGTCTATCTGCCCCCAAAGTAAGGGAGCATTTAAAAACAAAAGGATAAGTGATCTAAGCGTAGATTTGTTCATTTATGTATTAATACTGTTAAAAGGTACGGGTAATGGATAACGATGCACACAAGCCATCATCTTTTGCAGAGCCCTCTGGATCGAGTGACTCCCACCCGATCAAAGTTTCTACTGATAAATCATAATTTGAGTAATGGCGGGAGTTAGTCACTTCGATTGATGAATAACGAGTAGTAAAACCATTTGAAACTGAACTCGAACCAGTACCATCCTCATTTAAATCACCCAGACGAGCAGTGAACCCCCAACCCACTCCACTATTCTGAAGATGCATACCTCCAAAACTTATAATCCTAGAGTCCTGATCTGCCCAGTGCCCAATAGGGCGTCCGCGGTAACGATATCCGTCATGGTAAATATGATGACCATAATTGATATTGTAAGGAGAATTATCGCTGTAATCACGATCGGTCCACCAATGGGATGTCAGATCAACATATTCAACAAAGAAACGAATGCTCGCTGATTCCGATTCCCTCCATGTCTCCACTCCGTACTGAAACATTAAACAATTTGGCAGGAACTTATCTTCATCCTCCCCAACTACTTGACCATACACTGCGATTGGAGCGTCCAACAATCTCCATCTTAGATCAATTCCAGCCAATTGATTGCCAGGCTCTTGAGATCGATCGTTGTTACCGGTATTGGCTCCATAGTTGTCCTGGCTCAAAAAAGCATCTGCCCATGTGCTGAATCCCTCCGGTCGATCCTGCCCACCTAGTTGAATCATACGGAAAAAACCGACTTCTAATCCTTCAACGAAAGTTGGGGCTACCTCCCCTCTCATTCCCCATAGATAGGGGCTAGGAACTGTTCTTTCCTTTTCCATTCGCCCAATAAAGGAATGCACGCTCCACGGACCGACCCAGGATAACCATTTGTTTTCGAAAGGTTCCGATACACGCCGGTCGATAGATATCGCAGGAATGGGACGGGCATTGGTAGAAAGAATCAAACTGCCATCCCAACCGGGCCCCCACCAACGCTCGACCTGTCCGAAACTTGCCGACCAATTACCCAAGCGTGCAGCAATGTATGAACCATCTAAGGCCAATCCCTCATCTTGCCTACCCTTCCAGTCTTTTTGCATACCATATAATGCATTGAGGGATAGTTTGGCAGCGAAACGATCATTCATCCAGGAAACAGATGCATTGGTAGTAAAACTTGAACGCGGTTCTGGGCCAAAACCGCGCGCGGTGACCCGATCATCGCTGATGCCAATAGTAGTTGAAAAAGGAGACCATCCAGATTCTGACTCTGCTGAAATTCGATCGTCCAATAGATGATGAGGTAAGTTTGAAGTTTTTTCTGTACGCATACCGTACAGTCCACCAAGGTCAAGAGGCCAAGTGTTTTGTAAACATGTCAATTCACCCTTATCCCCAAGCAGGCGAATCTCGTGACGAAGAAAAGGATCGTTGGGAGACAGGTAGGGTTCTGCAAAGATTGAAAGGGGGGACAGAGAACCGACAAGTAATGTTACAAATAAGCGCATATTGAAAGTCTGTATGATGCAAAATGAAGAGAATCGAGCAACTGGAAAGGATTAGGCTCGCACCCTTTTTCGTAATCTCCTAATGCAGAAGCTATACTCCATGGAAGACGATCCATTATTTCGCAGAACCCGACAACACGCTGAGAAGCGATTGGTCTTTCATTCTGGACAGAGCGATTCAAGCAGACTGGAATTAATCAAGGAGTTTGTACGCCTCGAAAAAGAGATGCTCCACCGCTACCATCTAAAAGGAGATTCCGGAATTCGTCTAACCTGTGCCCGGGCGATTATTATCGATGTATTAATCCAAAATCTTTTCTCTTACGCCCTTCGGGTGGCCGAAGAAAGCCTCTTTAAAATCAAACCGATGTGCGTCCTCGCAACCGGCGGATACGGCCGGGGTGAACTAAGTCCGCACAGCGATATTGATCTGATGTTCCTCTATCCAAGAAGTTCAATGGGGAAATCCCTCGATCTTCTTAAGGAAACCATGACCAAGGAAATCCTCTATCCTTTGTGGGACACGGGCATGAAGGTTGGGCATGCGTCCCGGGAAATGAAAGAAGCATTAGTTGAAGCCCAGCGTGACATTCGTAATAAAAATTCGATGCTAGACGCCCGCTTTATCTGTGGGGATCGCAAGGTTGCTAAGAAGTTTATCTCCAAGTTCATGAGTTATTGTCGAAAACGAAAGCCGGGAGACTACCTCGATGAATTACTCGAGCATCAACAAGTAAGGAGAAAAGAAAAAGGAAATACCGTCTTTTTACAAGCCCCGGATATAAAAAACGGTATGGGCGGCTTACGTGATTACCAAGGCGTTTTATGGATGGCTAAGGTGAAATTTGAGGATGACGCGATAAAATCCCTGATCAAAAGGGGGTATTTAAACGAACATGAGGCAAAGTCCTTCAAGGAAGCCTATTCTTTTTTACTCCGTGTGCGTAACGAATTGCACTTTCGGAGCAAACGACCAGTGGATGTTTTACACCTCGAAAAACAACCAGAAGTTGCCCTTGGTTTGGGCTACCTGGACGAAGACATCTTTCCAAGAGTAGAAAAATTTATGGGTGATTTCTATGCCCGGGTAACAACCATTCATCAACTAAGCAACCTGCTTGAACAACGCTTAGTAAGATCAAACAGTGGTAACACTGCATCCCTTAGTTTTCGATCTGTCCTACATGCTTACCGTTCATCTCCAAGTGAAAAAGTGGATGGTTTTGATCTGCATAATGGCGAACTTCATTCAGAAAATAAAAATATTTTTGATGAAGACCCGGAACGTCTACTGCGTTTATTTCGGCATTCCCAGCGCTTATCAGCCAAACTTTCTCCAAGTTTACGCTCATTGGTTCGTAATCGATTATCTTTGATTGATGCCGAACTGATCAATTCTGCATCTGCGAATGTTACTTTCCGGTCAATTTTACAGGAGGTTGGAAATGTTGCTCCATCTCTTTTTGAAATGCATGACCTAGGGGTTCTGGGACGGTTCGTACCTGAATTTGGACGATTAACCTGTAAAGTACAGCACGATCTTTACCACCGATTTACTGCAGATGTTCATGTTTTAAGATGCATTGAAATCCTCGATCAAGTCTTTCAGGGAACCAGACCAGGGAGCCAACCTTATTTGGATGCCTTGCGAAAAAATGAACTTCCTGGACTCCTTTACCTTATTCTATTTATCCATGATATGGGAAAAGATAAGGGCCCTAAAGGACATTGCGAACGCGGAGTGGAAATTGGCAAAACTCTGATGGACAGGCTAGGAATTCCACAAGAGATGCACGACCGTGTACTCTTTGTGGTTCGAAATCATTTAGAAATGGTTCGCTTTGCTAACAAGTTCGATCTCGACGACCCTGAAGTCATCGACTCCTTTGCCTCCTTTGCCGAAGGCGAACAACGGTTACGCTTTTTATATGTTCATACTTATTGTGACGCCAATGGAACCGCTCCTGACCTCTGGAATTCCCATAAGGAAGAACTACATACCCATTTATATTCCAATACCCTAAAAGTTTTGGATGGAAAGAGGGCGCGTAAAGATCCCAGTGAATTGCGCGACTCCTTTAAAGACTTGGAAGTGGAAGGAGTATCCAAGGAATCGACCCTCGAACATCTCGATCAAGTACCAGTACGTTATTTTTCCCATACTGGTAGGGAAGAAGTCGCCTTGCACATCTCAATGGTGGATCAATACGCAAATAAAGGCCGAAAGCCCGAACTTCCAGTTGTAAGCTGGCGAAATGATCTAAGGCGTACCCTTACTGTGGTCGATGTGGTTATCACCGATCAACCCGGCTTATTTGAAAAAATAACCGGTGCCCTCGCAGTTGCGGGATTAAATATTTTAGGATCTAGAGCCGTTACCCGCAAAGACCAGTTGGCCATCGATGTATTTTATGTCGAAGGAGAATCCGGAGGGATTGTTGAAGACCCTGCCATACGAAGCTTTTTTGAGAGCACATTGGAAAGTTTCCTATCTGGAAAAGATTGTCCGGACGAAAAAATCTCCGCTCACCGCAAAAAGAAGGAAAAATCCAAGACTTTTTCCACAACCGATAAATTTGGGGCGACCATACCTCCAGAAGTTGATGTATACCGGGATATTTCTCTCGGACGTACCATCGTTGAAGTTCGGGCAGCTGACCGTATCGGCCTGCTTCATTTATTATCCAAACATATTGCAGATGGCGGGTTCAGTATACTTTTTGCCCGTATCGCCACAGAGCAGGGTATTGCCACAGATGTATTTAATATTGAACCGATCGAAAAAGGAACCGTTCCATCTCCAAGCACATTCTTAGATCTTAGAGAAAACCTCGGCCAGGCCCTGCACGAAGGCAAGTACTACCACGAAGTTTAAAAGGGTTGCCTGGGGCTAGGCTCTAAGATTATCCCGTATTTAAAGGCAGACTAATTCTAAACGTCGTGCCTTGGGGCCCGGACTCAATTAATTCCAAATCGCCATCGTGAGCCCGCATAATTCGTTTGGAAATAGTAAGGCCGAGCCCAGTACCACCCGTTTTACCAGTAAGAAAAGATTCAAATATTCGTTCTCTTAAATCTTCGGGTATACCCGTGCCTTGATCCCGAAGATAAATATTTGCCCGGCCATCCTTTATTTCACTATCGATAAAAAGTTCTCCCCCGCTTGGCATCACCTCAATTGCATTGAGCATAAGGTTTAATAAAACCTGTTGGATTTGTCCCTTATCCACAAAGACCTCCTCAGTATTAAGGAGATTCCCCCATTGGAGAGAAACTTGGGATTGTTCCAACTTTAAACGGACTAAAACTGCAGCATCTTCCAAAATTTCCCGAACCCTGACATTTTTTCGAAAGGATTCCCGGCTTTTTCCAAATTCGAGAATACGCCCGGCAATTTGTTCCAGATGGTTTAACTTTTCACGAATGACCAAGAGGTCTTTTCCTTTATGTTCATCTTCCTGTTCCTCAAGTTTCAAGGAATCAAAAAGTAAACGGACCACCATCAAGGGATTGCGAATTTCATGAGCAATCTCAGCGGCTAAGGTGCCCAATGTGGTTAGGCGTTCGCTCTTGCGCATACTTTCCTCGGAATCAAAGACTCGACCGTATAGGCGGGCATTCTCGATCGCAATCGCCCCCAAATCGGCTAAGGCTCTGGCAATCATCTGTTCGTCATCATGAAACCGGTGCGGAGAATCGATGTAATGCACTAACAAGCCAATAGGAGCATCTTCAAAGATTACGGGGGTTACTAGCATGGAGGTAAGGTTTTCGGAACGGATTAAATCCATGAAGTGATGTTCCTCGGTGCGCAAAAGATCACGCGTCTGTACCTGCCGATGCCCCCGCAGAGCAGTACCAAGTAAACTGTCCCCAGGCTTTAAGGTTTCCTCATAATTCCTAAGGCCCTTTTCGTCGTGTAAACACTGCAAATGTAAAAGGTCTTGTTTTTCATCGTAGAGAAAGAAAGCGGACAACCGGCAACTTAAAAGAAGTAAACCTTCACGAGATATGGTGTGCAAAACTTCATCAAATTTACGGGTCCCGGAAATATCCTGACTGAGTAAAACCAGACTTTGTAACTGGTCTGCCTTTTTGCGCAACTGTTGGATCATCCACATATTTTCCAATACCCGGCTTGCTTCATTTGCGATAAGGACGAGCAGGCGCAAATCTTCCTCATCAAAAGCTCCTACCTCGCAGGAATCTACATTAAGAGCACCCACGGTTCGTCCACCCTCGGTCAATGGAGCCGCCATTTCTGCACTCACCCTCTCATCTAATTGAAAGTATTTCTCTTCCTGTTCAACATCCTGACACAATAGAGGTTCACCGTGTGCGGCCACCCAGCCTGTTATCCCCACACCCAAAGGGAGCTCGAACCCACGGGTCTTCTCGGGCAATCCACATTGTACCTCAATGAATAAAGTATCAGAACTTGCATTGAGCAGGGAGATGGAAACAGAGTTTGCAGAAAATACCTGCATGACTTCATCTAAAATTTTCTCGAGTGCACGGACGGAATTCAGTCGTTTTCCTGACAGGGTACTAATTCGGTAAAGAGCATCAATTGCCCCACCCTCTTGCCGTTTACTAATGGTGTTTTCCTGCACGAATTTTAATTAGAATATTTCTTGAATTTATGCGAGGTAGGAAAGTTAATGAAGTTCTCCTATATTCAACACCTTAAAGAGGCTGGACTGAACAAAAAGCTCCAACCGAGAGATTGGACTACAAGGACTAACGCATAGCTTGAAGAAAATGCTCCCAGGTTTTTTCAACCGGTTTTCCATAAAGAGAACTTACAAAAGGCCGACGGGCTGGCCGCTTCGGTTCTTTTAATAAGCGCATACCCGCCTCTCTCGGCAATCGATTGCTTTTCCGACTGTTACAACGGATACAGGAGGTAACCACATTTTCCCAGCTTGTTCCTCCCCCACGGTCTCTGGGCAATACATGATCCATATTTAACTCCTTGGGGGAAAAAGTTTTTCCACAATATTGACAGCGAAAATCATCCCGCTCTAAAAGGTTTTGCCGATTAAACTTCATTTCCTGAAGTAGGATTCGGTCGTATCCTCGAAGGAGAAGTACACTGGGAACAATAACAGATTGATTCACCGTATGTACAATCCGTGCCCCTTTGACTGAATTTACATCCCGACAAAATTCAAACCATGAAGAAGAACTAAATACCCGAAAGCTTTCGTCCTCAGCAAAAATAACCTGGGCATGATCCAAAGAGAGCAAGCTGAATGCCCGTTCTATACCAACGACATTAACCGGTTGCCAAAGGCGGTTTAGTACAAGGGTTTGATAACCTGTGTCCATCCGTCGTTGAATATAACGGGCGAAGGACTGGGTACGTCAAAGATTTTTTTGCTCTTTTTATGTCTCAGTTGCTCAACAGTTGAGCAAACCATCAATAACTTCGGCCATCCTTATTTTCATAAAAGTTCAGAAATGCTTTATGGGCCACTCTGTAGCCACCAGGGGTCGGATAATTTCCGGTAAAATACCAGTCCCCGGGATGGTCAGGCAAAGCTTCGTGTAAATTTTCAACACTTTGGTAAAGAATTTCCACCTTGGTTACCTCCTTCAATGCTTCCGGGGCAACCAATTCAGCAACTTTTTGCGAAATTTGATCGACGGTAAAATTCTCGTATACCCGTTTCACATAATTGACAGGTTTGGACTGGGGAGTCTTAAGAGCTTCTCGGCATTGCTCAGCAACCTCTTTTAACAACCCTCGGTATCCATGGTCCTGAATTAAAGAAATTGCTGCCTGAAAAGCGATAAACTTTCCAAGTTCTGACATGTCTATTCCGTAACAGTCCGGAAAACGGATCTGCGGGGCGGTCGAAGCAATGACTAACTTCCGAGGCTTCGAACGACCCAAAATCTTAAGAATGCTCTTTTTTAGGGTGGTTCCACGTACAATAGAATCGTCTATACAGACCAATGCATCTTGCTCTTCACGAACCACACCGTAAGTGATATCATAAACATGCGAAACCAATTGAGCACGCCCAGATTCCTGGCTTATAAAAGTGCGAAGTTTTATATCCTTATTGGCAATTTTTTCTCCCTTTGGCCAATTATCCATGACCAAATCATCGATTAAAGAATCAGTAAGTTCTCCCGATTGCCTCGCATCAATCAACCGTTGTTTAACCTCAGCTCGCCGAACCAAACGCAATTGTTCCATAAATCCATAATACGCACTCTCTGCAGTATTGGGAACATAGCTAAATACACTCTTTGAAAAATCATTACCCACAGACTCAACGACCTGGGGAACAAGTAAGGCACCAAGGGTTTTTCTTTCTGCATATATATCAGGGTCATTTCCCCTGGAAAAATAGATTCGTTCAAATGAGCATCCCGAACTCTTGGCGGGCGGGTCACAAAATTTTTCACTTATCAATGAACCATCCGGTCGAACCACCAGAATTCCGCCCGGTTCGATTTCGGAAATTTCGTCCATTCCTTTGTTAAAGACTGTCATGAGGGGGGCTCTTTCTGAAGCCACTGCAAATACCTCGTCGTCTTCAAAGTAAAAACCCGGACGAATACCATCTGGGTCACGCATTGCAAAGCAATCACCAGTTCCAAGAATACCCGCCAAGGCGTAGCCACCGTCCCATTTCTTCGATGCTTGTTGAAAGACCTCCACGGGATTAATTCTTTCTGAAATCCAGCGAGTATGGTCCTCCCCGACCACACCTTCTTCCGAAGCTTGCCTGGCCAATTCATCGACTGCTGAGTCCAGGTAGTATCCGGACTCCTCAAGAATTGCCTGGGTATCGGTATCAAATACTGGATGTTGTCCACGCTCGACCAATCGATGGTTCAATTCCTCGACATTGGTAAGGTTAAAATTTCCCGCAATCATCAGGTTCTTGCTCGGCCAATTACTCTTACGAAAATAAGGGTGGCAAGTATTTGATCCATACTCACCCGAAGTACCATAGCGCAAATGCCCCAGAAGCACCTCACCTCCATAATCAAAGTTTTGCTTGATCGTTTCAGGGAATTCATAAAACGCCCGTCCCTTCTTGATCATTTTACCGAGGGCTTTGTGCTGAGCACCAAAGATTTTTGCCAGGGCTTTGGAACTGGTACTTCTTTCACGGAACATGAAGGACTCGCCCACCGGCATGTTTAATTTCATCGATCCAATCCCGGCTCCATCCTGTCCACGATTGTGCTGTTTCTCCATTAATAGAAACAATTGATTAAAAGCCCAGAGGGGACTGCCGTATTTCTCGTTAAAATAAGAAAGTGACTTTTTTATGCGGATCATAGCGATCCCACAATGGTGTCCAATTTCGTCACTCATTTGTTGAAAATAAAATGGTTGGGGCTAGGCAATTTCCATGTGCTTAGGAATCGCGCTTTCCCATGCATTCTTCAAGCCGGAAACATCCGAATTGATTACCGAAGTTCCCGCAACCTCAACTTTCAACTGGGAGGAATCATCCGTTTTGCCCATTGCATGAGCGGATACTCCCAGGTTTTTGGCTGCCTGGATGACGGCATCACATTTCTCTGGCTTTACTGCGATAATCGCCCGGGCCTGGCTTTCTCCAAATAAAAGAGTATCCAACCGACCAGACGATCCAAGGTCGGGTAATGAAACTGAAGCTCCAATCCCATGGGCATCAAAAAGCATTTCCGCCAAGCAAACCAGCAATCCACCCTCGGATAAATCATGTGCCGCACAGATTCTTCCTTCCTCAATTTGTCCGATCAATAAATTCTGCAAATTCATTTCTGCATCTAAATCGACCTTAGGGCAGGTTCCCTCTTTTTTGTTAAAGGCAGATTGTAAGTAATAACTCCCGCCCAGTTCATCAGGCAATCCTCCTAGGAGAATAAGGTCAAGTCCGCTATCTTTTACCCCACTGCGAGTTACCCGGTCCGGATGATCAATCAATCCGACCATCGAAACAACCGGGGTTGGATCGATAGCGCCTTCACCGTGTTCGTTGTACAAACTAACATTTCCACCCACGACGGGAACATCAAAGTGAGCACAAGCATCAGCCAATCCTTTCACACATTCCTTAAGCATATGATAAGCTTCTGGCTTGTTGGGATTTCCAAAGTTTAAATTATCAGTCACTGCCAAAGCCCTTGCACCCGAGCAAGCTAGGTTACGCATGCACTCTACAAAGGCAATCTGGGCACCTGTGTAGGGGTCCAGGTAGCAGAATCGATTATTACAATCATTGGCGATGGCTAAGTATTTATTAATCCCAGCAATGCTAAGTTTTACCACTCCGGCATCGCTGCCTGGTTCCACGGTACATCCGGACATAACCATATGATCGTACTGTTTCCAAATCCATCGTTTGGAAGCAATGGTTGGATGCGTAAGTAAGCCAAGTAGGGCACCCTCTACCGCTTCCTGACCGAGCTCGGGAATAGAATCCACTTTCCATTCCCGAGCCATAGCCAAATGAGCAGGCTCAGTTGCTGGTTGATCATAGATTGGAGCCTCATCGGTTAAGGATTTAGCCGGGAGGTCCGCCACCACCACACCCTTTTGGCGAACAACCATCCGATTTCCTTCCTTAACCTCTCCAATGTGGGCTGCATGCAAGTCCCACTTCTCAAACACTTCTTCGAGCTCACGTTCACGACCT
The DNA here is from genome assembly GCA_028045305.1 of Opitutales bacterium. GTDB lineage: Bacteria > Verrucomicrobiota > Verrucomicrobiia > Opitutales > Seribacteraceae > Chordibacter. Next base: position 107,142 of record JAOFTV010000004.1, on the reverse strand, counting down.
TTTGCCACGATGACCAACATGCGCTCCTGACTCTCAGATAGCATAATTTCATAGGAATTCATTCCCGTTTCCCTTTGCGGGACCAGATCCAAATCAATTTCAATCCCAGAATCCCCACGGGATGCAGTCTCACAGGTTGAGCAGGTCAAGCCGGCGGCACCCATATCCTGGATGCCCACTACAAGTCCCGGAATGGACATCATTTCCAAACAAGCTTCGAGGAGGAGTTTTTCCATAAAAGGATCCCCCTTTTGCACGGCTGGACGATCCTCAGCGCTTTCTTCGGTCAATTCCCTGGAGGCAAAACTTGCCCCACCCAAACCATCACGCCCAGTTCCTGGACCCACATAATAAACAGGATTACCCACCCCGGTGGCTGCCCCCTTTTGAATTTCTTCATGGCGCAGAATCCCGGCACACAAGGCATTGACCAAGGGGTTTCCCTCGTAACAATCATCAAAATAAACATCTCCTCCCATATTGGGAATACCTAGGCAGTTTCCATAGTGGGAAATTCCACTTACCACTCCCCTGAACAAACGCTTTACCTGGCTGGATTCTAATGATCCAAAGCGTAAGGAATTCGTCAACAGGACTGGGCGTGCACCCATGGTAAAAATATCCCGCACGATTCCCCCCACACCAGTGGCAGCACCCTCAAAAGGTTCGATAGCACTTGGATGGTTATGAGATTCAATCTTAAAGGCAACGCCCCACCCTTCACCGACATCAATTACCCCGGCATTTTCATCTCCCGCTTTGACAAGTACCTGTCCAATTGCGTCTTTGTCCTTTTTTTCGGTGGGAAATAATTTAAGCAGCTTGCGCGTATTTTTGTAGGCACAATGCTCAGACCACATAACCGAAAAAATCCCCAGTTCTGTAAGGTTGGGCGTGCGACCAAGTATCCCTAGTATACGCTCGTACTCTTCGGGTAGGAGACCGTGTTGAGCGACCAACTCGGGGGTGATCTCAACATTTAAGCAAGGATCTGGGTTTGGAGGAAGGGGCGCAGCTGTGGTTTCCATGATTCAGGCGGAAAGTTGGACGGGGGATGTTTGAAGGAGGGGTTGCAGAAAAGCATGTAAAACAGGAAGGCCATCAAGGCAAGGATGGTGACTTTCCACTGCCCGTTCTGGGTGAGGCATCATGCCATAAACATTACCCGCCTGGTTTCGTATACCAGCAATGTCATTGATGGAACCATTGGGATTGGGTGCATAGCGTAAAAGAACCTGATTATTGGCTTCCAAATCAGTAAGCACCTCTGTATCCGCCCGGTAATTCCCTTCACCATGGGCAATAGGTAAAGTTAATTGAGCAGCTAAGGCTTCGCTGTTAAAGCGTTCATTAGAATCTTCGACCTTGAGCGATTGATTTAAGCAACGAAACTCCATGCAATCATTTCGAACCAAGGCACCTGGTAACAATCCAGATTCGCAAAGAATTTGAAAACCATTACAGATGCCCAACACCTGTCCACCCTGATCCGCAAAGCTCTGAAGGTCGGACATGATCGGAGAAAACCGAGCAATCGCTCCGCAGCGCAAATAATCCCCGAAGGAAAAACCACCTGGGACAATGACTGCCTCTACCCCCTCGGGTAAAGGATCCTTGTGCCAGACGCGACCAGCGGGCAGTCCGATAACATTTTGAACCGAGTGTTCGGCATCCCAATCGCAATTGGACCCCGGAAATTGAATAATAGCAACCTTCACGATATTTTTTCCTCCTTGGATGATTCTTCCTCAAAAATTTCTTCGACCACGGGATTGGTAAGCAGTCCAATTCCCTCGATCTCCACCGTAACCTCGTCCCCAGGAACAAGAAATCTTCGAGGGTCACGAGCTTCTCCCACTCCACTGGGAGTACCTGTTAGAATAAGCGTGCCTGGGAGCAAGGTAGTACTTCCGCTAAGAAAGGAAATTAAGGTGGGCACATTAAAAATCATATCTGAGGTCGAAGCATCCTGCATTTTTTCCTCATTTACATAGGTACGCAAAGTAAGGTTGGACGGATCGGTCAATTCATCAATCGTTACCAAGCATGGGCCGACCGGACAGAAGGTATCAAAACTCTTACCACGGCAGAACTGGCCACCCCCTTTTTCCTTTTGCCAATCCCGTGCACTCACATCATTGGCACAGACAAATCCAAGCACATAGGACATTGCTTCCTCCGGGGATACATTCTTGCAAGGGCGGCCAATAACCACACCAAGTTCCCCCTCATAGTCGACTTTATCACTTCGCAGAAAGCGGGGAATGACAATGGGATCTCCCGGGTTTTGCACCGTGGTGGGTGCTTTCATAAAAATCATCGGATGCTTGGGTAGCTCCGCCCCTGTCTCCTCGGCATGTGCCCGGTAGTTATGCCCGACTGCGTAAATACATCGAAAGTCGATCGGGGTTAACAGTTGAAAAGGAGTAATCGCCTGATTGGTGCTCTCAAACCCACCATCTGGTTTTTGAACGATTAAAAAGGTTCTTCCCTCCTCATCGAATCGACCAAAGCCCATATTGCCGGCTTTGTCGAGATGGCGGAAGATTTTCACTCGCTGGTAATCTCGTAGCGATAATCCTCGATTACCGGATTGCTGAGCAATCCATCGCATAAACGATCGATCTCATCGCGAATTTCCGGAGTGTCCGAACCCTCCATCTGAAAGGTCACGGTCTTACCAACACGCACTCCCTCTATGGAATGATGGCCCAAGCTTTTAATCGCTTGCTCAACTGCCGCGCCCTGAGGATCCAAAACTGTAGTCTTGGGGGAAACAAATACTGTAACCTTCACGCCTTATCTTAAACACAGAGAATACGCCCTTCTTACAATCCTTAGTTGCGCACGTGAGAAAATTAATTCCCGTTTTCCTGATTTTGAGCAAGGGGATGAAAATTGGCATGCTCCTCCTGCAAGCGCTGAGATTCCACATGGGTATAAATTTGAGTTGTGCCAATATCTGCATGTCCAAGCATTTCCTGGACTGCCCGGACATCTGCTCCACCCATGAGCAAGTGTGTGGCAAAAGAATGGCGTAATCCATGAGGCGTAAGGTTTTTTTCAATTCCTGCACGACGGGCATAATCTTTGACAAGTACCCAGATCATTTTTCGTGAAATGGGGGTTCCTCGCTTGCTAAGAAATAATTCCCCACCTGATTTTTCCTTTACCAATTGGGGTCGTCCTCCGTGTAAATAATTACGAATGGCCAAGACCGCCTGTCCACCAACAGGTACGATTCGTTCTTTTGCCCCCTTGCCAAAGATTCGGGCGAAACCATCGTCCAGATCGATCGCATTTACAAGAACAGAAGAGACCTCCGAAACCCGCAGGCCACTTCCGTACATCAATTCGAAAATCGCACGGTCTCTCTTTCCCTGTACGGTATTTAGGTCGGGGGCGTTAAGAAATTTTTCCATTTCTTCGATGCTCAAGGCATGGGGAAGAAAACGTCCCTTCTTTGGATTGCTCAAAAGTTCAGTGAAATCACTTTGTAAATTCCCTTCGCTCACCAAGTAGCGGGCAAGCATGCGCAAAGCGGATAACTTTCGAGCAAGGCTGGCAACTGCGTATCCATCTAAGGTCAGCGAGGATATCCAGGTTGATACCTGATCCAAAGAAACCGCCTGCCAATTACCTGCCCCTTTTTCTTTAAAAAAGGTTGCACACTGAATGAGGTCGGATTCATAAGACTCAATCGTATTTTTTGAAAGCCCGCGTTCTAACTGTACCCAGGCGAGAAAGTGACTAATTTCCAACTCATATCCAGAGGGTGGCTCAAGGGGAGAATCTCCCCGCTTTCTCCCCTTTACCTCGGTTTTTGCCCCCACTTTAAAAATTATTCTTCGGGAGGGGTAACCGGAGACAATTGACCGGCAAAGAGTTTACGATAGATTCGATTGATCGGTGTCTTCATTCGACTGACCATAAATTGCTCCTGCCTAAGTGCACCGTATCCATATCGATAACTTGCGGCCAATCGGGGGTAGGTAAAAAGATCAACGCTTTCCAGCATGCCCTTGAGGCGTTTGAGATAAAGCATACCCACCTCAATATTGGTTTCCCATTGAAATGCGGTTCGGTAGTGCAACTTGGTAACATCTGACCATGCCGGCTCAGTCAATTGCATTATGCCCTTAGCAATCGAGCTTTCAGCATTCGCATTAAGGCTGCTCTCAGCATGGCAAATTGCATAGACAAAGCTAGGATCTAATCCAAGTTCAGGAGCTTCCTTTTTGATCTTCTTCCAGACTACTTTTTCATCGATATAATTGGCGTCAGGATCGAAATATTTGCAACCGCCCAGCATGCATATTGAAAATGCTAAAAGAAGGCTAATACCCCGTTTACCGACCACCCATTTCATATGATTCAATCAAGCACCTGAGAACCAAGGGGGCAAGTAAGATTCCTGAGGTTTACTTGAATATGAGCAATAAAAAACCAAGAAAGAAAAGCATGCAGAATAAAGCGGTCCAGCCAACTGGGTGTACACCCAACGCGGATCGCCTTCCCAAATGGTCCCTGCCTTTTGATCCATTTTCTTCGATCAGACCGATTTTTACAAAAGGTTGGTAAAGGGTTTGCATCGCGTGTACCTGTCCGCGTTTAAGAAATGAACAAACACTTCCCGTAATCCCCACGACAAAAAAAGCATGAGCCCGTTCATTCAATCCGTTCCAAAACCCCTCGCCAAAAGCAAGAAACCCACGACCAGCTTTTCGATAGATCCAATCGGCATCCAAATTGACTGAGGGTAATTCCGGAGGGTATTTACCCCACAAATTCAACAAGGTAAATGCAAGGGCAGAAAAGAGAAGGATTTCTATCTGCGTAATAACATGGGTGGCATCATAGGGATGATAGCCAGCTGCTCCATTGGGTAACAAATCATAAAGCCATTGAGGGTTACATCCCAAAAAGATGCAAAGAAAGGAGGAAATCCCCATCGCAATTAGCATATTAGTTGGGGCTTCTTTAGGGCGAAGTCCAGAATCATGTGCAAAGAAGGCAAAGAAGGGAATCTTTATACCCGCATGATGAAAAACTCCTGCAGATGCAAAGAGAAGACACATCCAAATCAAGAGGTGTCCATTACGGGCTGCTTCCGTAATGATAATCGATTTACTGACAAAGCCGCTAAATAAAGGAAAGGCGGAAATCGATGCTGCACCAACGATACAAAACCCGGTTGTCCAGGGCATGGTCTTGTAAAGACCTCCTAGGTGCGACCCACGAATTTCGCCGGTTCGGAACAGGACAGCACCCATACTCATGAATAATAAGCCTTTATAAATCACATGAGTGAAAGCATGGGCAATTGCTCCATCAATAGCCAAATCGGTACCAATACCGATCCCAACAACCATAAATCCAATCTGATTGATTTTACTGTAGCACAACACCCGTCGAAGATCGTTCTCAATCACCGCGTAAAAGATAGGAAACATGGCCATGACTCCACCAATGGTTATCAATACTTCAGCTCCGGGAAATAGTCGGGCAAGCATGCAAACCGCACATTTAGTAGTAAAAGCACATAGCCAGACCGGACCAGTATGGGTGGCCTCCGCATATCCATCCTTCAACCAAACATGCAAGCCGGGAAATGCCGCCTTAATTCCAATGGCTAAGAGGATAAGTAAGGCACCGGTATCTCCTGCCTCCAAAGCATTCGTTAAGGGAGCAAGGCTAAGAGCCTCAGGGCCCTCTCCATGGTACCGCAGGAGGATACCCGCTAAGAGTAAGAGCCCGGAAGATACATGAAAGAATAAATAGCGGAAACCAGCTTCTTCTGCCTGTTTGGTCCTCTTTCCCCAGATTTGAAAGACCGAGGTTATGGCTAATCCCTCCCACCATAAAAACAGGGAAAGCATATCTCCGGCAAAAGCTACGCCCACCGCAGTTGCGGCATAGAGTAAAGACATCGAAACCTGCCAGGGATCCCGCAGATGAAAGGAATAAATCCCAGCAATCAGGGCGGCAATATGAAAGAGATACCCAAAGAGTTTTGCCTGTTGATCGACCACCACCCCGAGAATTTCATAGCCGAACAAATGAAGAGTGGAGGCAGCTCCAACCTCCAAAGTTGCAACATAACCAAGTCCAAATAACGGCGCGATGACCAAGGCAAGAGAGGCATAACGCCCACGAAGAACAGCCGCGGCCAATCCTCCAATCAACAAGGCGGTGGCAGGATGAATGCCGATTTCAAGAGTGGATGAGAGTGTCATCATCTTACTTCTCCCAGTAGTCTTCCTCCCGCATTAATAATTTCTTACCCTTCCAATCCCGCATAAGTTTAGAGACATAAACCAATCCTACGCAGGCCAGAAACCCGTATAATCCATAGAAGCCAGGAAGCGTCTCGATTGTGTGGATTTCAACCTCTTCCGAGAAAGCAGCATGCTTATGCCAACCCAGGCTAAAAACCACATCGACCAGAATGACTAATCCGCATAATCCATAAAACCAACGAATGATTTTGCGGACATTTCCCGGATGGTCCAACCAACGGGGATCTTCCTTAGGCTTACGGGTTTTAGAATTAGCATTCATCAATTGAAATCATTAATTGCTTCATGGTTGCAGACCGACCATTTGCAGAAGAGTATCGGACCAGAAAAAGAGCAGAAAACAACCGAATGCAGTTAGAAGTAAGGGAACTACACAAGGCCATGGAGCTTCCTTTATAGATGAATCTTTTTCCGTTTCCGGTGTTCGAAAAAAGGCAGTTACCGCAACTGGAAGCAGATAAAAAACATTGAGAAGTGAACTGATCAACAAAACAACTACCACCCACATGGCATCGCGGTCGAGTGCTCCTAGTGCCAGATACCATTTGCTGATAAAGCCACCAAGAGGAGGTAGACCGATTACACTAAGTGAACCAATCATAAATGCACCCATAGTCAGGGGCATCTTGCGTCCGATACCACGTAATTCACTTACATATTTTTTACCGGAGGCCACAAAGATTGCACCCGCACAAAAGAACAGAGTGATTTTCCCACAGGCATGCATAGCAATGTGCAGGACTGCCCCACCCTGTCCACGGTCTGTGGCAATGGCTGCTCCAAGTACGATGTATCCGAGTTGTCCTATGGTGGAAAATGCCAAACGGCGCTTTAAATTGTCTTGAGATAAAGCAATCAGAGAGGAAATAATGATGGTGGCAGAAGCAATAACCATGGCCCATTCCTCCCCGCCCATTTTGGCAAGAACTTCGGGACCAAATACATCTGCATATACACGGTACACACAAAATACACCGACCTTTACAACAGCGACGGCATGAAGCAAGGCAGAGACCGGAGTTGGTGCAACCATTGCACCAGGTAACCAGGAATGTGCGGGCATTAACCCGGCCTTGGCAAAACCAAATGTGAAAAGAAATAGAAGAACGATTTGGGTGGTTTCCCCAAAGTGGCCAACCTTGCCAACATCAGCCATAAAATCCATCGTCATGTTCCCCCCATCCAACCAGACATAGCACCAACTTAGGGCGGGTAGAAGAAGGCAAAGGGAAGTAAAAAGAAGGTATCCCAGGTAAGTTCGTCCGCCTGTCCGTGCCTGCTTATCCTGCATATGGGTAACCAAGGGGAAGGTCGATACCGAGAGCATTTCGTAAAAGAAATAAATGGTCAAAAGATTGGCCGAAAAAGCAACCCCCATGGTGGCGGATAAAGAGAGGGCAAAGAACGAATAAAATCGGGTTTGGGCATGTTCGTGCAAGCCTCGCATGTAGCCCACTGCATAGAGGGTCGTAGCAATCCAAAGCACAGAAGCAACACAGGCAAAGAGTAGACCAGGGCCGTCTACCCGTAAGAGCATGGGAACATGGGAAAAGATCTGCCAAATGTGAAACTCTACGACCGCTCCGCTCAAAATAATCGGCACGAGGGAAAGGACGACTGCTGCCTGAACAGACGCGGCAATGAAGGTGAACATTTCCCGTAAATTAGCTCGTTTTTCTCCCGCCCAAATAATACCGATCATACCCGCCCATGGGGCAAGCAATGCGATGAGCGGACGAATATCTTCGACTATCACGGGATCGTTCATTCGTACTTTACTCCGGTTGGAAGATTAAAGGGTTGAAGGAACACTTCGATTTGATTGACCACTTCCTGGTTGTACACGCCCACAAGCAAAACAACGGATGCCGCCAGTAAAAGGGGAATCAACATGCTCAGGGGGGCCTCATCAAAGCGGGTTTGCTGCTTGGTTAATCCAAGGTCGCCATGTCCCTTGCCAAGGTTATTACCGCTCTCGTCTACCGCGAGGTGTATACGTTCAATCAATCGGAAAAAGAGAACAACCATGACAATGGTGGAAAACATAAGGGTAATCATATATTCCCAGCGTTCAGAAACCATCCCCCCGGTAATTAAATACCACTTACTAAAAAAGCCACAGGTTGGAGGTAGTCCGATAATAGAAAATCCACCGATAAAGAAACCAATCATAGTCAAAGGCATCTTGGCAAATAAACCACGAAGGCCATTGAAGTGTGTGGTCTTGCACTTTTCCAATATGATACCCGCACCAAGGAAGAGACAAAGCGTCATGCAGGCATCACTTATAATATGAAACACCGAACCAATCAGTCCGTAGTAATTATAAATCCATACACCGCCAACCATGTATCCGACCTCAGCCACGATCAAGTAGGCAAGCATGCGCTTGATCTCACGCTGGGCAAGTGCCATGACTGCCGCACAGACGATGGCGACCACCACTAACCAGGGAAGAAACTCCGTCCACCAGGTTGATTCAAAAGAAAATTCCACCCCGAAAACGGTAAGCACCATACGGATCATCACATAGATCATTACCTTGGTGACAAGCGGGGCAAGCAGACAGGATGTAGTCGTGGGTGCATGGCAATAGGCATTGGGTAGCCAGGCATGAAAGGGGAAAAAGGCCATTTTAATAAGAATGCCCAGCAGGACCAAAACAAAGGCGACTTGCATTGCCGGAGAATCGAACAAGCCATGCGCCTCAATGACTTCCCGTATACCCACCATATTAAGCGTGCCAGTTTTTAGGTAAAGATATCCGACTCCTAGAAGATAAAATGAAGCACCGATCGTTCCCAGAATGATATAATTAAAAGTGGCTGCCGCTGCCCGGTTTGTTCCAAGGGCAATAAGCCCGTAACCCGTTAAGGCTGCCACCTCAATTAGGACATAAAGATTAAAAGCATCTCCAGTAAGAGCAATTCCAGCTAGTCCAGAAATCTGTAAAAGAAAAAGTCCGTAATACATCGGTTCCTTACCGGGTGTTTCCCGTTGCACAGGAACCTTTGAATAGAGGGCCACAATTAAACCAACACCGGTTACAACCAGGGCAATCAAAGCACCGAGTAAATCGGCTCGAAATTCAATGCCGACTCCTCTGGGGAACAAATCGAGTGACCAACCGCCAAGAATGTATGAAACTTCATGAACCGGAGACTCAATGGCTTGAAATAAAGTATCTACCGATACCCAAACCGTTGCCAGCATCGAGAGTACGGATACTGGATAACAAATCTTCTTGGACATTGCACCCCCTAAGGAACAGGCAACTGCTCCAAAAAGTGGAAATAAAACAATCCAAACAATAGAATCACTCATCAGGATTCATCCTCCTTTGGCTTTTTTGCTGGTCGTCTTCTCTTAACAGGTTTGGTCTTATCGTTTTCCTTATTCGAGGATTTTGGCTGTTCTTTAGCAGGGCCATTTGTTTTTGTTCTGCTTTTCGATGCCTGTCGACGGCGGGGAGTAGGCTTATCGGATTTTGTTTTCTCGGTCGTTTGGCCTCGTTTGGACTGCCCTGCAGTTCCTCCTTTGTTGGCCGGGGTTCGTCTCCTGGGTCTACGTTTGTTCGAACCTCCTGCTTTGCGAGAATCTTCCCGCTCAAGTTTTTCCAACAATTCATCCTCCTCTACCGTGCCGTATCCACGGTAAATTCGTAAACATACAGAAAGCGCAAGACCGAGTGTGGCCACCCCCACCACAATTGCGGTGAGCATTAATACATGGGGTAAGGGGTTGGTGTAGTTCGGCACAGCTGAAGCCTCCAACACCTTAGCACCGTGAGAAAGCAAATCCGTTTGGTTAGAATCGAGCTGTGCATGCGAACCGTGCGGATCATGCTCCGGCAAATAAATCGGAATGGTTGCTCCTTCCTTTACCCCAATCGAAACATAAAACAAAATAATCGCAGTTTGAAAAATCGACATTCCAATCAATTTTTTGATCAAATTATTCTTGGCGATCATCGCCCATAATCCAATCAATAATAGAACAACATAGATAAAATAATTTAACCGCTCGACCAGCAATTGATTGAATATGGAACCGTCTTCGAACATCAAAATCTATTATTTTTTGGGCTCACAGACCATCCCGCATCCGTCCATCGGTCGATAGACTTGCATAAAGGGCAAACATAATCGCAGTTACCGTAAAACCTACACCGATTTCGACACCAAGCATGGCATGATAACGAGCCATTTCCGGACTAACTGGAAAAATCTTGGCTAAATGGGCGTAATCCAAGAATTCTCCCCCAAGAAATAGCGATAACAGACCAATGCCTGCATAAATTACAATTCCAAGAGCAGCTACGGTAAAACAACGTTCGATTGGAAATCGGGCAAGGGCAGTTTTTAAATCCCAAGACAGGGCAATAAGGATAAAACTCGCCCCCATTGCCACTCCGCCCTGAAATCCACCACCCGGGCTGACATGCCCATGAGCTAAAACATAGAGAGCGAAAATTTGAATAACTGGTACGATCAGGCGTACGGTATTGGTAACAATTAAATCAGGCTCGAAATCAACTACAAATTCACGATCCCGCGTTCTATTTTTTGGACCTCCACGGAGAATTGAAAAGACGGCCAAGCCAGCAATGAAGACCACCACAGTTTCAAACATTGTGTCAAATCCCCGGTAATCAGCCAAGACCGCAGTAACCATGTTGGGAACTTCTGTATCCACTCCCGTATTAGCAATAAAATGAGAGGCTACCGGAGAGGAGGATGCAGGAGATTGTGGGTCCCCCCAGGAGGGAAAATCCTTAGCCGCCCAGGCGAGCAATAATCCGATACAAAGGATAAGAATGAAAGCAGCTTTCTTCATATTAATCCTTCGCCTTGCGTTTAAGATTAAAGACCGTCGCAATCAAGACCACTGTACTTACACCTGCACCAACGGTTGCCTCGGTAAAGGCGACATCAACCGCTCCCATTTCTGCCCACAATAAGCACATCAAAAAACTGTAGATGGCAAAGACGACGGCAGATACAACCAAGTCACGAACCCATAAACTAAGAACAGCAACCACTACGAGTAAGCAAAGAATCAAGGTATTAAATAATTCGAGGCCCATTGATTATTTGCTTTTGGGTTTAGCCCTGCGTTTTCTCAATTTATTTAAATCCTCTTCACCAAGGGGCATTTCATCATCCTCAAATGCTGCCCGCATCAATGCATGCGAACTGGTGGGAGTAGTAATGAATATAAATAGAACAATACCAAGTATCTTTAAAAGTAATAACCAACTGTTTGCTGAAAAATCTTCCATCATTACCAAGCCAAAACCAGTCAACATAAGCATGGTGGATAAGGTATCCCCTTTTCCAGCTGCATGCATACGGGTATAAAAGTCAGGAAAGCGTACCACCCCAACTGCAGTACCAAGAAAAAAGATAAGCCCGACAATTCCCATACTCACTCCAATCGCATGCACAAGGAACCAACCCGGACTGTTTGCAGATTCCGTAAGCACTGCAGATGCGAGTGTATCGATCATGCCTTTGCCCTCCTTCTTGGTTTGGCCTTGGCTTTTTCCATCTCTTGTAAAGGAACGGTACGATTAAAATAACGAGATACCACAATCGCCCCCACAAAATTGAGCAAGGCATAGGCGATTGCAAAATCGACAAACATATCCACCCGATCAAATAAAGTACCAATGATCACCAGAATAATTGCGGTTTTTGTTCCAATTACATTAGCACACAAAATACGGTCAAATCCAGTTGGTCCCACAATAATTCGGTAAAGAATAGGAATCATCAAGACGAGCAAGGATGCCCCCATAATAATGGCAAACCATTCCTTCATCGTTTTCTTTTCTTTCTTTTTAGCACATCGGGTTCGAAAACCTCCGCCACTTTGCGCTCAATCGCCCCCTCCAAAAGGTCGTCCTCGAGAAATTGACTCATGGTATGAACATGAAACACATCGCCTCGAATCAACATCGTAATTGTGCCTGGAGTCAAAGTTATGGAATTGGCAAAAACAAATTTAGCAAAATCCGTTTTTAAATAAGTCTTAATAGTTACAATACGCGGAGCCACTTCCTCATAGCCAGTACGGCTCATAGCCAATTTAAAAACATGCAGGTTGGCTTTGATTATTTCTACAATTAACCAGGGGATGTATTGTAAAAATGCACCTGCTTCACGCATCCGTTCTTCCCAGGTTTTTGAACGGTCATGAAAAAGAAAATCCTGAGAAATCCAAGTAATGAATAAACTGCTTACAACTCCAAGTCCCAAATGAAACGCATCAAACTTCCCGGAAAATACAATCCAGTTTGAAAGGAGCAGAAAGAAGACAACAATGGGATACACGAGAAATTTACTAATTAGTTCAAATCTAACTAAAAAAAGATATTTTAAAATTGGGGCAACCTAGATCGAAATTTTATTAATCGATATTTAACTAAACCGTAAAAGAAAATTAAAATAATCAATGCTTTCTCTACTTGATTCTGTTTTAAGTACAACTAGATTGTTTTAAATGATTATCCTCTTATCACCCGCTAAAACCTTGGATTTTGATAGCCCTTCTATCTGCGAGATCTGCACGAAACCGGATTTTCTTAATTTTTCAAATGCTTTGATTGGCGGACTTTCCAAATTATCAACTGAAGAAATTAGTTCTTTGATGGGATTAAGCTCAAAACTTGCCCAGCTCAATTATGAAAGATTTCAGAGTTGGACCAAAGAGCATCAGGTTGAAAACTCAAAACAAGCCCTACTTGCCTTTAAGGGAGACGTATATGAAGGATTAAAGGCCTGGGACTTCAGTCAGGAAGATTTTAAATATGCTCAGTCAAAACTGCGGATACTTTCCGGTCTTTATGGTCTCCTCAAACCACTCGACCTTATTCAACCCTATCGGCTCGAAATGGGCACGGTCTACTCAAACCCTGCAGGCAGAGATCTTTACGCTTTTTGGGGCGATCGTTTAGCCGATAGCATTCGTAAAGACCTCCATCAGTCTGGAAGTAATGCAGTGATTAATCTGGCGTCCCTGGAATATTCAAAGGCCGCTCAATTAAACAAGGTAGATGCCCAAATCATTTCTCCCGTCTTCAAGGATGAGAAAAATGGAAAGTTTAAAATAATTAGTTTTTATGCGAAAAGAGCCCGCGGTCTTATGGCCAACTTTTTAATTTCCAAGCAAATAAAAAAGCCCGAAGGCTTGAAAAGATTTGCGGCAAACGGGTATGTCTACTCCGAAGATGAATCCACTTTGGAATCTCCCGTTTTTACAAGATCAGAAAAGCAGCGAGAAGCAGCATGACCTAGCTTTTAGGCTTCGTGCCGCTTGTAATTGCGGCTTTACTTAGACGAGATGCAACTGATTTTCTTTGCATATCTCTGTAGTAGGAGATATTCCCACGCCTCTTGCTCTGTCCATTTCCAGACTTCCCTCCCCGACTCCCCATCTGAGCAGCAGCTTGATTGATTCGATCTTTAGCTTTGTTGACCATTTTTAGTGATCAATGCGATTGAAGATTTCGAGCATTCGGTTTAATCGATTATTCGATTCTTCCATCATAGCGAGTATCCGGATTGCTCGATCTTCCGGGGTTTCATTTTTAATCATTGGAATAAAAAGCCCTCGTTCATCATCATTTCGATTTTTTAGTTCCATCGAACCAAACTGATTTTTCCAACTTTCCTCATTAATTTCCATGTTTCTTTCTTTTTGCACAAACGCTTGTGCAAAACAACCGCAAAAATAAAAAGTTATTCACGAAGTTTTTTTTAGGAAAATTGAACCAACAGATGATTTTTCAATTCTGATAATCCATCTTCTAAAATTGCAGATATTGGCAAAATTTCGACCTTTGGAAAATGTTTCCTAAAAATTTCGAGGTTATTTTGACCAACTTGCTCATCAATCTTATTTCCCACAACCAAAGATTTCTTTTCAAGCAACTTGGGATCGTACTCACCAAGCTCTTTTTGCAAATGAGAGAAGTCATCAATGGGGGAGCGGCCATCCGTAGCCGCTAAGTCGAGTAGGAAAAGAATGAGGTGACATCTCTCTACATGTCTTAGGAAACGATGGCCAAGGCCACGATTCTCAGCCGCACCTTCAATCAATCCTGGGACATCTGCCATAGTTATACTCTTAAACACATCCGGATAATCAATAACACCAACCGTTGGAACAAGTGTGGTAAAAGGATACGCGTCCACTTTAGGGGAGGCATTTGAAAGTATATTAAGCAAGGTAGACTTTCCAGCGTTGGGAAAACCAACTAGTCCAACATCAGCAATGGTCTTTAAAGTAAAAACAAATTCACCTACCATTCCAGGTTTACCTTCTGTAAATTGGCGAGGTGTCTGGTTGGTAGAAGATTTGAAGGTCGCATTTCCCCTACCTCCCTTTCCTCCCTCCAACAAAAGAATTTCTTGTTCATGCTCCATTAATTCGCAAATAATTTGACCGGTTTCCAAATCACGGACTTCCGTACCCAAAGGCACTTTAAGCCTACAGGGTTCCCCTCCCCTTCCATTTTGACTACTTCCCCTACCTGGTTCGCCATTTTTGGCCTTCCATTGTTTTTTAAAATGAAAAGTTCTTAAATCGGAAACATTCTCATCCGCTTGCAAGATCACCTCACCACCTTTACCTCCGTTTCCACCATTAGGACCGCCTTTAGGCATATATTTTTGGCGGAGAAAGGACATACAACCGTCCCCTCCATTTCCAGCTATTAAGATAACTTTGGTTTCGTCGAAAAACATAATTTTATCGGTGGTAAAAAAAGGAAAGATATAACTATTAACGAAATACCCTGAAATAGACAATCGTACAAAAACAAGAAAGCCCGCATAAGTGCGGGCTTTCTAAAATTAACTTACTCTAAAAGATGTAGAGTACTTGGAATTAATGTTTAGTATCTGTAATGCTCAGGTTTGTACGGTCCATCTACAGGAACACCAATATAATCTGCCTGTTCATTTGATAAAAGGGTAAGTTTTGCACCAAGTTTATCTAAGTGCAAACGGGCCACTTCCTCATCAAGTTCCTTACTTAAGCGTGTTACGCCAATCTTGCGGTCAGGGTTATTACGAATGTCAATCTGAGCAATTGTTTGATTAGTAAAACTATTCGACATTACAAAACTTGGGTGACCGGTAGCACAACCAAGGTTAATCAAGCGACCTTCAGCAAGTAGGTAGATGCTACGACCATCAGGAAAGGTAAAGCGACTAACAGGGCCACCAGGTATATGATCTTCTTTAATGATTTCCTTTTTTACGCCGGCCATATTTTCCAATTCAGCAACTTGTATCTCATTGTCAAAGTGACCGATGTTACAAACGATTGCTTGGTCTTTCATTTTGCTCATGTGCTCGGCAGTGATGATATCTTTGTTTCCGGTTGTGGTCACAAAAATATCAGCAGACTCGAGAGCGTCTTCAATGGTGGTAACTTGAAATCCAGCCATGCAAGCCTGAAGAGCACAAATCGGGTCGACTTCAGATACCATAACACGGGCTTTCTCGTTGAAAAGAGAATCAGCAGAACCTTTGCCTACATCACCAAACCCACAAATCATGGCAACTTTACCAGAGATCATAACATCCATAGCACGCTTAATACCGTCTACTAGAGAGTGTCGGCATCCGTAGTTGTTATCAAATTTTGACTTGGTTACTGAGTCATTAACATTGATTGCTTGAAAAAGAAGTTTTCCTTGCTCTTCCATTTCGATCAGACGATGGACACCCGTAGTAGTTTCTTCAGATACGCCAACCACACCATCTGCAACTTGTGCCCAATGGCCGGGTTTTTCGGCAAGAGTCTTAATGAGAAGCTTTTTAATAACTGCTTCCTCTTCACTGTCAGCTGGTGTATTTACCCAATCCGAGCCATTTTCTAACTCGAGCCCTTTATGGATGAGCAGGGTCGCATCTCCACCGTCATCAACAATTTGGTCGGGACCAGAGCCGTCAGGCCATGTAAGAGCATTCCATGTACATTCCCAATATTCGTCCAAAGTTTCACCCTTCCATGCAAACACTGGAACTCCTGCTGCTGCAATAGCAGCGGCTGCATGATCTTGAGTAGAGAAAATGTTGCATGAACACCAACGCACATCAGCTCCCAATTCGATTAATGTTTCAATCAAAACAGCTGTTTGAATAGTCATGTGCAAAGAACCCATGATTTTTACACCCGCAAGAGGTTTTGACGGGCCATATTTAGCACGAGTGGCCATGAGGCCAGGCATCTCGTGCTCTGCAATTGAGATTTCCTTACGACCAAATTCAGCCAAGGTCATATCGGCAACTTTATAGTCAAGCGATGCAGGGGCGAGGGTATCTGTAGTAGTTGTCATAAGTTATAAATCGAATGAAGTTGTTGTTTGGATGACTTAAATTTGTTTTTTTAATTAGCTAATCGCATTACGAAGCGAATCGGCCCGAGTTGTTTCTTCCCAAGGCAGATCAGTCTTACCAAAATGGCCGTAATGAGTGGTTTCACGGTAGATAGGTCGGAGTAGATTTAACTGAGATACAATTTCTGCAGGCTTGAAAGAAAATACTTCCCGAACAGCTTGTTCAATTTTTCCTTCTTCCACTTTCTCAGTACCAAAACAATCCAGGGTGATACTCGTGGGCTCAGGATATCCAATTGCATAAGCTAGCTGGATTTCCACACGCTCGGCAAGACCGGCGGCAACTACATTCTTAGCCACCCATCGGCACATGTAAGCAGCTGAGCGATCGACCTTACTGGGATCTTTCCCAGAAAAAGCTCCTCCTCCGTGCCGTCCCCATCCGCCATAAGTATCGACAATGATTTTTCGGCCAGTGAGTCCGGAATCTCCTTGTGGACCACCAATCACAAAACGACCTGTTGGGTTGATCAAAAATTCTGTATCTGATGAAAGTAAATCTTGTGGTAGGGAAGGTTTGATAACTTCTTCGCTTATAAAATCACGAATGGTTTCATTTGTAACATCAGCGGCATGCTGGGTAGACACGACCACATTTTTTATACCTACCATTTTTCCGCCTTCATACTGCAATGCCACTTGGGATTTACAATCTGGTCGCAACCAAGGTGCTTTTTCTCCCGCGTGTCGAAGGTCAGCCATACGGCGTAAAATTCGATGAGCAAACATAACTGGGGCTGGCATGAGTTCATCCGTCTCATTGCATGCATATCCAAACATGATGCCTTGATCTCCAGCTCCTTGTTCGGCGGTAGCCTTACCATCGGCCGCGGATGCATCAACGCCTTGCCCGATGTCGCGCGATTGTGCTGTGAGCTGGTTGGTAATGAAAACTTGATCAGCATGAAAGACATCATCATCATTTATATAACCAATCTTACGAATCGCCTCGCGTACTACATCTTCATAATCGAATTTCGCATCGGTGGTGATTTCACCGGCAATGGTCACGCAATTGCTTTTGACTAAAGTCTCGCAAGCTACGCGGCTTTGCCGATCTTGCTCTAGGCAAGCATCGAGAATGCTGTCTGAAATAGAATCAGAAACTTTGTCAGGATGGCCTTCACCAACGGATTCGGAAGAAAAAATAAATGACTTTGACATGATTTAATTTCAACAAAAACACCTCATGCATGCAAGTTTATTCATCAACGCATCATGATGCGTTGATGCGTTTTTTTATTTTTTACTCTTACGAAAATGCAGTTCAGTGAGGTATTTTCCGTAGGTTGAAGAACCGTGTTCCTTAGCTGTTTGCTCTAATTCCCCCAGGGTTAACCAACCCTTATACAGACCAATTTCCTCCAAGCAGGCAATTTTCAAGCCCTGCCTTCTTTCGATCACTTTTACAAAATCAGTTGCCGAAGCCAAACTATCGTGACTACCAGTGTCCAGCCATGCAGTTCCCCTGCCCATCACCTCGACAGAAAGCTCTCCGGCTTCCATATACACCCGGTTCAAATCGGTAATTTCCAACTCGCCACGGGGTGAAGGTTTTAACGCCTTGGCACGACCGCTAGCCAGTTCGTCATAAAAATATAAACCAGGCACAGCATAGTTGGACTTTGGGGCTTTAGGTTTTTCTTCTAACGAAACCACCCGGCCCCCAGAGTCAAATTCCACTACACCATAACTCGTAGGATCAGACACATGATAGCCAAAAATAGTGGCACCCGAAGGACGGCTATCTGCCTCAGCGAGAATTTGTTCCAGTTCGTTACTGTAAAAAATATTGTCTCCCAGAATTAAGGTCGATGGAGAACCATTTAAAAAGTCTTCTGCTAAAATTAAAGCCTGGGCAAGGCCATCCGGACTAGGTTGCTCAACATAACTCAAAGTTAAACCAAACCTCGAACCATCACCAAGTAATTCCTTGAACATAGGAAGATCACGGGGAGTGGAGATAATCAAGATTTCGCGAATGCCAGCAAGCATAAGAATTGAAATCGGGTAATAGACCATTGGTTTGTCGTAAACAGGCATTAGTTGCTTACTTACTGCCATGGTTAGAGGGTACAGACGAGTCCCAGAACCTCCTGCGAGTACAATTCCTTTTCTTTGCTTCACGAGGCACCCAACCTTTCACGCTGATATTTACCAGAGGTTACATTCTCGCACCATGGTAAGTTTGAAAGGTACCAATCAACCGTTTTTGCCATCCCCTCTTTAAACCCATATTGGGGGGTCCAGCCCAATTCCTTTTCAATCTTAGTACAATCAATTGCATATCGGCGATCGTGACCAGGACGATCCTTCACAAAAGTTTTGAGGTTCTCGTGAGGAGCACCCTCAGGATGGGCTTTGTCCAATTGTCCACAAATGGCATCGATCACTTGCAAATTCGTACGTTCGGAACTACCTCCAATACAGTAAGTATCTCCAACCCTACCCCGCTTAAGTACTTCCAAAATTGCAGAGCAATGATCCTCAACATGCAACCAGTCACGCACATTTGAACCGTCCCCATATATAGGTAAGTTTTTGCCCTCCTTTGCATTCAGAATAACCAAAGGAATTAATTTCTCAGGAAATTGATATGGACCATAGTTGTTTGAACAATTCGTAGTCAGCACGGGCAATCCAAAGGTATGGAAATATGCACGAACTAAATGATCAGCTCCGGCTTTTGAAGCAGAGTACGGACTATTGGGTGCATAGGGTGTAGTTTCTGAAAATGCGGGATCTTTAGAACCTAAGGATCCATAAACTTCATCCGTCGAAACATGTAAAAAACGTAAACTTTTCTTACGGTCTTCAGATTGGGCGGTGTAATAATGTTTAAAAGATTCAAGAAGCTTTAAAGTCCCCACCACATTGGTTTGGACAAAAGGTTCTGGACCATCAATCGAGCGATCGACATGACTTTCAGCAGCAAAATTGACAAGTGCATCTGGTTGATACTTCTCCAAAAGATCAGAAACAAGATTAGCATCACAAATATCTCCCAAAGAAAAAACATAACGAGGGTCCGATTCAAAGTTTGCGAGGTTCTCTGGGTTACCTGCGTAAGTTTGTTTGTCTAAATTGATGACAACCTCGCAGCCTGTTTGCACTAACAACATCCGAATGAAGTTCGAGCCAATAAAGCCAAGCCCGCCAGTTACAAGTAAGGATTTCATACACTAAGCTCTAGTCTCATCTTTTGCATCGAGTCAATCATCGCTTCCTCTACAGGTCGCATCGCAATGCCTGCCTTTTCAGCTTTACTGGTATCCAATACACAGTTTGACCGGGGAGTTTTTGCAGCAAGGTTCATAAATTCATCTTCCGATTGGAAAAATGAAAACTGCTTATCGGACAGACCCTGCTCCTGCATCCACTCGGTTACTTGACGAGTGGTAATAGATCCAGAATTAGTCATATTGTAAATACCCGGTTCAACATCTTTGGTTATACATTCCAGGCATTTTTGGGCGAACTCATCTAAATGGGAAACTGAGTTTTCCGCTTCCAAAAGATTTTTGTAGTTTAAAATTTTCTGGAGATAATTCCTGGGACTTTGTTCATGGTTGAAAGGA
The DNA here is from genome assembly GCA_028045305.1 of Opitutales bacterium. Taxonomy (GTDB): domain Bacteria; phylum Verrucomicrobiota; class Verrucomicrobiia; order Opitutales; family Seribacteraceae; genus Chordibacter. Next base: position 86,854 of record JAOFTV010000004.1, on the reverse strand, counting down.
ATACGTAACCTCCAAACGAAGCAGTTTTCCGCCCCCTCCAAAACTTCCTCACCCAATGCCTTTGTGCCGCCATAAAAACTGCAGGGAGGACAACGGAAGGAAAAATTAGGATTATCTTCCTCACTCCACCCATTTCCGTCAGGTCTTATCCCAGAGTAAATACAACCACTGGAAATATGTCCCCATGGAACTTTCAAATCCTCACAGACCTCACGAATAATCCCAGGTAAAACTGCATTACCTTGGAGGCATTCATACTTCGCTAATTCACAAGCATCTACATTGGGCTTGCCGGTGTAACCAGCAGCATTCACCACAAACTCCGCTTTGACATCTTTTAATAAGTCAGATAATACGCTGGCTTTAAAGTAATCTGTATCGGAAAGGGAAACACCCAAGACTTTAGAACCACCCAATTGAGCGATTCGGGAGGCAATGTAGCCAGTTTTTCCTAACAAAACAATCATTCGACAGTGTTTTCAAGGTAAAGACAACCTGGAGGTTATATGATTTAATTGGAGTTGTACTTTCAAAGTCTGGAGAGTTAGATGATATCATATTTGTATCTTCTAAATGATAAGCGTTCAATCCATTACCAAAGAATTTTTTCCTCAACCTGATACGCTTTTTCTCCTTAAGAGTTTCCTGTTTACAAAAAAAGAAACTCATCCATTTCAAGCTCTTACCAGCGTGAGCTTTGAAATTAAAAAAGGAGAGGTTGTAGGTATTATTGGTCGAAATGGAGCCGGCAAGTCAACTTTGCTGCAATTAATCTGTGGCACCATCAAGCCGACAAAGGGCACAATAACAGTCGATGGAAAAATTGGTGCATTGTTGGAATTAGGTGCTGGTTTTCATCCAGAATTCACTGGAATTGAAAATATTTATTTGAGCGGAGCGACCATGGGTTTAAAGAAAAAACAACTCGATCTTGCTCTCAACAATATAGTAGATTTTGCCGACATCCATGAATTTGTAGAGAAACCTGTAAAAACATACTCATCTGGCATGATGATGCGCTTAGCCTTTTCTATCGCTACTTGCGTTGGTCCCGAGGTACTTGTAATTGATGAAGTCTTATCGGTTGGAGACCAGCAATTCGCTCATAAATGCTTAAATAGAATATTGGAACTCAAAGATAAAGGCACAACCATCCTTTTTTGCTCACACTCAACATATCAAATTGAAGCCCTTTGTGATAGAGCGATCTGGTTAGACCAGGGTCAAATCAAGAGGATTGGCAAAACAAAGGAAGTTACCATGGCTTACAACGAAATGCAGATAACCGAAAATCCTTACACTAATCACCCTCACCCCATTGTAAACAAGGAGAAAGGCAGCGTTCCAAGAGTACACCTGAGAAAAATTGAATTTTTCAAAAATGAAGAATTTGTAACAAAGGAAGCAGTCTTCAAATCTAGGGTGGATGATTTTAGAATAAAAGCATTTTTCAATCCAGCACTCAGGAAACCAACCTTGGCATTGTCCATAAGAAAGCCAAATGGGGAAATCATTGCATCAGCGGGCTCCTTAAATGACAAAGCCTTACCTTTTTCCTTAAATGAAGAGGAACACTGTTTTGAAATTGTTTTTAAGAAAATACCTTTATTAATGGGCAATTACTCCATGGATTTAAGTTTGTTCTGCGAACATGGGTTGCAAACATTGGACTCCGTTACAAGAATATTTCATTTAAAAGTGATTCAGGATGATTTGGAGCAGGGAATTGCTCATCTGCATCACAAATGGGAAACTCTGCCTAAATCTTGACTTCAAGGTGGCTACCTAGAAGGTTCATGAAAGGTCTTGTGAATATCATGAAAAAATTGATACTCTCGTCCCTTGATCTCTTTCTCAATTTCTTCGACTATTGCTTTAGAAGCGTCTACTTCATCATGAACGATAACTGGTTTGCCCAGAAAAAGCTTATGCTTTCTTGAAAGCGGACAATAAAGAATATTCATAGGAAACAATGGCTTTTTGGTGATTCGGGCCAACCTCGCCGGACTTGTTTGTAGAAAAACCTTTTTTCCCAAAAACTCAAATTCCGTTCGTTTGTTATTTTTCCCTTCTTCGGCTACATCCATTGCAACTCCCAAATAATTTCCAGCCAATAACCAGTTGATCATCTTCTTCGGATAATTTGAGGTGAAAAAGAGTTTCTCTGAATAGCAATTGCCTGCCTTTTCATGAACATCTCTCCAAAAGGAAATCTCTTCATCCTTCATGAACTGCATATTTACCAAGGATGCAACTGCAGTATAATTAATTTTTAATTTTTGGCATAAAGCCGCCCCAGAAAGAAAAAAATTTCCAAAGTGTAAAAAAGCAAAAACTCCCCCTCTACTCGAACTCTCGCATGAAATTTCAGCTTTATTAGAAATGAAAACTTTTTTATCCGCATAATCTCTGGAAAGATAGGACAACTCATTTTTCATGATGCTCGCAAAAGTAGCGGGATTCTTTTTTAACATCAGTTCATACAACTCATAAAAATAACTTTGCTTTTCATTCATTTGTAAATGAATTCTTATATGTCGTTTCACTCACCAGATTTGTACCCGAGAGCAAAATCTTCCCTATCATAAGTAAGGTTTGGGTTATAACTAGGATCATCGTTCATGTATTCGGACCACTTACTTTTTAAGTAATCTGATTCTTGTGTGTATCTTTTTAAATTCGCTGGAGATAAATCATTACCCCTGGAAGCAGACTCATGATGGAATAACTGAGCATAAGGTGTCCATAGGTTGCGATAACCCAACTCCTTGATCTTCAAACAAAGATCAACATCATTAAAAGCAACTTTAAGATTCTCCTCGTCAAACCCTCCAGACTGTAAAAAGATAGATTTTCTAACCATCATACACGCAGCGGTAACGGCAGAATAATTTTGTACAAGATTTAAACGACCCATGTAGCCAGAATGATTGTGAGGGAAAGCTCGAAACGCATGACCCGCAACACCCCCTATTCCAAGAACCACTCCGGCATGCTGGATGGTATTATTGGGATAAAGTAATTTAGCCCCAACACATCCTATTTCAGGACGAAGGGCATGAGATAACATTTCCTTAAGCCAATCTTCGTTAATCGCTTCCACATCATTATTGAGAAACAAAATCATGTCTCCTTTCGACATCGAAACTGCTTGGTTATTAATACGGGAATAATTAAATGGACCCGGTATTCTTAAAACGCGAATTTTGGGATTCCCATCCAAGGAATTAAGAAATTCTAAAGTAGAAATTTCTTCAGAATCATTATCACACACTAGAATCTCTAAATCTGGGTAATTAGTATTTTTCAAAACTCCATCTATGCATTTCTGGAGATGACTTAACTGATCTCTAGTTGGAATTATGATGGAAACTATGGGATGAGTCTCCCTAATCTCATACTCGATTTTAATATAATTATTTATTTCTGAGGTTAAATGTACCTGAGCACTCACACCCCTACGCTGTAGCGCAGACTCAATCACTTTAAGGCTATTTTTTGCAACATAGGGTTTGGCCATCAAGGAAGTAGCTGTAGAGGTTCCGCTCTTACGCCAATGATAAAGAATCTCCGGAATATGATGAATTTCTTGAGAGTTCAATCGTTCGGTAATCCGTAGCACTAAATCCCAGTCTTGGCAGCCTTCATACCCTTCTCTAAAACCAGAAACTTGCTTAAGTACATTAGCTTCAACGCACAATAGATGACAGATATAGTTTTGGCTAAGTAAAAGGTCGGGATTCCAACTAGGCTTAAAGTTTGGTGAAGTTCGTCTTCCTAAAATGTTGATTTTATCTTCATCTGAATAAATTAATTTCAAGGAAGAATTGGATTCGATTGCTTGTACAATGCGAAGCAGAGAATGATTTCTTAAAAGATCATCATGATCCAGAAAAAGTATATAAGAACCAGCAGAACGATTTATTCCTTCATTGGAAGCTTGTGCTATGTTACCACGAACATCTCGAAAAAAGGCTTTAATTCGATAATCGCTCGCTTGAAATAATAATATTTTTTGCTTCAGGTCGAAATCATGAGAACAATCATCAATGAGAATTAATTCCCAATTTTGATAGACTTGTTCCTTCACAGACTCGATCGTCTCTTCCAGTATTTTTACACTTACTTTGTGGATCGGAACCACAATGGAAATAAGGGGGTTAATCGTAAGCTGCTCACATTCAAATAAATATAATTTCAATCTGTTTTCATCGATGGTGTCATATTCCTCCACCCATTCATTGAAAGAAATGCTCTGCCTTTTGGCTTTACGATTTCCTATAAAACTTCTCAAAAGAGGGTCCAATAGTGCCCTTCGAAGAAATCGAAGGGGATAAGTAATATTCCAGGAAAATGAATTTTGAATTCTTTTCACCTTATCACGAAGAATCAAATTCTGCCTCATTGACTCATGAAACGCCTTTTCGAGTTCTGAACATTTAAAATCAAACTCATTCAATTCATTGGTAAGCTCTTTACTCGATGACTCATTCTCAATTTGGGAATTTTCTAATTCAAAATATTGCTTCCTTAAACTTACATTTTCCCCTTTTACCCGATAATAAAGGTTTCCAAGTTTTTTTGGATCATAAGAATCTAAATACCAAGAAACTGGCTCACCTATGGGTTGGTTAAATAATACTCCCAAACCATGGCCATGCTCAAAGTTTACAGTGGGAAATTCCTCTTGTAGTTCTTTCCAAAATTTCCAAACTCCGAAATCATTTTGTTTTTCTTCAACATCGTGAAAAAGAACGATCCCACCATTGGTAACTTTGCCTATCCAAGTAGTAAAATCTTCTCGGACTGCTTCATAGGTATGTAAACCATCAATATGAAGTAAATCGATTGATTGGTCTTTAAAACGAGAAGCAGCCTTTAAAAAAGATTCCCTGGCTAAAGTAGAAAATTCTTTAAAATTTGAATCATTGTGATGTTTGACCATCTCCCATACCTCTTCACCATAAAGACCGGCATGATGATCTCCTTTCCAAGTATCTATACCATGGCAATTACATTCAATGCCATGATCCTTAACAGACTGACAAAAGGTGAAGTAAGAATCACCATAATGTACCCCAAGTTCTACAAATTGCTTAGGTTTAAGATGAGCAACTAAATCATAAGCAAAAGGGAGATGCCTATGCCAGCTTGGAACATTGGATAAATAAACCGGATTAAACCCAGTACTTGGCAGAGCTTCGTCAAATAACATTTGAGGAAGAACAGGAGATAAATATGAAAATGCTTCTCCTCACGAAAAGCCAAGATCTCTAAATTGAATAATCCTTACTAGTCCGTGACATCATCGATGCCAATCCAACCGTTTTTCCCATCGTCAAGGTTTGATTTTGATTTTAAATGGGCAGAATAATAGCCTGGTTCAAGATCAATTAACAAGGCTGGTTCTTTCGCATCAATTTCTGGCCATCCATGCAGAGAAGTTGAGTATGCCTTGATAGTATCACTAGTGGAGGCGTTCGATTCATAATCATCATTTGACGCAATTTCAGTTGGTTCAACAGGAGGAGTTTCTAGATCATCACTAGGGTCATTAATATACTTGAACAGAACAATTTCAGGATCGGACATTACATTGTCCACGTTGTACTTAGATAAAGTTGGACCGCGTCCACGAATGTAAATTTTTCTCGTCCCAGTGCCAGAAATTTTGAAACTTCCAAACATAGCTTCATCAACATAAACCAATCCTCTGGAAGAAGCATGAGTAAATGAATGACTCGGTGAATCGTAGAGATCGACCGCAGCATTCCCTATTCCGGTGAGATCATTCTCATCTTCCATCCACATCGTATAAAACCCAGAACTCAAGGAGGGTAAAGAGATAGCTTGATTATCGTTTAAATTTACTAATGGCAGAACCGATGCTCTAGCGGAATTTATAGAAGTTAATTGCGGGGAAGTATTGTCTGTGTAGTCGAAATTCTTCCCGCTCGATTCCTCATCAGAACCACCTGTTTGAATGTTCGAAGCACTCTTGTATTTAAAAAGCCTGATTTTCGGATTGGGCAACAGGCTACTGGAGGACAAACCCCAATCAGCAAGTACAGGACCGAGCCCTCTCATTAAGATTTTTCCACTTCCAGTACCAGCAAGGACAAATCCCATGATGCGAATATTATCTCCAGTCCCGACTCGACCACGAACGCTCAAACTCACCAAACCTGTAGAATCTGATGCATTGCTGTCAGGGGCGGCAAGTTGCGCTGCTTGTGTTTGCACGGCTGCCAATTCTTCTGCCGTCCAACTAGGTGGATCGGGCGGAAGGCTTTGACTGACTTGAGTAAGTTCTTCCTCGATATTTACAAAATTACTAGGGTTTTCTGATGGAGACTGACTACCAATTGCTGATGCAACATAATTTGCACTATTAAAAATTATTATATCACCGATGGCGTAGTTAAGATCCGCATCAGTCGCCCAGTTGATGATCCTTCCTGATATCGGTAACGATAAAAGAAAGATAAAAATGGAAATTGAAGCTATTTTATAAGGCATATCAGAGAAATTATAACCAAAATATAAGGTACATTACATCTGGTATATGAATCAAGCACATTAGAAATTTTCAATCTCTCGATTTTTTACCTCATAATATCGTCTTAGAATAAAATTATTAATATTTCTGAAGAAGATTGGTCGAATTAAAGGCAAAAATACTCGATGAAAAAAACCTCCACCATAAAACCTACCACTTTTCCCATACTCAATAGTCTTTAGAATTTGGTCTGCAGCAGTTTTGGCACTGGGTGATCTTTCTAACTGCCACTCAATCCTGTCCCATGCTTTTTTCATACTGGACGATTGCTCCCACCTTGCCTGTACCCGTGCTGATTGATTAAATTTTGTCCTGACATCTCCCATCCGAAAATCAATAAACTTTGGACAATCAAAATATTCCAGCATCATAGATTCAGTAAAGGAAGAAAGTGCAGACTTTCCCGCATTGTACAAGGGCATGAAAGGCAAGGGATATAAGGTAGCAAGAGACGATAAATTCAAGATCGTCCCCGAACCCCTTTGTTGCATTGCCGGTGCAAAATATCGGCACAATAACACAGGGCTGGTGAATAATAAATTCGACTGTTTAACGATTTGCTCCTCTGGGAAAGATGCCCAGTCGTAAAATGCTCCATATCCTGCATTGTTAATTAGTATTTCTGGAACTCCATGCTGCTTCATAAAGTCCTCAGAAAATTCAGCGATCTTATCCAGATCAAAAAGATCAAATTCAAGGGGAACAAAATTGGGCGTTTTGGGACCACGACCGGGGTTACGTGAAACCGAAAAAATTTGGTAGCCTTTAGCAATTAATTGTTCCGAAATCGCTAATCCGATCCCACTGGATCCTCCAGTTATTAAAGCAGTGGGAGCAATCATTGCATACCACCTTATGAAAATTGGTCTTTGCCGAGAAGCAAAAGTTTTTAAAAGATACAAAAAACTTAATGCAAAGAAACCTAATTGCCTTGATTACACATGAATACCCTCCGACAAGGGGTGGAGCTGGTGTATATTGCGAAGAGCTTGCTCATGCCTCCATGCAATCTGATATTAATGTTGAAGTTTTGGCACCATCAAATGCCTTAACAGAAAATTCTATAAAGGTGCGTAAAATGTCCCATAAAGGATCCCAAAGTTGGATATGCAGTTGGAAACTTATAAGGCATGTGAAAAAAAATCTCTCGCAATACAAATACTTGCATCTAGCAGACCCAGGTGTGCTCAGAGCAATGATAAGGTTTGGCTGGCTTCTTAAGGAAAAACCACCTTTTTTGGTCACCATTCATGGTTCAGAACTCTTACGTTTCACTAAGAATGTCTGGGAAAAGTTTCTTTTCCAGAAACTTTTATCGGAAGCAAAAAAAATACATGTACTTTCATTGCATAATGAAAAAAACCTAAAGACACTTTGCCCAAAACTAGAAAAGCGAATCCTTAGAATCCCGGGAGCCCCTGCAAGGAGAGTGATTCCTGAAAAAGAAAATTTAAATGGTAAAGAAAATTCTGCCAACTTTAGTCGCCTTGTGTTGCTTTGTGTGGGCAGAGTTCATCCTCGAAAAGGACAGTTGGAACTTATTCAAGCAATTGGTAAACTTAATAGTCGTTCCCAAAAAAAGCTAGTTTGCCGAATGGTTGGGCCAACCGTCCACCACTCTTACTACAAAAAACTTAAAAGAGCGGCAGCTCTTTTAGATTGCCCAGTGGAATTTTTAGGCGATCAAGAAGACGAGGAATTAAAAATCTCCTATGCAAATGCAGATATCTTTGCCCTAACCTCTATCCCCCACCCTAAAAGCATTGAAGGATTCGGTTTTGTTTATTTGGAAGCTTCTGCTCATGGTTTACCTATTGTTGCTCATCGAACTGGTGGAGTTGAGGATGCGGTAAAGGATAAAGTAACCGGTTTCCTAACCGACCCAAATAATCCATCTGAACTTACAGATAAAATTGATTCTTTGATTAACGATTATGAATTGAGAAAAATAATGGGTAAAAAAGGAAAGGAATGGGCAAACCGGCATTCCTGGACAAACATAGCACAAAAGCTGTATGCGAACCTCTGACTAATTGCAGTGGCAATCCGCATGCTTAAGAATACTTAGATAACATCCCCAAAAGCAGGGCGTAGTCTCTGGAAGGAATAGCAACCTAATAAAAGAATACCTATCGCAAACAACCATGCATACCCTACCGTCCACCAATCTGGTTGCCCTCCCCACAAGACAATCTGTCTCAAACCATCAATGATTTGAAGCAATGGATTCCATTGTAAAAAAGTCCAAATTTGTGGAGCCATTTCTTTTGCCTTTTCTGCTGAATAAAAAACTCCGCTCGCATATAGTAGAGATAGTCCGAAGAACGATCCGAGCATTCCCAGGTCACGTATAAACACACCCAAGGCAGAAAAGATTAGTGAAAGCCCAAAACCTATTATCAAAACGGGGGCAATTAAAATAGGTGCGAATAGGCAACTGATTCCAAGACCTGGTCCCCAAATAGCGATCCCCAATAAACTAAGCCCAAAACCTATTAAAAGATCATAGGCCAAAGCCCCTGTTAAAGCTGCCGGTAAAATTTCCAAAGGAAATACAACTTTCCTGACAAAATTTGGGTGGGAAATAATAATCCCCGGAGAAGTCCCAATAACTCCGGAAACTAAGCCCAAAACATTAAGTCCAATAAAGACACCCAATGCATAATCCAATGTGGACTCATCGGGTGAATCGGTAAATCGTCCACCAAAAACTATACCAAATGCAAAAACATAAAGGCTGAGCATGAGCAAAGGATTCGCTAATAGCCAAAATGAACCCAACCAACTTCCACGATGGCGAGTTTTAAGGTTACGGGAAAGGAATTGCCAGAATAGATCACGCCTCCCTAAAAGAGTAAAAATTATTTCCATGTAACCATGTTTGGTTATTTGCACATTTGTGCCTCAATTGGCGTGCACATATTCCCACACCTCTAAGGCGTAATTATAAAGAAGAATTCTACCCCCGACGGACTGTTCAGTGCTCAAGTAATACCAATTCGAAGTTTTTTGCTCATACAAAAAAGGGTGTACTTGTGAGGAAAACCATATCCATCCAAGAGAAATGTGCCAGGCCCAAAAAGAATCGCCCGATGGATCTGGTATAAAAACCCACCCAAGAGAGATATGATAGTACCAATCATTTATCTTAGGCAAAAAAATACCCCACCATGAACTTTCGCGCCAATCCTCGTAACCAATTGTACGGGCGCTTGGCCATGAAGGAGAGTTCTCCATGATCCAATCGTAATGTGATGACAACCGTGTAAATACAGTAACATCTCCATAGCGGGAATTTTTTGTCCCGTATGAAACCACACCATGAACTCGCCATTCATTTTGAGTACGGGCAAAGGCAGGACCTCCGCTATCTCCATATGCAGTGGTTGCCTCCAAGGGCAAAGGAGCTAAATCGCTTTGGCCTTCTCCCAATAGCTCCAACCCCTTTTTGCCCTCTCCTAATGTATTGTGAACACTGGAAGAAGAATCAAAATCAATTGCTAATAATCCTCCAAGATAAGAATCCGGAACTCCTTCTTTAACAACTTTGGGAACTGAACGATCAAAAATGTTTTCTCCCCCTACTCTTCTTTGATTGGACTCTAAACGCTTTCCATTAATGCCCTCAACCAATGTGCCATATCCAGCAAGTACCGCTCTTTCCCCAAGTGGATCATCGTTACTTTCAGGGATTCTAGCGGGGAAAACCCCGTCTATGGGTTGATCCAAAAAAACTAGAGCCACATCAACACCCAATTCGTCCCCATCCCCAAATCGGTTGTATCGATTTTGACGAGCAGTCCATCCTGGGTGAAGAAGGATATGTTTTACTTTATTTTTTCCCTCCGAAGTAGTCCAATCTTCATTCGAACCGAGCAAAAATTCCCAATCGGCTGGATTTACTTCATCGGCAAAAGAATTGCGTAGAACATGTGCAGCTGTAACCAAAACATTTGGAGCAATTAAAGTTCCACTACCCACGGTTCCAGAACGAGAAAGCAATACCCCAACGGGGGAAAAATCAGGAGTCGATTCGGATGGAGAGTGAGGATAATCATTGGCCCCCAAAGCAAAATAAGATTCCCAACTCTCATGATAAAGTTTGCCTATTCTCCTTTCACCAAAATGACTTAGATTTAAGACGAATAGTCCAAGGAAGGTAAATAATATACATCTACTCATCCCTTGATGGTACAATATTTGGTGGGCCACTGGGGGGTAAAATATTAGGAGGAGGTGGGGGGGGGAGGAAGAGAACTAAGATCAATCTCACCATCCTGATCGGCTGCCTGAGAATTCAATTCAGACCCGGGTGAAGAATTTCCGGAACTGTTCGAGAAAGAGTTGTTAGTTGGGGAAGGGGAGGAAGGGAATGAACTGGAAATCCCACTCGGGCTCGATGGTACGGTTGAACGAACGGTAGGCACATCTCCTCCGACTGCTGAGGCAATTCCCGATTTAGGAGCATTCCTAGTTGGGATCATACCAGGTAGTACAGCCCGATTGCTAGAGGAAGAATTAATAAATGAAGGCCTTCCGGGATTTGTTGAAGATCCAAGGCTTGATTGTTTCGAGCGTTGAACCAGCCAATCTGGGAGCTTGGGCGTTGAAAGTGGCTTGGGGGGCATAACTTTTGTTCTACTTGATGTATTTCCACCCGTTGGCTTTGGAAGCTTTGGAATGGAAGATTGCTGTGCAGAAGTCTTGCCAGAACTCCCCCCCTTGGACTCTTCTAAAGAAAAAGTATACTTTTGGCCATTATATGCCAAAGTGAGGGTTTCGGTTTTCAAATCAAAGGACTCCGCCTCAAATGCTTCATAAGTCTTTTCGGACAACCTGATCCATTCTCCAAGGTTGGCCTTTTTATTAAAAATACAAAAGTGAGGCACACCATTGAGGAGAAAAAATCCTCTGAATTCTACCTCTTTAAAGATTTCAGGGTTCACCTGTGGCTTTGGTGGTTGTGGAGGAGGCGAAGGAGGTGGTGGTTTTCTTGAACCAGGTCGCAAAAAGGGATTGGGAGCCACGCTTCCAACCAAAAAAGAGGTAAAAAGAAGGAGAAAAGAAATGACAAACATTAACTTTGGCACATCTAAAATATCACAAATTTTAATCCTTTAAGCAAGGTTCAAGGAAAAATCACAGGCCAGTAGGCTTGGGAAGAAAATTTAAAGAGTTAAGACCGGTTTAGTTACCCCGTTGCACTCCAAGCACCGACTCGAAAGCCGGCAAAAATAAATAGCAATGTGCCAAAGAGGTTAACCGCAGCATAGCAAACCCCCAGGCCCCACTTGCCATTTTCTAATGACTGAAAAAGCTCTATACCAAACGCAGAGAAGGTGGTAAATCCGCCACAGATTCCAATCATCCAAAAAGCCTTAACTGAGGAAGGATCGGAAAAAGTTTCGGCATACTTTGCAAAAAAACCAATTACAAATGCACCAACTAGGTTAACGGTAACGGTAGCCCAACCTGTTCCTGAAAGTAGTAAACTTAAACCGGCACGTGCAATTGATCCAATGCCACCCCCCAAACCTACCAAAAGGAAGAATTTCATTTCTTCCAACCTGAGTTCAAACTGGAAAAGCAGTCAGGAACCAATCGTTTCCTCTTGAGCCGACACTTCCTCTCCGGCGGTCTCATCATCTTCCACTTCCTCATCGACTTCTTCAACCTCTGCCTCCTCCGCAGTGTTATACTTTAAAACTCGTTGAGTCTCAGGTAGAGGAGAAAGATTAACCATAATAAAGCGACCGCTGAGTTTGGGTTCGTCATCCGGTCGACCAACCGCTGACAAATCATCAATAGCCCGACGAACCACTTTCATACCAACATCAATATGCTCCATTTCGCGACCACGAAACATAAGTGTGATCTTAAGCTTGTTTCCCTGATGCAAAAATTTTTCGGAACGGCGTATTTTGGTCATGTAATCATGCGCCTCAATTCTTGGTCTAAACTTCGCTTCTTTTACTCTCTTTGCCGTCTTCTCCTTATTCTTTTTGTTTTTGCTCAATTCGTACTTGTATTTTCCGAATTCTAAAATTCGACAAACAGGGGGTTGTGCATTTGAGGCAACTTCAACAAGGTCAAGTCCATGAGATTTTGCAATTTTCAATGCTTCCTCTGGCGGCATTAGACCGAGCATATCTCCATCTGGGCCAATCACTCGTACCTCGCGGGCACGAATCTTATCGTTTTTCCTTATATAATTGCGATTTTTGTTGAACCGCTTGTTATTTTTACCACGTGGAGACGGTGCCATGTGGTTAGCTGAATTTAAACATATTTAATGATTTCGAGGAAATTTGAAGTTCTTTTATTCTCATTCTCGGGCTTGTTTGCAAGAACTTATTTGGTAAATAAAAATTACAAATTAAAACTTTCACCACAACTGCAACTCGCTTTTGCATTAGGATTCGCAAACTTAAAACCGCCTGCCACCAACTTGTCAGAATAGTCCAAAGTTGTCCCCCTCAAATACAAGGCCGTTTTTGAATCTACCAACAATTTTATTTCTTCAGATCGCACAAAAAGATCTCCTGGTTTATAAATTGGGGCAAATTTTATTTTGTAGGACAACCCATTGCACCCCCCTCCTGTTATTTTGATCCGCAAATAATCACCTTCTTTTTCGCGGTCAATTAATTGAGAAATCTTTTTGGCAGCCGCGGGAGTAAGGCGAACCAATTTTTCATTGGCTTCAAGTAAGCCATCTGGCAACGGATTAGAAAGTTTCATTTTTAATAAGAATGATAATTGAAAATTGAAGAAAAATTTTAAATATTTTTGGCCCTACCTGAAAGCGGGCGAGCGAACCCTCTGGATCCACCAGTGAAAAAGCATGCAAAATCCTCAACAAGTGGGCACAAAATGCTCTTGTTTTCTGCAAGAAAACCTTCCGCATGGCTGGACAAGTTTCCCTTCTTCATAATGGCACGATAAGCACGCTTGAGTTTAACGAGCTCGTCAGAGGGCAACTTTCTTCTGCGTAGTCCAACTAAATTCAAACCTGGCACTGTATTTCTGCCGGTTACTAAGAGATGTGGGCCGACATCCAAAGAAACCTCAGCCAATCCTCCAATCATAGCTCCCCACCCTATTCGTACAAATTGATGAACCGCAGCTCCACCACCAACAAAAACTTCTTTGCCGAGTTCAACATGCCCACCAAGCAAAGATCCGTTTGCCATAACCACCCCCTCCCCGAGCAAGCAATCATGCGCAACATGAGAATATCCCATAAGAAAACTGTTTTTTCCCACTTGAGTAACCCCTCCAGGATCAATCGATCGGTGAATTGTCACTCCTTCCCCTAACCGTGTGGAGTCCCCAATATACACCTCGGAATAAACCGATTTATTAAAGCCAAGGTACTGAGGGTCCCCCCCAATTACGCAGAAATTACCCACGCAAACTTCTCGACCTAGCCGAGCATACCCTTTTATGACAGCGTGAGAATCCACATGGCAATAATCTCCTAAAACTGACCCGCTTTGCAAATAAGCAAAAGGACCAATTTCGCAGCCTTGTCCAAGAGACACACCCTCTTCAATAACCGCAGTGGAATGAATCTTTTCGTTTCCTTTCATGGTTAATCAAATATCAATCTGATGTATTAAAAATTTCGATTTGTGGATCACGGGCCAAACCGTACGCTTTAATTAGCCTCAATATTTGAAACATCCATCGACCTTCCCTTCCTTGCCCCGGCAAGGCTTGGCGAAGTAAGTTTTCCAAAATTGAACGCAGGGTAAGAACTCCATCCACTCCGAGAGATTCAATAAGTGCTATTGCTTCCTTCATCTTTTCCCCTTGCAAGGGAAGTGCGGGAACAACCAACAAGCGGAGAAAAGACCCCATTCCACTCTCTGCAAGTTGAGGGCCGGGATTTAAGCAATCCTCTACCCTTTCCTTATCCAATTGTTGCTTAAGAAATTTAAGTTGCCGGCTATCGCTAGACATAACAGCGGGAGAAAAGGGGCTGTTCGACCACCCAAGCACACCGACCACGGCGGCTCGAATTCTATTTAAATCAGCAGAGAACAAACGTGTTTCAGAATGCAGGTTATTTTGGTCAGCACGAGGGTTCATTACGGCAAGAACTGGCAATGGATCAAGTTTGCGCCTTGCATCCCCAACGCTGGACCCACCGGCCTGTCGAACAAGAAAGCCATTGCTTTCAAAATATGCTTCCACCAATTCTTGTTCAACCATAACGACATGTAAAATCGTTCGCCTAAGACACCGCACCAACCGATTGCCAAACCTCCCTCACTTCAGTAACGGATGATAATTCTGCCTGAAAGGCCGAACCCACATCCTTCAAAAGGATAAAGCGTAGATTGCCATGACTCACTTTTTTATCAGAGCACATGGCAATCATCAATTTTTCAAGCTGAAGTGGCTCCTTCAATGTCGAGGGTAATTCATAGCGATGCAGAAAACCGATGAATGCATCTTCATTGGATTCTGTAAAATGTCCGAGTGCAACCGAGAGCCTCCAGGCACAAACCATACCTATGGCTACTGCTTCACCATGAAGATAGTTACCGTACCCAGCAACTGACTCAATTGCATGTGCAAAAGTATGACCAAGGTTAAGCAAAGCTCTACCTCCATTATTATTACTTACCTCCCTTTCGTCTTGCTCTACGATAGCAGCTTTATTTACACAGCATTGTTTAATCAGTTTTCCTAAGCCTAGGCTATTCGAGTTAATTTTTTCTTTCTCTGAAAGTAATTGTTCAAATAACCCTAGGTCACCCAGTAATCCATACTTAACAACCTCCGCCATTCCAGCTGAAAACTCCCTTTCTGGCAAGGTATCGAGTAAGTCCAAGTCAGCCCAGACAGCACTGGGTTGATGAAAGGACCCAACTAAATTTTTACCACTGCTCAAATTGATTCCTGTCTTTCCCCCAACCGAACTGTCTACCATCGCCAAAAGAGTACTGGGAACCTGATAAAAAGATATTCCTCGCAAATATGTAGCGGCAGCAAAACCCGTCAAATCACCAATTACACCCCCGCCTAAAGCGAACAGGAAACCGCTTCGGTCAATTTTTGATTTTGCCAGAAAATCCCAGATTTCTGCTAAGTAGTGAGCGGATTTCGTGGCCTCTCCTGAGGGCAAAATAAGATGCACAAGGGAGTCGGTCACTTTTTCACAAAATGCCGGACATGCTTCAAGTAGTCCCTCATCAATGATCACTGCACCTTTCTTACCTTTGCTCAGAGCGTCCTCACGGATTTTTACAAGTTCATCAACAATACCCCGCCCAATTGTTATGGGGTAGCGGCGATCTTCAAGTTCCACCCAAAAAGTTTCCATTGCTTGAGTCATATGAATTTACGCAGTTTTTGGCTTACTCTAAACTTAAGCATTAATGGCCTCCAAGGGCTTAGGGAAAAGGCTGTCAAGATAAGACTGAACAGAAAAAGGTTGAAGGTCATCAGGCTGTTCTCCGAGTCCAAGATAAAAAATGGGAATACCTAATTCCCGATAAATCGATACCAGTGCCCCTCCTTTTGAGGTGCCATCCAGTTTGGTTACGACCAGACCGTTGAGACCAAACTTTTCATGAAATACTTTTGCTTGAGACAATCCATTCGTACCAGTGGATCCATCGACCACCAGCCAAGAGTGCTGAGGGGCAAGAGGCTCTTTTTTTTGGAGCACGCGCTTGAGCTTGGCCAACTCGTCCATCAAATTGTCCTTAACATGCAAACGGCCTGCTGTATCAAGCAAAAGGTAGTCACTCTTCTTTGCCAATGCCGAGGAATAGGCATCAAAGGCAACTGCCGCCGCATCAGAACCATGGTGTCCAGAAACAACCTCTAAGTTCAAACGATTTGCCCAGTGCTTCAACTGTTCGGTGGCCGCGGCTCGAAAGGTATCACAGGCCCCAATCATTACGGAATTGCCTGCTTGGGTAATCAAATGGCCAAGTTTTGCGCAGGTTGTTGTCTTGCCCGAACCATTCACTCCGATCAAACATATAACCTGGGGCGATTCACCCTTCTTACTCTCGAGTGTTCCTTCGGACCCAGACAGGATCTCTCCCAGTACAGAACGGGCAACATTGACGACCCCACCTTCCTCTAGATGATTTGGGCGACTCGAAGCCAACTTTACTTCTTTCAGCACATCTTCGGTGGTATCAGGCCCAAAGTCACAAGCATAGAAGGCTTCCTCGATTGCTATTAAATCTTCTCCCGTCAAAGCAGTTCGACCTGCAACGCGATCGAAAGCACTTTGTAGAACAGCTGAGCCTCTCTTAAGGCCTGTTTTAAATTTTGAAAAAATTCCCATTGTGGTTACGCAGGACCGATGCTTACACCGATTGACATAATAAAATCCTACTTTGGTTGAATGAGTAAAATACAGCAAGAAAAGTCGAGCACCTGTCTCGTGCAACAATCCTGCTGGCTGTATGATAGAACACTTAACAAAATTGTACGGTCATCCAAAACCCACTGATCAGTGACTACACCGCCTTTATCATTTAAGGGAACTTCGTAATATTCTGGAAACTCTCTACTGCTAGCAGGCAAGCCATATTTACGGGAAACTCGCTTACGCAATGATTCCCACTGGGGGCGCATAACATCTTCATAAAAAAAATCCTGCCAGCCTGCCTCCCCTTGGATCAAGCATAGCTCCAACCCTTCCTTTTCATCGTACTTGCAAGTTAATTCATAAGCATGTCCATCCCAACGAACTGGAGATTTTATTAAATTAGAGCTCAATTCACGATACCCCAAATATCCAGCTTTTTGTAAACTTATGATAGTGCCTTCCCGATTGTCGCCCTGTTTTAATTGAGCAAATAAAAAACCTTGTTCAATTAACGGAAGATCAGGAGATTCAGGAAAATTATTTTTTCCGGCCTGCAAAATTTGAGAATAAAGCAGAAAATAAAGGGAAAATATTAGGACTTTCTTACAGTGCATGATATATACGCTCAAGTGCAAGCATCGCGTAGCAACTTACTAAAATTGGGTCCTTCTCCCACCATCTACCAGATTGATTTATCCAAAAGCCGTTTTCTTTTTGTTGATCGAATAGACGAATAGACAATTCCTCTCGCCAATCTACTGGGTTCCCATCTCCATCGAGAACCTCATCCACCCCAGACAAAGAAAGTGCTTTCGCCATGGTATGATAGTAGTAATAGAGACCTTGCATTCCCATTCCTGGATTCTCCTCGATGGTGTAGTTTTTACTTAACCACTTCCTTACCTCGACCAAACGTTTATCTGACGGGCTCATTTCAGCGTATATAAAACTGAGGAGTCCGGCATAGCTCATACTTCCATACGAGCGCAGTGATGTTCGCCCCCTTGAATCTAGCCGTTCACCAGCCATACTATTTCCAGGAAAATAAACGAAGCCACCACGATCATCCGAATAACTGCTGACCCACGCTTGATCGTTTGATTCAGGAAGATTCTGACACCTGGAAACAAACTGGATGGCGGAATCCCAGTCCAAATCGAGCATGCCACCTTCTTTTGATTTTATTGTTTTCTTCGCGTAATAAAGAGCTTCCATAGCCAAATGAGTGTTAGACATATCGGAATGTGCCCAAGTCGAGCCATATCCGATCCCACCATCGAAGATATTATCCGGTTCTCCTTTCCGATCAAAATCAGATTGTTGGTTGATTAAAAAACTCCGTGCATCCTCAATGATTTTTTCATCTTCCGGCTTCTTGTATTGAAGAAAAGCCAACAAACTAATTGAAGTATTATAAGACGCTAATCCTTTACCATAAATACCACCATCAGACTGTACTTTCCTTCTTAGAAAGGAAAATCCTTTCTCTACTTGGCGGTTATGTTTTATTTGCTCCTTTATAGATTGATGCCCTAAGATTGTCCTCAAAGCGAGAGCTGTAAGTGCGGGATAATCTGGACTGCCCCAGTTTCCATCTTTCATATCTTGGTTTTCCAGCAACCATGAAGTCCCCCTGTCAAGAGACCTCTCAATTTCAAGTTTTAAAGAAATATTTGGGGCAGAAAAACAATTAACAAGCCCGATGAAAAAAACAATCAGTGAAAATAATGTATAATGTGTATTAATTATCATCCTACAATAGGCTAATTGGATAGTTGGGCAAGAACTTGCAGATGAAACCTAACTTTATAATCTAAAGGAGGCATAGATTCATGAAAAGCAACCCAAGAATCGTCTGAATTGCTATCGGGGTCCAAGCAATTAATAACAGCATTTATGTCATGATAAACTGCAATAATTGATCCCTCTGAATCTGCCAAATAGTTTCCATCGATTGTTCGTGAACCTGTAAATACAAACGGACGGGTGTCTAGAGTTCGATCGGATAGCTGATTGTAAACCATTGATGAAATTGCTCGGGAAACCACTTCGCCATTTTTTCCCCAAGACACATTTGCTAAAACTTTATGATTTGAAAGGTTGGAAGATTGCAAATCCTTAGCGTTTTTTTCCGAAGTAAACATAGAAGCGAGTGGCTTAGCCTTAAGCAACAAAAGGCAAGCGTGTATCCAACGTGGCGAAATACTTGTCCTAAAGAGGGACTCGTGTAATTTTCCATTTTCATGAACCAATGCATATTCCACCAAACCACTAGTTTGGTTACAAATTGCATCAAAAGAAAGAGATGTATCCCTTCGATTGATTAAAACGCCTCCGAAGTCATAAAGGCCATTGCCTAGATCGACTGCTTTCGGAAATTCGCTGGCATTGCTATCTGCCTGACCAAGAGTGATGATATATGGGATCAGAAAAATTATTGCTTTAACCAGGCCTGAATACAGAGTTTTTTGAGGCATAACAACTTATTGCAAATTGCTTTTTAATCGAAGTCAATACGATCAATTAAAAATATTTTTTTTAATCCAAATTATTTTCCGTTCCGTGCTTGCTTGACCTTTATGCCCCTCTATCGATAACTTTAAACTCTCAAATAACAATCCCATACAGCCATGGACGAAGAATCCGAAATCGAACAAATTCAAGACCCCGAAGAAATAATCGAGGAAGTTGAGCCCCAATTTACTGAGGCACCTCCTTCAGAGGGAGCATTTGGCAAGTACATGAGGGAGTATCGTTTGCTCAACAGCCTCCTCATCGCTCTAGGAACAATTGTGGGTATTATCGGATTTATGCTTGCGTGGACTATTGTCGTAAATGTTGGTGAAGAAAGCGGTTCTGATTTTGGAGATGCCGGTGCACCAGCCCAACAGCAACAACAGGAAAAACAAAAAGTTGTTAAGCTCATGCAAAGGCAAAAAAAAGCTCAACCCTCGAGCCAGCAGACCTTCAAGACAACCGCAGTTTCAGATATTTCCTTACCCGACTTCAATGAGTTGGATGTTAAGGACCTTGCGCCTGTCATTGAAGCCACTGCACCGCCGATGTCCCAATCGGCAACCATGAATAATCAAAAGATGAAAAGTGCTCTTAAAGGAGTAAGTTTGAGTCTCCCTAAGGTAATGCAACAGCGTTGCGACCCGAAAAAAAGAATGGAACGCCTGCGTTCAGGAGGAGGAAAACCATCTACTGAAGAAGCTATTTTAAAAGGCCTTGCATGGCTAAAAGAGGTCCAAGACGAAGATGGGGGCTGGGGGCGACAAGATATGAACTCTCAAGAAAAACCTTACAGGGATAGAAATAACCCTTTGCACCGCGACGGCATGACTGCCCTTTCCTTGCTCGCTTTTCTCGGTCATTGCGAGCTCCAAGATTCTCCGAACTTCGGTCCTACTGTACAAAAAGCAATCGACTTCATCATGTCCACAGCCCCAGATAAATTGGCGAATCGGGATGAGAGCGGATCATTCCTTGGTTTAAAGGGCAACGGCACACATGGTATGCAGTACGCTGCATATTCACACGCCATCAGAACGTACGCACTTTGCGAGGCTTACACTATGACAAAAATTCCCAAAATTAAGGAATACACAATTCGGGCGGTAAATCTTATTATTGAAGGGCAAAACCCAAATGGTGGTTGGGGTTACGGATATGGTCGTGGAGTTGCAGCCTCCGTTGATTTGTCTCTTTCCAGTTGGTGCGTGCAGGCACTCAAAGCCGCTGCGTTAACTGGCATTCAACTTGATGGCCTCGATGGGGCTATGGATAATGCCATTGGATATGTCAAAAAATGCCAAGAAAAAGGTTCTGGCAAATTCATGTATACTCCTCAAGGGAATGAAGCTGCTCGATATGGTGGCCCTGGACGAGGTTCTATTACTGGTGCAGGTGTATTGTGCCTCCAAGTGTGGAAAGAAGCAAAATCTCAAGAAGCTAAAAAAGGCTTAGAGTTTATTGTACAAAACAGGCTTGTTGACTCCTGGAAGAAAGTAGATGCTTACGAGTGGTATTACCATGCCCAGGCTTGCTTTCAATCTACAGGTGCATTGAGTGGGGTTTTTTGGCGAGAATGGAACCAAAACTTCCAGGAAGTGGTGGCAGCAGGCCAACAGGAAAACGGTCGATGGCAACTAGGTCTACATTTTCATGGTGAATCTGCAATTTTTCGACACGCCCTTACAGTATTAATGCTGGAGGTTTACTACAGGTATGCTCCAATGAGTAAAGTCTGATCTTCACTCCTGCAAGTATATCTAACCTTGAAAACGCCATGAACAAATTACTCTCATCCACAGTTGTTTTTTTATCTTTGTTTACCCCTTTGACAGGGGAAGAGAATACTCAAATAAGGGAAATTCTGATTACAGGTAATGATGCGATGCAATTTGACCTTAAAAAGTTCGAGGCAAAACCCGGCGAAACCATTCGTTTAACTTTTAAAAACATTGGTTCTTTGCCTAAAATCGCAATGGGTCACAACTTGGTCGTTCTAAAGAAAGATGTCCACGCACTATCTTTTGGACAAAAAGTATTAGCCTCTGGTGGCAGTGCAAGTAATCCACTACCCAAGTCTCTCCTCGGCGACATCATTGCTCACACTAATTTACTCGGTCCGGGTGAATCCGAATCTATCACTTTTAACACCCCAAATCAAAGCGGGGAATATGAATATGTCTGCACTTTTCCTGGTCATTTTGCCATGATGCGAGGCAAGATGATCGTCAAATAGAAGGCTTCATATTTCATCTACTTTTTTAAAAGATTATGCCTACTGCCACCCAAGAAGCTGATATTATCGAAAGCTCCAGGAAGGGTGGAATGGCTAAATCATTTTTTGCTTATGCTAAAATGGACGGCCCAGGTTGGTGGATTTCGGGTGCGAGCCTAAGTGCAGGAACTTTAATGGGTTCAATAGGCTTAGGCTTAAGACTTGGGCCTGACGCTCTCTGGATACAGGCTGCTGCCATGCTACTCGGTCTATTCTCCCTCTTTGCTGTTTCGCACATCACCCTTAATTGCCAGCAAAGTTTATTTGCCATTCTAAAAAATGATTGGAATAAATCCTTGGCCATGTGGCTTGCAATCTCGGCAATGATCACAAGTTTTACATGGTGCATGCCACAGTTTAGATTTGGCGTGGAGATTACTGTTTCCACCTTAATCCCTGCATTAGATAATAAAGGTGGAAAAGCTCTTACAGCATTCATTCTACTTAGCATCACCATTGGTCTATCCCTACTTTATGAAAAACAGGGTCCACGATCCGCAGTCTTTTACTGGATCTTAAAACTTTTAGTTCTTTTCGTTGTAATATCATCCCTTGCTTCAGTTATCCTTCTAATTTCCCAAGCTAAAGTTAGTTACAACGAGCTATTTAGCGGACTTGTGCCAAGTTATTCGGTTCTATCTGAACCCGCTCCTTGCTTTATTCCCTTACTTGAAAAAATGGGCAACATGGGACCTTTCTGGGTAAATGAAATCATGAATAAGCAAAGAGAATTGGTACTCGTATGCTTCTCCTCAACACTTGGAGTAAATCTACTGTTTGCACTTCCTTTACTTTTACTAAACCGCAACTGGAGAAGAGTTCATGTCGGTTTTGCCAAATTTAATTTATTCACCACTGCATTTATTCCCTTCGCGATAACAACGACTTGCCTGTCACTTTTATCCGTTATTGCATTTCAACAAGAATATGCTGCTGGGACTTATGATGAAATTCACAACAATTCAGACGTCCAGGACCTCTTAAACCGACGAATAGCCTCAGATATCGGTCTTGAGAACTTCCAAGCCTTGGCCCCCTTTCAGCAAGGGGAAAAAATTCAGTCTCTAACTGCTGAGGAAAAACAACTTGCTACCTTAGTCGTAGGCAGAAGTTTTAATCAGTGGATACATTCCTTGACTCAAGTTGGAGGTGACAGTCTAATGTATCTGCTTGGTTGCATGGTATTTGTGATATCCCTTTCGACTATTGTTGTGCTGATGATTATTAATGGTCACCTCCTATGCGAAATTCTCGGGAAACCTCACAAAGGGGCAGCTTTTCAATCTGGATCCCTTCTACTTGCACTTGCCTCCATCGGTCCGTTCGTATGGTCTGGTCAAAATAACTGGATTAGTGATCCAACCTATTTTGTAAGTTTGGCGATCCTTCCCTTTGCCTTACTTTCCTTCTTCCTGCTCCTTAATAACTCCGATATTATGGGCAGGGAACGCCCTCGGGGAATAGCAGGGGGATTGTTAAATGTGGGAACATTAGCATCCTTTCTTTTTATCGGGTCAAGTGCTTTACACTTAGTTTGGAATCAATCTTGGAAAGAATATCCAATAGGCAAAGCTTTGCTTGTAATCATTGGAATCCTTCTACTAATTAGTCATTTTTCCTTAAGAAATGAAAAACTTTCTAGAAGAATTAGTGGATTGGAAACCAAGATTAAACAAATCACGACACAAAAGAAGTAAGAGCGTTAAATTTGTATATCAATTTTGTAAAACAATCTCTCAGTAGAAAAACTTAGTTATCTCCTACAAGCGGCACCCAACTTCTCACCTCTTTTCCCGGACCGCCAACGGATTGAAGCACCCAGCTCTTTCCAGTTACCGTATCCACTTTGACCAACCTTTTATACAGAAAAGGCTTAGCATCCTGAGAGTAATACTCGGCACTTATTAACTGATACCTACCATTTTTGGAAGACACATTGCCAAAGTTTGGCGGTGGAGGTATGTTCACAGGTAACTGAGGAGGAGGGCTAAGTTGCTTTCTGGATGACTGTCCGAACAAAACATAAAGATCAGATTGACTTGTAACAAAAACGCCAAGCATTAGTAGCAATGTAAAATATTTCATTCCAAATTTCTACTTGGTACAAACAAAACTAGCAAGCAGACTAAATGATCTACAAAAAAAACTCCTCCAGTTTTGCCCAAACTGGAAGAGTTAAAATGTGCATTTGCACGATAATAGTTCATTGCTTGTGTATCTTTTACTACAAGAAAAAAAACTAAATTCTTACTTTTGTACATTAAACTGCATATTAATTTACAATTTATGGCACTATTAATTTCCATTTCTAAAAAATTGATTACTGAGAAATCTAAAATAAAAAGATTTCGATTGCTCAGACCTATTCTTCTAGTAAAACAAATAGTCTGTGACCCATTCTTATTCAAGAACACTTCGAATAACCAGAGCTCTTTTTACATTAATTCTGACGTTTGGATTCTCGTGTTGCATATCTCGGGGACCAACTGTTATCCCAGATGCTCCTCCTCCTTACCCCAGTTTTCCAACAACATTAGAAAAGCCTGAGGGAAATGCTCAATACAATGGACAGAACCAGCAAATTCACCCAACTCCTGTTCAAACAAATTCTCTTGCACCAAATCAAATTGCCTCCCAACCAAAAACCTATGAGCAAGTTGAAGCATTTGATTATATTCCCCCTAAATCCCAACCACCATTTTCATCAACTCAAAATCAATCTCTTCGACCAATTACCCCAAAGCATACCTCCGCTAGCACCTCCAGGTTTACCTTGCACGCTAACGGTGAACTTTGGGCCTTAGTCCAGGATAAAGACGGAAATGAATTAGATTGGTTAAAAATGAAAAATGGGGAGACTTCATATATCTACGATAAAAATGCCCTGATTGTTACTTGTTCTTCCGGAAACTTACTTTCCATTAAAGATGCCTCGGGTAGGCCAATTTCCTTCGACTCCAAGAGCAACGGTATTTCAATTATCAGACTTCCACGGTAATCTTCCAGCATTTAGGTTGTTACTGCCAACCTAGAGGCTCTCAAAACCCAGGATCTACTAAAACAGAAGGAGGGGATTGGTACTTAAGTTCTATCGAAGAGCATTTCCCAACGGTGAAAGTGACAGTAATGAGTGTCCAATCGAAAATTTCGCCCGTTTCATCATGGATTACAGATTTCCTGTAATCCCAAACATGTTCATTTTTCAAGTTTAATGACTTTCCATTTGGTTCGCCTAAAAGATCTATAACCTCCCAGCGATTTTTACCTAGGATTAAAAGTTCGAGGTTGGACTTTTGATAAACTGGACCATTAACATTTGTCCTTGATCCCACAAGACCCACAGAGGAAGTATCCTGCTCCAAATAAACTTGTTTACGACAACCACTAAAAGCAATAACTAAGCCCAAAAGGCTGAATTTTAAGATACTTGGGTGCAAAAGAAATTTCACGTATAAAATATGGCGGAGAGAACGGGATTCGAACCCGTGGAGGAACGATTAGTTCCTCACCGGTTTAGCAAACCAGCGCATTCGACCACTCTGCCATCTCTCCATAATGGAAAACCTAGTAAATTGTTTATTGGCAGCAAGTAAACCTTTAAAAACTTAAAAAACTATTGTCGAATAATCCTTTTTAAAGAATCAAGGTTTCTCTTAGCCATAACATCTCCGCGTTCTGACGCTAATTTAAACCACTTCATTGCCTCAGAAGCATCTTTTTTGACGCCTTTTCCCTGCAAATACATCAATCCTAAATATCGAGCTGCTTCCCCGTCACCTATTTCAGCAGATAGTCGAAAAACTTTGCTAGCCTCCACAAGAGAACTTTCGCCACCTTTACTCCAATATAACCTTTTGCCTTCTGCGGTTAAACTGGATGAGTTTTTATTAAGTTGAGAATCAAGGATAATTCCGGATTCCTTTAGCGTAGATTTTTCAGGTTTATCAGGAATTGGGAGTGTCTCTGGTTCATTGTCAGGCAAATGATTTTCTGTTTGTTTTGAATAAGGAGAAGGTAAGATCAAGGGGGATGATTGATGATACTTTGATTGAACCACATCACTTAAAGGGACACTTTCAATAATTTCATTATCGTAACTTTTACTTTTATTGGATTTCATCGAAAGGTTCTGATTTTTATCTACAGAACTTTTGGTGAAGTCTAAAGATGCATTGGGTGACAAGAGAGCTTCGAGTTGAGAAATTTTTTCTTGAGCACCTAATACGCCTTTTTCTTGGGCTTTTTTTGCATAGTTTAGTGCTTTTTCCAGATCAACAGCACCAGTTAAACCTTGCTCAAAAAAAGTTGCTAAAGCTAGTTGAGAAAGACCAAAATTCCGATCCGAAGCGGCTTGAAAATGAATTAATGCCATTTCCATATCAAGATCCACACCACTACCTTCCAAATAGCATCGTGCTAAGAAGTGATGAGCGGCTGGTAATTTTTTTTCAATTGCAAGGTTAAGTAAATCGATTCCTTTTTTTTGTAAAAGATCAGTGTCTTCATTAATCAAGCCCGTTACACCATGAATTTGAATTAATGCAGATTGAAGGCAGGCTGGGGGGTATCCTGATCGAGCAGAGATTGCGTAATATTGAGCTGCCATTTCGATATCTGATGTTATATAAGGAGACAGTTCATTCTTGGTAAAAATTTCACCAAGTACATACAAGGCAATTGGATCATTCTGTGCCGCCAGCTTAATTAGTTTACCATCTGTTTCACGAAATGCCTTTAAATAATGCTGAACTAATTTTTTTTGATCAGGTCCGATAGGTGGCTGGGTATAAAGATAGCCAAGTACAAAATCACCCAACCAATGCCCCTTGCTCGCAGACTGTTGAGCAAAATATTGAGCCTCCACATGGGAAATAGTAAGTCCTTTATCTCCATGGATATGACAAAGTGCTAAAAAACCTTGAGCATAAGGATCTCCATCTTTTGCCGATTGCTCAAGATCACTCAAACTCGTTTCGATCCATTTGAAACCTTGGCTTCCAATAAGGACTTGATAAAAGAGAAAAATCGGTAGAAGGTAGAGAGTGTATTTCAGCATAATTAGCGTAATATTATTAATCTTCTCAAGAGTCTTGTAACGAGGCAAGCGCTCATTCCTTTATAATAGAAATGAAAATACCACCTCCCCCTTTTGTATCATGATCGATTCAAATGAAGGTTCTTCAACCCTCCGCAACCCAGGCAAAGAGCCTATCCGGCAATTCGTTATATACGCCGAGCACAAAGTTGGCTGGTTAAATGACTTCGTTTCGATGCTTAAGGAAGAGGATATTCATATTCTGGCACTCTCGGTTTCTGATACTACGGACACTGCAGTAATTCGTTTAATTACCAACTGTCCAAAAGATTTAGCTCGTTTTCTAAAGGGACAATCCATTAGCTTTACGGAAAGATTAATCCTAGCAGTTGAGCTTGATGATACCTCTTCTCTTTTCAAAGTTACTCAATCTTTACTTCGTGCGGAAATAAATATTCATTACATATACTCTTTCATGCATCAACCCAATGGCCGGCCCGTACTCGCCATGGCTATGGAGGATGAAGATATTGCCGAGGACGTCTTACGGTCTCATCAGGTTCGCATTCTTACACAAGACGATCTGTCTCGATAGCTTGGATATTAATACAGCAAAAATGGCTTGGTCTGTTTTCTGAATTCACTGACTTGAATTTTCCATTTTTCAAGAAAGGGACTTGGGTCAACAGTCCTTCCTGCACTGACCAAATAGTTCCACCAATCACTCGATCCAACATGCTTGTTAAAAAGAGTAGCCTCACTCTCCTTAGCTGCCAAAAATGGATTAGGATCTTGCCAACGGGCAGTTAACTGCATCATAGCAAAAGCCAATGCCGTCGGTTGCCAGTTTTGCCAATCTGATATAATCAAATAAATGCCTTCTTCTTTTCGCCCGGACGGATTATCCAAAGTCATAATCCTGTAATCCAATCCAGGTAGTTTAAGGCTCTGTAGAGCCATCTTTAATTCCTCGGCAGTTTTACCTTTGAATGTAAGGAAACGAAAGGGATGCTTGGTTCCAATCCCATGCTTAAAATTGCCAAGTTGTGCACCAAGTCCAGTCATAGGATAACCCGCTACTGAGTCAAGGTGGGGAATGTTGGGCGAAGTAGGATGCCACTTCAAACCTGAAGAAGGCCAAGTCATTGCACGGTTCCAACCCTTCATCGGTACAAGGGTAAGTTTACCCTTTTTACGAATTTTATCATCAATATTCAAAATTCCGCGTACTTGCTTGGACCAGAGTGCTATCTCTGCTATAGTCAATCCGTGAACAAAAGGCATAGGAAATGCCCCCACATAGCTTATCCACTCCAGGTCAATCATCGGACCCGCTACCTTATTGCCTCCTAGCGGGTTCGGTCTATCCAATACAATGACTTCAACTCCGTTTTCAAAACAAGCTTCCATCGCATATTTCATACAACTTATATAGGTGTAGCAACGAACCCCAACATCCTGTAGGTCAATCACCAAGCAATCCAAATTGGCTAGCATCTCCTTCGTAGGTTTACGAAATTTTCCATACAAGGAATAAACAGGCAATCCAGTACGATGATCAATTTTGTCATCTACAGGAACAGAAGCCTTTTCGTCACCATAAATTCCATGCTCTGGTCCAAAAAGTGAGACAAGATTAACTTGTGAAGCTTTCTTAAGAATCATGACTGTGCTGATTCCATTAGCATTTTTCCCTGCAGGATGGGTGAGTAAACCAACCTTTTTTTCGTGAAGAACTTCAAACTTCGTAGATTCAAGATGATCAATTCCAATCTCAATATTTGCTAAAACAGACAGGCAGGGAATCAAAAGAAAAGCTCCAAAAGTAATGGAATTTAAGACCTTACAATTTATAAGAGTAGCCCAGTAATAGGCATCGGGTTTTGCCAGCATGAGATTATTTGTAAATCTTACTAAAAAGTTTGTAAAGGAAGACTGCAATAACTCCCAGGGAAATGCCCAAAACTGACCCCCCCACAAGCATCGGAGGAAAAGTATCTAACAACCGCAGTAGTTCTCTGTAGGAAAATTGAGCCCAATCGTAATCTGAACTTAATAATCTGTTACCTGGATAATCAAGATTCATCAACTCGATCAAAGTCATTCCAATTTTATAATCAGCAAAATAAATTGGACCCATGGTTAGGGGATTAGAAATCCATTGCAATGCCACAATAATAGGTAAATTAGCCCGGACTAACAATGCAAAGAAAAAGACTACAAGCATTTGTATACCAACTATGGGTAGCATAGATATCCAAATTCCAAAAAATAAAGCAGAACGAACCTCCTTGCCCTTGAAGGACCAAAGATAAGATCTTCTATATGCAGTATCAGCAAACCATTTCAATACAGGATATTTGTGGATGTTCGATCTTCTTGGCAAAGGTCGTAAAAGTTTTTTTAATCTACGAATCCTCTTAAATTTAAGATCTCTCTCATCAGAAAAATTCACTTTGAGATTCTCTTTAGCAAATCTGATCTCGTCTTTACAGACTCGGAGAAATGTATCAGGACCTTGGAGAAGATTTTGTTCAAGTTTCACACTAGGGTCAGCTAAAACTGAACAGGACAAAAGTGGAAAAGAACTTTTTAGCTGTTCAATTATTTCAGTCTCAATAGAACCGCAGACTAAAACCGTTGGCTTTTTATGCTTTTGTGCCAATCGAAGAATCTCGAAAGGTCCTTTTCCACCCAGTGAAGTTTGATCAAACCTGCCTTCTCCACAAAGAACCAAATCTGATCGAGTAACGGCTTGCTCAATATTTAGCCACTTTGAGACCAGTTCAAACCCTCTAACAAATTTCACATCATAGGCAAGTGACAACCCATATCCAATACCACCCGCTGCTCCAGATCCTGGATCTTTAGTTTTAAGAGGTGCTTTGGGGAAACAATGGGAAAGTCTAGCTGTCATTTTAACCATTTGTTCCTCCAATTCCTCTGCCCTATCATTAATTAACCCTTTTTGAGGACCAAACTGATGAGTAGCTCCTGCTGGTCCAAGAAGAGTATTATCTACATCGCAAGCAATAAGAATAGGTGGGAGTGATTTCATTTTAGTTACCTCAATCTTACTGACTTCATTCCAGAATTCGGGTGAAGGTAGTAACACCTCACCCCCCTTCTTATCTGTAACTTTTAGCCCCAGAGATGTTAGTGCACCAATACCCATATCGTTGGTTGAACTCCCGCCAATTCCCAGAAGGATAAAATCCGCACCACAATCCTTGGATGATAAAAGTAAATCTCCAATCCCCATAGTTGAGGTTTTCCACGGATCTCTTTGAGCCAAGTCAAGGTCCTGTAATCCACACACAGATGCCATTTCTAAAATTGCTAATTTGCCAGTTTCTGGAAGTTCGAGCGAATTTCGGACATCTTTTGAAAGCTCGGAAATGTTGACAATCGAAAAGGAAACTTGCTTACCTACACCAAGGGAGTCGCGTGCAATACGATCTATAAAGTCTCCTTTTACACACGATCCTAGTATCGAGACAAATCCCTCACCTCCATCGGTAAGCGGACATGGCGTAACTTCACTTTGAAAATCGATTTCCAAAGAAGCTTGCCCAACGATTTCGCAAGCCTTTTCTGCAGAAAAGGAATCTTTAAATTTGTCAAATGCGGCAAGAATGCGCATGGAAAATTATTTTAGATCAGCGAATTTCTTTACCAGTCGACTCATCCACAATTTTATAGTTTTCCATGTGGAAAGTTTCCGATGCCTCAAAGTTAATTTTTAAATCGTAGTTCTTCTCCAGCTTTTCCAATAAGGATGCATCGGGTCCCCTTAACCTCCGTAATGCAGTTGGGTGTAAGAACACCTTGAGAGAAATTCCATCTCCGCTTTCCCCATAGATCCTACGCACAACACCAGATACAACCCTCTGTATTTCAATACTAACTGCCCTGGAAGACTTTACAATCCCACGACCCTTACAGTATGGACAGGATTCATAAACTCCACTGGAATTACTCTCGTCATGCCTTTGCCGAGAAATTTGCATGATTCCAAGTTCAGAAATTGGAAGTATGTTATGCTTGGCTTTATCTTCTGCCATCGAAACCTTCATTCGCTGGGTAACTTTTCTTTGGTCTCCCCGATTTTTCATATCGATAAAATCGATAATGACCAAACCCCCAAGGTTACGTAAACGCATCTGCCTGGCTACTTCAGATGCTGCTTCTAGGTTCGCTTGTAGAATGAAGTTTTTCCCATCTTTTCGGTTCCCCTTGTGACTGCCTGTATTCACATCGATGGAGACAAGTGCTTCAGTTTCCTCCATCACGATTTCCCCACCAGATGGCAAGAGTACTCTCCTCATGAAAGTTTGCTCGATCTGTCTTTCAACATTGAAGCGTTCAAAAATAGGAATTTGCTCTTCAAAAAGAGCGACCTTGGATTTCGATTTAGGCGAAATCCTTTGAATAGTATCAATCAGTCGCTCATAGTCATCCCGATTGTCAATTTGCACACGATCGACATCATCAGTAAGAAAATCCCGAGCGGTTAACCCAATAAGGTCCGGTTCCTGATAAAGTAGTGTAGGCTTCTTTTCCGTTTTTATTTTAGCCTCGATTTGGTCCCATTGCTGCATTTGTAAATGCAGATCACGAACAAAAAAACGTTCAGGTTTATTTTGACCTGCTGTTCGGATAATTACCCCCATTCCCTCACGCAAAGATAAATTAGATAAGATTCGTTTTAACCGCTTCCTTTCCGCTTTATCTTCAATTTTACGGGATATTCCACATTGTCCAGCATAGGGCATAAGAACCAAAAATCGCCCGGGCAAAGAGAGATTGGTGGTCGTTCGTGGTCCCTTACTTCCTATCTGGGCTTTTGTAATTTGTACCACAATTTCCGAACCAATCGGAAAAACCCGCGGAATGTCGCCCACAGATTTTGCCTCATCTTTTCCAGATGTTTTTTTCTGATTTTGGCGGACAATTTCGACGGAAGGATCGTTATTCGCTCCAGGCAACATGTCCCAATAATGTAAGAAAGCATTTTTCTCTTGGCCTATGTTCACAAAAGCAGCTTTTAAACCTGCCTCTAAATTTTGTACTTTTCCTTTAAAAATGGCTCCAACCATTCGATCTTTATCCAATCGCTCTATATCGAAGCCCTGAAGAATTCCATTTTCCATCATCGCCACCCTGCGTTCAAGGGCTTCAGTATTGATAATGATTTCTTTGTAGTCTTGGTTTTTTTCTCGCCGGAAAAAAGCCATAATCCGTTCTCTAATCGGACGGTTTTTGGCTCTTTCTAAAGCTGTTTCTCTTAATACGCCTTTATCAATATGCAAAGGAGCAGGCTCTACGGGTGCAACGGTTAGATCATTGTCTGCTTGATCTTTCCGGTCAGTCGAATTGGAACGTTTGGAATTTCTAGGTGATTTGGCTCTAGGCCTTTTTCTTCTTGCCATGATTAGTGAGGTTGGAGAACCCAATCCGCTGACGACTCGGCAAATTCATTGGTAACATGAAAGTGATCATAAGGTGTCTTTACGGTGTCGATACACACTTTGCACCATCCCTAGTAACAAGAAACAAACGATCAGGAATGATCCGCCATAACTAAGGAACGGCAGGGGCAATCCAGTAATCGGAGTAATGCCTAAGGTCATACCCACATTTATGAAGACGTGGGTCATCAATAGCACGGATACGCCAACCGCAAGCATCGCTCCAAAGCGGTCAGATGCTTTTGCAGCGACGCGCAGGCAACCAAATACAATAAGCATAATAGCACCAACGGCCAGTGAACCGCCGATCAGTCCGGACTCTTCTGCAATTACAGCAAATATGAAATCATTATGAGCGACTGCAGTGGGAAGGTACCCGAGTTTGGCCTGCATGCCTTCTCCCAAACCCTTGCCAGTAAAACCACCTGTGGCAACAGCGATGAGGGCTTGAATTCGATTCCAATTTGCTCCAACTCCGTGGGGGTCTTCGACTTCAGGAGCCAAAAAGGTCAATATGCGCTTGCGTTGATAATCCTTGAGAGGGAGTAGCGAGTTGTCCTCGTAAGCCACCACAGCTTCCGAGGTTTGTGGATTCTCTAGTTTATATAAGTAGTAGTGGTAAATGTCGAAGCCCAACACACCAAGCATCACCACGAATACGACAAACGTGGAAAGGAAAAATTTAGCTGGCATGCGAGCGACGTACAAAAGTGAAAATGCGATAGGAGGAAAAACTAGTGTAGAACCTAAGTCAGGTTGAAGAAAAATCAAGAACATAGGCAGACCAAAGCAAGCACCGACTTTCATAATCCCTTTGATCGATTCTCTCATGTCTCCAACTGGAGACCGAGATAGGATGCTTGCGCCAAGTACCATCGTCGACCATTTGGCAATTTCGGATGGCTGAATCTTAAACAATCCCAAATCAATCCATCTCCTAGCTCCATAAATTACTGGCCCGGCAAAAACCAACAATAACCCAAAAACGACTGCAAAATATAAAAGATGTGCGTACTTCATCCACCAGTGGTAATCGATCCATGCAACAACTCCATAGATTGAAAACCCTATCATGCACCAAAGCATTTGCATCTTCCAATAGCTCCCCCCCCCATAAGCTTGAGCGGAACGAATAAACAAAACACTCATCACGCTAAGAACAAGTAAGCAAAGAGGGGTAATCCAGTCCCATTTAAATTCGTCAGGGATTAGAGATCCTGCACCAAATGTGCTTAATCTTTTATTCATCGACAGATTAGTTCATTCGCCATTTGTTTCCACTCAGTTGACAAGTTTGTTTGGCAGACTGCTTTTCCTGCCCGGGCATACCAGTATGATGCATTTTGCAAATCGCCTTCCTCGCGATGCAGGTAAGCATGAACCCAGTCTCCTTCAATTGTTCCCGCATCCTGAGCCAAGTCATGAGCTTTCTTCCAATTACCTTTCTTTGCCCACCAAAGAGCCTGAATGGCCATCGACCACTCATTTATGGGCTGACTTCCTTTTTCAATGGAAGAAATAAATTCGGTCATATTCATCATTCACTTCTTTTCCATCTCATCCCAAGTGCGACGCTGTATTGAAACTTTCTACGATGTTCACGAATCAGAAAAGGTAAGTTTTTTTCCATTTCTAAAACAAAGTGTTCTTCAAGAATATTCTTTAATGCGGATGCCGAATCTCCTTCCTCCAACCAGTTTTCAGGAGAAGTGAACTCCTCGAGCCAGGTAAATGGAGTGGTAAGGATCAATTGGCCACCTGGATTGACAAGATCGGGAAGTCGATCGAGCAAGGATAAAGGGTCAGGTAAACGACAAAGTAGATTGGCCGCATGGACGACATCGAATTGCCCAAGGTCTTTTCGTAAATTGCACGCATCCCCAACTTCGAAAGACAGGTTGGATGGAAGCTCAGATATTTTTACCGATGCATCTTTCCACCTGCTCCCCTCTTCGTGGTATTGATAACTGAGTGATCCTGATTGTAACAGGCTATTAGCAGCACCAATAAAGGATTCTGAATAATCGATACCCAAAACTTGGCCGGAGATATTAGCCAATACAAAACTACTTTTCCCAACCGCACATCCAAGGTCTAATACTTGCCCAATGGATGTGGAAGAATCGATCAATTCCTCCACACTTCGACGGGCAAAACCAAGGGCATCTTTGGGACCGGCCGCCCAGGGAAACTGTTCCTCCTGTGATCCATAATGAAAAAGTAAATACTCTCCAAGCGACCGAGCGGTTTCATAGATTTCACCTCCCTGTTTTTTACTACCAACAAGATTCATTGTGCAGACAATTCCCTGAAAGATTCTTTGAGCCTGAGATAAAGGCTCTGATAGATTTTATAGTTTTTATGATACTTGGAAGAATTTGAACTCATCTTCACACGCTCGGTTTCTTCAATCCATGAAGCCGAGGCATCCTCAACCGAAGAAAAGTGATCGCATCCGACCGAGGCCAGCAATGCGGCACCATAGGCAGCTCCCTCCCGTGCATTGACCAAGGAACAGGGTGATTCAAAAATATCGGCCAACATTTGTTTCCACAGGGAAGACCTAGCCCCACCACCGGACAAAATTACTTTATCAGGCCGAATACCAAGTCCCTGCATTAAAGAGAGCGAATCTTTTAATCCGTAGCTTACTCCTTCCAATACAGCCCGTGTAAGATGGGCTTTGCTGTGCCGCAAAGTCAAACCGACAAAAGCGCCCCGGGCATGGGGGTCCGGGTGGGGCGTTCGCTCGCCAGACAAATAAGGAAGGAAGACCAAACCTTCACACCCCGCGGCCACCTGTTCTGCAGATTGGGTTAGGAGTTCGTAGGCATTCTCCCCTCCCCCATCCTCAATGGATTGTTCCTCTCTGCCCAAATTATTTTTATACCACTGGAAAGAACCAGCCGCAGACAACATCACTCCCATCAAATGCCATTTACCGGGAACGGCATGACAAAATGCATGCAATTTTCCCTCTGGTTCCACACGGTACTGATCGCTCTGAGCAAAAACGACCCCACTTGTACCAAGAGTTGCCGAAACCATACCTTCCTGAACTATTCCGCATCCAACAGCTTGAGCCGCCTGGTCTCCTCCACCCGCAATAACTGGGGTGCCAGTGGATAAACCAGTTTGAGAACTTGCATCCGGGGAAATCTTGGTCGATGCAATCGTAGATTCTGTAAGTTCGGGCAACCAATCTTTTGACCAACCCATACCCGAGAGGATTTCGTCCGACCATTTTCTCTCTCCTACATTGAGCATGGATGTGCCCGATGCGTCCGACATTTCGGAGAAAAATTCTCCACTCAATCGATAGCGAATATAATCCTTAG
Source organism: Opitutales bacterium (assembly GCA_028045305.1). Classification (GTDB taxonomy): domain Bacteria; phylum Verrucomicrobiota; class Verrucomicrobiia; order Opitutales; family Seribacteraceae; genus Chordibacter. The sequence continues at coordinate 51,320 of JAOFTV010000004.1, read as the reverse complement.
GTAAAAGTACTTTGGAAATTTTGGAAAAAACTTCTGGCTCATTCTTTTCAACCCAGCGTAATTTGGGGGCGGTAAAACCAGCAAGGATTGGATTACCAGTAAGACGCAAAACTTCAGCTTCACTTAGTCGTTCGGTCATCTCTTCACACTCCTTAAAAGAACGTTGATCATTCCACATTATACACGGACGGAGAACTTGCCCATGAGCATCAAGGATTACCAAGCCGTGCATTTGTCCGGTTAATCCAACTCCGGCAATGGATTCGGGTGCCACATCCTTTAATAATTCATTTAATGCCTTACAGGTGGCATCCCACCAAACCTCCGGGTCTGTTTCCGCTTGCAAGGGAGCAGGTGTTTGAAACGGATATTCCGGGTTACTGCTAGCAAGGACTTTGCCGGATGAATCAACCAACAAAGCCTTGATCGATGATGTACCAACGTCGATTCCAATAAATTTCATAATTTGATTATCAAACCAACCCATTGAGTGTTGGCAACTGGAATGACCAGCCAAGCCAAATACCTTCCTTTTGCGACAGGTAGTTTTTAGGGTCTATTAAACCCAAAACGGTAAACTCCTTTCTTGCATTTTGCTAATTCTACAGGATAGCTATTTTGCAATGACAAAGGCAGTTTCAATCGAACCCTCAAAGCAACCCATCCTACGAATTCGATATTGTCCCGGTTGCGGATGGATGCTCCGAGCAACTTGGCTAGCTCAAGAAGTGCTGATTACCTTTGCTCAAGAAATCGGGTCCGTTTCCCTGGAACCAGTAAAAGAAACAGCAGGAGTCTTCCAGGTATGGTTGAACGACAAGCCCGTTTGGTGCCGAAAGTTAGATTCTGGATTTCCACAACCTAAGGAATTAAAGCAAAGAATACGGGATCTCATTTGTCCGGATCGAGACCTCGGACATTCGGACAAATAAACCTAGGTTTTTTGGGCAGCCTGTTTCCGGGCCACCGCTTTCTTGAGAAACTCATCCCCGATCACACCCAGAAGAATTACCAACCCTAAAATGCCAAATTCGAGGTGTGTCGATATACCGACCATATTTATGGAATTATAAATCAATCGAATAACTGCAGCGGCAATGACCACACCCAAGACCGAACCCTCTCCGCCACGCAAACTACATCCACCCAGCACCGCAGCGGCAATCGCATACAATTCGTAAAATTCGCCAGTTTGAGCAGGCTGGACAGAATCCAATTCGAAAGCGAAAAGAATCCCCGCTATTCCGGCAAACAACGAGCATAGGACATAGGCGAGGATTTTCATCCTATCCGTATCAATCCCGCTATATCGAGTACCTTCTTCGTTATTACCCAAAGCAAAGAGGTAGCGCCCCCAAATGGTACGACGCAAGAACACCGCAGCGGCAATGGAAAGAACCAATATAAAAAGAGCTGGTGTTGGAAGGTTAAACGAGCCCAAAGCAATCTTTCCACTAAACAGAAAATCAAGGCCCTGAATTTGTTCTAAATTTTTATACCCGGCATCTTCTTCGTAAGGCATTGGCCCAATCGATTGGTTATCGGTAAGCCAGCGACCCATACTTCGGTAGACCAATAATCCACATAAGGTTACAACAAACGGCTGGACTTTTGCCTTGGTTATTAAAAGTCCGTGAAGAAGACCAATTCCCAAAGATAGTACCAAGGTAATTCCTATTGCACTCCAGGGATCCATCCCTTCCAGTTTTAGGCAGATTGATAAGACCACCGAGACCAAGCCAACGACTGACCCGATGGAAAGATCAATGCCGCCAGTTATAATAACAAAGGCAACCCCCAGGCTCATTACTGCGTACAAACTCGACCATTTGATCAAGTTTTGCATGTTGTATGCGTTGAGGAATTTAGGATTGATTACAGCCGTGATCACAAAGATTGCAACCAAGAGAATAAAGATACCAAGTACATTTTTTTTCATATAAACTTATTACACTAGGCCGCCACGAGATTACCGGTTGCCAAGTTCATGATTGCTTTCTCGCTCAATTGATCCCGGCTAAGTTCACCAGATATTTGACCCTCGTGCATAACATAGGCCCGATCAGCCATGCCCAAGACCTCTTCCATCTCGCTGGAAACAAAGAGAATGGCCATGCCCTCCCCTGCCAGTTTCTCCATCAGTTTGTAAATCTCTCTTTTTGCTCCGACATCTATCCCACGTGTGGGTTCATCCAACAGCAACAATTTAGGAGACATTGCCAGCCATTTACCCAAAACAATTTTTTGCTGATTTCCTCCGGAAAGAAACCTCGCCATCTGTTCGTAATTGGGTGTTTTGATCTTCATCGATTTTACCGCATTTTGGGTGACCGCCCGTTCTGCATTTTCATTCAACCATCCACGCGAAGCATCCCTTTGTAAACTAGGTAAGCTACTATTTTCACGCACTGACATAGGCAGGACCAAACCGTGTTGTTTTCGATCTTCTGGAGCCAGGGCAATACCTACAGAAATTGCAGTTCGTGGATTTCGAATTTCTTTGGCTTCTCCACTTATTTGCAAGGAACCACCCAAGGCTGGAGTTACCCCAAAAATTGTTTGTAAAAGTTCTGTTCTACCTGCTCCCACCAAACCAGCAACTCCCACAATTTCCCCTTCAGAAACTTCCAGCGACAACGGGTGCTGGGGGTAAGATGGGCATCGTAAATTTTTAAGGGATAAAACAGGCTTGCCAGGGTTATGGACTTGCCGGTCGTAAAATTCACTCAATTCGCGACCAACCATAAGTTTGACCATATTATCGTGATCAATCTGATCCTGCATTAATTCTCCGGCATTTTCTCCATCACGAAAAACGGTTACCCGATCGGCCAATTCCTTGACCTCTCCAAGACGGTGGGAAATGTAAATAACACTTATTCCCTTGGACCGCAAATTCTTGACCACCTCAAAGAGAGTTTCCGTTTCTTTTTGTGAAAGACTACTCGTCGGTTCGTCCATTATCAGCACACGGGCGTTACAGGATAAAGCTTTGGCAATTTCAACCAATTGTTGCTTACCAATAGGTATCGACTCGGCAAGTGTATCAACGGGGAGATTAAGCCCAACCTGAGAAAGAAACTTTTCAGTCTGCCTACGCATTTCATATTCATCAATAAGACCAGCCTTTGTCGGTTCGCGCCCAAGAAAAACATTGGCTGCCAAGTCAAGGTTCCCACACAAGTTGAGTTCCTGATGAATTAAAGCGATTCCCTTGTCCATCGCGTCGTTTACATTGCGAAAGGAAACCTTTTTGCCATACACACGGAAATCTCCTTCGTCAGCCGGTTGAACACCAGCTAAGATTTTCATCAATGTACTTTTACCGGCTCCATTTTCTCCGATTAGTGCAAGAACCTCACCTTTTTGTAAGTGCAAAGACACACCCCGAAGGGCAAGTACCCCAGGAAAACTTTTTCGTAATCCGCTTACCTCAAGCAAGGGACTGGAGGATTCGTCCATCCTTATTGTTGCTTACCCAATGCAGCCATTTCTTTCTTCTTGGCCCAAAACTCTTCCACATTGGATCGGTCAACTACAAGAAAAGGTAGTTCAAAATATTGGGCATCGGGCTGCTTTCCTTCATGAATAGACTTGAGCATTTTAATCGATTCATACCCATACTCCCAAGGTTGTTGACTGATCGTCCCATGGGCATTTCCGTCAAGAATTGCCTGCAGGGTTGCATCCTGCTCATCAAAGCCACAAACCTTGATTTGATTTTGTTTATTTGCTTCCCTAATCGCATCAATACAAGCGGGAGGATTGTAAGCAAACAAACCGACCATACATTTTAAATTTTTATACTTGGTCATGGAATCCTCGGCATTGCTTTTCGCCTTGGCTTTGTCGAAGTTATCGGTGCGCGTGTCCAAAACTATGTATTTTGATCCTTCAGCCTTTAAGTCCGAGGCATCCACTGGATCAAACTTCACTTGGTCGAGTTTCTGCATTGGACGGTTTAATAATTCATCAATCACTCCCTGCCGGCGTTGGCGTGCATTGAGTTGTTCCAATCGACCCACAAAAATCATCACTTCCCCACCCTCTGGAATGGCTTTTTTAACCAAGCCACCGAGTGCTCTTCCAGCCTTGTAATTATTTGTTCCAATGTAAACAAGACGATCGCTCTTAGGAGCATCAGCATCTTGAGTAATTAATATGGTGTTTTGCCCGACTTCATTAAGAAAGGGAGTTTGGTTCTCTGCATCAATCGGACTAACCGCAACTCCATCTACACCTTTGGCAAGCATGGCTTCCATCATCCGTTTTTGATCAACCACTCCCTTAGGTGGCATCAAAACTTCGCATTGTACGCCAAATTCTTTTTCAGCAATACGCACACCGGCAGCACACAAATCCCAAAAGGGATCAATTCCATTGGTCACATAGGCAAAAGTTGGGGTATCGGAAGGTTTTTTGACCGCTGAAGGATTTTCACCACCACAACCGCTAAAAAGAAGAAGTAAATAGGTGAGAAAGGATAGTGAGAGGGCTTTTTTAATGTTCATCGATTTAAATAAAGAAGACGGGAATCTAATCGGTCAAGGATTACCAAGGAGTTCGCCCACCATTTACACAAAGTGTTTGACCGGTAACGAAGCAGGCTTCTTCAGAGGCAAAATACCTAACCGCCTGTCCAACATCCTTTGGAGATCCCCAACGACCTACTGGTATCGTACTTAAATATGCATCCTTATCTTCCTGAGGATCATCAACATGTCGATCGGTGGGTATCCATCCAGGAGCCACCGTATTTACGGTTATGCCTGTGGCCCCAAGTTCCACGGATAAACTCCGACTCCATCCAATCTGCCCACCCTTTGCCGCAACATAAGCTGTAAACTGCGGAACGGATGCATGAAATACTTCACTGGTAATATTTATTATTCTGCCCCATTTGCGCTTTTTCATTCCCGGCAATACAGATTGGGCAAGTAAAAATGGACTGAGGACAAAAAAATCGTACATCTCACGATAGAAGTCGGCATCATACTCCTCAATTGGTTTTTGAGGTTGTGGTCCCGTAGCATTGGGCACAATTACATCAAGCGATCCAAATTTTTCCTCCACCGCCTCGACCATCGAACTGACCTGCTCCTTATCGGTGACATCTGCCCGAACCACCATGACATGGGCACCCTTGGCTTGTAGAGACTCTCTCGCTTTTTCAGCAACCTCTCGATTTCCATAGTAATTGAGTGCCAACTTGGCTCCGGCATCTGCTAAACACTCAGCAATTCCCAAACCCAACCCTCGTGTGCTTCCGGTAATGAGAGCAACTTTATTATTTAATGAAAAACTCATTTTGGGAATGATAACATTTAATCTAAATATTAGGAATATGTATTATTGACTACAACATACCGATTCTTGACATATATTTTTGTAAAAATGAAAAAGAACCGTCCGTTAAACTTTTTTACCTAGACTGAATAATTTGATATTTCAAATGTATTTGAAATATCAAACCTCTGATGTTTACTTAACAAGGTAGGCTTGGGCTAGGATGCCCTGAACATCCAAGCCATCGACCACGAAAACATGACCGGCACCTTCCTCTTCTAAAGTTTTATGAATTCCGGTGGTGACAAACAATCGGTCCAAGCGGTCTCCACCAAATGCACAAGCAGTGGTTTCCACACAGGGAAGTCCCACTTTGCGCAAAAGCCCACCAGTATTGGGATTTACCTGAAGAACTGAACCACCGTGACACATTGCAACCCAGAGCATTCCCTCGGCGTCCATGGTCATCCCATCCGGAGAACCCTCAACACCAAACTTGGTAAAGTCTACTGCACTCCGGGGATTTTCGATCTTTCCACTCGCAAGGTCATAATCATATACGGTCACCTTTTGAGTCGGAGTATCAATGTAGTACATAAGCTTTTTTTCTTGGTCCCAACAAATTCCATTCGAATTGGTTACTCCCGGGATCATTCGTTTCAAACTACCAGATTGATCCAACCGATAAAGGCTGGCATCGCCCGTTTTTTTAACCGTACTTATCGTACCCGCCCAAAACCTTCCAGCGGGGTCACATTTTCCATCATTAAAACGATTATCAGGGCGTTTTTCCGCTTCCGGGTCTGCCATGTTGGTCTTTAAACCATCATGGGGATTAAAGCGGTAAATCCCCGAATCTCCCGCACACAGAAAATCACCTGACTGGCAGGGAACCACAGTGCCTATTCTCTCGCCCATGTCCCAAATCTTTTCCTCCCCGTTTTGAGGATTCAACCTGATCAAAGCGTGTCCTTCGATATCAACATAATATAAATGGTCCTGCCAAAAGATAGGACCTTCTCCCCATTTGGAAGATCGAGAACCGATTTGCTCAATAGTTAACTCACTCATTGGAATATTTTGATGTTCGTAAGGATTAAGCCTTGATCAACTCAAATGAGTCCTTGCTGTCTTTGACCACCCATCCAGCTTGTTGAATTTTTTCCCGAAATTGATCGGCTACTGCCCATTCTTTGGATTGCTTAGCAACCCATCTTTCTTCTGCCCATTGAACGACCTCCGCGGGGGCTTCTTCTGTCTTTGATGAAGAAAAGCTGAACCCAAAAAGATCAAGAACGGCACGGAATCCGGTTCGTAAACGGTCTAATTCAGTTTCATCTTTTGAATAATTTCCTTTGAACAAGGCATCAGATATTTCGCGCACCAAACCAAACAATTTCCCGAGGGCATCTGCAGTGTTCATATCTTTAAGAATGGCTTGTTGAACTGGGAGAAAAGGCCCAAATTCGGTAACAAGCGGGGAACCTGCAGGAGTGGCAGAGCCATCAATTTTCTCCGCAAAATCTGCTAATTTCTTCAAAGCCTTACTTGCCGCATTTAGAGAATCAAAGGTGAAATTCAAGGGCTGACGATAACTGCCGGAGAGTAAAAGATATCGAACTTCTTGTGGTCCATAGCCTCGCTCTTTTATATCATCCAATGTATACAAGTTACCCAGCGACTTACTCATCTTAGTACCCTCTACCATCAAGTGGGCAATATGAAACCAATGGCGAGCAAAGGTTTTATGGGTTACAGCTTCGACCTGAGCGATTTCATTTTCATGGTGAGGAAAGACCAAGTCCACTCCGCCCGAGTGTAAATCAAAACTTTCTCCCATATGCTTCAGGCAAATAGCACTACATTCAATGTGCCAACCCGGACGACCCTCACCCCATGGGGAATCCCAGTAATTTTCTCCATCCTCTGACCTGCGAGCCTTCCATAAGGCAAAATCTGCGGCTGAGTCCCGATCGTACTCATCCGAAGTTTCCCGTTCCGTACGGGAAGTAGTGATTTCCCGATCAGCAAGCCTGGATAAAGCCCCATACTTTTTAAAAGCCTCAACCTTGAAATAAACCGATCCATCCGGGCCTTGGTAGGCTTTACCCGCATCGACTAGTCTCGAGATCAGGGCAATCTGTTCAGGAACATGCCCAACTGCAGATGGCTCAATATGCGGGGATAAAAGATTGAGTGCAGAACAATCCTTATTGAATCTCTTTGCCCAGCGATCGGTAAACTCTCCAAGGCTTACACCTTCTGCTTGAGACTCACGGATAGTCTTATCATCCACATCGGTAAGATTACGGGCGTGATAGGTCTTCTGCCCATTGGTTTCTAAGACTCGTCGAAAAACGTCTTGGAGCACAAAGGTTCGAAAGTTGCCCACATGGGCAGGTCCGTAAACCGTTGGACCACAGCAATAAAAACGAACCGTGTTACCATCCATGGCAAAGACATCCCGCACCTCCCGGGTTAAGGTATCGTAAAGCTGAAATGGCATCGAATAGAGATCTATTCCTCGGTAATCCGAATGGGTTTGATGTCCCACTTGGGATTTTGCCCTAGGAATCGGCAAGGATTGTTATGAAAAATCTCGACTGCCTCTTGAACCTGGTGTCCACGACGTCGATATTCAACAATACATTCCTGTAAAGTAAAAGGATCACTCGGACCCCAGTCCGCTGACGAATTAACCAACAATCGTTCCGTTGAATATTTTTCCAAAATATCCACCGCCCGTCGAGGACTGCATTTAGTGACAGGGTACAGAGTCATGCCCGCCCAGTAGCCTGCACCGAGGACCCACTCGATTGTCTCTTCCTCAACATGATCAATCCAAATTTTATCCGGGTTCACATTCATCCCTGATAATACCTCCAGTACAGTTTTCGTACCATGAGCTTTATCTGACAAATGAGGAGTGTGGATAAGAACTAATTGGTCATGCTTCATGGCCAATTCAACATGGGCTTCAAGTGCGGCGATCTCATTTGCCGTGGATTTGTGTAATCCAGTCTCGCCCACTCCCAGGCAATTTGGCTTATCCAAAAACTCGGGCATTTGCTTGAGCACTTCATTGGTGAGTTCCACATTTTCGGCCTCTTTTGGGTTCACCGCAACCCAGCAAAAATGTCGGATACCAAACTCAGCCGCCCGGGTTGGTTCAAATTCTGAAATCTGAGCAAAATAATCAATAAAGGTTTCCGGGTGCCTGCGGTCAAATCCCGCCCAAAAAGCGGGTTCACACACCGCTACAACTCCAGACATTGACATTCGCTCATAGTCCTGGGCTGTGCGGGCTATGGCATGATAATGTGGCTGAATGATTTGCATGATAAAAAGGCAGGGTTAAAATCAGTCAATTTTGGCAAAATGGGCAAGCAATTGCTTTGCACGATCTGCTTTGGAATGATCAGGCTTAGCCAATAATTGCATAGCTTCTCTCAAGGATTCAAGTTTACTCTCGTCCTCAGCTTTATGACCTTCCCGGCTGACCGATTCGTCGTAACGATCAAGCAGAGCCGCAACTTCGAGTAAGTCGCGACGGGCTTCCAGAAAGTAAGTATCTAAAGTTTGCTTTGGACTTAGCATGACAAAGGTAAGTTAGGATTGGGGAATTACAGAAGAATGATGATGAAGAATCTTAGGATCGCTTGTTTCATCAACCAAAAAGGTGTAGCGGGCAGGAAATTCCTGGCGAGCTTCTCCTTCTCCATGAAAGAAGGTGTAGGTTCCGGTATACAAAAATTGCTGATTCCCAAGGTCTTGACGAAGTGAACCTTTTTGGTCAAAGGAAACACCCGCACCCACTCGGGTGGTAAACCCATCGAAGTAAGCACGAATACCCTCCGGGTCATCAATTGGCTTGGAAGCAAAAGTCGCCAGTAAACGGGCACTTTTAGCATAAAGGGCACAAACCTCGTCGACCATACCAGCGTTCACTCGATCATTCCATAAGTCAGTTAAGTTTCTCATCGTTACAAATTATCGTTCTAAAGAAATACGGCTATGCACTCAATATCATATGGTCTTTGGGAGTAAAATTAACTCATTAGCCCAAAGACTGCTCCCACTGCTCAGGTTTAAATCCTTGGAGCACTAATTCCTCTCCAACCAGCACGGGTCTTTTCACCAAGTTACCCCGTCCGATCAAGAGCTCAAAAGCTTTATCATCAGTTATTTCAGGGATTACTTCTTTGATCGAAGGATCGCGGTAGTCCTTACTTGAAGTATTGAAAAGTTTTTTTAATTCACCGCCATGACTTTTTAATAACCTGGCCAATTCCTTTTTGTTCGGTGGGTTGTCCCTTATGGGTATACGCTCAAATTCCAACCCGTGGGACTCCAACCACAGACGAGCTTTTTTACAGGTTGAACATTTTTCGTATTCGTAAAATTTGAATTTCATTGGTTTAAGGCTATAAGAATTATAGATTTAATATTTTTTAACCCCATTACCTTTTCCAGCCTCTTTATGAAGTCAACTCTACACCGGACAATGGGACGCTTCCTAGCCCTTTCTTTATTAACCTCCTGCTCACCAACCGGGAAACCTGATACTGCTTCTTCACAAACAAACCAATCTTCCATGCAAGTTTTGCAAAAAACCCTAGATAACGGCCTTACCGTTTACCTCAGCCCAAATGCCGAAGAACCTCGCTTTTATGCAGAAATCATTACCCGGGCAGGAAGTAAACACGATCCTTCAACCAATACGGGTCTTGCACATTACCTCGAACATTTACTTTTCAAAGGTACCCGGTCATTTGGTACGGAAAATTTCGCCGAGGAGGAACCCCTACTCCGACAAATTAGTGAATTATACGAACAAAGAGCCGCCGAGAAGAACGGGACAAAACGAGATGAGATTTACCGACAAATTAATACCCTATCCACGGAAGCATCAAAACTGGCAATTCCCAATGAAATGGACCGTGTATACAGCGACATGGGCGCCAAGGGTTTAAATGCCCACACTTGGCACGAGGAAACCGTTTACAAAATTGACTTACCGGCCAACCGCCTTGAACACTGGGCAAAAATTGAAAGCGAACGATTTGCTCAACCAGTCTTTCGTTTATTTCACACAGAACTGGAAACGGTCTATGAAGAAAAAAATCGGGCCATCGACAACAAACACCGCCTAATTTACCGGGCCGTCAATAATCTACTTTTTAAAGTACACCCTTATGGACAACAGTCTACACTTGGCACCGTCGAACATCTAAAAAATCCGTCGATATATGCGATCGAAGAATTTTATTCTAAACATTATGTCCCTCAAAATATGGCCATCTGCCTATCCGGAGACCTCGATCCTGAACCAACTTTTGCAATCATTGAGAAGTATTTTGGCAAATGGAGTGGCCCTGAGGAACTCCGTCCCGAACCATCTTGGAATGAAAAACCTTTAGAAGGGCGTGAATTTGTAGAAGTTGAGTATTTGGGAGAAGAGCATGTGGTCCTTGCTTTTCGTACTGCCCCCAAGCACCACAAGGATTACCCGGCTTTGCGCTTGGTTGATATGATCCTTGATAATTCAGTGGCCGGCTTGATCAATCTTGACTTGGTTGAAAAGCAAAAAGTACGGGCGGCTGGGTGCTACCCTCAAAACCTTAATGATTTCGGTGCCCATTATCTCTATGGTACTCCCAAAGATGGACAAAGCCTGGAAACAGTCGAGCAGTTGCTTTTACAACAAATCGAGCGGGTCAAAAAAGGAGACTTTGAGGATTGGGCCTTGCAAGCTGTAATCAATGATTTCAAAAAACGACAAAAAGAAAATTATGAGAAAAACGACCAAAGAGTCGAATTGCTCCGAGATACCTTTTTAGCTTTTGTTGATTGGAATGTTACCCTGAACGAAATCTCCGAAATGGAACGGGTAACCAAAGCCGACATTATTCGTGTAGCTAATAAATATTACGGGAAAGATTATGTGGCCGGCTTTCGAATCGATGCCCAGCATGACCTACCCTCCATCGAAAAACCTGCCATTGATCCCCTAAGCATCGACCCAGACAAGGGATCTTCATTTATGGAAGAAGTTGATCAACTTCCTTATGAACCACTCCAGCCTAAATTCCTTGTTCCTGAAAAAGACTTTTCGGTTCGAGAAATCTCTCCCGGAATTCGCTTAATCCATACATTCAATCCACTCAATGATCTTTTTAACTTGGAAGTTCGAATGGATCTTGGCTTTGACCATCAACCCATGCTTTCTACCGCCAAACGCATGCTTGATCGTGCAGGTGCAAGAAAAATGAGCTCAGAGGATTTAAAAGTTGAATGGTATAAATTAGGTACTGACTTCGGTTTTGGTGTCCAGGAACATTTTTGCAATTTCTTCATCAATGGATTAGATGAAAATTTCCTATCCTCCCTGCAATTAGCTGAGTCACACCTGCTATTTCCAAATTCATCTGAAGAAATCTGGAACGAGACTAAGGATATTATTCTATCCGAACGAGATGATGAACAAAAGGACCCCAATGCCCTAACCCATGCATTGGCTCACTTTCATCGTTATGGAAAAAATTCACGCTACCTTAAACGATCTTCGGATACGGACTTAAACAACTCGACTACCTCAGGCTTATCCGAATTGCTCAAACAGGCTGTAGAGTCGCCGCGCTCCATACTTTATTTTGGCCCTCAATCCCCAGATGTGGTGGAACAATGGATACGGGACTCATTTCTCGGAGTTTCCCCCAAGCACAAAGCAGCAAAAGTCGAACCGGATCGCTCGTTAAAGACACAAAAAGACCAAGTTTACTTTTTACACAAGGAAATGGCTCAAGCTCAAGTGCGGTTTGAATTTTCCTCTGGTCTACTTGACGAATCACTCACCCCGTCTGTTCAAATTTTTAACGAATATTTTGGCGGCGGAATGGCTGGTCTAGTCTTTCAGGAACTTCGCGAAGCAAGGGCATTGGCATACTCAGCATGGGCTCGTTTTTTCACTCCTTCCCGGCCAGACGAGGAAAATGTTATGGTCGGTTCTATTGGTTGTCAGGCGGACAAAACCATCGACGCAATGGAGGCCTTCATTGGTTTACTTAAAGAGATGCCAGTGAGCAATACACGCTGGTCATCTGCACATGCCTCTCTCCTAAGTGCTTATCGTACCAACCCAATTACCTCTCGGGCGATTCCCAAGTTTGTTTACGATGTCGATACTTTAGGACTAAAGATCGACCCTCGGGAATCCAGATTCAAAAACCTGAGCAAAGCAAAGATTGATGGGTTTGAAAAATTCTACCAAGATAAAATCAAAGCTAAATCAATTTTGTTTTCAGTAGTGGGAGATTCGACCCGAATAGATATGGAAGCTCTCGAAAAATTTGGCCCTTTTACTCAGGTAAGTGCAAAAGAACTGTTTCGTAGATAACAATTAACAGCTACTACTGTGCTCCCCTTGTTCGATTAGGAATCTTTCCGTCCTTTGGCGAGAATCCTAACGCAGGATCTTTGGTTAATTCTACATCAACAGAGTACTCAGCTTTTACTGATTGAACTTTTATGTCTGCATCCTTTCCTTCCGTGAACTGAACGACTTTCTTAAAAAAATTAAAAATTTTTTCAGTTTCGATTTTTTTTTGGTCCTCATGGTTAGGATGGAGGACCAATTTTTCTGTTCTCCCTGTAGTTAGTTCAGTAATCTGGCAACTACAACTTCCTCTTTTCTTGTCACCGGTTGGAAATTCAACCACATCAATCATACCCATTGGAAGTACCTCATTATCCTGCCTCACGAGTTCCATTCGTAAGGAGACTCGGTTTTTTTCAAAATTAAACAGACGTAAACTAGATACCTTCTGAACATTAGATTCTTTAGTCATATGCTCCAAAGCTATCCGTAAGGAATTAATGATTTCAACGGCACGGTTCATGGAGGGATTCATCTTGATAATTGTTGCGGGTCAGGCAACTGAATTTTAAGCATTTATGAAATGAATAATGGTTTAAATTTTCGGGATATAGCCGAACAGGAATTGGATGATCCTTCTTTGGATCAAGAGCTTTTCACAAGATGCCTAAAGCATGCGAAAGGTGATAACCAATACGCACGTCAAATTTATCTGCACCGAAGAATCGCAGAGTTAGAGAAGAAAAAAACCAACTTGGATCAAAGGGAAAAGTGGCCCATGTTGATTCCTTTGTTAGTTCTTTACAGTTTGGGCACCATTGGAGTGTTGTTCCTTGTCTTTCTATTTCTTGCTAACCGCCTAGGATGGTGGTGATGATTGAGAAATTTAATCGATGGTCAAATTAGTGGTGTGCTCTATCCTTGCCATGGGAAGAAATTATAGAAAATCAATATTCCTAATTGTTATCTATCACCTCTCTACTCATACTTTCAGGCTGCTCGGATGTGATAAGATATGAGAATTGACGGTATGAGAATGCTAATATAATTTACTTCATCTTTGTGGGTCGGTAGCTCAATCGGTAGAGCAGTGGCCTTTTAAGCCATTGGTTCCGGGTTCGAGTCCCGGCCGGCCTACCATAAAAGGTTAACTAAAGCCTTTCCCTCAAAAGATACATCTCATTTCAAGTTTGGTTCCTTGCTGAAACATATGATTTTACTTTTGCCCAATTAATTTTGCCAGTTTGCAAGATAGGAATAGCGTCAACCAACAACAACTCTTTGGGTATCCATAAATTTGGTAAACCCCTGTTTCTTAGACCCTCTCTAATATAGTTAAGGTCGCATTTGAAAGAACATAAGACGATTAAACTCTCCCCCTTTTGGTCATTCTCCACAGCACTCACTACGACCATTGGGTCATCGGTTGTGCAAATTCCAAAAAGCTCAGAAATTTCCTCCTCCACTCGTCCGTGCGGTATCATCTCTCCTCCAATTTTGGAAAAGCGTGAACTCCTTCCTTCGATCCAAAGAAACCCGTCACCATCTAGCCTACCCAAATCGCCAGTTTTGAACCAACCATTCTCATCAAGCACCTTATTCGACCGTTCAGCATCCTGCCAATATCCAGCAAATATATTTGGCCCACGAAAACATAAAATCCCTCCATCTTCCAAAGGAGTAATATCACCACTTTCTGGATCAACCGTCCGACACTCAATATCAGGTAGCAACCTTCCAACCGAACCGCTCTTCTTACCACTAGCAGGCAGATTAAAAGAAATGGCTGGAGAGGTCTCCGTGAGTCCATACCCTTCTAAATATTGGCAATCGGCTTCCCGCTCCCAACGATCACGCAAAGTTTGCGGACTTTTTTCCGCCCCAGCCACAACAAACTGAATAGATTTGAGTTCTCCTTTCTTTGCTTTTTTTAAATAGCCTCTCAGGAAAGTGGGTGTACCTAAAAGAATTTTTACTTTTTGCTCAGTTATAATTTTGAGATTCAATTTATGGTCTAAGGGAGAGGGTGATGTAACCGGACACAAACCACGCAAAGTAGAAAAGAGCATACCCACGGTAAAACCAAAGCTATGAAAAAGTGGCAAGTTAACCAATACCTTCAATTGATCCTCGAATAATTCCAAGTCATATAGTTGTCCGCAATTAGCCAGCAGATTCGCATGGGTTAAGCGTACTCCCTTAGGTTTTCCTGAACTACCACTAGTAAAAATCAAGGCCGCCAAATCTGAGCCTCCGTACTGAGGAATCTCAAATTCTTTAATAGTCCATTTGGGAAATACCCATGCCTTTATGAAAGTTCTTAATATCAAAAATGGATTGTTAGCCATCCTGCTAAAGAAATCATCCACCAACATGCAATTTTCCGGCCATGGAAATTCGCTAAACTTTTTCATCATTTTTGAAGCTGTCACCACTGTGGTAACTCCGGCGCATTGTAATACTTCGAGATTTAATTCTTTGCCCATCGTAAAGTTAAGATTTACAGGAACCCGACCGCTAAGAAGCAATGCAAAGTTCGCAATAAATCCAGCTATTCCAGGAGGTAAAATAACTCCTATCCTAGAACCTCTGGGAAAAACTTTAAAATTCTTCGAAAAAAGAAGTGAAAGTGCGAGAACAAGACCCCGACGAAAGCTTTTCACTTTAGGTAATCCATAGTCCAATAAATAGAGTTGAAAAGGGGCTGACCTTAACGAATCAAAAATCTCTTTTCCCAAATGACTGGATAAATCAAATCTCATATTCATAAAGAATACACATATTTGTTTGCCGTTGCCAACCTAGGAGAGGTGAGCATTATATGCCATTCAAGGAATAACGATGTTCCTTTTATGTGCATTAATTGATCCGTTCTCTTTTCCCGATTTTTCATCACCCCATGAGCAAACAAAACGTTTTAATTTACGATACTACCTTGCGAGATGGTTCACAGGCGGAAGGGGTTTCATTCACTGTCGCCTCCAAGTTGCGGGTTTCTGAAAAGCTTGATCAATTTGGGGTAGATTACATTGAGGGCGGTTGGCCCGGTAGTAATCCACGGGACATGGCATTCTTTGAACAGGTTGGGAGCTTAGATCTTAAACATGCCCGGATAGCAGCTTTTGGTTCAACCCGTCGGGCAAAAACCGAAGTTGACCAAGATGCACAAGTTAAGCTGCTATTGGAGGCGAATACACCGGTAGTTACAATTTTTGGTAAGTCTTGGCTCTTGCATGTTACGGATGTCTTACGCACCACTCCGGAAGAAAATCTTCAAATGATTGAAGATACCGTTCGATACTTAAAGGAACAGGGAAAAGAGGTAATCTACGACGCCGAACATTTTTTTGACGGATTTCACGATAACAGAGATTATGCCCTATCCACTCTGGAAGCCGCTGACCGTGGAGGTGCTGACTTTCTTACTTTGTGCGAAACCAATGGTGGCAAATTGGTCACACCATTTACGGAAAGCACACGGGTAGTCGTTGACCACTTTCCGAAATCAAAAATTGGCGTTCATTGTCACAACGACGCGGGGGTCGGAGTTGCGGTAAGCCTGGCAGGGGTGGAAGCTGGTGCAATCATGGTCCAAGGAACGATGAACGGCTATGGCGAGCGTAACGGAAATGCCAATCTCACTACCATTATTCCCAATTTAGAACTCAAAATGGATAGATCGACTAATTGCTCGAAGAATCTTTCCAAGTTGCGGGATCTTTCTCTATTTATTGACGACTCCACCAACTTGCGGCCTGACATTCGAGCCCCCTATGTGGGTGCTGCATCTTTCGCTCACAAAGGAGGTGTGCATGCAGATGCCGCTTCCAAATCAACTCGCAGTTACGAGCACATCGACCCGGCAACCGTTGGCAACCGAACAAGAGTTCTTGTATCTGATATGTCTGGCAGGAGCAGTATAATGCTTAAAGCAAAAGAAATGGGCATGGATGTCGATGGAAGGTCTCCTGAAATGAAGTCCTTTTTAGAAGAATTGAAGAGTTTGGAGTTCAAGGGATACGAATTTGAATCCGCGGATGCTTCTTTTGATCTCTTACTCAGGCGTTTTCTTCGTGGCGAAAATCCTGCCTTTGAGGTTTTACGATTTCATGTAGGAGTCGAAGGATTAAGCCAAGACGATGATGTTACTTCTGAGGCCACTGTTAAATTACGGATAAAGGAAGAAAGTCGACATGTAGTGGCCGAGGGCAATGGTCCAGTTTCCGCTCTAGATCATGCACTACGTAAAGCCTTGGAGAAAGATTTTCCCTATATCTCACAAATCAGCCTAGTCGATTTCAAGGTACGTATTCTTGAAAGTAACCAGGGCACAAATGCGATCACTCGGGTGCATATCGAATCTACTGATGGCCATTTAACTTGGGGCACTGTTGGGGTTAGTGATAATGTTATTACTGCAAGCTGGGAAGCTTTGGTTGACTCGGTAAGTTATAAAATTTTACTCGAAACAGAATCCCAGTCGTAGACTTCTACTCGCGGGCCCAAAGGACTCCATACTGAAGAGGGAGTTGAACGAAACCCGATCTCAACAGGAATTCCCAAGTTTGCAGCCAAATGCCCAGGCCCAGAGTCGTTGCCGATGAATTTATCTGCAAGCGAGGCCATTCGGTCCCGGAAACCAAGAATCGAAGAAGGACGAAGTAACTGAACTTTTGAATTGTGAACTAAATTGTTCATTTGAAATTTACTAAATAATTTTTCATCTGCTTCTCCAAAAGAAATGACTACTTGTCTGTCTTCACGAGATAACAACCATTGATTAGCTCGGGATAAGAAATAGGAAATTGGAAGATTCTTATCAATCCCACCACTTCCGGGATGAATCCAAAGGACTTGATCTCCACCTTTCCAATGATTGCCCAAAATGGGCTCTCTCAAAACTCTTCCAGGAATTGACCAACCAATTTCTTCGAGAGCTTGCAGGATGAATAATTGCCCATCTCCCGGTCGTGGGTTGAAAGATGTGGTAAAGGACGCTCCTGCATTTTTCATTTCTTTTTTCCAATCCGAATCATCCCAAAAACTAACCACTTGAGATCCTTTTAAATTAGGAGGAGCTTTTCCACATAATTCATCGAGGTCTTTTTTCAGTAGCCAATTCCATTCCTTATCTAAAAGAGAAAGGTAATTTTCATTGGCGTACAAACTCACCGAGAAACCTTGTTGGTAAGCTGAATTCAACAAGGGGAGAGTAAGGATAAAATCACCCAAGCCACCCCCTCTTAAAAATACTATATCCTTCCTCACTAAGTTCTGATACCCAACCAAAGGACTGGAGAGTTTTGTAATACCCTTTTCTTAAAATTTATTCTCGATAAACGAGCGTACACTTGAAGGATTAACATCCACCCGATAATTGACTGGTTGTCGGTCTAGCAACGCTTCAAGAACTGGAGAGGTGGGGGTTCCTAGGCCAGCATCCTCAAAAACCTGTGGGAATTTTGCTGGATGTGCCGTGGCTAAAATCACCGAATGCTGATCCGTGGGCAGATCTTTAAAGGCACATGCTGTGTGCGGATCAACCAAGTACTTATACTCATTCCAAACATTGTTAATAATTTTGGGAATCTCCTCATCCGTTATAGAGGAACTGGAAAATCCGGGAATGGAAAAGTTTTCGAAAGCGTATCTACCCTCTGAGCGAAAACTATTCATCACCTCTCGTACCCGCTGTGAATTACCTTCTAAAAAATAAAAGAGCAGGCGTTCAAAATTGGATGCCACCTGAATATCCATAGAAGGTGCCAAACTTGGGGAAACAGACCCTAATTCATACTCCCCTGAATCAAACAAGCGGTGCAGGACATCGTTCTGATTAGTTGCCACACGAAAGCCACCCATTGGCACATTCATTTGCGTAAGTAGCCAACCGGCAAATACATTACCAAAATTTCCCGTTGGTACGACAAAAGTAGTCTGGTTTCGGATAGCAGGGTCCAATCGCAACCATGCATATAAATAATATACCGACTGAGCAAGTATCCGGGCTAAATTGATTGAGTTTACGGCCGATAAGCCAATCGAATTACGAAAAGCAAGGTCACCAAAAAGTTCTTTCACCGTTCGTTGGGCATCATCAAAGGTTCCTTCGATCGCCAAAGGAAATACATTTTCAGCTCCAGTACAGGTCATTTGACGCTCTTGTAGTGGTGAAACCTTACCGTCAGGGTATAGGATAAAAACCTTTACCCCAGATTTCCCTAACAAACCAGATATGGCAGCCGCACCAGTATCTCCTGAGGTCGCCCCAAGAACACAAAGTTTTTTTCCTGTCCTTGTAATCTGTAACTCGTAAAGGTTGCCGAGGAGTTGCAGGGCAAAGTCCTTGAATGCAAGGGTTGGACCATGAAACAGTTCCAATACCTGCCAATTTTCATTTAAACGAACAAGCGGAGCGATACCTGGGTCTGAAAAGTTTTTGTAAGCCGAATGGATTGCTTTTCGCAAATCTTCATCATCTAGATCGGTGGCAAATCTTCTAAAGAAAGCATGGCACAAATCTGGATATGACAAGCTTGCCCAATCATTCAATTCACTTCCTAAGTCCGGAAAATTCTCGGGCAAATATAACCCTCCATCGGGTGCGAGCCCTTGGGCAACCGCCTCACTAAAGCTAACCGGCTCAACTCCTCCACGTGTGCTGAGGTAGCGCATGCTCGATCTAAACTGGATTATTTGCCCAACCCGAAGGCTTGATGTGCCACTCGAGTTGCTTCATCCCCGCTATTGGGTTCAACTGCAACTGAAATTTTGATTTCAGAAGTACTGATCATCAACATATTAATTCCTGAATTGGCAAGAGCATCAAAAAAGGTGGCTGCAACTCCAGAGTGAGAACGCATACCTACGCCGACCACTGATACCTTTACAATATTGGTACTCCGTCCGAGCTTCCCCCCGTTGCCATCAGCAAAATGTTCCTTAAGTGCTTTTTCTGCCCGGAATGCATCTTCTGAAGGAACAGTAAAAGAAAGGTTGGCCAGTCCTTGGCGACCAACATTTTGAATGATCATATCCACGACCACTCCTGCTTCAGCCATTACCTTAAATACGGCGGCTGCAGCACCTGGACGGTCAGGCAGTTCGGTCACGCTAATACGCACTTGATTTTTATCTGTGGCTACGCCGCTTACGAGCATATCCTCTAACGATTTTACTTTCTTTTTTACCATGGTTCCGGATTTTTTTGAGAAACTTGATCGAACCTCAAATGGAATATTGTGTTTCTGGGCAAACTCCACGGCTCGTGTCTGCATCACTTTTGATCCACTGCTTGCAAGTTCGAGCATTTCTTCGTAACTAATTTCGGGGATTTTGCGCGCATCTGGAACGATGCGCGGATCTGCAGTGTATACACCCTCAACATCTGTAAAAATCTGACAACCCTTTGCTTTTAAAGTACCCGCTAAAGCAATCGCACTAAGATCTGATCCTCCCCGACCAAAAGTAGTAACATCCCCTTTTTCATTCACACCCTGAAAGCCGGCCACAACCACCACATTTCCAGCACGCAATTGCTTGCGCAAATCCCCTCCAGTCACTTCACGTATGCGCGATTTGGCGTGTAAACCTTCGGTCAGGATTCCTGCTTGCCAGCCGGTTCTCGAAATTGCAGAGACCTTGATTGTATGTAAAGCCATACAAAGTAGAGCGATCGTCTCCTGCTCTCCGCAGGTCATAAGCATATCAAGTTCACGCTCGGATGGATTTTTCTGAATAGCCTTGGCTCTTTCGATCAGTTGATTTGTGACTCCGGCCCGTGCCGAAACGACCACCAGTACCCCATAGCCAGAATCAACCGCTGACTTAACTCGACGAGCTACTTTTTTAATGCGATCAACATCCGCCACGGAAGTACCTCCGTATTTCTGTACCACCACATTCATCTTAAAAAATTCCTTTCGGATCAAACATTCGAAAGAGTACGGGCTTATCCATAACCCCAGGTAATTGCTCCAATTGATCCACCGCTTGAGCAATGGAATGCTCGTTGGTTTGATGAGTGGTTAATATCAAGCTTGCTGGCTGATTATTCTCGTGGGGGGTTTGAGAGACCGTGGCTAAACTGATACCACGCTCGGCAAGGCATTCTGCGACTTTTGCCAACTGCCCTGGACGATCATCCACCGAGAGTCGTAAATAAAATCTGCCCGCAATTTCCTGAGGTGATGCCAGGGAACACTCTTCAGGGGACACATGTAATAATTTGGGCATCGATGAAAGGCCTTGCATACCTTTGACCACATCAACCAAATCAGAAATTACTGAGCTTGCAGTAGGGTCCTGCCCTGCCCCACGGCCGGTAAGGACAACTGTGCCCACCACCGATCCATTCAGACATATTCCGTTGTGCACCCCATCCGTACGAGCAATTGTTTCCTCAACAGGAATTAATGCCGGGTGAACTGCTACAGATACATGATTGTTCTCAAAATTCCTTCGGATTACTCCGATCAATTTTATACGACAGCCGAGGTTTTCAGCAGCTGCTAAGTCTTCATTAGATATCCGCCGGACTCCCTCAACCGTTACCTCATTTAAATCGACCCATATTCCATGAGCCAAGTATGCGAGAATAACCGCTTTGTGGGCAGCGTCCACTCCATCCAGGTCAAGTGCTTCGTCAGCCTCCACATAGCCGAGTTCACGGGCATCCCCCAGGACTTCTTCAAAGCTTGCACCTTCTTTCTCCATCCGGGTAAGTATGTAATTAGAAGTTCCGTTCAGAATTCCATAAATAAGGGGAAAGTCATTAGCGACTAAACTTTCACGCAGTACTTTGATAATGGGAATACCTCCTGCAACACTTGCCTCAAAGCCATAACCTACACCAGCTTGTTCAGCTAAGCGAAAAAGCTCCTCACCGTGTTCGCAAATTAAAGCCTTATTTGCCGTAATCACAGATTTACCTTGAGCAAATGCCTGTATGGTCAATTCCTTGGCTTCCTCAACCCCACCAATGAGTTCACAAATTAAATCGATTTCTGGATCATTTACGATTGAAGCGGAATCAGTGGTCAAACAGTCGGACGGTATTTCTACGCTACGTTCTTTTTCAAGAGAGCGTACAGATGCCCGTGTGGGAACCAATTGTGAACCCAATATTTTGGGCCAGAATTTACCGTTTTCCAATAGATGTTTCCATGTCCCCTGGCCAACAGTGCCAAAACCCAATATGCCCACATTTAACACTTTTGGGGTATCCTGTGTTTGAATATTCATCTGCCAAATGGTTGTCGCTTGGTTTTATCTTTACGCTCAAATCGATTTTCAGTTCCTTGGCGCAAACGAACGAGATTGGCCCGGTGCCTCCAGACAATCCATCCCATCACGATAAAGGCCAAAAAAGTTTTGCCCCCGCCTGCAGACTCATCAGCAGGTATGCCTATAATTGCACATACAGGTAAACTTAAACCAAAGGCAATCGAAGCAACTGCCACATATCGAGTGAGATAAAAGGTAAGACCCCACACAAATAATCCTATCAGTAAACAAGCAGGCATTAAGGCCAATAATCCGCCCATCGCAGTGGCAACTCCCTTACCTCCACGGAACTTAGTAAACAACGGGTAGGTATGACCGAGCACTCCTGCGGGCAAACCCCACAAAGCCAATGAATAGTCACCCGAAAAAGAAAATAAAGGTATTTGAAACCAACAAACTGCCAAAACGCCCTTAAGAAAATCGAGGAAGAAAACCAAATAACCCGAAGGTTTTCCGAGTGTCCGCAAAACATTGGTAGCCCCTGGATTCCCACTGCCAACAGAAAAAATATCAACACCCGAGCGCTTGGCCACAATCACCGCCCATGGAACCGATCCGATCAAATAACCGATGATTAAAACGGATATTGTCTCTACGCTTAACATACTTTGAGGTACTTAAAAAAGAATTCCCTGAGAGACTATTTCTGGCGAGATACCCGGGCTTCCTGAATATCCGCATCGGCGACCAATTGTTCTATTGCTTCAGGTGCGGGCTCCTCGTCTAATTCCAAAATAGTTAGTGCTGACTCCGAACCCTCTGATCGACTGAGAGACATGTTGGCTATATTCACACCAAACTGGCCAAGTATCGACCCAACTTTACCTACAATCCCAGGCTTATCCAAGTTTCTCACCACAAGTAAGGTATCCACAGGGCGGGCCTCGATGGCCTCTCCATCCACCTCGACAATTCTAGGATCCGCATTCTTTCCAATAATCGTACCCCGAACCGATTGTTCCTTCCCATTGGAATCCATAGTTCGTACCTCGATCAATTCATTGTAATCCGCAGAGGAAGATGACTTGGTGGTTTCCACTTTTATGCCCAATGCCTTTATTTTGTATGGGGCATTGACATCGTTGACGCCTTCATCCCCAGCAATTCCCTTGAGCCATCCTTTTTGCACGGCACGGGTTAAGGGGATGGTATCAAAATCAATCATCCCCCCCCAGTAAGTGATGTGTAAGGACTGAACAGTGTCTTCAGCAGCTTGCCGTGCAAATGCACCCAGGCGCATGCAAAGCTCCAAATAGGGACTGAGAGTTTGTAAATCCTTCGGGTCGAGCGAGGGCATGTTAATAGCATTACGAATGCGGCCACCCTGTAACACCTCAGCAATAGCTTCAGCAATTTCTACGCCTACACTTTCCTGGGCCTCCTCGGTCGAAGCACCCAGGTGGGGAGTAAGGTTTAAATTTTCGAGGCTACGAAATTCATGGTCTTCCGGCAGGGGTTCCTGCTCGTAAACATCTAGTCCGGCAGCTGCAACTTTTCCGCTTTTCAAGGCTTCAACTAGGGCAGATTCCTTGATTATACCTCCACGGGCACAATTAAATACACGAACACCGTCCTTCATCTTGGCAAAAGCAGCCTCATCGACAATTCCTTTGGTCTGGGCCGTCATTGGCATGTGTACGGTAAGGTAATCTGCACGAGCGAAGGCGTCGTCCAAGTCGACCTTTTCAATTTCCAATTCCTTAGCCCGTTCCTCAGTCAAGTAAGGGTCATAAGCGATCACCGTCATCTCAAATGCCCGGGCACGCTTAGCCACTTCTGCACCGATTCGCCCAAGGCCTAAGACTGACAGGGTCTTATTTCTTAACTCCGCACCTTTAAGTTGTTTACGCTCCCATTTTCCATCGCGCATACCCGAGACACCACGAACAACAGGCCGAGTACCGCAAAGCATATGGGTAAAAGTAAGTTCAGCAGTGGCAATGGTATTTCCACCTGGCGTGTTCATAACAATGACTCCGCGCTCGGTAGCAGCGTCGATATCAATATTGTCAACTCCTACACCTGCTCGACCGACTGCTTTGAGCATCGGAGCGGCTTCCATAACTTCCCGGGTTACCCGGGTATCACTTCGAACGATAATGGCATAAGCCTCGCGGGCTTGCTCAACCACCTCATCAGGTGATAAGCCATAAGCCTCGACAACTTCAAAGCCATCTTGCTTTTGCAAAAACTCTACTCCGAGTGGAGAGATGCGATCCGCTACTAGAATCTTCATAGGTGCTAAAAGGTATTGGGAGAGAAAGATATAACTTACTTTAAATCCTGCTTTTGGCAACGAGTAAAGCCACCCAGAAGATTTCTGGCTTTCCCCATCCAGCCCTCAATGACATTGTATTTTGATATGTTTCAAAACTTATCCGATAAATTAAGCGGGGTCCTCAAAACCCTTGGTGGAAAAAGTAAACTGTCAGAGGATAATATTTCCGATGCCCTCACAGAAGTACGCAAAGCACTTTTATCAGCTGATGTTCACTTCAAGGTAGCCCGTGAATTTGTGGATGAAGTAAAGAGTGCTTGTTTAGGCCAGGAAGTTTTAAAGTCCGTCGAACCTGGTCAACAGGTTGTAAAAATTATCAACGATGAATTGGTAAGATTGCTCGGAGAGGGGAATTCTGCTTTGCTTACTGATCGTCCTTTACGCGTGCTTATGGTTGGCTTGCATGGAGCGGGAAAAACTACCACCTCAGCAAAACTAGCAAAGCATCTCGCCAAGGATGGTAGGACACCAATGCTGGTTGCTTGCGATGTTTACCGACCTGCTGCCATCGATCAATTGGAGTTTCTTGCCAAACAAGAGAGTTTTTCATGTTACCTAGACAGGGAAAGTAAGGACGTTTCTGCCATCGCACGAGCGGGCTGGGAAAAATCGAAATCCAATGGTTCGGACCTCGTCATTTTTGATACTGCTGGGCGTTTGCAAATTGACGATAATTTGGTCGACGAATTGGATCGTCTGAAAAAAGAAATTGATCCGCATGAAATCCTCTTAGTTGCAGACGCTGCCCTAGGACAAGAAGCCGTAAATGTCGCCAAAACTTTTCACGAACGCCTGGGATTGAGCGGAATTATTTTGACCAAAATAGATGGAGATGCCCGAGGAGGTGCCGCACTCTCGATGAAGAAGGTCACTGGGGCACCAATCAAATTCATGGGGACAGGCGAGAAAATTGATGAATTTGAAGCTTTTCATCCAGACCGGTTGGCCTCCCGGATTCTAGGAATGGGAGATGTTGTATCTTTGGTTGAAAAAGCACAGGAACATTTCGACGAAGAAGAATCTGCCCGCATGGCTGAGAAAATGCTCAAAGCCGAATTCGACTTTGAGGATTTCCTTACCCAAATGAGGCAAATGAAAAAACTCGGATCCATGGGTTCGATTGCACAGATGCTTCCAGGTATGGGTAATGTCCAAGTAGGCGACAAAGAAGAAGCCGCACTCGGTCGGCACGAAGCCATTATTCTATCGATGACCAAACAAGAACGGCGCTTTCCACGAATCATTGGCGGATCCCGGAGAAAAAGAATCGCCGATGGAGCGGGTGTTCAAATCCGTGATGTTAATTTATTAATTAAACAATTTTCCCAGATGCAAAAAATGATGAAAAAAATGAAAGGCGGAAAGATGAAACAATTAATGAATGCCTTTGGTGGTGGAGGTGGTGGTGGCTTGCCCGACCTTGATGGGATGGACCCAAAACAATTAGCCAAGCTCGCCAAGCAATTTAAATAGGACCTATGTGAGTTAAACTTTTTCGGAAAGCAGATTAAATACAGCCTTTATTTTTGCTTCATCCTTAATTCCCGGACTGCTCTCCAAGCCACTGTTCAAATCAACTCCATCTGGCTCGGCCAGGCGGATTGCTTCCCTCAAAGTATCCGGTCCAAGTCCCCCGGCCAAAATCCACTGATGTCCGGGATGGTCAACCCTTAACCTTTTAAATCTTTCCCAATCGGCTGGCTTCCCGGTTCCTCCATAAGCATCAATTGCATAAGCGTCCACAAGTATGGACTGGGCAAAGGTCAAGTATTCCAGGCAAAATTTATCGACCTTACTCAGGCGTGGAGCAAGCCATAGGTTGGCAGGCCCGACCAATCCGGACCACTCAGCAATCTTATCTAGAGAAAACCCACTGGGAAAATGGAACTGGAACTTATCAAAACCGGCTTCCATAAACTGGTGAACCCGGGACATATCCGGGGTTACCGCCACTGCGACTTTACAAGTATTCTCAAAATTTATTTCGGCAATCAACCGTTCGTACTGTTCGATAGAAAGGTTCCTTGGAGATGCCGGGTGAAAAATAAAGCCAAGGGCGTCCGTTCCAGCATCCTGACATATCCGAATATCTTCAGATCGGGTAATCCCGCAGACCTTAACTATTTTTGGTCTCATCCAGATGCAGAAAAATGCTCTACTAAAGCACCAATCAAACCATCGGTGCTCGGATGAGATGCTTCCAAATCAATCGTTAAATCGTTTTCCTGTAATGTCTTCGAGGTTTGCGGTCCAAAGCTGCAAAGAATGGGCTTTTGAGCACCTTCCTGAAAAATTAAGTCATCCGATTGTTCAACATAGGAAAGAGCGGTAGAAGAACTGGTGAAAATAATGGCGTCTGCACCGTCTTTAAGAAATGTACCAAGATCAGCAGCTTCAAGAACATCTGCAAAATCGGTCTGGTATACAGGCAAGGTATCGACAATTGCCCGACCAACTCCCTCCAGGACATCCACCATAATTTCCCGATTCCGATTACCGGTGATGACCAATACATTGGCACTATCTAAACTATCGGTGCCAATCAATTCTTTGGCCAATCCTTCAGCAGTAGAATCCTGGGCAATAAGTTCAACATTAAGTTGATATGCTTGTAAGACCTCGGCTGTAGATTCTCCGACACAGGCAATTCGCATGGGTCCAAAACTTCGAATATCTGAATAGGCACGAAAGAAAATTTCCATAAAGGCCTTGGCCCCATTGGCACTTGTAAAAACTACCCATTCATAAGTGGCAATACCGGCAAACACCTCGGCGACAAGCTTTCGATCCTCTGCTGGTTCGGTTTTAATTAAAGGTAAATCAATCACTTCTGCTCCGAGTGCTACCAGTCGGGATCGCATTTTGCTTTTCTGACCGCTT
Source organism: Opitutales bacterium (assembly GCA_028045305.1). Classification (GTDB taxonomy): domain Bacteria; phylum Verrucomicrobiota; class Verrucomicrobiia; order Opitutales; family Seribacteraceae; genus Chordibacter. The sequence continues at coordinate 24,216 of JAOFTV010000004.1, read as the reverse complement.
GCCCGGGTAAGGACTAATCGACGCCCAAATAAAGGTGCCCGTTCAAACCAAGTTGAAGAACGAGCCAGGCCGATTGAATTCCCCACAAATATAATAGCAGGAGCACCTAAGTCGCCCTCCCTAGCTTGCTCAACCAGTTCCCCGAGGGGAGCAAGGATTTTTCTTTGGTCAGGCAAGGTGCCTTGGGAGACCACTGCGGCTGGCCGATCTTTGGATAATCCACCAACGAGCAATTTTTCTACGATCTCTTCAAGCTTGCTCATCCCCATGTAAATACAAAGGGTACCCCCGACTTCAGCAAACTTTGCAAAATCAACACGCAAGGATTCCTTAGCCACATCCTCATGACCAGTTAGAAAAGAAATAGAGGAACCAAAATCTCGGTGAGATAAAGGAATGCCCGCATATGCAGCACAAGCCAAAGCAGCCGTAACACCGGGAACTACCTCATAAGACACTTCGGCTTCATCCAAGGCAAGCATCTCCTCCGCACATCGACCAAAGACAAAAGGATCTCCTCCCTTTAAACGCACAACCTTCAATCCGTTTTTTGCCTTGGCCACAAGTATTTCCCCAATCTCAGATTGCTCCATGGTGTGACGCCCCGGACTTTTCCCCACATCGATTCGTTCACATCCTGCCGGTGCCCAGTCGTGAAGTTTCCGATTTGCCAAATGATCATATACCAAAACATCACATCCCTCGATTAGGGAACGAGCCCTAAGTGTTAGTAGGCCGGGGTCTCCAGGACCTGCTCCCACTAGGTAAACAATGCCTTCGCTTAGTTGATTTTTGTCCATTCTATGACTTCTTTCATCCAATCCGATTCTTCCCTTCCGGCAATCTTCAAACTTTTGATCCCACAATTCTCATGAAAAAAGGCCAGTTGGTCGCTCGTTTCAGAGTAATGAGCTCCCAATGCAACTTGGCAACCACCGCCTAGAGCTACCAACACGGCTCTCTCAATTTTGACCGCTCTTTCGGTTAATTCATTGCTAACTTGATTAAAATACTGAGCATCTTCGGAACGAGTTTGTAGAGCAATCGCTCCTTGACCCGGAGCCGGAACCATCTCTTCAAATTTTAAACTTCGAAAGGACAAACCAGGGAACTCACGAATGCCCAAACGATTCAAACCCGCCGCTGCCAGCAGACTCGCATCTGCATCACGACCCTGAGAAATTTGCTGCAGACGCGTTTCTACATTTCCTCGTAATTCCATCCACTTCGCTTTTGGAAACATCAGAGTTCCCTGAGCTCTTCTTCTCGGACTTCCCGAGGCTATGGATCCTGGCTCTGGACAATCCTCTTTAAATACCAAAACATCGCTCGGATCTTCGCGCTTAAGAAAAGCAGCCAATTCCAAACCTTGCGGCATTTCCGTGGGCATATCCTTAGCACTGTGGACTGCAAGATCGGCTCGGCCATCGAGCAAAGCAAGTTCAAGTTCTTTGGTAAACAAGCCCTTTCCACCAGATTTTTCTAAAGACCAATCAGTTTGTTTGTCTCCCGTGGTTACCATTGGTAAAAGTTCAACCTCTCGCGAGAGAGATTCGGATAGACAAGTCGCAACCTGTTTAGCTTGGCACAACGCCAAGGGACTTCGGCGGGTTGCCAATACCAAAGGTTTGCTCACCGATTACAACTGAAGAGAGCCAAACACAATACCTTCAAGCCGGATATTTTTCTTCAACCCGACGAATGACTTGCTGGAATTAGGAATAGGATGCTTGTGCACCCTTGATATTTTTCTTAGGTATCCAAGGCATAACAGCTCTTAAGCTTCTACCAGTAACTTCGATAGGATGCTTTTCGCCTTCCTCTAACAGTTTGTTGTAATTAGGTAATCCTGCTTGGTGTTCCTTAATCCAATCTTTGGCAAATTTACCGCTTTGAATTTCTTTGAGGATCGACTTCATCGAGCGTTTGACATTCGCGTTTATAACACGAGGTCCGCGGGTAATGTCACCATACTTTGCGGTTTCAGATACCGAAAACCTCATGCCAGCAATTCCGGATTCAATCATTAAATCAACGATCAATTTTAACTCGTGCAAACATTCGAAATAAGCCATTTCAGGTGCATAACCTGCTTCAACTAAAGTTTCAAAACCTGCTTGCACTAAAGCAGACGCACCGCCGCAAAGAACCGCTTGTTCACCGAATAAATCTGTTTCAGTTTCTTCCTTGAAGGTAGTTTCGAGAATGCCTGCTCTCGCACCTCCAACACCAGCTGCCCAAGAAAGAGCAACTTTTTTGGAATCTTTTGATGATCCTTTTAGCACTGCAATTAAAGCGGGTACGCCCTTACCTTCCTTAAATTGCGAGCGTACTAAGTGACCTGGTCCCTTGGGGGCGACCATGATCACACTGACTCCGCGAGGAGGTTTAATTAAGCCAAAATGAATGGCAAAACCATGGGTAAATAGCAGTGTTTTGCCCTTAGAGAGGTTGGGTTTAATTTCGGAATCGTAGACCTCTGCCTGCTTCATGTCAGGCACCCCAATCATGATGACATCTGCCTTTTGTACAGCCTCAGCAACTTCAAAAACTTCAAAGCCATGACGTTTTGCCACACGGATGGATTTACTTCCTTTGTACAGCCCAATGATCACATTCAATCCACTGTCCTTAAGGTTGAGGGCATGTGCATGTCCTTGTGAGCCGTACCCGATGACGGCGAGCGTTTTCTTTTTGAGGGGAGTAATTTTCGCTTCTTTGTGCGTGTATACTTTCGCTGGCATTTGCTAGGGGGTTACTTGATTAATTTGATTTCCAGATAAGAGGGTTAATTGTCGCTCAATCCTCGGCGTAGCGAAACGACACCTGTCCGTGCAAGTTCAGATACACCAAAGGACTCGAGTAAATTAAGGAAAGCCTTAATCTTATTTTCGTTGCCTGTAACTTCGATAATTAAGTTGGACGGTGAAACATCAATGATTTTTCCCCTAAAAACATCGCAAATCTGTGTGATTTGAGGGCGAGTATCAGAATCAGCTTCAACTTTTAGCAATACAAGTTCACGACCAACAGCTTCGTCACCATGGTAATTATCAACCACAAGAACATCCACCAGTTTGTCCAGTTGCTTGATACATTGATCTAGTGCTTTTTCATCTCCGTTAAGAGTCGCGGTAATACGAGACCTTCCATCCGAATGAGTCGGGGCGACATTTAAGGTGTCGATATTAAATCCACGACCGCTAAAGAGACCAGCAATACGGGCAAGAACACCGAATTTGTTTTCGACTAATACGGAAATGACGTGGCGCATGGGAGTGAATTTCGAATAGATAAGTGGTGGACGGCACAGGATTCGAACCTGTGACCTACTGGGTGTAAACCAGTCGCTCTAACCAACTGAGCTAGCCGTCCCTGAGATAAATTTAAAGGGAGAATAGTAAGAATCAGTTAAAGTGTGGCAAGCGTGAATCACTCGGACCTGCCCACTTCCACACGAATCGTTTTGGGTCCAAGGACGGGTCTGGGTGCAGATTTGAAATTTCTTGCAGGTCGTTCTACACTTTCTGATTTTGAATGCACACCCGAATTATTGTTCATATTGGAACTCCTCGGAAGATTGGATGATTTTATTTTTTTCGGTCCCATCCAGTAACTTTTTTCCCTATCCGAAAGATTAATTTCGCTTTGCTCGGACAATCCACTTTCTTTAATCTGAGTCTTTTTTCTTGAATCATCGAGCGTTTCAGCTCCAGCTCGCTGAACCGGAAATCCGGGTTTATTAGAACGGCCCTTCCTAAATTGATATCGATTAATATCACGGAGAGATATGTTATTAACTTTCTCCATCCACTCATCGACACGGTCATCCAATCTGGCATAGTATGCCTCACGAAACTCAACAGCATTAGCAGCAGGAGCTTTATTGCTAAGATTTTGATTGGTTGCTCTTTCAAAATTTTCACCTGCAAATTTATCATTTAAAGGAGTTTTAATTTCAATGCGGGTAGAAGGTACCCTTTCGCTACCCCAAATTTTGGCATTGCCCATGGGGTAACGTTTTCCACCAAAAGGAGAAAAGTGAGTTGGCCACTCTTGTACTGAAATACGCCTAGATGAAGATGGACTAAAACGGTTCAAATTAGAGGAACGACCATTTAGTGTGGAAATCTTTCCATCATAAACTCCAACACGTTTGGTGAAATCATTTGCTTTCTGTTGACCAAGAAGGACTAATTCACAGCCAAACAAAATTAAAAGGAAAAAGGCTAAGGATAACCTCGACTTTATACAAATACTCACAGATATAAATATACCTCTATTCCACTAACGATCAAGAATGTTCCCAACCTACCGATGAAAACTTATCTTTCCATGCTTGAGAGAATAATTAATGATGGAGTTTATCGAGATGACCGCACAGGTACAGGTACTTGGTCGGTTTTTGGAGAGCAGGCTAGATTCACTCTTCACGATGGCTTCCCCATACTGACCACAAAAAAACTTCATTTGCGGTCTATTATATATGAACTGCTCTGGTTTTTAAATGGTGATACCAATGTCAGATACCTTCAAGATAACAAGGTATCCATTTGGGACGAATGGGCGGATGAAAATGGCGATCTCGGCAGGGTTTACGGTGCACAGTGGACAAATTGGAAAAAACCAGATGGTAGTGGTTCTATTAATCAAATAGAGGAGATCATTCGTTCCATCCGAAAAAATCCCGATAGTCGCAGGCACTTGGTATGTGCCTGGAACCCTGGCGAACTGCACCTTATGGCCCTTCCTCCTTGCCATGCCCTTTTTCAATTTTATGTCGCGGATGGAAAGTTAAGTTGCCAGCTTTATCAACGAAGTGCTGATCTTTTCTTAGGTGTCCCCTTCAATATCGCATCCTATGCCTTATTGACTATGATGATCGCCAAGATCTGCAATTTGCAGGCTCATGAATTTGTGCATACATTCGGAGATCTCCACCTTTACTCAAACCACCGCGAACAAGCAGAACTTCAACTCTCCAGGGAACCGCGAGCAAAGCCCACAATGCTCATTCATGGGAATCAAAAAGAAATTACTGACTTTCGTTTCGAAGATTTTGAGCTTGTTGATTATGACCCCCACCCTGCCATCAAGGCACCGATCGCAGTATGAATAATCCCTGTCCCTTCAAAGCGATTGTCGCAGTTTCCGAAGACGGAGTTATTGGACGAGCGGGTGACTTGCCGTGGCGATTACCTGGCGACCTAAAATGGTTCAAAAAAATTACTCTTGGGCACACCCTCGTGATGGGAAGAAAAACTTGGGAATCTTTGCCAGGTTCTCTTCCCGGCAGGCAAAATTGGGTGCTCAGTCGTACCGCTTCCCAAGAAGATGGGATGAGAATATTCAGATCCATAGAAGATATTCTCGAAAATAAGCAACCCGATCAGACAATTTTCATTATAGGTGGTGGAGAAATCTACACGCTTGCCCTGCCTCTTTGTCACGAACTTTACCTCACGGAAGTTCATCAAAAAGTTCCAGATGGAGACGCTTTTTTTTCCGATTTTAAAAAAAGTTTTAATCCCGTTGAAACCTTGGACGACAACGACGATTTTTTACTCCGCAGGTGGATACGATCCAATTAACATTGATAATTTAAAATCGGTGTACTTTTTCCTTTTTTCATTCTTTCTCCGCCAATCCGATTTCTCTTCTAATTTTCAAACATAAGAATTAAAGAATCTCCAGTTTCTCGATTGTTAAACACTTTCAACATCGGATCTTTTGTACGGATCATCCAACACTTTAGTGTACTTGGTAATTTTTGTGATTTCTTTTTGATATCCTGGGTCATTTTAAGGCTAACCAGACAATAAGGACCTACCTTTTCTTCGGGCACCCGATGGAGGGATGTATGCAAGTTGTAGTCCCCCAAATTAGAAAATTGCAAAAAAATTAAATCTTTAAATCAAAAGGCAGAAAACATTCTTCTTTATCATCTCCCACTTTTACCTGAGCCCATAACCGATAAATTCCGGAGTCGGGAGATTTAAAACTAAAAGTCAAGGGACCTGACCGGGCATCATCGTCCGATTTGGGAGGTTCATACTCTAAGGGGTGAAGATGAGCAAAACCCTTAAGATTTGCCTCAAAGGCAACCATATGAGCAAAGGCTCCCATAACAGGTCGAAGCGGAAGGTCATCTCCCTGCTCATTGACAGCAGTCAGTTGGATCATTATTTCCGAGCTAGGACCTTCATTTTTTAAACGTTTTATTTTGAAAGTCCTGTTTTCTTGGGAAACCAAAGTATTACCCTCCTCAAGGTATGGATCTTCGGGTTTCCCTGATACCTCAAAACTGGTTTGTAATAAGACCCGGCGGGGACTCCGTATAGGGATAAGGTCGAGAAAAACTTGATAACTTCCAGCTTTTTTCGGTGTAAGCGTAAAGCGCCATATTCCATTAAATAATGGATCCGCTTCTGGATGAAGATGTTGATAATCCTGTAAACTGGGATCAATCGCAAGGAGGTGAATTTTCCGGGTGTGACTGAGGGCGACATCAGAGGCGGATAAAGGGGAGCCGTCGGCTTGCTTGATATTCATTTCGAAACGACAAGGCTTTCCTATTTCCAAGGGATCAAGAGCTCGGAAATCCAAGCTCATGGGCCATCTGCGGATAGATAAATCAACAAAACCCGCATCTCCAGGGCCACAATAATCGAGTTCACCCTCAAGATTGAAAGTTTCCTCATGCAGAAAATCACAAGGTTCAACCGGTAAGGAACGGACGATAAAATAGAGCCCAACAAATGGTAGAGCCAAAAAGAATGGAAGGAATTTAGATGAAAGAATCGTTTTCATTGCAAAATTATCCCTAAACACCTTCAGACAAGCGTGAAAGAAAATCTTCCGCCGACCAATGACTCCCAGGAAATTGGTAGATAATTTGTCTCTTCGAATTAATGATCAAGGTTCGCATGGTGTGATCCAATGGAAGACCCTCAACATTCTTACGAAGAATTCCGAATTGACGGTTCAAATCGTCAATTGCTTGTTTTGTCGCTGTTCCCAATCGAAAGTTTTGTTCGTCTAAGTCGTAAGCTCTGGCATAGGATTTAAGCACTCCTGGAGTATCAAACTCCGGATCAAGTGTAATCGAGAGAAACTTAACATGTGAAACTTTTGTTTCCCTAGCTAGTGCTTGTAGTTTTTTCATTCTCATGGTTGATGCTGGGCACATTTCAGCGATCGAGCACCGGGTAAATATGAAATTTAATACAGTCACGGAACCGTCAAAATAATCGGTAGTCAGAACTTCACCATTTTGATCGTAAAGAGCGAAGGGAGGAAGCGTATCACCAATAGAACGGATCATGCTGTCACCCATACTCAAGGTATCCCTGCGCAATAATCTATTTACATTGTTTACGCGAATACGCTCTGATCGATCATCCGGCCAAACTCGACTTAATAAAAAACCTGGACCTTTAGTTGGGGTAAATGTTTTCTGAGTCGATGCCCGAAAAACTGATTTTAAAGTAAGCAGGTTTAAATCTCCGGGTTGAACTATAAAGTTTTGCTCAAATCCAGAAACGCCCCCCCATTCTTTTTCTAAATCCTTACCACAAGCGAGTATTACTGCTTTAACCATGCTGGTATTGATATCGACCTCAACCACTCGAGCTCGAACTTCGTTCGAGGATAATGTTGATTTTTTGGCAAGGTGGTTAGTTGGACCGTTGCAGGAAATCATTGCAATAGCAATTAAAGCACATGCTGATGATTGAAATATATTCACATTACCGTACTATTCAGTAACCTGCTTCCAGGCAATTTCAATTACTCGTTCTCTTTTCATTTTAGATTATTCGCTAACATTTTTTCAATAAGATTTACATAGTACTTAAAACTTCAAAGACAGTTAACCGAACTGCACTCAATTATTAGCTCAGCTTTCAACATCAAACAACACATCTATCACCTTGCTTGCTTTTGTTTGCCAAATCATAATTTTGTATTAGAAATTCTACTGACGTGAGTCTAGGAAAACCCATACCAGCCAAGCCCCACCCCGGCTCGCTTACAAGCTCGCCGGGTTTCTCTGTTTATGGCATGTATGAACTTACCAAACCCAGGTTGTCATTACTGTCAGTGTTTACCGCTTCCCTCGGTTATTTGGTCCGAGAACCTCTTCAAGCTAATTTATCGATTTTTATTTCCCTAACTATTGGAACAGCATTGGCAGCTGGTGGAGCGGCCGCACTGAACCAATGGATGGAACGCAAAGAGGATGCCTTGATGGCACGGACCGCGAGCCGTCCCTTGCCTTCTGGCTTAATTAGCTCTGAATTCGCTATGGTATTCGGGATTATTTTATCATCTCTCGGTCTTTACGTATTATGGATCGGAACTAACCCATGGGCATGTATCCTCACCCTATCAACCCTAATTGTTTATTTGCTTCTATATACACCTCTCAAAAAAATTAGCCCTTATGCAATCGAGATTGGAGCCGTATCCGGTGCCCTCCCCCCCTTAATCGGCTGGGTTGCCGCCGAAGGAGCTCCCACCACCTACGGTTGGATATTGTTTGGAATTCTTTTCACCTGGCAACTCCCTCATTTTATGGCAATCGCTTGGAATTTTCGTTCAGATTACTCCAAGGGTGGTTTCAAACTTCATCAACTTGGAGACTCTGATGGAAAGGCAATAGCCAAGAAGAGTTTAGCTTACACCTTTTTACTAACCGTCTTTGTTTTTTCCCCCTATTTCCTGACTCTACAGCAACCCCCCCCCGGACTCTTCTACCTTGCGTCATCAGTTGTTCTATCTCTTTATTTGTTTCTTCCTGCTGTACGGTTTCTTACATCCAACAACCGGGATCATTCTGCCAAAAAGCTTTTTTTCGTAACCATTATTTACCTACCCCTTCTATTTGCTGCTCTAGTAATTGACCGCTACCTCTGATTTTAACATGATCTCCTCCCTTACAAAACTTCTTACTATCAGAAATCTAGTTTCTGGATTATTCCTTCTTCTCGCTGGAAGCTGTTCACGAATCGACCACAAACAGTCTGCATTAGACCCAAAGGGCCTTGTGTCTCAAAACCAGTATGATGTATTCATGCTCTCGGTTTGGATTACTATCTTTCTTTTCTGCACAGTTGGCGGTTGCTTGCTATATGTTCTTTGGAGATATCGAGCTAAAAATGCAGAGGAAGCAAAAGAAATCCCCCCTCAATCACACGGAAACTCAATGGTGGAAACAGGATTGATTATCGCCTCTTCTATCATTCTTGTGATCCTAGCTGTACCAACACTGCAAGGAGTCGTTCTTCTCAATCGTGTACCAGACGCAAACGATTCTGAGACTTTGGAAAAACTCGGGTTAGACCGCAGTCAAATTGACGGAGCTATTACGGTTAATGTTACAGGCAAAAGATTCTTCTGGGTATTTGAATACCCACAGTTTGGCATCGTCACAGCCAATGAACTTGTTTTTCCAGCTACCAAAGCAGTGCGCATTAATTTACGCACTGAAGATGTAATCCACAGTTTTTGGGTTCCTAAACTTGCCGGCAAAATGGACCTTATGCCTGGACAAGAAAATTTCATGTGGTTTATAGCTGATCAAAAGAAAATATTGGGTGAGACTGATGTGGCCACCGCTATGCCTGCTGTACATGACGGCACTATGCGCTCCAAAGTATTTGCAAAACAAAAATTCAGCGATGAGTTTGAACCTGTTGGCGGATTATTTTACGGCCAGTGTGCGGAGTTTTGTGGAAACTCTCATGCTTACATGTCATTCCGTGCCCTTGCTCAAACAGACGAGGACTTCGATCTTTGGGTTAAACGTTTCCAAAATGCTCAAAACCCCAACCTCCAGACAAAATTGTATGATCCTAAATCCTCTTACAACAAAAATTCTTTTGTTTCCTTTGCTGACAATAAACTAGGATCTGGAGCAAATCGTGAATATCGTTCTGTTCGAAAGATTTCGCCCGGTCAATCCCCTCAAGTCGCCCCAGGCGCTTGGGAAAAAGCCCATTCTGACGATTATGAAATCGGCAAACAACTCTTCTCTTCATTACAATGCGTACAATGTCATGCAGTCAACCGAACTGGACTTGGAGCAAAGGGCCCCAACCTAACCCTTTACGGACTAAGGACTTCCCTCGCCGCCGGGTGGATGCGTAATGATGAAGAGAGCCTTTCCAAATGGCTCAAAAATTCCAATGAGATTAAGTTTGGAAACCTGATGTGGAATGGGGAAGGCATAGATGATCGCCACCCCCTTCGAAACCTCCAAGATGACGATCAAAAAGTGAACCAATTAATTGCCTATCTTCTCGGGCAATCTTAAACCTTTTCAAGCACCGACCAACCCAACGAATCGCTATGGCTACCGAATCGATCAAATACCTCGCTCCTAATACCGAAAACAAGGTCAAGACCCAAGTTTTTCCAAGACCGGGTCAACACACCACCGGTCTGGTAGACTGGCTTACCACCATTGATCACAAGAAGATCGGTTTAATGTACGGCATGACAGCCCTTTTCTTTCTGATTGTTGGTGGAATTGAAGCCCTGCTTATTCGTTCACAGCTGTGGGATCACAATATGGATGTATTGACCAACCGCGAATACAACCAGATGTTTACAATGCATGGAACGACCATGGTGTTCTTGGTAATCATGCCCCTAAGTGCAGCCTTCTTCAATTTCATCATGCCACTTCAAATTGGAGCCCGTGATGTCGCCTTTCCCCGAATGAATGCGCTCAGCCTTTGGTGCTTTGTTGGCGGGGGGCTCATTCTTAATTTGAGCTGGTTTTTTACTGGTGGATCCCCAGCTATCGGATGGTTTGGATATGCACCCCTCACCGACACGCGATTTGCCGAGGTTATCGGGGATATGGGACCTGATTTCTGGATATTTTCACTTCAGATACTTGGGATTGCCTCCCTTCTCGCATCCTTTAATTTCATAACAACCATCATAAACATGCGGGCACCAGGCATGACCATGATGCGCTTGCCTGTATTTACCTGGATGACATTAATTGTCAGCTTCCTTATTATTCTGGCCTTCCCCGCCATCACAATAGCCTTGGTTGAATTGATGTTCGACCGTACATTCGGCACAAACTTTTTTGACTTTTTAGAAGGAGGAAAGCCCCACCTTTGGCAGCATTTGTTTTGGATTTTTGGCCATCCTGAAGTCTACATTCTTATCCTTCCAGCCATGGGTATTGTATCAGAAGTAATTCCTGTATTTTCACGCAAACCCCTATTCGGTTATGGCTTGGTCATTTTTTCTGGTGCCATTATTGGGTTCATGGGCTTTGCCGTATGGAGCCACCACATGTTCACCACTGGTATGGGAGTAGTTGCGACTTCTGCTTTTGCCATGCTTACCATGTTAATCGCAATCCCTACTGGGGTTAAAATTTTCAACTGGATTGGAACCATGTGGGGAGGACGCATCCGCTTTGATACTCCCATGCTATTCGCCCTTGGGTTTATCACTATGTTTATGATTGGTGGGTTTACCGGTATAATGCATTCATCGGTACCGATTGATGCTCAGCACCAAGATTCTTACTTCGTAGTCGCTCACTTTCATTATGTTCTTATTGGAGGAGCCTTGTTCGGATTATTTTGTGGGTTTTACTTCTGGTTGCCAAAAATGACAGGACGTATGATGAACGAAAAACTTGGAAAATTCGTCTTTACCCTAATGTTTCTCGGATTCAATCTGACCTTCTTCCCTATGCATTACCTTGGCATGATCGGTCAACCAAGGCGCACTCACACTTACAATGAAGGGCATGGTTTTGAAACATGGAATCAAATTGCCACCATTGGTGCTTTTATTCTTGGTGTGGGAATTGTCATAGGTATTTACCAGTTCGTAAGTTCGTTCTTTAATAAAAAACTTAAGCCCGCTGGTAAGAATCCATGGGATGCACGTACTTTGGAATGGGCACTTTCCTCCCCGGTCAAGGAATACAACTTTGCCCGTACCCCTATCATAAAAGCGAGAGATCAAGCATGGGAAAACAACTATGGCCCTCGGGAAAACCATTCTGAAAAAGAGCCTTTGGATGACCACGGAGTACACATGCCAGATCGTTCATGGTGGCCATTGGTAACTGCACTTGGATTGTTTGGTTTGGCCATGGGTATGCTTTTTCACCGCACCATAGATCCAAGCGGAGAATTAGTTCGAGATTACACGGTTCCAATCCTTGCTGGATCTGTTGCTATCATCGGGATGATTATGTGGGCATTGGAAGGTCCCGGTGGTTACCATTTATTCCCCAAGGAAAACGAAGAATAATTTACTTACACCCCTTTTAATTTTAAAATACCTATGAGCGACGCCAGCGCACACGCCCTCGAACATCACGAACCTGTCACCAGTACGGGTATTCCAAACAAGAAAGTGCTCATGTGGGCATTTCTCGGTTCCGACTGTATGTTTTTCGGCACTTTGATTTCCACCCATCTTATTTATCGTAAGATTTCGGCCACAGTTGGAGGTAACTTTTTGGACATCAGGGATGTCTTCGATATCGAACTTACTTCTTTCAGTACCTTCATTTTGCTCGCAAGTTCTTTATTCATGGCACTTGGAGTATCGGCGATCCACAAAGGGAATTTGAAAAGTATGCGCTGGATGCTTTTGGGCACCATTATTTTTGGGGCTATTTTTCTCGCCTGCCAGGTATATGAATTCACCCACTTTATCCATGCCCCCGGCAACGAACTCACGCTATCCACCTACCGAGGCGAACCTCATGTTTTTGGATCTACCTTTTATGTGTTAACCGGTACACATGGTACCCACGTGGCTATAGGTGTATTTTGGCTTATCGGTTGGTTGGCCTATTCATTCACTGGGAAAATGAGTGTGGCTCATGCCCTCGACATTGAAATCTGTGGATTATATTGGCACTTCGTTGATATTGTATGGATTATCATTTTCCCAGTTATATATTTGATGGAATACGCCCTTTAGTCCTTTTTTATTACCGCACTTCACACCCCTTTCATTTACTTAATTTTTTTATCATGAGCGGACATTCCGATGACCCAGTCGCAGAAGAAAGCAAGCGCTTCTTTACCTTCTTCAACCTCTCGATGATTCTTGTCGCCATTACTGGCATAGAAGTCGTCATCATTTATGTGCAGACTTTTGAGAGTATGTCCATAATCGGGGTACTTTTTGCTACTTCGATTATTAAGTTCTTTGGCGTGGTTTGGTGGTTCATGCATTTGAGATGGGACAAATCACTAAACACCATTCTTTTTTTAATGGGTCTTGTCATCGCCCTAGGTACTTACTTTGCCGTTATCTATATGTCAGATGTTCACCCTGTCGTCGAAAAATTTGAAGTCTCCAAACTGGAAGAATCCTGGAAGTCTGACACAGCGTACAAGGAAGGTGATTTTATCTTTCAGAACAATACTTACTTTCAGGCCAAAAAAGACCATCAATCTTCCAAACAGTTTGAAAACAAAATTTGGAAGAAACTAAATACTGTGCCCCATTTAATTTCATACCGAATCACTGGCGGAGCTGATATGATTGAGATCAATTCAAAAAATCCAGGCAATCCATTCTTTTTGCTTTCACATCCCGACGGTTCCGAAGAAATAGACGAGTCAACTATTGCTCTCTTAACAGAGAATGCTACCTCCGCTGACTTTAGGTTGAAAGTACGTTCCGAACATTTTTGGACTGAAGCTCAGTAATTACCTCTTTTTTTTCCTGCCCGCTAGTTGCTTGATGCGGGATTGCCAGTAGTTTGTTTTCTTGTCTATGGAAAACTCACCCATCACCTTACTTCATTGGCATACTGAACCCGCTCTTATTGGTGGTGTCCTCTTTGTTGGTTGGGCTTATGCCTTATTTAATGGGCCTTTTCGCATCCGTGCATGCCCGGAGCTTCCTCACTCGACCAAACACTCTCTTTGGTTTGCTGCAGGCCTGATTACCTTTTATCTCGCTGTTGGATCTCCACTCGATCCGCTAGGTGAAAATTTTCTTTTTTCTGCCCACATGATCCAGCACAACATTTTAATGTACATCTGTCCGTTATTTATACTGTTGGGACTACCTCAACCTTTGGTTGATGAATTTCTTCGGCATCGGCCGGCATTGGAATCGACTCTCCGCTTTCTGGCTCACCCGATTATTGCCGGTCTTCTGTTTACTCTAGTATTTTCTTTTTGGCATGTGGGTGCTTTTTATGAGGCCGCTATTCGCGACAAAACCCTGCACATGGCTGAACACCTCTCGATGTTTTTTGTATCCCTGCTTATGTGGTGGCCTATTTGTGCTCCATCCAAACGGATTCCGAGCATGGCATTTGGCCCACAAATGCTCTACATTCTAGCCCTGATGCTCGGCCAAACTCCCATCTTTGCCATCCTTACATTTTCTAAGGATGTTCTCTACGACACCTACTTTTATGCCGAGCGAGTCATGGAACTTACTCCACTAGAAGACCAAAAAGCTGGAGGTGTCTTGATGAAAGTCGCGAATATGGCGGTTTCTGTTGGGGTACTTGCATCAATATTTTACCGTTGGACAAAGAACCAACCGGCCAACGGCCAAATCTCTTAAATCTTTTTAAAGACGGGAAACCAGTAGCTCCCGCTCAAAGAGCATCTCCTTTGGTAGGTATTCAGATATTTGCAGGAATAACTCTTCATGCCTCAAGGTTTGCATGCGCAAACTTTCGGGATCAATACTCATAAGTTCGTTCCATTTATCTTCTTCAAACTCCATACCGGACCAATCCAAATCCTTTTTACGGGGTGCCCAACCAAGAGGACCTTCAACTGCCCTTGCTTTTCCAGAAGTACGCTCCACCATCCATCGTAAAACCCGCATATTTTCGCGAAAGCCAGGCCAAAGAAAATTTCCTTCCTCATCTTTGCGGAACCAATTGACATGAAAGATACGGGGTTTATTTTCCAACCGTTTTCCCATCCTTATCCAATGACGGAAATAATCTCCCATATTATATCCGCAAAAAGGAAGCATAGCCATAGGGTCCCGGCGTAAATTACCGAGTTTCCCTTCTGCAGCTGCGGTGGTTTCGGAAGCTAAAGTAGCTCCCAGGTAAACGCCATGATTCCAATTGAATGATTGGTAGACCAAGGGAATATCTGACATCCTCCGACCTCCGAAAACAAAAGCTGAAATAGGCACACCCATTGGATTTTCCCAGTCCTTATCAATTGTCGGGCATTGGGAGGCAGGAGCGGTAAACCTGGCGTTTGGATGAGCGGCTGGAGTTTCCGAACTGGGACTCCATGGATTTCCACGCCAATCAATGATACCTTCGGGAGCTTCCTTAGTTAATCCTTCCCACCACACATCACCATCTGCCGTTAATGCAACATTAGTAAAAATTGTATTCTCCTTCATCGATTCCATCGCATTGGGATTGGTTTCCCATGAAGTACCGGGAGCGACCCCAAAAAATCCGGCTTCCGGATTGATTGCCCGAAGGCCACCCTCTTCGTCGGGCTTTAGCCAGGCAATATCATCTCCTACTGTAGTCACCTTCCAGCCTTCCATACTGTCAGGTGGTACGAGCATAGCCATATTCGTTTTTCCACAGGCACTTGGAAATGCACCGGCAACATAGGTCTTTTCACCATCCGGACTTTCCACACCCAGGATTAACATGTGTTCAGCCATCCATTGGTTGTCCCGGGCCATGCAGGATGCAATGCGCAGGGCCAGGCACTTTTTACCAAGCAAGGCATTTCCCCCATAACCACTTCCGTAAGAAACAATGGTCCGTTGTTCTGGAAAATGAACGATGTATGTATTATCGGGATCACAAGGCCAAGGAACATCATCAACCCCATCCCCCAGTGGCATTCCAACCGAATGTAAGCAGGGAATAAAAAAATCTTTCTCACCCATGGAATCTAATACGGACTGACCCATTCTAGTCATGATACGCATATTGAGAACCGCATACGGAGAATCGGTAACCTGTACTCCATACTGGGAAATGGGAGACCCCAAAGGACCCATGCAAAAGGGAACGAGGTACATTACCCGACCTTCCATACATCCCTTAAATAAACGTTTAAGTTTTGCACGCATTTTGCGCGGTTCCTCCCAGTTGTTTGTAGGACCCGCATCTTCCTTGCCGTAACTGCATATAAAGGTCCTGCTTTCCACCCGGGCTACATCTCGGGGATCGGATCGGACGAGATAACTATTTGGGCGCTTTTTTTCGTCCAATCGAATCATCGATCCGTTCTGCTCCATCAAGCCGCACAATTCATTCCATTCTGCATCTGATCCGTCACACCAACGAACGCTTGCCGGTTGGCACATATCCACCATTTTATCCAACCATTTGAGCAATGCGATATTGCAGGTTCTTGACCGATCATAAAGTTCTTTATTATTTCCCATCTTTTCATTCGCTAGGGTTCCTCTCTGGGATAGTCAAACCCCGATCGATCGGAACCTAGTAAATTTTGCTTTTTTTATGAATTGGGAATAAATCAAGTTTGCCTTGAATCCCTTGAGCTTTACCCTCTTGTTCCAATCTCATGAGTTGGCAAGCCAAGACAAGAAACGCTGTTCTCGCTTTAGAGGATGGCAGCATATTTCGCGGATTCGCCTTTGGGGCGAAAACTACTGTTTCCGGGGAAGCGGTATTTAACACCGGGATGACCGGATATCAGGAAACCCTGACTGACCCTTCTTATTTCGGACAGATCGTCACCATGACCACTCCGCAAATTGGAAATTATGGAATTAACCTCGAAGACGAAGAGTCAGACGGGCCGAAAGTGGCCGGCTTTGTGGTGCGCGATTTAAGCCCCGTGGTCAGCAACTGGCGCGCAACGGGCAATCTTTCTGATTATCTATCCAAACATGGAATTCCTGGTATCGAAGGAATTGACACCCGTAAAGTGACCAAAAGTTTACGGGTTCATGGAGCCCTAAAAGCATGTTTGAGCACCGAAGGAATATCTGATGAAGAAGCTCTTCAAAAAGCCAAAAATTGGGAAGGCCTGGTGGGTCGGGACTTCGTTAAGGAAGTAACCTGCAAGGAGTCGTTCATTTGGGATGCTTCAGGCGAACTCAGCCAACCCTTTTCTGTACCAGGTACTTCCATTTCCGCCGGCTCATCAAGCGATGGCCAGGTTCATCGACTGGTTGCCTTTGATTACGGTGCCAAACGAGCCATTTATAAGAACTTGAGAAACAGTGGTTTTGAAGTCACGGTCCTCCCTGCCGATGCATCAGCTGAGGATGCCCGATCCCACAACCCAGACGCTATCTTTTTATCAAACGGCCCAGGAGATCCCTCCGCCCTTAACTACGCACACGCTGCCATTCGCGAATTAATAGATGAATACCCAATTTTTGGAATCTGTTTGGGGCATCAGGTTTTAACCCATGCCATTGGGGCAAGCACCTATAAGTTGAAGTTTGGTCATCGTGGAGGTAACCAACCCGTAAAAAATGTTGAGACCGAAAAAGTGTCCATCACTTCTCAAAACCATGGCTTTGCCTCGAGCAAAGAAGATTTGGAATCTCATGGTGCTGTGGTCACAGAGTACAATTTGAATGACGACACTGTATCGGGCATGCGTATCAAAGGAAAACCCGTCTTTTCCGTACAATACCACCCGGAGGCTGCACCCGGTCCCAACGATGCTAACTTTCTTTTTTCCTCGTTTCATCGATTGGTTAGCGAGCATAAAAATACAACTATATCTGCTTGATTCATGAGTAGATGTGGATTGCTTTACGATCCCGTCTTTCTTGATCACCATACTGGGCGCGGGCATCCAGAATGCCCAGACCGGGTAGCCGTCGCCTACCAGGGCATCGAAAAAGCCGGTCTCGTTCAAAAATCAGTTTTTCTCAAGCCTCAAACCTGCCAGGCAGAAGCACTAGAACGCGTACATTCCAAGAGTTATCTTTCTCAAGCGGAAAAAGATATTAAGCAGGGAGCTTCCCAACTAAGTACAGGTGATACTTCCATCAGCAAAGATTCCTGGAAGGTTGCCCAACAGGCAACCGGAGGAACCGTAGGAGCGCTGGATCAAATTATGTCCGGTTCAATCGACCGTGCTTTCTGCCTGACCCGTCCACCGGGCCACCATGCCACCCCTTCTCGGGGAATGGGATTTTGTATCTTTAATCATGCTGCTGTCGCCGCCCGCCATGCCCAGTCCGTTCATGGGGTTAGCAAGGTATTGATTGTCGATTGGGATGTGCACCACGGCAATGGCACTCAGGACATTTTTTACGAGGATGAATCGGTTTACTTTTTTAGCACTCATCAAGCCCCCTGGTATCCAGGTACCGGCAGTCGGGAAGAAACAGGATCTGGAAATGGACTGGGGTTTACCCGAAACCATCCCCTTCCTTCTGGTTCTGGCAACGCGGAAATCGTGGAGAATGCATTTGCCGATGATTTGGTTCACCGGATGAACCGGTACCGCCCGGAATTGGTAATCATCTCTGCAGGGTTTGACTCCAAGATTGGGGATCCCCTTGGTCAGTTCCAACTTACGGACGATGATTTTTCCGAACTCACCCATGTGATCCGCTCCATCGCAAAGGAATATGCTGAAAGCCGGGTACTATCCATCCTTGAGGGTGGGTATCATTTAGACGGCCTCAGCCAGGCCTGCGTTGCCCACTTTGGAGCATTGATCTAGGCTACTACTGCTTCAAAGTACCAATCGGGCGCATCCCTGCCGTCACCTCGGCATCCAGTTCCATCATCCGGGCAAATAGTTCTTTGGTTTTCTGTGGTTGCTGTTTCGCCAAATTTTTTTGTTCTCCAATATCAGCCTCCAAATCATAAAGCTCCAAATTGTTGTTTGATTTACGGAGTTTATACTTACCCTGCCGAAGAGCTTGAACCTGTCCCTTATAGTATAGAAATTCGTTCCGAACGGAGGCCCCCTTGCCAAGCAACAATGCCGACTGGTTCAACCCGTCAATCGGCCCATGGGTCTTGACCTTGACTCCCCCCAATGCGGAGAGAGTGGGCAACAGATCAATGGTTGAAATCAGTTCATCGGATTGAGTGCCCGCCTGAATCCGCCCGGGTCCCCAAACCACACAGGGCACCCGCATCCCACCCTCATAGGCGGTTCCCTTTCCTTCCCTTAGGGGAAGAGCTTGCCCAGCGTGATGGTCGAACCGTAACCACGGCCCGTTATCTGAGGTGTATACAATAAGGGTATCGTTCTGAAGGTCCAACTGATGCAAGCTATCATAGATCCGGCCCACCTGCTCATCGATATGCTCAATCACATCCTTGTAAGGGTACTTTGAATCCACATTGTGAATATCACGGGGCAAATAAAGAGGCACATGTGGCATGCTATGAGCCAAGTAAAGGAAGAATGGTTTCTTTGCCTCCTTTGACTTTTGGATAAAAGAAATGGCTTCGTCGGTGTAGCGACGGGTAATGGTATGCTGATCCACTGGATGTTCGATGATTTCCTCATCCCGAATAAGGGGGGTCTGCCAAAGATCATTGCTGTTAGGATCCTTCCAGCATTTATCCCAAAGACCGTAGCGCGGACGCTTGGCCCCCACTGGATGGCTCATGTCATTGGAGTATGGAATTCCAAAGTAAGAATCAAACCCTTGGCGGGTGGGCAAAAATTCCGGGTGGTGCCCCAGGTGCCACTTACCCACACAGGCAGTGGCATACCCATCTTCTTGAAAAAGATCGGCTATGGTGGTTTCTTTTGGGTTTAGGCCCACATCATCGCGGGGAAACAAGACAGTTTTTCCAGCCAAGACCCGCTTGGGATAACACCCCGTGAGCAAGGCTGCCCGTGAAGCCGAGCACACCGGGTTGGCCGAATAAAAACTGGTCAACCGCATACCCTCCTTCGCCATCCGGTCAATCCTGGGTGTGCGGATATCGGGTGATCCGAAACAGCCAAGATCCTGGTATCCCTGATCATCCGTAAATACAATAATTACATTCAACTTCTCCGCTGGCTTTCCAATTAGATAAGACGAAAGAGAAAGAAATAGTAAAGCGGACAGGAATGAACCTATCTCAAATGATAATCGGTTGTATCTCATAGATTTTATAGTGAAAAAAAGTTAACTCATTTCGAGTTAAATCGATCTGCCCTGTTCTATTATTTCAGGTAACCTGCTAGGTCTTGGATGGACAATTAGGAAAGCTTCCGCAAATGTGGATGGGAATCATCTTATCAAAAAATCATGAAATTTGTTTTGTTTATTCTTCCTCTTTTACTCGCCAGTTTCCTATTGGGTGCAGCCAAACAGCATGCCCATCCAAATGTTATTTTCGTACTGGCCGACGATTTAGGCATTGGGGATATCTCCCCGACTAATCCAGAGTGTAAAATTAAAACTCCGCACTTACAAAAAATGGCTGATGAAGGAATAACCTTTCACGATGCTCACACCTCCAGCTCGGTCTGTACACCCACTCGATACGGTGTGCTCACCGGTAGGTATAACTGGCGATCCCGGCTTGCCCGGGGAGTACTTAGTGGCAACAGTGATCATTTAATCCCTGCAAACCGGGCAACGGTTGGTCATCTTCTCAAGCGTGCCGGGTATCACACCCAAATGATTGGAAAATGGCACCTCGGTTGGGACTGGGACCGTTCGGGAAAAGGATGGAATAAGATCAATTTTGAAAAATCGGTGAAGAATGGGCCCGAGATCAATGGCTTTATTAATTACTACGGACATTGTGGATCATTGGACATGCCGCCCTATGTATGGGTCGATACCGGGAAGGTAACGGCTTTGCCCGATCGGGTAGAAGGAGTTAACAGAAAGGAAGATCCATATGGTTGGTACCGGGAAGGTCCGATCGGGCCCGATTTTAAAATTGATGAGGTACTTCCCCATTTATTCGAAAAAAGTGTGGCCTATGTAAAAAAACGGGCCAAAAAGAAAAAACCTTTCTTCCTCTATCTCCCCTTGCCAGCCCCGCATACTCCAATCGTTCCCGTGCCTCCTTACAAAGATGCGAGTAAAATGAATCCTTATGCTGATTTCATGATGCAGGTCGATGGACACATGGGTGAACTATTCGCTGCAATCAAAGAAGCCGGAGTCGATGAAAATACCCTGGTTTTCTTTACCAGTGATAATGGATGCTCCAATCAGGCCAACTTCGAAAAATTAGCTGAGTTTGATCACGATCCAAGTGCTGGTTTCCGAGGATATAAAGCAGATATTTACGAGGGAGGCCACCGGGTACCCTTGATTGCCCGCTGGCCAAAGGCTATCGAAGCAGGGCAAAACACAAATGCCGTGGTCTGCCTGACCGATCTTTACTCTACTCTACAGGAAATTACCTCTCAGGAAAAAAGACCGGATGGCGGTGAGGACTCCTTTAGTTTACTTCCTGCCTTCGCCGGGAAAACTTCCACCGAGCGAACCACCCTAATCAGTCATTCCATTGATGGATCCTTTGCCATTCGCCAGGGACACTGGAAACTCTGCCTCTCTGCCGGAAGTGCCGGATGGAGTGCCCCCAAGGAACCGGATGCCAAAAAGCAAGGCCTCCCCCCCATGCAGCTTTACAACCTCAAGGCAGACAAGGCAGAACAGAATAACCTCTTTAATCAGAAAAAAGGCAAAGTGAATGAACTGCTCGAACTGCTGGAAAAAGAAGTTTCATCGGGCCGTTGCACCCCCGGGGAATCTGTCCCCAATGACCGAATGGTTACCTATCTGCCCAAAGGGTACAAACCCTCCTGAAAAAAAAGTTTAAGAAAAATTGGATTTTTCCAAAAAACGGGCGTAACCTGAATTAACAAAAGATATTCAGTACAAGTTCTGCTCCTTCGTCAAAAACGCTTAAGCTACTACTCATAAAGGAAGGTCGACAGGCTCAAGGCGATAATCTTTGTCAGCACCGAGAAATCGGTGCTTTTTTTTTGCCTACCCCAACCCCTTCACCGACCAGCCTTCGCGGTACTCTCTTTTTACAAGGGCGGTCGCTTCTGCATGACCTGTAAACTGCAATTTCTTCGCATTCCATTGTAAACTTTCACCAGGGAAGTGAGAGGCTATACCACCGAGCAGGATCGTTTCAGTAAGGGGGCCCGAGTAATCAAAATTGGCCGAGGGCATTTCTTTCACTCCACGAACCGCATCGATGAAGTCGTGCCAGTGATTGGTTCCCGGCTCGGGACGAATGGTGAATTTCTCGAACTTCTTTTGCGGATACAAACTGGGCATACCCAGGTGAGGCAGAAGCATCACACCTTCAGTCCCTATGATTACCGATCCCTGCTTGGGCAATGGTTTGCCTTCGAGCAAAGATAGGACTCGTGCAGGCGGACGGGCCGATCCATCGTACCAGGTAACCGGAAGGACTTCACCCTCCGAATAAGGTGTCTGAGGGAATTGATATTCAACCACCGCATCGACTCCCCAATTGTGACCATTTGGGGAAGAGCCTATGGATTTCAAAGATATGGGATAGGTCAAGCCGAGTGCCTTAAAGGTCGGGTCGTAAATATGACAGCCCATATCTCCAAAGGTACCCCCACCATAATCCAGACGCTTCCGCCAATTACCCGGATGATAGTACCCTCTTATATAATCGTGGTATGGTGCGGGACCCACCCACTGGTCCCAGTCCAATCCCTCGGGTACAGGGTCTTTTCGATTTGGCTTGGGATTAGAATCCCCCCAAGTTTTATCGCTAAAGGAATGAGCTTCCACCAATTTACCAATCGCTCCGTCATGCACCAAGCGGACGGCGGTACGATACTCCTTCATCGAGTGACACTGAATGCCCATTTGAGTAACCAATTTTTTCTTACGGGCATATTCGGTCAGGGCTCGGGACTCCGCCACGCCATGAGTGAGTGGTTTTTGTCCATAAACATGGATTCCGCGTTGCATCGATTTCATCGCCATGGATGCGTGCATATGATCGGGGGTGGATACATTGACGGTATCCAATTCGTCCCCTTCTTTCTCTAACATCTCCCGCCAGTCCGCATATACCCTCGCCTCCTTAAACTGGTTGCCTGCCTTTTCCCTGCGTTGAGGATCAATTTCTGCGATCGCCCGAACATCGGCATTTTTATGTTTGGCGATATTTCGCAAATCTTTCATCGCCATACCCCCTCCACCAAAACTGGCATGCTGGACCCGTCCGTTGGGAGAGGATTGGGCCCAGGAAGTACGGGCAACAAAAGGAAAGGCAAGGGAACTTCCTGCAAGTTGAAGAAAACTACGTCGGTTGGTCATAAGGCAAAATGGGTTAACGATTTAACCCGAACCCACACCAAGACCATTCCAAGGGCAAATAAAATACCTGCAAAATGGATAATTAAATAAAAGAACGAATTCGGCAATAGCTCGATTCAAACTTGCTTTCCTCCGGCTTAATAACCGAAGAATTATGTAAGGGATTTCGGGTCTTAACCCCGGGACTTACCGCCAGACAAATTGACCGTGGTGCCATGTAAATAGGATGCCCGATCAGATGCCAGGTAAACCACCAAATCTGCAACTTCGGACAACTTACCACTACGCCCCAAGGGGATGGAAGAAACACTGCCATACTTGCTTCTCAATTCATCCACAGAAATCCCGCGGGTGTAGGCGAGAGATTCCTCATAGACGGGGCTACGCATGCCAGTAGTCTCCATAATTCCAGGAGCTACTCCGACCACGCGAATATTAGATTTCCCAAGTCCTTTAGCCCAGGAACGGGTAAGGTTGTGGTTGGCTGCTTTGGTAGCTGCGTAAACACTTTGTCCTTCACTTCCTTCCAGTCCGGACTCAGATGACATATTGATTAATACTCCGGGCTTGGATTGTTGAAAAAATACTCGGGCTACTGCCTGAGCGAAAAGAAATTGTCCCTTTACATTGACCGAAAATACCTTGTCCCATACATCCTCGGTTAATTCTTCTTTGCCTGCTGGATCAACCAGAAGGCGGGGAATATTAATTCCTGCATTGTTGACTACTGCATCCACAGTCCCCCACTTTTCGAGGGTCTTAGCAATGACCGAGTCGACATCTGCTTTGTTGGAAACATCACACCGGGAAAAGGCTGCTTCACCCGATCCTTTAAGCGAAACTTCATCGGCTGCTTTTTGCCCTGTTTCCTCAGCAAAATCTGCAATCATGACCTTGGCCCCGACTTCAACAAATCCCTGAGTCACAGCAAGTCCGATACCCGCAGCTCCTCCCGTTACAATCACAACTTTTCCT
>JAOFTV010000039.1 GCA_028045305.1 Opitutales bacterium | reverse complement strand
TGTTCGATCAAATGTAATCGAGAACATCTGGGTGGTTCCTCGCAAATCTGCTGAGCTTGAATTTGAAGTAGTAATAGAAGTACTATCTTTGGCCACTTTACCGAAGAAACGATAATTGTCATGTCCACGAAGTTCCCAACTTCCATTTACCCAACCACCATAAGCAATCAGGGAGTCGGCAGTGTTATTGACAGATCCTTGGGCATCCACAGAAGCGACAATTACCCATGTCTGGTCCTCATTTTTTATGTTTGAGCTGTCGGCACGAAGGTAGTCAGAACCATCAAAGCTTAGGGTGTTTAATTCATTCAGGTCAGTGATCCCGGTTTGGGGTTTATTATCAGCTGTGGACTGAGCCACATGATTTCCATTTCCACTCTTGTCGTTAAGTTGGCTGACTGCACCTGAAGACTGAGTGATGGTCGAACTGTCTGAAGCATCGAGCCAAAGTTTTAGGCCAAGCCCTGCTGGATTTGCGGCTATCGCAGCGGATGCATCGCTGTGCTTCCACCCGGTCACGGTGTAGTTTAGATCAGGAATAGAGTCTCCCACGGAGAGGGAGAGGTCCTGCCCGGTGATGGTGAGCGGTGCCTTGGCCACGGAGAAGGTATGGGATACCGGAGTGGCGGCAAAGGCGGTGGCGTTTTCCGCAGCGGTGGCGGTCAAGGTAACAGATCCACCCCCACGAATGATGGCACTGGTTCCATTGATCTCGATGATTTGCGAGTCGCTGGAGGTGTAGTTTAAGTCACCTGTGCCTGTGGCTGTGGCGGTTAGGCTGAGCGGGGAGTCTCCGTAGACCAGTCCTGCGAAGGTCTGGTTCCAGTCGATCACCCGATAACCTTTGCTTACTCCAAAGGAAATGGATTTACTATCGTTTCCATCGGCGTTGCTGGCGGTAACGGTTGAAGTAAAAGCACTCAGGCTGGATACACTACCTGAAATGAGTCCAGAGTTATTTATGCTAAGACCGCTGGCTAAACCACTTGCTGACCAACTGGTGGGGTTACGATCCGCAGGGATTTGAAGGTTTACTGCTTGCCCAGTGGTGATAAGCATATCAGGCCAACTGGTGTAACTCTTGTAATTGTGACCACTGGGTAAAGCGGAAGTAAGCCCCCACTTGACTGCCATGTATCCTTCTACTAAAGCCGCATCTGCATTGGAGACCTTGCTATTGAAGGCAACAATTTCAGCAATATCCAGGTTACACTGTAAACCGGTTACCCGTCCTATTTGGTGATAAGAGTTATTACTGGTATCGTTATCATTCACAATTAACCGAACGACCATATAATTGGTAATTGTACCAAGGTTGAAGCTTCCACTGAGAGCGGTACCATTTTTAAAGACCTCAGTTGGGAGTTGGGTGCTGTGAAAATAGGTTTGATTATGTTGGGTGATGTAATTTGAACTTCTCAAGTTATTACCAGAGGAAGGATTGCGGCCAAACGGTCCACCATATCCGCTCCAAACTGAATTTGTTGGCGGTGAGCGGAAGACAAAGAACATATCCTTAACGAAGAAGGAACCACTGACAGGTAAGTAATCTCCACCACGAATTTCTACAACCCTACCATTGCTTGGTCCACTGGTTGTTTTCAGTTCGGGTGTGCCATTTGCAGTCAGGGCATGATGAGCTTTTCCACTTTTGTCAGACCAAGAGCTAATGTTGCCGGATGCTGTCGAATCGGTTACACCATTCGCATCGAGATCACTGGCATCAAACCAAACTTCCATGCCTGAGATATTATTAATGGAAGAATTACTGATTTCAGAGAGATCACGAATCAACGGCTTGTTATCAAAAATAGGAGCCACATTTTTGTAAGGATGGTTGGCTTCCAGGCTATTGGTTGCTCCCCAACGGTGGGCGAGGTAGCCTTCCACTTTTTGTTCCTCGGATGTGGTGAGTTGGCGGGTGAAGATGAGCAGTTCTCCCACATCCCCACCAAAGTCCTCTGTGGAGGAGGCGGCATTTTTACCCAATTTTATATTGGTCAGTGATCCCGATGATCCGGTGGATTTCACCACGATAGAGGGATACTCGGCATTGGATCCACTGGGGGTTAAGTGCCAGGTGGACTCGCTGGCTATGCGACCGTTGTTATCCCCAGCCTGATCGGGCCGGCGGGTGGCGGCATAGGCGGAATAACCACCTACCTCGCTGCGCAGGGTGGAGACATTGAGAAAGTCACCCGTGCCATCAAACCGCACCGAGGGCTTGGTGCCAAAGGAGTTGGTCTGCCGGGTGGGCTGGTTATCAGTGTTGGTCTGGTTGACAGTGGCAGTGGTGAGCGACTTGTCCGTCCATGCCGAGACAGCTGCCCCATTGGTTACGGTATCGGTGGTGCCGTCCCCGTTTAAATCGGTGGCATCTATCCAGAGGGCGAGATCTGGAATGGAGTACTTGTTGATCGCGGTGTTGGCAGGCACGAAGGTCTGCACCGGTCCCCAGGAGGTGCCGGCAGAAGTGGTTGCATTGGCGGTGTAGTAGTAGGTCGTGCCCGTGGTCAGCCCGGTAAGGGGGTGGGAAAGTACGCCAATGCCGTGGGTGCCGGAGAGAGCATGGGTGTTATCCCAATTGCCTGGGGTGGTGCTGCCATTGTTGTCCCCCCAATAGAAGGTAACCGCAGCATCCTCACCGCCCTGAGTAATGGTGGGCTGGTAGGGATCACTTGAGTAGTAGGGGTGGGCGGCGGAGAACATCGTGCCCATTAAGCCCCACTTGCGGGCAAGATGCCCCTCGATTTTGAGGCGTTCGGACTCCGGTACCACCCGGTTGATGATAAAGAAATCAGCAATTTGTACTTTTGCACGGTAAGAATGAGTGTTCCCTTTCATGGCAAAATTGAGCAGAGTGGGCTTGCGGTTGGTTCCATCATCCGCACCGGTTCCTGCAGTGAGTACTTTTTGGTTATCCAGCCAGACATCTCCCTTGTCGATATCGTTCAAAGTAGCCTGGATCAGGTGCCAGTTGGTATCGTTACTGCCAGTGTCTGCACTGGTTGGCCAGAGGTTGCCATTAAAGGAGGCTACGTTGCGGGTATGGTTGGCCAGGGCGCCAAAGCGCCAGTTACTTGTGTGCTGAGAGGTGACCACCTGTACATGCACATCTCCTGCACCATTCCCCGTCTGACGATAGAGCATGAAAATGGAGAAGTTTTCGGTGTGTGCGGCCAGGTTGTCGTTGGAATCATCCATGTAGACGGCATCCCCACTCCATGCACCGTCAAAGTCGACCACTCCCTTGCCTCCCAGAGTATTGGGCATAAAGGTGGGGGCGGAGGTTACCCGGTTGGCATCCCGGTTGTTACCGGATTTATCCTTCCACCCGGTGTTATTAACCAAATCGTACTGGGTGGTGTTGGCGGTGCCGTCGGCATCGGGGTCGTTACCATCCAACCACATTAGCAGACCGGGAACAGTGGATGAGGAGAAGGGCCCACCCGTGGTGTACGAAACACCCCCGGTGGAGTTTAGGTCTGCGTTCAGGGTAACGCTGGTCTTGGTCACATCGGTGGCTCCTGGAGTGAGTACCTGTGGCAGACCAAGAGTTACAAAGCTGTTGGTGTTCGACTGGGTGGCTCCCCCATTGTTGGTGGCCACAAAAGCATATTCATATCGGGAACCTGCGGACAGTCCGGTCAGGCTCTTCGAGAAGGTGCCCACCGCCCCGGCTCCGCTCACATCCACGCCGGTGCTGGAACTGGCTACCCGGTTGCTGAAGGCATAGAGGTGCATGCTTGCACTCACATCTTCAACGGTAAATTCGGCTTCCGTACCATCTGCTACATAAGTGCACTCGACCAATAAACCATCATAAGCACTGTCCTGGTATTTATCCTGGTTGAAGGAGAAGGTTGCTCCTGGAAGGTCCGAGCAACTTACTTTCATGGTACGGCTTCCCGACCATGATTGATTGTAGGTAGTGAAGGTGTAGACCTGACCATCCGTCAGACCGGTTAGCTTTATTTTCTGATAGCCGCCGGTGCTACCGAAACGAAATCCTTTATCTAAAACCGTGCCGATATTACCCAGAACAGTAGAATTGTAGCTAGGTTGTCCAGCCATCCATGAATCATTTAAGTGCCCGGTAAAACCAGTTGTAATATTCCAATTTGTACCTGAATTGGTGGAACCTCCATTACCTTCTCCAGTAAAGGTGACCCCATTAACTGTAACATTTGTTGCTGAGCCTATATTAATGGCATGAGTGTAAGAATCATCACTTGTTATGCCTGAGTCGGCATCTCCAGTGAGGTGAGCCTCTCTCCATCCCAATTGGAAATCGATATCATCCCCATAATAAAGACGCACTCCAGGTTGGTCAGCGCCATCGTAGGAGAGGATGGTGCCGTTGGTGGTTGCGGTGGTGCCAGCCACGGAGGAGGCGGCATCGGCCGAGATCGCAGGCGGCTGGGCCTGTGAGTTGGTCAGCACGGAGTAGGCATCCGACCAGGTGGTGCCCTTGGAATTGGTTGCGGCAATCCGGAAGACATAGTTGGTGCTGGCCGAGAGGCCGTTCATGGAGAGAGCAATATCGCCGGTACTTTGGGAGCCGGTTAGAGTGTAGCCGTTTTGCCATCCTGGCACCGATGAGGGTAGAGTAAGACCCCATTTTAGGGCAAGATAACGCTCGAGTTTTTGACGGTCAGAAGTGGAAATTACACGGTCAAATACAAGAAGTTCCGCAACTTCTCCTTTGGATGCTTGGCTGAGGTTTGTTTGAGCACCCAAAGAGAGCTTACCGGGTGAATAGTTGGAATTGTGAGCTCCGGTACCATTGGTAGTGCTCTGAACTGCATTTGTCCATGTGTTGGCCTGGTCAGAATTATTCATGGTAAGCGCATGTAAGTGCCAGTTTGTATCTGCAGCTTCATTTGCCTGTATAACCCAACCCTCGTAATAGAATCGGTTATTATAGCCACCATGAAATCCCATAAGCCAATTTTTATCTTTGCTTGCGATAACGCGGGCATTTTGACCTCCAGTTAATCGTGAAACCGATAAAATAGAATAATTAGATGCGATGAAACTATTGTCTGTCCAGAGTTGATCATTACCATCGAAGTTGACCACATTTTTTCCGTTCACAACAGTGCGGGTAGGATCTCCAGTCTTTTGATCAAATGCATAATCGCTACCTGCTTTGTTGTACCATTTTATGACATTGGAACCACTTAGCTGGAAGCTGTTGGTATCATCCGCATCCATCCAAAGTTTAAGATTGGGCTGTCCTAACGGACTGAGAAGTGTATTGCTCGTCCCTTTATCCACGGTGTCATAAAACACGGTCATCGTAGTATCCGCTCCACCAGTCTCAACTAAGGTGGCGGTGGCGGTGGCGTAGCTTGAACCCGCAGTCACCGGAAATACATCCCCATTTCCACTGCCGTGGATATTGGTGATGTCGCTGGCAGAGAGAGTCACCCCATAAACCCGGAAGTCATCGAGGTATTCAGCGAAGCGTTGATTTCCCCCCTGATAGTTTCCGATGGCATAAATATTATCACCCTCAGATGCTTCCACCTGTCCAACATAGGAGCCATCGATATAAAATTTGGTTCTCGATCCATCAAAGGTGGCGACCAAGTGTTGCCAGGTGGAGGCGGAAGCTGACGGGACGAGGTTGTAACCCGACCCCACCCAGTTTGTGTGGGTACCTAATTCATTGCTATTATTGCTTACAATAACTTGGTGGTTTGTATTTGAACCGCGGGTTAAAGTTCGAAAAGCGGTAGCAGGATACAGTTTCTTAAACCAAGTGGATAGCGAGAATGGATCCGATGCACTATCATTCCCCACATCAATAGGCGAGGTTACTTTCGCATACGCACCAGTGCTCCCGGTAGGTATATTCAAAGCGGATGCCCCAAACTTTTTCTCGAGGGTGCTAAATACTGCACCACTCATTAGCGTGGCTGCGGAACCTTCTGAACCATAATTGGTCGCGGTGGTTCCGGTAGTCTCATCAAATTTCAACCAACCCAAGAGGTCGGACTGGCGGGTCACGGTATACGCCGTTTCCATCAATGGCTTGGCCGCACTGACGGTGAGAGTAATTACTTTGGAATCCGATCCTGCCAGGTTGCTCGCAGTCACGGTGATATTATGATCCCCGATCTGAGTTGGGTTTCCGCTGATCTCTCCGGTTGTGGGGTTGATGGCCAACCCGCTGGGCAAGCCCGTGGCGGAGTAGTCGGTACCGGAGTTGGAGGTGACGGTGTACCAGGTGGTACCATTGGTTTCTGCGTAAACCGCCGATGCATCATCTGCAGAAAGGGCGACTTTGTAGAGGCGGAACTCGTCCAGGTCGCCAGCAAAATAGCGAGCCGTGTTATCCCCACCAGAACGGCCAATGTACTGAGGAGTACGGTTGGCATTGGAAGGGGCTGTTTTGTCGGTAAAGGAGGTAAAGAGGGTACCGTTGCGGTAAAACTTCACATTGGACGTACCCGCACCACCATCTTCCTGCACAACGGACAGGTGCATCCATTGACCCCACTGAATGAGGCTGTCTCCGGAATTGGAATCTTTTGCCCCGCTCGATGCCTGAACATCGAGCACCAAAGCTCCCCCGTCTGAACTTGTGTAACGCAGACCAATGCCCTCGGTTCCTGAAAGGGAAAGGATATTGGCAGAATTGCGCCATTCATCGGCCTTGATCCAGGCAGAGAGGGTAAACGCCCCGCCGAAGGGCCAAGAGCCAAGGTCGAGGTGCTGGCCGCTGCCGTCGCCGCAGGTCTTGCTTGAAGGCGAATCAAAAGAAAGGGCCTTGCCTATCTTTCCACCCACGCGGTTGGCCGCAGTCATATTTTTAAGGGTTGCATCGCGTCCATTGTTCGAGAAGTCGGTCGCGGTTGCTCCGCTTGCCTCATCAAAGGAGTACCAAAAGGCGAGATCGTTGAATCGAGTCGCTGAATTTTTACGATAATTGAGGTTGGAGAAGGTGGCGGTTGCCGTACTTCCCGAACTGATGGTGGGAGGAGTGTTTTCGGTAACCGTACCCTGTTGTGCCCCCGTGCCCACATCTACGGACCCTTCCGTCAAGTTGGTGGTGTAGGCAAAGACCACGCGACCGCCCCCACCGATACCCCCAGCTGGCGGGGTGGCACCCTTAGCCTGAATGCTGCCGTTGTTGGTAATGGTTTTACCGGATAGACGGATGGATCCGCCCGATCCACCCCCACCGCCATTGCTGGCAGTGCCGGATACCGTGCCACCATTGGCTGAGATTGTACCACCGGATGTAATAGTCAAAGTACCATTGCCATCGGCTTCGAGGGAGATCGCACCCCCACCAGCACCCCCACCGGCGCCAGCTCCCGAACCCCCGCCGGATCCACCATGGAGGTGGGCGATGTAGGGGGAACCGTAGGTATTACCAAAAGAGGTATCGGTGGACTGGTACTGCCCCTTGGAGCCGTATCCACCCCCACCACCAACGGTGCCATTTACATTCATTTTACCACCTCCGGGGCCATAGCCATTGTCGCTGTTCTTGGTGCCGCCATTGTGGCCACCCAGCTTGCCCATGCCATAAATGATGATCGTGCTGTAATAGCCGGGGTAGGCGATCTCAGCATTGCCCCCATTTGCGGACAGGGAGGTGCCGATGGAAATATCACCGTTGTTGGTGGTTTTAAGGATAAGAGAATTTTCTCCCTGCAGGTTTACTGTTAATCCAGTCGCGAGGTTGATCGAGGGGAAACTGAAGGTGCAGGTCTTGTACTCAATACCATCGTCATCCTTGTTCTCAATCACACCCACGCCATGGGTGCCACCGCTGTGTGTCCAGTACCCGTAAGTCGTATCGATGGTAAGGGTACCACTGGAGTGGGAGAGGGCAGCGGTTGGGGTGGACCCTGAAATATGCAGGGTGCCCGGACGGTGCCCGTCCAACTTAATTGTGCCCAGGGTAAGGTTACCATTGGTCTTGATGGCAATGCGTCCCCCGCCACCAGGAGTTGCGGTCAAACCCGTACCTCCTTTGGCTTCCAAGGTGCCGGCAATAGAGATGCTACCACCTTCCAAACGGATGGCTCCACCGGATCCGCCCCCACCGCTTTGGGCGTGGTTGGAGGAGGTATCTCCACCGTTGGCGAGGATTTTTCCTCCGGAAGTTATGGTAAGGGCACCATCTCCATGGGCAAAAAGTTCCACTGCACCCCCACCGGCTCCACCGCCATAAGTGACTCCACCACCGCCTCCGGAACCCCCAATTAAATGGTTGGCC
>JAOFTV010000038.1 GCA_028045305.1 Opitutales bacterium | reverse complement strand
AGATGTTACAATTACAAAAACATTATAAACATTATAGATGCAGTAAAAAGAAGCAGAAGATAGTATTAAAAAAACTATAATAAATTTCATGCTTACTTTCCTTAATATTATGCATCCAAGCAAAATGACAGGCATAAACAATAATATAAAATCTTTTTCTTGAAAAAGCATGTTATATACTTATTTGAAAATTTCTTTTATTTTCCAATTACTTTTTGGTAAAGATCGTGGTACTGCTTTTGCAATACTTAACGTATGGTCGGTGCTCTGAGAATCCACCATTAAGAATTCATCTACCCACGGAAATGACTGTAAGCATCTGGTTAATTTAGATTCCTCGTTTTTACAGGGAATAAATAAGCCAAGTGGTACTTTGTTCATCGGGTCATCAAGCAATTAATTTTTGAATATTGGCTTCAGTTAGGGAACCCTGAGGATGCCAGGCAAAAAGGTTTGTGGTTTTAGGATTTATGGAATCATGAAGATCGGCATCCATTGAACGATAGCCAAGTTCGTGCAATAGAGAAAGAACTGTGGATTGTTTGGGTGGAAAAGATTCAATGATCAGCAGTGGTTTTGCTTCGCTTAACACATTTCTGCCTCCTTGCAAAACTTCCACTTCATGCCCTTCCACATCTATCTTTATCAAGCTAGGAGTCCTGCTTTCTATTACGACAGATTCAAGGGTCTTTGTTTTAACTCTGATTTCATTTGAGGAACCGTTTAAGTATAATTCGATCCACGGCTTGTCATTTCCCCCTACACATCCAGTAGCTGATGTTAAGGTATCCTGAAAAAATGAAGCCTCACCTGCCTTATTACTTAGGGCACTCTGGCAAATTTCTAAATTTTGTAGATTGGCCTTAGCTAGGGTTTTTTCGAGTAGTTTTATGTTTTCGGGATCGGGTTCGAAGGCCAAGATCTTTCTGGTAGGACAAACCTTGCGAACTTCCCAGGTATACAGTCCAACATTTGCACCCACATCAAAAAACCATCCTTGGTCATTTTGATTATCAAGCTCTTTAGCGATGTTAGTAACCAGTTTATTAATACCCGGTTCTAATTGTTGTTTTCTCCATCGAATGGATGCATGAGTGAAGGGTCTTAAGGCAACCCGATGACTGTATCCGAGTTCATAAAGTTTGGGATTATTTAATCGACTGCTGAGTAGAGCTTGAAAAACCTTGGTTTTTCGGAGTAAGTGCAACGGGGCCGTAAAAAGGAGCATAAACTAAAAATAAAAACTGTTCAGTTTGCCATCACCTGCTCATAAAGATCAAAATATTGCTTTCTGCAATCTTCATGGCTTGGTAAATTAACGGAAGCTTTCTTTTCTGCAGGTGATCTTAGTAATTCTTCAACCCCTTGATTGATCGATACTTGGTTTTCTGCCTCAACATATTTTGCATAGCTACTCAGCAAATCTGCTATTGCTCCCGTACGGGTCGTAATTACTGGGCATCCTCGAACTGCAGCTTCCAATGGTGGCCATCCAAAACCTTCAATGAAGGAAGGAAACACCAAGGCTTTGGCGTATTTGTAGAGTGTGTCCAAAGTATTTTCGGGAAGGTTCTGTAAGGAGTGGATGGCACTCGGGTTTGATGTAATCCAATTCTTCAATTGATCATCCAATTCCTCTTTTTGTGGTTCGGGTCCGACTAGGACAAGCTTGAGGTTTTGGTCGGGTAGGCATGTGAGAGCATGGACGAAAGAACGAAAAACAGCTTTTCGATTCTTGTACCAAGCGGCACTCCCCACATGGAGGAGAAATTTTGTAGTGAGCGGGTCAAAGGGAAGAATTTTAGAAAGGTCTTTGTTGCCCGAATTCGTTGATAAATCTGCCTGCGTTCCCAAATGAAGAATGGATGATTTTTCTTTGGACAATGGGATTGACCGGTTGAGGTCTTTTAGGGTCTGCCCTGAGTCGCAGGCGTAATAGTCTGCATAATGAAGAGAGTCTGATATCCAATTTTGCAGACGCTTGCCCGATTTTGAGGTTTTTTGAACCTGAGCAAATTCTCCTATCGCGGTGCGTATGGCGATTAAATCATGGCAGGTGATGATTTTCTTCGTCCCAGTGATCCGCTTTAGTAGAGGTAAGTAGACGGCGTTCGAATGGTCGATGATATGGATCAAAGAAACTGGATTTTTCGGGCTGATAATCTCCTTTTCTAATTTCTTGGGGAAGAACAAGAACTTGTCTAAATAGGCTGCCCATTTACGCAGTTTTCCGAAGGGGCAAATCTTAGTGAATACAGGGGTCGGAAAAATTTCCTGTATTTCAAAATTTAAGTTTTGGGGTTGCTCGGATGCGAGGAGCTTTCCGAAGCGCAACATGCTGAGTTGATTGTCCGGTCGGAAGTTGGATAGTAGCAGAACTTTTTTGCTACTCTTCAACTACTGGAAAACCTCTCGTTGAGAGCAGCAAGGCATAGCCCGCCTCCAAACGCTGCGAAACCAAGGTTTGTCGGTTGTCCGAAAGGAGAGAAGAGAAGGATAGGTGCTGCTGCACCAAATAAGAAAATTGCTAGGTAAGAACCCCTCTTGACTCCAGAGATGCAGGCCACCATCAGATCCTTGAAAACCCACAAACGCCAAAGAATATAAAGTCCTCCGATAAGTAATCCATTTTCTATTACCTGCCTAGACCAGGAAATTTCTGCCCCTCCCATTCCTCCGCCAAGGGCACTTCCCGCACGGGTTGCACTACCCAGACCATTTCCGAAAAAGCCGGTCCACATGTTAAAGTAATAAGGAGCTACAATGATGTCCTTGTAGCGAGTAAAGTATGCCTCGATCGGGTTCCCCTCGACGTTTGCCGCCTCCTCAAAACGCAAGCTCAAGAAGTCCAAACCTTCTTGGAATAGATCAACCTGAGAGTAGAGAATAAGCCCTAGGGTAGAGAAGCCAAAGATCGAACCAGCAATCTTTCCGAATTCACTGGGTTTGAAGTAGGCAAGAAATCCGATGCAGGCTAATACCTGCAAGCACTCTGCAATCACCGCACGACTGCCTGCAGTTACCATGGCAAGCAAGGTGGCGGAAGTACCCAAATAGAGCAACCATTTCGGGAAGGTGTCCTTTACTAGGAATCCATAAATAATGTACGAAACGGTAAAGCAATAATAGAAAACGATCCCACTCACGAAGGAGAAAGTACCTGATGCTCGTACCTTATCTCCCGATGTCATAATTTGGTGTCCAGTACCCCCAGCTGCTGTATTGATTGTATCGAAGCGGTCCGCTTGGAATTGCTGGGCCACAATCCAGGTCATGGGCAGGGCGAGTAAAAGAAAAGTTTTACCGAAATTAAGAACATCCTTGAAGGTAAGAACTCGGGCCATGATGAAAATAAGGGGGAAATGAAGCAGGTTGGTACGGGCACCATAGGCAATAGTAAGTGGATGTGCCCGATTGATTAGAAACGAAAGTACAACCGCAAGGGCGACCCACTGAAAGCATCGCTCGAGGTATTTGTTGTTAAATGGGAAGATGCCCTGAGCATAGCACAGGTAATAAATCCAAACCACAATGGGATCGCGAATAATTAACAAACCTTGGGATAACCCTGGTAAAAACCATTTCCTTAACGCTCCCTCAAAAAGTAAGAGTAGAAAATAAGCCCAGATAAGTTTTTTAATGAAAGCATAGTTGGTTGCCACTGCTTGTGAGACTACCTTTCTATTGGGCAAATTTTTTGGCAGGGAGATGGTTTCCGTCGTGCTCATCGGTTAGACAATTTCAAGCCTTTGTGCATAGTTAGACAAGTTGAAATCAATAATGTTGTGAGCGTAGTTTGCCCAAGTGAATTGCCTCGCTTTTTTTTGACACAACTTCCGATTGTCTGCTTGGTTGTTTCTATCTGCTAGTAGAGCACTAATGGCCTCCGCGATTTTTTCCGGGGATCGAATGGGAACAAGGTGCCCGGTTATTTCTTCTTCGACCAAATCTTTGCCTCCGGCGTTAGGGGTCACGATAACCGGCAACCCACAGGAGAGAGCTTCCTGTTGCACCAATGCACGACCTTCGACAATCGAGGGTAAGACTAATGCATCGTGTACCTTCATGATTTCCCGAACCTTTTGATTTGAACAAGGTGGGAAATACTCAAATTCAGCAAATTGCTTTCGGTAAAACTCCATCGGCATGGAGGGTTGCCCCAAGATCGACAAGGATATCGGTTCTCCTTTGAGTAGCTTCATTGCTTCAAAAAGATCCGCAAGCCCTTTACGCTGGCTCATCGATCCGACAAACAAAAGCTTTAAAGTTTCGTTTTTTGGGGAGCGTTCAAAATCAACTGGTTCGCACGGGGGGCTCCCGAACGGGGAGATTTGGCAAGGCGTTTTCTGCCTGATTTCCAAAGGGATGGAATCCAGTACAAACTGGCTTGGGCAGGTGATTCGATCTGCTAGCCTTAATTCTTCCTCTTTTCGGAAAAGTTTTTCTTCGGGTTCACGGGTACTTTCGAGGGTTGGTTCCCATTCAGGGTATCTTTCGGCTTCCTCAGCAAGCAACCTCCTCACTGTTGCCCAGTGAGCGATAGGCAGTTCGTAGGAACATTGCATGCCCAGTTGCTTGGCTCGTGCAAAGGAATCGGAGCAACCGTCCTCATAAGCATGTAAAACTTGAGAGGAAGGATTACTTAATGCGAGGGAGACCTTGTGGTCCAAAGCTTGGTAGGAGAGATCGATCTTCCGTCTTTTCTTTTCCTGATTACCTTTGGATAGCAATCGGATAACTTCTGGCACCCATTGCCGAGAAATCTTCGTGTTCGGAATAGCATATTTTCTTTTCTCTCCAGAAAAAGCTGAAATTAAGGAGTTGGATCCCTCTCCGGCTCCAATGGTGGTAAAAAACTTTTCCAATTGGTTCTGGTTGGAGAGCTGATTAAGAAGGGCTCGTACAAAAGTGTTTCCAGTGGGGTGGGAAACAACAAACTTTTGCTGGCAATTCATCATGGGTTTCTTTTTTTCTTCGACCACTGATGGATTGGGTCTTCCACCCACTTAAAGAAGAGCCAGGCAAGAAAGATTACCGGGAGTAGATAAAAGAGGGAGATGAGAAAGTTGGCAGGTTTCTCTCCAAAAAGATCACGATGCAGGTAGCCGAATAATTTAAAGAGCGGAAAATGAATCAGGTACAAGGAGAAAGAAATTTTACCAATCCAGGAAATAGCTTTTGTAAGCCTATTACCGATCATTCGGTTGATGAACCCTGTATGTGATAAGCAGAAAATAAAAAAGAAGAAGTAAAAAGCAGTCCATGTGAAATATTGTATCCAAGTCTCCCAATTATAATACCTGCTCATCAGTGAGATTCCCAAACTTAGTCCGGCAAGGGAAAGTAAGTAACCAAGTTTGATTCGGTTTAATTTCTGGTCGCGATAGAGCTTGGCAATCCATGCACCAATCAACCAACTGGGCCATAGGAAAAGGGCGGTAAAAGTCAGCCACTGATACCCTTGGTAACTAAGTAAAACACTTAGGCCGCTTATGCCCAAAGTCAAAAGCCACAAAAGAGAGCCTTTGTTGGATACGAAAAATAAAAAAGCCAGAGGATATAGAAGGTAAAATTCTACCTCCAACGGAATGGTCCATAGGGAAGGGTTGCTCAGGAATTGTCCGTGTCCAGGTGGGTAGTTTTGAGTCAAGGTGGCAACCCGGAAGATTTTACTTACATCCCAGTTTTTGTCTCCCCACAGGGTCAGGCAAAGGTAGCTAATGCCAGCAGTCAAAAGTAAGGCGGCAAAATAAGTCGGGTAAATTCTCCAGAACCGACGAAACAAATAAGTTTTCCAGCAAAGCTTGGCGTTTCCAGAAGTATTCGGGTAATGGATGCAAAATCCGCTAATCAGAAAGAAGAGTAAAACCGCATATCCCATGAATGGAGTGGGGATTGAAAGCCAAGCCATAGCTTTGGCAAAGGACGAATACTCTTCTGGGTGACCTGTTATTCGCCACCACCCAATCCATAGATCTACCCGTACATGGTAGAGGAGTACACCTAAACAGGATAATCCGCGCAGAAAGTCGATCACAGGTATCCGTTCCGAATTTTTCATCTGTTGCGAATCAAGCTGAGATACTCCA
The DNA here is from genome assembly GCA_028045305.1 of Opitutales bacterium. GTDB lineage: Bacteria > Verrucomicrobiota > Verrucomicrobiia > Opitutales > Seribacteraceae > Chordibacter. The sequence goes on along the minus strand of JAOFTV010000038.1, from coordinate 3,527 downwards.
TTGCATACTCATCCAGTGGGCGAACATATTGATCGAGGTCGACCTTGGACAATCTGGATAGCTCCTGATACTGACTGTCTTCCATTTGAATTCCTTTTCTCATGCTCAAAACCAGTGAGTCTACATCTCCTGGTCTGCAAAAGAGAGCATGGGGGCCTGCCGTCTCTTGAACTCCACCATCGGAGGAAGCAATACAGGGCACACCGACCGAGCGTGCCTCTAAGGGAGTTAGGCCTAGATCTTCCTTAGTATGGGGTGGGGTGACCATCCATTTGGCTTCCCGGGTGTAGCGGTGCCTTTCAGATTCACTGACAAACCCGGGCAGTTGCACACCTAGAATCCCTTTCTCTTGAATCGTATGCAAAACTTCTTCCCGCAAGGGCCCATCCCCAAGCATGGTAAGGGGCCATTCTTGGGGATCCGCTTCTAATCGGGCATATGCTTCCAGCAAAATACGAATTCCTTTGTTCGGTACCCATCTGCCGATGAATAAAAATCCCTTTCTTTTGTCCGTTGGTGTTTCTCCTTGGGGCATTTTGGATACCACTGGCAGGCGGGCACTTGCATGGCTCCTTTTTTTTTCCCAACTATCCCAGACAAACTCGGATATATACCACCTTCTGTCGGCTTGGCTCACAGCCCACCGCCAAGCCAAAAGTCTCGGGTGAATCCCGGTCCTTCTCCAGTTGTAAATGGTCATTACGCAGGGTTTATTAAATTTTTTGGCGTGCCATACGCCTCCCACCATAGGGTTATGGAGATGGACGAGGTCACATTCTTGAATGGCACTTTTAATTACAGCATCTCTGGGGGAAACAAATTGGCTGGTAAATCGTTTGCTTTCTCCTTCTGTCCAAGATGAACGGATTTCGTTTTCGTTTTTTTGGATGGATCCATCGTCCAGGAATCCGGCAACTTTTTTTCTAAGTAAGCAAACCGAAGCACCCTTATGAATAAGGTCCTCAATCAAGGTCAGGCAAAAAGTCTCAATTCCCCCAAACTTCCCCAGGCAGGGGGCGAGCATCAGGATTCTAAGGTTTGATAGATCAGTCATCTACCAAAGATTCAGCCTCGTATTCTTCCACCTTCTCATTTGTCTGAGCGAGTACCCAAAAATATTTTGGCTTACACATTTTTCAAAGGATGGGGTCATGATTGGTACATTTTCTGTTTGATTATTTTTTCTGGCCTCAAGCTTTTCCATCCAAGAATTCCGGTATGAGCCTAGCAAGTGTACGCCAAAGGTATCTTCATGAATTTGGGCATTTGGGTAAAGGTTTGGAAGGTGTCTTGGGGAAATCATTTTCGCCTCACATTGATGGGCCAGACCTGCCTGGGCGGTGGGCATGATCCATTCAGGAATTTGGTGAAGTCGATGCTCCCCCAGAAACCACTCGAGGTAATCCCAGTCGATTGCTGATTTATCCCAAAACACCAGTCCTGTGGTGATTCCTTGGACTGCCTTAGGTTTACTTTTACCGGTAAGCATTTGCCAGGGGCGAAAACAATACGCATCCCACTGAGTGTCCTTCAGGAAAATAGCTCCACCTTTTACCTGCTCTCGATCAAATAATCCAGAGAATGGGCGAAGGAAGAGAATATCGGCATCGAGATAAAAACTGATGGGATCTTCGGGGAATGCGAAAATGGGGTCAAAGAATTCAATCCCCCAAATAGAATCCTTTCTAACTTTTTGGCAGTTTGGTCTGCCTTGCAGGCAATCCAGTACTCGACTTCTGTTTTCAGAAGAGTCGGTGATGGTAAGCATCGTTCCGTCCAGCTCGCAATGGATGAAATTTTTGTCTTCCTGAGAGAGGGAACCGTCCGTGTGTAGTTGCAGTTCAAAGCGGTCCTGGCAAAAAGTAACGAGGGATTTTAAGCAGCGTAGATAAAAGGGTAATTGGCTCCCGCCAATGAGTGATTGTACGATAGTTTTATCATCCTCTTGTCTTTCCATCTAGTTCTTTTCCCGGAACCAGTTTTGAACCGTGGAAATAATATGTTCGACCGCTTCATTGGATAACTCCGGATACATCGGCAAAGTAAGATTTTTTTGGTAGAACTGGTTGGTAACCTGGAGGTTCTCACAGCCTCGGATTCGATTGGCATAGGCGGCGTGTTGATGAACCGGCAGAGGGTAGTGTAGGCTGGCTCCAATCTGGTGAGATCTGATGTACTCCATCAATTCATTCCTTCGATCATACTCAATCACATAAAGATGCATCGCATGGAGCTCGTTTTCAGATAAGGTGGGTAAGGTAATGGGTAAATCCTGAAAAGCTTGATTGAACCTAAGTGCGATTGCTCTGCGTTTGGCATTATCATCCGCGAGGTGATGTAGCTTTACTCGTAAGATGGCTGCCTGAAGTTCATCGAGTCTCGAATTAAATCCGGGGATGATACTTTCTCTCGCTTCGTTCCAACCGTACTGTCGGAGAGATTCTATCTTTTCGGTAAACTCTTTGGACCGACAAAGAATCACCCCCCCATCTCCCGTACCACCCAGGTTTTTGGTTGGATAACAGCTGTAAGCGGAAATATCTGCAAAGGTGCCTACTTTTTGTCCATTGATCTCCGCACCATGTGACTGCGAACAATCCTCCACTACCGCTAGGTTGTAGGCTTGTGCAATCTCCAAGATTTTATGCATTTCAGCAGGTTGTCCATAAATATGAACCGGCATAATAGCCCGGGTATTTGTGCTCACTCTCTCCTCAATGGACATGGGGGAAATGCATCTAGTGTTCGGATCGATATCTGCAAATACCGGGGTGCAACCTGCCTGTTCAATGCCGGCGACGGTGGCTACTGCTGTGTGGGATGGGGTGATGACCTCATCACCACTCCCGAGACCAAGACCTCTGAGGCACAGGGCAATGGCATCGGTGCCATTGCCCACTCCTACGGCATGAAAATCCTTACCATGGAAAGATGCGAATTCCTTTTCAAATGCATCGACTTCAGTGCCTAATACATACCACCCCGAATCGAGTACCCGCTTGATCGCCTGATCAATATCAGACTTATGGGCTTGATAAGAAGCCGATGGATCACCAAAGGGTATCATCGTCTGATTGGGTTGGAAGCTAAGTTCCTTGCAAGTATGATTCCCGTATTAAATGGATATTCAAAAAAATGAAGAACTGAGAAATTAATTGAAGTTAGAATTTCCCTAACTTGCTCAAAGCTTTTGTCATGGTACTCCATGGTTAGGTAGCAAACTTTTTCCATTTCTTTGGCACAGGACAAAAGTTCGTATTCCCAACCTTCGCAATCCATTTTTAGAAGATCAATATTCCCACTAAATCGGGTTATGACTTTAGAAAAGGATGTCATTTGGCATGTGCCAGAATCATCTTTGTGGAAGTTGGATAAACATCCCGCATCCCCAGATTCTAGGATATTGCCAAAACAACTTTCTTTACCGACAGCACTTAAATAAGGCTTGAAATTAAAGTTAAGACCGTTCTCTTCCAGAAATCGAAAATTTGATTTACTGGGTTCGTAAGCGTGAATTTCAGCAAGGG
>JAOFTV010000037.1 GCA_028045305.1 Opitutales bacterium | reverse complement strand
GCCCCAGCCTAGCTCTCAAAACCTTGGCTTCCTTTTGGAAAAAACCTATGTTTCCGACCCCAATTTGACCGATTCCGACGGAGACGGCTTTGCCGATAATTTGGAGTACAACGCAGGCAGTAACCCAGAATCCAATACCAGTTCACCCTTGGAGTACGGATTAACCGCGTGGTATCCATTCGATGGAAATGCATCGGATATGTCTGGTAATGGCAGGCTTGGGACCACTTACAACGGAGCGGGATGGGCAGCAGGCAAAGTGGGGCAGGCCCTTAGCCTTGATGGGGTGGATGATTACATGGATGCGGGTGACTTTGAAATCGGCGGAGCGGTGACGTTTGCCGCTTGGGTGAAATACGATGCCTTCAACAGTTGGTCGAGGGTCTTTGATTTTGGAAATGGGCAAGACAATCACAACATCTTGATGGCTCATTACCAAACAACCAGTTCTGGCCGCTTTTCACATCGAGTAACATCCACTTCCACTTACGAATTAGGCGGGTCTAATAATCTTGCCCCGAATACTTGGTTACATCGCGTTGGGGTGATTGAGGCGAATGGAAACATGAGACTATACCTCAACGGAAGTTTGGTTTCTTCAAATACCAACTCTTCTGTCTTACCCACCCTTACACGAACTCAGCAATATGTGGGTAGAAGTAATTGGGCTGCAGATGGTTATTTAGATGGATTGATTGATGACTTCCGTATTTATAATCGGGCCCTATCTGCGACAGAGGTAAGCAATCTTCACCAACTACCGGCTTCCGATACGGATGGGGATGGGTATACCTATGCGGAGGAATTGATTGCAGGAACAAGTCCCTTCTCGGCCAGCAGTTATCCAAACCTTGAGACTGGCCTGATCGCGTGGTATCCCTTCGACGGCAATACATCCGATATGAGTGGAAATGATAGAGACGCCACTGCTGTTAATACCCATAGCTTTGTGTCGGGCAAAATTGGGTCTGGGGTCCGCATTGTTGGATCTGATAGTGGAGTGGCTGGGCATGTAATGCTGCCTTACATTTCATCTTTGGAAAATTCAGATACAACATTTGCATTGTGGGTATGGGAGGAAACGATGTTGCACAGTCATGGAGAAGCTTATTTAGCTTACGGTCAGATAGAATCGGTTCATAATTATATCGGAGGACAGTCCTTTAACTTCGGTTCCAATACTTATGTTTCGAGCATTACACGAGCTTCATGGAACCATTATGCAGTAACGAAGGCGGGTTCAGTCAGAAAAGGATATTTGAATGGTACCCTGGAGGCTCAGGGTTCGTGGTCTGCCCCTGCCTCGTACAGTCCAACAGAGTCTGCACTAGGCAGGCACTGGTGGAGTGGAACGGCGGCTAGCTCCACGCGCTTGATCGCTATTTTCGATGACCTGAGAATTTATGATCGAGCCCTCACGGCCAATGAAATTACAAGCCTACAAACTTGGACTTCAGTAACCAACAGCCCACCTGCTAATCTCTATCCTCAATCAAGTCTTATCATTGCTGAGAATAATCCTGTGGGTTCTTTGGTTGGCCAATTTTCAGCTACGGATGCAGATGGTGATAATGTATCTTATCTATTAGTCACAGGTGCTGGAGATACGGCTAATAGCTATTTTACCCTCGAGTCAAATGGTACATTAAAAACGGCAGTGGTTTTTGATTATGAAAATAATATATCTTCTTTTTCTATCCGCTTACAAGCTAAAGATGAGCACCTTGGGGTCACGGAAGGGAATTTCACCATCTTCCTGCGTGATCTCGATGACACCGCTCCTGTGATCACCCTCACTGGGGCTACTTCCGTTACGCATGAGGCGGGTTCCCCATATCTCGATGCCAACGCAACTTGGACGGATGCGGTGGATGGAAGCGGGGTTGTTTATCCGATCGGTTTGGTGGATGCAGGGGTTCCAGGAACTTATCTACTCACTTATAACTATACGGATGCAGCTGGTAATATTGCCCAAGAAATCATTAGGACAGTAGAGGTGGTAGACACCACGGCTCCTGTTATAAATTTGGTTGGAGGCGTAGTGGTTACCCATCCTGTCGGGAGCGTTTATTCGGACTCTGGTGCGAGTTGGAATGATGCGGTAGATGGCACGGGAATGATCTCTTCAAATGGGCCAGTAAATTACATGAGCCCTGGTACTTACACGCTATCCTATGACTATACTGACCAGGCAGGGAATGCGGCACAATCCATTGTTCGTACCGTAAATGTGGTTAATTCTCCTCCGAATGGACTTGCGGTCATCAATGACCAGAATCTTACCCTTTTCGAGAACGAGCCAAATGGTACTTTGCTCGGTCAATTTGTGGGGGCCGATCCCAATTCTAATACTCAATTTGTATACGAATTAATTTCAGTCCTTGATGCGAATGACTCATCCTTGCTTTTGGGAAATGCGTTTCAGGTGATAAGCAATGGTACGCTCAGGTCACTTCGCTCCTTTGATTACGAGGTGGATCCCCAGAAGTATATTCTTTCCGTTCGGGTAATTGATCAGTTTGGTGGCAGTTTCTCTCGTTCTTTTACCGCATATGTAAGGAACATGGTGGAAGATCTCGATGGGGATGGAATTGAAGACCATTATGATTTAGATGATGATGGAGATGGCTTTGAAGATTCTGTGGAGGTTGCCTATGGTCATGCCCCGGATGACAATCAATCCAAGCCTCGATTGGCCTTGGTCGAAACGATTACCCCGAGCTTTGATGGTAATAAGAGTTCCACTTTGAGTGGAACGATTTTATCCTTAGGGGGGATGCCTCTTACCTCATATGGGATTGTTATTATCGAACAGAACGGAACCGAGTCGTACTATGAAGCGGATACCATTGAGGCAGATTTCAATGCCACCTTCCATGTGTTGTTCACGAATTTAAAGGCAGGAAAGACCTATCAGTATAGTTCCTTTGCCCGAAATTTTGTTGGGGAGAGCAGGGGACAGTTTTTACGAGTTGAGGTGGAGGAGGAGATGGATCCTTCCGCCTGGTGGGCAGATTCAAGAGAATTGGATGGTGGATGGAGAGAGTCGGACTGGTTTGGTACTTTCTTGAGGAATTCAGAGAATGGATGGGTGTATCACCTCGACCTTGCATGGGTTTTTACACGGTCGGATGGAACCGGCGGGATGTGGATGTGGAGAAATGAAGAAGAGAGCTGGTTGTGGGTAGAACCAAACACCTGGCCTTTCCTGTGGTCAGATTTAACAAAGGACTGGCTCTACTTTATTTTCTTGGAGGAAAAAATTAAGATTTTTGATTACTCTCAAGGAAGTTTCCGTTAATTTTTTTCAGAAAATTCATTTTTCCTTTATCGGCAGTCGGTTCTTGTTTTCACCAAAACTCAAGGTTGCCAATTTCGGTCTCCATCCTTGTGCTTAATCATTAAATGAGTAATCCCAGTATATTCGATCCCAAGGCCGGGGTATTCTTATTGAATAAAATGCAAACCGTCCTCTTTTTTCTTACTTTAGGTTTTTGTTTTATCCTACCACCACTCTTTCATTTAAACATCAAGCCGAATGAGTTTGCACCTGGATTCATCCCTTTACGGATGATCAATGCAGACCTTAAATTCCTGGTTGTGCTGGTTTGCATGTCCCTGATCATTGGGGGAATTTTTATTAGCACACACTTAAGAGGAAGAGCCGTTGCTTTACCCAGAGCGTTTATGGTTTTGGCCGGAATCTTTCTTTTTTCAGTCCTGCTTTCGAATATCATCGCCCACAACCCTATGCGGGCATGGGTATCTTCGTTACAATGGCATATCGTTCCTTTGCTCTTTGTGCTCTGCTTGGCTCAGTGGAAATGGGAAAGAGCTCATATTATAGGATTTGTGACCTTACTGCTTTTGGGCGGGGTGACTTCCTGCCTAATAACTTTGGATCAGCACTATCGCTGGACAGACTGGAGCCATCGGTTGGTGCGTTTGGGTTACGCCGGAATTATCTATAATCGAAATTTTGCTGCCGAGTATCATGCACCTCTTATTCCCCTTGCTCTTGGGCTATTTTTCTATTTGCGAGTATGGAGGGGCAGGGTGTTGTGCCTATTATCGATTTTGCTGGTTTTTCTTCCGGCGGTTTCATTGTCCATGGCCCGGGGTTCATGGGTTGGGCATCTTGGAGGGGCAGTAGGAGTTGTCGTATTGTTTCTGGCATTTTTTAAATTCCGAAGTGAACAACCATCTAAAGAAACAAAAACCACTAAAATTCAAAGGAAAGTAATTTTAGGTTTTCTTCTGCTGGGTGCCCTTCTGCCCGCTTACCTGTATACTTCTGATTTTTGGAAAAAGGGTGGTGCTGGGTGGGATCGATTACTAGCACAAGAAAGGGGTAAAACTGATCAAACTTTTGATTCATCACAGAATGTTTCCCATAAAAAAGAAGCTCAGCCTGTAATCAAGGAAACTCAAGAGAGCAGAGAGCTAAAAAGCGTTATTAACTTCAATGATTACAGTGTCAATCGCAGGTTAGTGTTGTGGGAGGATGCTTTTAAGGAGTGCTTTTCGAAAGATTTTCTTTTGGGCAAGGGGACAGACCACTACGAATTATTTTATCATCAAAGTGCTGAGCTATCTGACAAAAACTGGGGCAGAACTCTGGTTCGGTTTGTTCATAACGATTTTATTCAAACCTTTTATGAGAATGGAATCGTCGGCATCGTTGGATGGCTGGGAATTTGGGGGTTTGTAACTTGGTCTGGATTGATGTCCTGCGTTCGTTTTTACCGAAATGGCGATTGCCCCGAGCTTGGCTTACGCTTTGGGCTCATTGCATGTATTCTCTGTTTTTTGATCGAGTCATTCTTCGAATTTCCGACTCGGTCACCCTGTGCCATGTTTGTCGGGTGGTCCTCTCTGGGAATCCTGCTTGGATTGAACCTGCAAAAGCAGCCAGACGATGAAATAAATCAAGGTTTTAACCTAAAAAAAAGACCGCTCTTAAATCTTTGGATTGGAGTAATCGGTGTGGTTTTGCCCATCTATTCCTACTTTTTGGTCAAGGATTTGTTTTGGGCTAATATCTACCATTTTCAGGGGCGTGCACTCGCTGATGGGGGGAAACCCCAACGCAGTCTGCACTTTCACAAAATGTCTATTTCTCATGCACCTTGGGAACATTTATCCAGAAAAGCCGAGGGCTTTTTGCTCATCACGGCTGAAAAAAGATACCTCGATGCGATGAAATCGATTGAAGATACCCTTCGCGTACATCCGGGCTGCCTGCAGGCTCACCAGAACCGCATTGCATTGCTAATCAATGAGTTTAAGAATCCACAGGCGGCCAAATTAGCTTTTCTGGATATGAAAACAGCAGCACCCTATCATCCCTTTACTCATCGTGAGGAAAAAAAGCTCAGTAATTTGTTAGCAAATCAAAACCCTGCTACCTTATCCCGACCTGCTTCCATTCGCTAAATAAGATAGAAAAAGTCCTTTTCCTAAGACCCGGTATTTGGTTAATTGTTAAACAATGTCTTCTTTCATCAATAGATTGTATTTTTTCGCATTCTTAAGTTTATTTGGCTTGGTTTTAAATGCTCAGGACGACATTAACATCACGAGCCCTCATGCAGGTGATGTGTATGCAGGAGATATTTTGAGTGTTAGTTTGAGTTATGCGAGTCCCGACAGTGGATATTCGAGTCCGAAGTGGGCATACAGTTCAAGTTCGTACGCCTGGCAGTCAGTCCCCGAGGTTTACAGCACTCAAGTGTCGGGAAGCCAATGGTTGAATTATTTATTTGATGGATATGATAGCACTCGAACCTTGTATGTGAGGTTGCTTGACCAGGCAAACGGAGCTGTTTTGGCGAGTGATCAAAGAACATTTACCTACCGTTCGGGAAGTGCTCCTACACAGAGCGGAGGAGGAGGTGCGCAGACTGGAACAAGTGGGGACAGTATCACGATCCAGAAGCCTTACAGTGGAGAGAGTGTAAACTCGAGTACCGATGAATTACGTATTAATTACAGCTACAGCAGTGCGAGTGGAGGAACGCAGAGTCCTCGTTGGGCGTACCAGTTGTATGATCCAAATTATGGAACCCCGTTTTCGAGTTACTCGAGTAGTCATGGCGGAACTCAGGTGGATAATATGGTGAGCAAGTATGACTTCATGAGTGGTTTGAGCGATGGATCGTACACCGTATATGTTACCTTGCTTGATTCCTTAGGAGATATGTTCAATCCACCGATTGTTGATCATGTGAGCTTTGGTTACCAGTCAAGCACTGGTGGAACGCAGAGTGGTGGGGGAGACTACCAGACCCCCACAAGTGGAACGCAGAGTCCAGACTCGATCTACATTTTATTCCCAACGCCTCAATTTCCTTCGAATCTCACGCCTAAGCTTTGGCTAGACGCTAGCAATTTGACTAATGCTGGTGCAACTTGGGCAGACCGAAGTACTTTTGGAAACGATGCTACCAAATTTGGTTCGCCTGTTTTGGAGCAACATAATGACAGTGGTCTGAATACGATGCGTTACAGTGGGTCAGGAGATTACCACCAATTTCCAGAGATTACAGATATTCGAACTGTATTTTGGGTGGTATCGGAGGATAGTGACGCAACTGGGCATAGATATTTGTTAGGAACAAATTACGGCACAGCTCCCTTTTGGCATGACGATGGTAATGGAAATATGTTTGGACAATCATGGGCCGATTCCAAAGTTTATAACGGTTCCACTCGTTTGAATGGTCTAGCCGTTAATGGGAGAACAACACCGAAGCCTCACAATTTATCTGTGATTTCACATGTTACGACTGGAAATGTAAGTGCAACTAATTTTAGTAAAGACAGGAATTGGTCTGATAGATTATGGAAAGGGAAACTTGGAGAATTAATAATATTTAACACCGAGCTTTCTGATACCGATATTAGAAATGTCGAAAATTATCTTGGTGAAAAGTGGAAGATTCCAGGCTTACGAACTCTTTACGAGGATGATGGAAATGACTTGCAGGTGCAGTGGAATTACCAGTCGCAGGATAACGGGATGCAGAGCGTAAGTTGGGCGTACAAGTTGAATGAGGATTTTTACGGCACCTCAACGAGTGCGACTCAGGTGGGCGGAAACGACAGCGTGGATGGTTCGAGTTGGTTAAGTGGGGTGAGTTATGGAAGTCACACCTTGTATGTTGCGTTGCTCGATCAGACGGATTCCAACAATGTATTGGATACAGATCACCATACATTTAATTACCAGTCATCTGGAAGTAGCTATACTTCTCCAAGTAATAACACTCAGAGCGATCCAGGTGGCACTCAAAGTGAATATAATTTGATCAAGTTATCCTCCCCTGAGGATCCCTATTTAATCGGAACAAGTGGAAACGATTTGGAGATCGAGTGGAGTTATGCTTCATCTAGCGGAGGAACCAGTTCACCGCATTGGAGTTATAAATTGAACGAGGATTATTCAACCGGAAGTGCAGGTAGTACTCAGACCAATGCAATGGTGCCTGGATCTGCTTGGTTAGGAGGAGTCAATGACGGATGGCACACCCTGTATGTAGCCTTACTTGATGAGCAGGGAGGTGGACAGGAGCTCAGTTATGCAACTTATACCTTTAACTATCAGTCCAGTGGAAGTGCTGTGCAATCACCAGACGGGATTGCAATGGTGTATCCGGATGTCACTTACCTGCACTCGAGTGATTCCAATGGTTTGCAAGTGCATTGGAATTATCAATCCCAAAGCGATGCGGAACAAAGCCTAAGTTGGGCCTATTCATTGGACGGTAGTACTTATTCCTCGCCAGTAAATGGAACCAAGCATGTTGCTGGAAGCACTTGGCTCAATGGTTTGAGTTATGACTGGCACGAACTGAGGGTTGCCCTGCTTGATCAAGCGAGTGGGGCACAACTTGCATACGCATCCCATATGTTCAAGTATGAGTCGGACAATGCAGGCACGCAGAGCCCTACGGGCGGAACCAGCCAAGATCATCACAATAATCCGCCCTATTTTTCTTTCTCATCCAATGATCTCAATACACTGGCAAGTGGTGCAAGTTTAGGGGAAGGGAACTACACGATCCTCAAAGAGCACAACGCGAGTGATTCCCAACCCTTCAAATTTGCACCGGTATTCAAGGATTCGAACGGATATATTTTAGTGGAAATCAATGCATCTGTTGATTCATCCGCCACCTTTGCAGCGCTTGAGTCTTATCTTGATGCAAATCAAATCAATGAACTTGGATTTGTTGATTTTATGCCCTTTGATTTTCTGCCCATTCAAAGAATTGATGTTAATCAATCATCTGCTCTACTTTCTCTTTCCAATGGATATGATGAAATCTACTTTCAGGAATTTAATGATACCCAGAATAATACAAGATATTGGACACTTTCCATAGAAGAGGATGGGAATCAAACCAACAAGAGCAGTCTGGTTGTGGACATGGCGGGTTTTGTATACGAGGGGAATTTCGAAGATTACTGGTACCATACCTTTGGTATAGCGGTGTATGCTCCCAATACCGAGCCCGAGCAAAAGCATGCCGATTGGAATGAGACTGAATATAATGCTTACAGTCAGGGCATTTCCGCTGTGTTACAGAATCATCAGCACGACCTTTCCTTCAGGCAGATGCTTCTCGTTTCGAATCTGGAAATTTTAGAAAATACTCCCGCTCAATCGACCATTTCACAATTCTCACTTTCGGTGCCCAGAATTATGGGAGATCTCAACTTCACTGTATACTCGGATATATCTACCGTTTCCTCCGCTTTAGCTATCGATCAGCAAGGTAATCTACGCAGTCTGACAAGTTTTGATTTTGAAACGAGTAACCAAATTTCTTTTGCCACCCGGGCAACCGACCCATTTGGCAGAAGTATAGAGGGCAATTTCTCGCTTACTGTTCTAAATCAGGTTGAGGATTATGATGGGGATGGTGTCGAGGATCACATCGATACCGATGATGATAACGATACTTTTAGCGACTCCATTGAGCAGCAGTATGGATTTGATCCAAGAAATAGTTCCAGTCATCCTAATTTCCCCGGTGTTTCCACTGCTGAGGAAATTCTTCTCTCCAGTGGAGCCTACAGGTTGGGTGGTACTCTATTGGCAACGGGTGGTGTTCAAGTCACTGAATACGGTATTCGACTTAAGCAAGCCAATGAATCGATCTTCCAGATTTACAGGGCAGCCAATCTGGGTGCTACTAATTCTTACAGTTTAGATTTTGGAGCATTAGAAATAGGGGAAGATTATTTTTATCAAGCCTATGCGACCAACCTTGCTGGAACCAGTTTTGGAGCACTCAAGAAATTCACCACTTCTGTTGAACAGTTCTGGTGGTCTAGTGCCACAGAGCTTAGCGGAGGTTGGAAAAGTAGTTGGGTCGGTGAATTTCTACCCTATGAGAATGGATGGATCTATCATGTTGATCTGGGCTGGGCATTCGTAAAGCCCGATTTGCTCGGTGGTATCTGGATGTGGGTAGATGACGAAGGATGGCTCTGGTCCTCCGAGGAGGCATGGCCATTCCTCTGGGCGAGCAATACGAAAAACTGGCTATACCCTATGAATGTGGGTGTTCGTACATACCTTTATGATTACTCCTCGGAGAGTGTACGCTCTCGCTAGGACAAACTATATAACCTTTCCTTACTTTAGCCTCTTAGCTGAAAGTATAAAGGGCTGTGATAGGGTTACGATGCAGGGTCGATACCTAGCTCATCTAAAGCAATTTCATCCGCGTCTTTCCAAAGATGTTCAAGGGCATAGTTTTCCCGTTGTTCGCGGGAGAACAGATGAATCACAAAATCTATAGCATCTAAAATTAGCCAACCCCCTGGTTTGAAACGCTCGCGAGATAAGGTGTTAATGTTATTCTCCTTTAAGGTTTTTTCAAGGTTATCACGTAGTGCCTTGAGGTGAGGGTCAGAGGTGCCAGTAGCAATAATGAAGCAATCTGTGAGAGGAGATTTAT
>JAOFTV010000036.1 GCA_028045305.1 Opitutales bacterium | reverse complement strand
CTTCCGAGACTGTCTTGATTTCATTTTTTTTATCAAGAAAGGCAACCTCTCCCTCATGTACTCCGAGGCTGGTTGACTCTTCATCCATTAATATTCTGAATTGTGTCCCTCTTACCCCTGCCTGACCGAGCATCGTTTCGATCATGAGCGACGAATCTTTCTCCAATTTCCTTACATCCATAACCAATTCCCCCAACTTTAGTTCTAGAGCAATTCTTGATGCACTAACCTCATTTTTTAGCTCGCTAACCATACGATCGGATCCATCGAATTCAACCTGCCAAAATGCCGAGAGTGATAGCCGGGAGTTTTCTCGAAGATTTGCCAGTGTGCCATTGGTAAAGATCAATTGAGCCTCTGAGTCTTTCCCAGTAGTAAGAACGGTTCCATTTTGTACCATATCTCCAACCTTGGCATGACGAGATACATATTCAGCGTATCGATTCCCCTCCGGGCGCTCGGCGATTTTCACCTCACCGGAGAGACCGGCGACTATAATTACTCCCTTGTAGTTGTCTGCAAAAGGTTCTGGGGTACGAAAAATATCCTTTTCCAATAATTTAAGGACATACTCCTGATCATTCTTGCTGAATTTTATAAGTGGCAGGGTGAAAGAGCGTCCATCAATCCGCTCAATTTTAACCCCTTTTTCAGTTTGTTCGATATATCGTGCCTTTATCGATCGACCATCTGAATTGGTCCACTCACGGATCGGTTCTCTACCTGAAAGTGTATTTGCACAGAAGTTGGCGAGTAAAAAGAGGGCAGTAATCCAACAGAATTGAATTGGATTCTTAAAGGAGTGAGTTCTGGAGGCCTTGGGGAGAATAGAAATTAGACAATAATAAAGTCTTATGACCGACAAACTCAAAATCCCTTTATACTTTCTGGTGCGAGTTCCGTTTGCTCTTTTATTTTGGAATGGTGAAAAAACTCGTCCGTTTGGGACCGAAAAATCATCAATGCACGGGAGTTTAGCTTTTTTGCCCGCAGATAACCATCAACTCTGACAAGATCGAATCCAAGGGCCGAGTATTTTCCATCAGGTAATTCATCCTTACTAGATTCTGTCCAGAAAGAATTAGCGGTTTGCAAACCTAAGAGGAATTTCAATTCTTGTTTGGTAATTTCTGTGGTTTTTTTGTATACTTCAAGAACAGATACCCCCTTAATGTATAACACATGCAACTCCCAGCCTTCGAGTTTTCTTTCTGATGAATCGATTGATTTTAATGGCCTTTTGGGTGGCGAACGTCTGTCGAATGCCTGAGTAAGTCTGGAACTCGCTAACTCGTCGGGTTTTGGTCGGTCTCCATTCGATGATTTGAAATATAGCCTAATTTCATAGGGTTTTGGGAAAAACTCTTCGTAGTCAAGATAAGGCATGCCTGTTTGCCTGCCTTCTGTAAGATCATCCTCCCGAAGAATAATTCCGCTGGATTTTAATAACCTGCTTTCTAATTTGCTTCGGTTCTCACCAATCCGTCCATAAATTGATCCATAAAGGCAGAGACAAAGTGTCCACATGAAAAAAGCTCTCATAATAGGAATCATATCTTTCATAATACTAAATCATCACACCTAATTACAAAAAAAAACCTCCTCCGGTGACAGAAATCACTGCGGAGGAGGAGCCTTTTTGAACTGATGATCCCACAAAAAGCGGGAACGAATAGCTTAGATACCTACACATCACCCGCTTTTAAAGCTAAGTCAAAAAATAAATTAAAAAAACTTAATACACCCCATAAGTGTTACTTATTTTAAAAATTTATTATCTTTTGTCATCTGTTGTTGCAATGAACTTGCAAGAAGGGAGTTGTTTAATAGATTTAGAGAGTTTATGTCTGATTCGGAGTCTAATCATTCTTGTGCTTCATCCGTATCCCACCCTTGGGCATGGCTTGATCGTTTGGGTATGGGATTGGCCATGATTTGTGCTGTACATTGTTTGCTCACGCCCGTTTTGGTAATTTGCCTCCCCCTCATCGCAACTTCTTTTTGGACAAACCAAGACTTTCACCTTTGGATGCTTGGTTTAGTTGCACCTCTAACCATTCTTTCGCTATTTTTAGGCTGTAGGCAACACCATGATCGTTGGATGATTGTGCTTGGTAGTTTGGGAGTCATTCTTCTAATCGCGGGAATTACCTTTGGATTTTTTGATGGGCACCAGGCCCACGCATGTGGGCAGGCCTGCACCAAAGACATATCTTTTTTGGCCATGGTATTTCCTCATGGCATAGAGTCCTTTCTCACCACTCTTGGTGGTTTTTGTTTGGTCTGTACACATGTGCGTAATTACCGCCTTTGCAGATCTACAAGTTGCTCACACGCCGCCTGAGTTCTTGAAATTTTTCCCTTATTAAGTCCTTGAATATTCAGAGGACCAAGAAGGGTTCAACTCTATATGTGTAGATTATTTTTTTTATATCTTTGGTTGTTTGCCAATAAATATAAATCATTCGGAATGTGAATTTGCAGACTACAAGATAGAGCAGGTTTAATAAAACTTGATCAAGCTCGGTCAGAGTGAATTTGTGGCATTAATTATTAGTACACGGATTTATACACGAAGAGTGTTGGCGGATGTATAAATCAGCCCAGATTAATCAATTTCACATCAATATTCGCAAGCAGGGTAATCTGTGTAAATCACAGTATTCAAGGACATTAGCCTGCTGAAAATGGAGCCACCTGTCAGGGTCGAACTGACGACATCCTCATTACAAGTGAGGCGCTCTACCAACTGAGCTAAGGTGGCGAAAAAGAAAGTCAGTAATAAATTCATTTGCTCAAAAAGGCAATACGGATTGTGTTGAGTTTTTTAATTTTACTTCCTTTTCAGGTTGTAAAGTGTTGTAAAGAAACTCGTCAGGCAAAAATTATCAGGAGATGAGGTTGGTAGATTTGTAGATAATTTTTCCACATTTTTTTTTGCAATACCTAGCATTTTGAACGAATGTAAAAGTAAACAGTAAGAAAAGGTTTTCTCGCATGAAATATTACATACTAGCCATCTTCAGTTTCGCTTTGCTTTTGGAATTTCATGTAAATGCAGAAGTAACAAGCAGTCCTACAGAACAGGAAATGAAAGTGCAGGTATTGGCAAAACTTGAGCTTTTAGCGATTCAGGAAACTCGCTTGGCTGCAGCTCAAGAAAGTATTTACCTCCTCATTCAGCGCGAACGGGAGGAGGAACGTCGTTTGTGCATGAATAAATGGAAGGGATCAACATTTGCTAAAGTTTGGCCGTTAAGTTCATGGGCCAAAAAAGATGGTCGTACATGGGAAGAACTTACTTATGAAGAGAAAGCATTCTTTCAACACCTTTGTATTGAAAAGTACATAAATAAGAAAATTCCCGAACTTAATCTTCCCAAACTTACAATACCGGAGCGGGAATATTCAGAAGCTTGGAAAATCATAAACCTTCATGCCCCTGATGTTGTAAAATGGGAAAAAGTTCCGGACTTCAATTTGAAGAGTCAGTTTCGTAAAGAGTATCACGATTATAAACTTTCATTGGTTGGAGGTCCTCATTTTCCAATGCAGTTGAGAAAGCAAGAACAGCCTTTATTTGCCAGCATCTTATCCTTACACAGTTTGGTTATTCTTTGAACGGTTTTGTGGTTTTTAGACAACCGGACTTTTGCAGGAAAATAGTAACTCCTTAGGAATACGCTGGAGGAGTAAATTTTCACAGGTTGTTAGCCTGTCCTTTTCCAAGTTTTTCTCGTAAGCCATCATGCCTGCCCTTTTTTCCAGTTTTCCAGCAAATAAGGGTTCACTCGGGTATGTTTTTTCCATCTTTTTAAAGAATCCAGAAGGCATCCGAAAAGCCCCCAAACTTACTGAGTGAAGCTGCTGGATTGGTAAATTACACAATAAAGAATCAAACAACTCTTCATAGCGTTTTTTGAAGTCTGTGGAATCGATAACTGGGTCTATACGCCATCCAACCTTCCAACCCATGGATGCAGCCTTTTTCATCGCTCGAATGCGGGAATCCAGAGGGGGGACTTTCCATTCCGTTTGCTTACCAATCTCTTCGGGGGTGAAACTAAATGCAATGACTACATTATCAAAAGGCGTTTGGTTTTCCAATACCTGAAGGTTTGCACTTTTCGTACGCAATTCTAGCCAGGCGTTTGGAAGTTTGCTAAAAAAAGGCAGGAATTCCCCGGCAAATCCAGTAATTGATTCGAGGGCCAGGCTGTCGCAGTCGTAACCGGAAAAAAACCAGCTCGGCTCCTCTGACTCCTCTGTGGTTTGCTTAATCACAGACATAAAATCTTCGGAATTTATGAAATGAACGAAATGAGCAGAAGGGTACATCCCTTGCAGGAAGCAATACCTGCAATCATATAAGCAATTCAAAAGGTGAGAAAAGTAAAAGTTACGGGAGCCACCCACTCCATAGCTTGGTGGAATGGAATGGAGCAATTTTCCCGTTTGCTTGGCAAGGATGAGGGCAGGGTTCTTTTTTTGCAGACGGAAATTCTGCCCTGCTGGGTTGAATACCTCTTTGTAGTGCTCGCAGGGAAGAACATTCGCCTTGGGGAAGCGGGAAAGAATGCTACGGGCTTTTGGATGTTCCCTTATCGAATTTTCCAAGTAAATCGAATTGATCATGGCAGGGTTCGTTTGTTGGATAGAATTTGTTCGATCTCGGCAAGCATCTGCTTGGGGCTTCCTACATCTGTTAACATACCCTCCAATGCACCCAGGTCTTCCCCGAGTGCATCAGCTTGGCGAAGTAAACTCCCCAGTTGTAACGATCGCGTAGTGGAAAAGCCTCCCCTTTGAGTGATTCGGGATAAAAGCTTATTAATTTCTGGATTCGGCTTAATGCTGAGGGCAGCTTCTGTAAGTTCCGTTATCCAATGATCAATCTCTGGCAATTTAGCCTCTATCCACTTGCTTGCCTGTTCCGGCTTGAATTGAGAAATTGGTTGTTTGGGGTTGTCCGAAACCACCTTTAGTACTTGTACGAGTTCACGGGTGGATACAAGGCATGCAGTTTGGTAAAAAGCATGAGCCTCCATATCATAGCCCATATTTGGCTGGTATTTTTTTTGCGGTTTCCCGCAGGTTGTCAGCTCGCTTACTGGAACCTCAGATGTTATAATTTGTGGGGGGTAAAAGCATTGGGAACTACCTGTTTCAATAATGCGACCTGCTACAAACATCTGTCCGGTATTTAAACTTCCGTGACCGGCAATTCCGAGGTTTAACCATGGCTGGTTTTTCTCGGGGAAACGTCCCATTAAATAAGCCGTAGCTGCCGATACCCGAGCCCGCCCAATTCCCGAAATGATTAACCTTCGGTTTTCCTTGAAATAGAAAGGCAGTGGGCAGCCCTGTTCTTTATCCAGTCCGTAAGCCTGGATAATTGGGTTGGCCTCTTTTTGCAGTGCAACGACAAGGTTCATGTAAAAAAATCAGGCAGTTTCCATCAATGGAGATGTAGTATATTTTTCCCTCAACTTAGCATAGGAAATTGCCTCTTCCTGCTTGTTTCTCTTGTGGGCACCTTGCTCTAGGATTTTACATTTTCTGATCAAGGTTTCCCTGAGCAAAGTCCGCCTGTTCTCCTCAATATCCTTGCGATCGAGTAGTTTTTGTAAAGCCTGCACCCGAAAACGATCCATCCCCCAAGTGGTGGTAGACAACTGGTCGCTATGCCCTCCATGCTTCAAAACCATTTTCTGTTCCACCAAGCCGATGGGCATCTGGATGAGCAACCTTAGCCAGAAATCATAATCTTCACAGGCCAATAATTTTTCATCAAAATATCCAATTTCGTCGAATACCGATCGGTGTAAAAGTGCGGAGGATGGGCAGATTAAGCAGTTTGCCAGGCTTCTTTCCCACAGTAGTTCTGCAGATTTATCCAAATACGCAGGAGGGATTACCTCATTGCCTGAGCGAATCCATTTTTCGCCAGTATGAACAGCCCGTATGTCCTTATGTTGATGAATAAATTGCATTTGCAATTTAAGTTTTTCGGGTTCCCATTCATCATCAGAATCGAGCAGGGCTATCCATGGTTGCTTACTTTTACGGATTCCCAGGTTTCTGGCCGCTGCAACACCCTGGTTATGCTGGTGCAACCAAAGAACCTCGCTGTACACATCCTTGAGTTTTTCGAGTGTCCCTGGTTTGGAACCATCATCCACCACGATAATTTCCTGCGGTTGTAGGCTTTGCCCACGAACTGAGGCTAGGGCACGACCGAGCAACTTTTCGCGGTTGAAAGAGGGGATAACTACAGATATGGCCATTTCCCCAATCATTGGGTTATCTCCCGTTGGGGGGGGAGATGAAAGATTCCAGGTTCAGAATACTTTAATGGGCACTTCCGCTCCCTCAAATCCATCGGCTGTAATTACCAGCTTTCCTTCGCCTGGTTGTCCACCCTTAATAGGAATGTTTACCGTCTTGTCACCCTCTGCGATAATGGCTTCAGGCATGATTACGGAAAGCGGAACATTTGTCTTAACTTCTACGGCTACTCCACCAGCTGGGGCTTCATAATCAATTTTAAAAAGCAGGGTCATCGTATCACCGGATTGAATTTCTAAGCTGGTTGGGATGACACCGAGTTTGCTCTCGTCTATACGAAAAGTACCAATTTCCAATGATCCATGGGCACCGCCCGATAGCTTCACCACATAGTCCAATCCGGAGGGCAGGGGAGGAACGGTAAAACGAAGTTCGTTCTCGGACATGTACTTGGTGGTGGTTTCCTTTTCGCCCACTTTGATTTGGTCGTACTTGGTAAACCCGCGTCCTTGCACCGCAATTTCTGAACCTACTGGTCCACGGTATGCTCCGAGGTTTCCAACATATCTATTTTCAAGGCGAAATACTTGGAGGTCGCTGGTCACCCGGCGAACATTAGTTTCTCCAGTGTCGGAAGTTTTGGTGTATTGGGCTTCGTAATAGTAAGTTGCTTCATCAAAACCTCCGGGCAATTTATAATCGCAACTCCAAAGGGCGGGGTTGAGATCATCCTGCACCATGGGCAATTTTTCACCTCCCACCACTGCAAATACCTCAAGGGTTTCGTTGCTTATTCCACGGTCCTGGACATCCAGTTCGGTTTGCAGAGTGTATATGCCAGATGGATTCTGGCTAACATTTTTCGAAGTCAGGTTGATGAAGTTCGGTTGCTGGCAACCGGTTTGCAGCCACATGCTTGCTGACAAAAGAGAAAATAAGAGTAGTTTGGTTGAGAATTTCATAAACAAGTGAGTCAGGCGAATGAAGAGATGTATTATCCCGTGTTAGACGAGGAACTGCCGGGGCGCAAGAACCTAGCGCTCGGAATGTATGTACATGTTCCCTTTTGTTCCACCACCTGCGACTTTTGCGCATTTTATCAGGAGAAACCAAGCAAAAAGCGGATGGAAGATTACTTTCTTGGACTGCAGGCGGAAATACTTCGCTTCCCTCCCCATCGTTCCATCTCCACAATTTTCATCGGTGGAGGTACTCCTGGCCTGCTTAAATCTGCGGAACTTCAGCGCTTGTGCTCGCTGCTTCGCAGCCTTGATCTATCCCAAAATGTGGAATGGTCGGTGGAAATCGCACCATCCGAAATTACCCCGGAAAAACTTAGCGTTCTCAAACAAAATGGAGTAAACCGAATCTCCCTGGGCGTTCAGACTTTTGATTCCAAATATATGGAAGCACTTGGGCGTAAACATCCTGTGCAAAAGACATTTGATGCTTATAAAGAAATCCGGAATATTGGTTTTCGTTCGGTCAACCTCGATCTCATTTTTGGTGCACCCGGGCAATCAATCGAGGATTGGGAGAAGGACCTTAAACAGGCAGTTGCCCTGCAACCTGACCATCTTTCCACTTACTGCCTAACCTTTGAGGAGGATACGGCGATGTACCTGCGCCTTTCAAATGGTAAAGCCAGTATAGATTCAGAACGGGAGGCGGCTTTTTATGAGCTAGCCTGGGAATATTTGCCCGCTCATGGATATAACCAGTACGAAGTATCCAATTTTGCCCGGCTTGGTGGGGCCTGTAAGCACAACTTAAACACCTGGGCGATGAACGAATGGATGGGGTATGGGCCTTCCGCCTGTTCTCAGGTTGGTGGAATTCGCCGGAAAAACCTGCCAGACATCGAAAAATGGTCAGCTGGTATGCTCGGTACAAAACTGCCGGAATTCGTAGAGGTTGAGAAGCTGAGTGCTAGCGATCTCGCCCGTGATGCCATACTCTTTGGACTGCGGATGAATGCAGGGATCAATTTGCTTGAGATTGGACAAAGATTCGCCCTTTCTCCCGCCTGTTTTATGGAAGTTGTTCGTTTTCTTGATCGCTTGGTGGAGGAGGGACTTGCCCATGGGGAGGCGGGCAACCAATACCGTTTAAGTTCATCAGGGCGTATTCTTGCCGATGCTGTGGCCAAAGAGATACCCGAACTCGATGGCTGACTTTTTTTGTGTCTTTCTGGGCTGGTAGTTATTCCTTGCTCAACGCAATGATTCCTTCCCTTAGAAGGGTGCTTGACTCCTCCAATCCACCCGTACGGGCTCGTTTTAACCAGTTTTCAGAAAACCTTTTTACCCGAACTTCTGTTTCAGTCACTTCGGTTGCCTCTTCCTCCAGGAGTATTCTTTTCCCCTGTCCCAGGCACCAAGCGGAAATTTCTGCTCCCCAGCGCATTTCCTCGACCGATTGTTCGATGGCTAAGTTGTCACAAGCATGAGGCAGTAGACTGCTTGCTTCCTTCAAGTGGGCCAACCCCTGGTTGATTTGTTCAACCATTACCTTGCCGGGGAGTGCATCCCTTAAAAGTTCCGCCCGAGCGGCGAATAAAATCCACCAATCCAAGCAGGTGTTTGGCAGGTTTACCCCAATTTTATCATCCACCTTGCCCAGTTCCAAAATCGCTTTGCCCAGGCCTGCTCCAGGTGCTTGGTATACCAGCCGGTCAATTGCGTTGGATAATTTATCCTCTGCTAACTCTTCGCCCGCCCAAGCAAGGGATGCGCCGTGTAACAGTCCTGGATATACAGTTGGCCAAGGTTGGTGGTTTCCACAATCTCCCCAACTCGTTATCAGCATGCCAGTGGCTCCATGTTTCTGAGCATACCTGTAAGCAGAGGAGAGGTTTTTTTGAGCAACCGGCCATCTGCCAGTAAAAGAGCGCCAACTGGCCACCCCTGGAGCGAGGCAGAAATCCAGCCCGCACGCGGCAATTGCACCCGCCTGCTCATCAAATGGATGGCCTGGTTCATACCCCCAGATAATCGGAGATGCGGAGGGGCAAAGGAGCTTTGCATTTTCCGGTTTTTCGAGGAGGACATCTGCCCAGAACTGCATACGTTTTCCATGTTTTTCCACCAGCTTACGTATGCCATCCAGATGGCGTAAGTATACCTTGTCCTTTCCGTTTTTTCCCACCTCCTCCCGGCTCCAACCCTGTCCGAGTTCCCACGGTTCGTCCATTCCGACATTAAAGTTGTTTGAGGTGAAATTTGGGAGGTATTCCTCGTATAACGAATCAATGAATTCCAAACTTTTGGCATTTGGTTTTAAAGTGGTGCCATGATCACGCTTGATGTAGGGCTGTTCTCTTATGAATCCATCCGGGCATTCGGCAAGATGCCTGTATTCAACATGCTGCAACCAGCGTTCGAAATGTCCAAATGAGTTTAAGTTTGGGACCAATTCAATAAAGTGCCCGGCACAGAATTCATCAATTTTACGAATCTCCTCTGCGGTAATTGGTGAGGCATCTTGCCAAACTGTTTCATGTTTACTGAATGCGAAAGTATGTTCGATATAAAGCTGCAATTCATTGTAACCGAGTCTGGCAATTAATTCGATCAGGCGGAATAATTCATCCATTCTAGGTACCTTGCATCTGCTTACATCGAGCATAAACCCACGCCTGTTCATGGATGGCTGGTCCTCAACTCGTACACCCTGCAACTTCCCGTCCTCTGCTTGACTGGCTAATTGTTCCAAAGCACAAAATCCACGGAATGCACCGACTGGGCTTTC
>JAOFTV010000035.1 GCA_028045305.1 Opitutales bacterium | reverse complement strand
TCTGATAAATCGTTTTTACTGCTATGGTTTCGCGGTTGATGGCAGATATTATCGCCCCTGATTAAGCCTTATTAAACCTTAACCATGAAAGCCGCCCTCCCCTTTTTGGGATTTTTTAAATAAAGTAAACCCCACAAATTGTAGCAAATTAGTACCATTGCATCTTTACAAAATTTTGACTACTGTCTACAGCTACATCCAATTTTTAAAACCATCCAAGCATGCCTTACTCTCTAGAAGTACACTTTGACGATCATACTAACACAACCATTCAAGATATGTGGAAAGTATTATCCAAAAATAAGATTCCTTGTAGAGCTTTAGAAAAAAACTTCTCTCCACATATTACATTGGTATACGGAGAAATTACAGGAGCTAAAAAAGTAAACTGGGATTTTTTGGCGAACCAAAAGAGTTTCAAGTTCGAGTTTAATGCATTCGCTGCATTTCCAGATAGAGGAGTTCTCTTTCTCTCTCCTGAGCAGTCAAATTCATTATCCGCACTTCATAAACTTCATGATGCACATGCTGAATTTTCATCGATGAATAAATTTTATCGAACTGATCTATGGGAACCCCACTGTTCCTTAGCCAGTAGATTATCAGAGAAACAACTTGGAAAGTGTGTGCGTTTGTTTGAAGATTTCACATTCCCAATTGAAGCCACCTGCGTATCTTCAAATTTTGTTAAGTACCCCCAAGCAGAAGTACTTTCATCCTTTCAATATCTGCCCGAATAGCATGCTCCAATCACATTCAACAGTTCATCCTTCAACCCCCATAGGACAGAATGGTTGGATGACCTGCCGGACAACCTCTGCTCGCCTTCGCTAGCGACCAGTAAGTGCCTTCTTTTTCTTTTAACTTGGCCAGAAGAATTACGATTGCCCATCTGATTTCGGTAAACTAAAAGCTCGTTCAATATGTGTTTTGGAAAAGCCTTAAGGGAGTTAAGTGCCCACAGCAATTTACGAATGCCCCTTCTCTATGCTTTAATTTTAGGGATAACCTTTGCTAATTTTAATTCCCATGCGGAGGATTCTCTAATTCCTGCAAACCCTCAAGATCGGGTGGGCCCGGGAATTGCAGCCCTTTTTGAAAATAAGGGCACACCACCCGATTATGAGGCAACCCGCAACCACCTACATGTAGGTTTCCGCTGGCAACCCTACCCCGACCAACCCAAAAACTCGGAAGCGGACATTGAGAGAGAACTGGGCAAAGTGGCGAGTTATTCTACCTTCTGGTATATGTCTCTCCACACCCTTCCTTCGAAAAAAAACCTGGATTATCACAACCATCCATCCAAGGAAGCCCAGGCGATCCGACATGCGGTCAAACTAAGCAAAGAGCGGGGCATTAAGACAGAGTTAGTCATCTGGCAGGTCCCCTTGTGGATGAATGGCGGAGAGGAGTATGCAGACTTTAATTTACTCCCACCCGACAACCAAGCAATCTACGACATGGTCAAGGCAACAGTAGAATGGTTTGGCGAGGATGTGGATTATTACGGAATTTTCCACGAGGCCAACCACCCCAAATACTGGGATGGTTCCTGGGAAGAATTAATCGACTTATTTGTACTACCTGCCGCACGGGCGATTCGCGACTATGGCGAGGAAACCGGTGACACTAAGATTGTTTCCACTGCAGGTCTGTCTCCCTCACGCAATTGTAAGGAGTGGTATGATATCCAACTCGAGTACCCCGAGCTAATGGGTATGATCGATAACTTTGCCCTTAACCTTAGCGACTTCAATAATGGCTGGGGGGGCGGACTGCTGACATCGGTGGAATCGGTGTGGGATCAAATGGAATACATGGATCAACGACTTGAAGAAGAGGGCTATACAGACAAAGGATTGGTGGCCGCAGAAAGTTGGATCTGCTGGGATGGCAAGCGTACTCCACACGGCCCGGAAGCAAGCGGAGATACCGTAGAGTCCACCCTGAGAATATTGGGCGAATGTCTACAGCGTGGTTTATCTCTTACCAACCTGCCTTGGGCCGATAATCACAGCGATTGGACGATGGGGCTTACCAAACGGATCGATTACAACGGCAGGCTGGCTGATTTGGGGGAACCCTTGAACCCTAACTTCACTGGCGGACCAGGGATTCCAAATCGCAAATTAAATTTACGGGGAAAAGACGAAGAGTTTGTCATTATTGAGGATACCAGCTTTCTAGGTGGTAGTAAATTTGGAGCTCCTTATGCCGTGCCTGATGACCCCAACCATCCGCACTACTATGTCTGGCGTTGGGTAGCACAACTATCTGCCGGTCAGAATGAGTGTGTGCATCACACGATGCCCGGAGAACTTGGTAATGACATCAACATGACAGGGGTTGACAGCTCGAACTACATACGGATGAGTTCCTACGACCGGACTGCCAAACGATTCATCGTGCTGGTTGCCAGAAGAGATGCAGAGGAAGTCGAAGACCCACTGGATCTCAATTTATCTATACCCGCCACCATTCAAGAAGGTGCCCGTTATAACCGTGACGGACTTTTTCTTGGAGAAGGATTTTTAGATGGGGAAGAAGTCATTGTAAAGTGGACCACTGAAGATATTGAACCATCCACAGGTTATCGAAAAAATACCCTCACCCAGTCTGAAAAAATCATGGTAAAGGATGGCAACCTGGCTGTGAACATTCCAGCCATCCGCCGCCTAACTACGATTATTTTCGAATCTCAGGCTCCCTAAATTCCTGGCAACCGCAGGATTATTCAACCATCAGCATAGGGGGATACGCCCTGTAAAACTTTAGTCGTAAAACTTCGACTCTCCTATCTTTTCTCCATTTTCGTAGTTATCTTCATACCACTTTTGTCCATTTTCCCACCAGCGTGTTGAAGGACCATGCAATTTGCCATCACGGTAATTTTTCTCCTCTTCCATTCTCCCGTTTTCATACCACTTCACCCAGAGGCCTTCCCGTTTACCCTCTTCGAATTTAGATAATTCTCTTACCTGTCCATTGTCATACAACCTGCTCGCCCACCCGGAAAAAGGAATTTGAGAATTGATAACAAAGGCAAGGGTTTCACCCGCCCTGTCCCGTTCCTGTAAATCAGAGTCGTCAAGCGATTTGGAAAGAATTTCATTTAAAATTTTTTCATCACTCAAGTCCGGTTGCCCACATCCTGTTAAACATAGGACATATAAAATGATAAATACCAAAGGTTTCATTTTTCTAACGAACCATTGGGCTACTAATAAGTCAAACCAGAGACGCGGGAAACTAATTACATCATTTTACTCATAAGTAGTCTTGATTGTGTCGTAACTGCAAAACCTCACACCTTTATCCAGCTTATCTTACTATACAAATGACCATAATTCCCTCATTGCAGACTGGATTTTAAAATCGAAAATGAGCATACTTGCGAATCTGTACTCTCAATTTTGGAAAAGTCCAAGTACCCAGCGAATGGGATAGCAAAAAAGATTTTCCACATTCTACTCAACTCGCTATCTTGAACGGAAGTTTATATGTAATGCCTTTTTTCTATCATTGGGTGGATAATGATCCTATCTCTCATTTCGCTTGTTTTTGGCAATGCAGATAAGGTCTTCATTTGGGGAACCATCTTTGCAATATGGTTAAGCTATGTAACGAGGGATCAAGAGAGTTAATTTCATCGCCATATTCATGAAAAAGAAGTGGGATTTGAAAGAAGGGATAAAAATATCCTTTTACAGGATAACAAAACCAGGTTACTCAAAATTATTTATAAGGCAAAAATTCGAGAATGATTGTGAAAATATCAATAATCGTTGAAAATCTCGCTACTTCCACGGGCAGAAATACAAAATTTATTAACTTATTTCACTGCAACGGTTGGTGAAATAAGCATAAGCTTAAAGAAGTACTACTTTCTACTCGTAGAGGAAAAGATGTTGATATTGTATATGAATATCGATCAATGAATCCAAGAGATCAAAGAGTTATTCTATTTAAAGGAGATGTCCAGTATGGGGTAACCAACCGTTTTATCGAGGATATGGAAGCCGCTTACGAAGAGGACGGGCAATCCTGTGTAACCTACGATCTGAAGGAGGACTTTGATACATTAAAGCATAAATTGATCGACGAATTCTCCCAGGCAAAACCCCTACTTGCTCTGGGTTTCAATGCGATGGGGCAATTCTATGTTAATGACAAATCAGTTTATGACATGGTTGCTTTTCCCCATATTTCCTGGCTGGTTGATCACCCAGTCCATCATATTTTGAGGTTGGAACTACCGGTGGATCCAGAGTTCAGGCAGGCACATGTGCCGGACAATTTCGGTCTGATCGCCACTATTGATCGTGGGCACAAACAATTCATCGACACCAGTCTTGCCCAAAAGTATGGTTGCTTTTTTCTGCCTCACGGTGGGTGCAAAGCAAGGAAAGAAAGCGAACAGCCACGTGATTTAAACATTGTTTTTTGCGGAACTGGAACCTCTCCAGATGCCCTGCGAAATACTTGGAAGGAACTGGACGCAGAAGAGCTAAAATTATTGGAAATTGGTGTGGAAATGGATGGCGCTGAAGAAAACTTACCCACCTTGGAATTAGTGGCAAAATTATTTACTGAGCAGGAACAAAAGCCAAACCGTAAACTCTTCATGCGAATCATGCAAAATGTGGAGCGTTATGGACGAGCCCGTGAACGCCTACAGACCTTGAATATACTGGATGATGCTGGTGTAAAAGTAGAGGTTTTTGGAAAAGGTTGGGGATTTGCAAATTTTAAAAACCATAATGTTCACAAGGAGTTAGATTTTGAAGAGGCTTTGGAAATTTTCCAACGTTCAAAGATGTCTCTAAATGCATCCTCTTTCTTTACGGATGGTGCACATGAACGCATATTTTCATCGATGCTGAATGGTGCGATACCCCTGACCAATGGGAGCAAGTACCTGGATGAACTGGAGGGGTTTTCTGAAGTGGTGGAAAAATATGACCATTCAGACTTGTTAGCAGAGGGTGCAAGAACGGCTCTGGAAAACAGTAAGGAATTGGAGGAAAAATCTGCTGCCGGTAAAGAGTTTTCTGAAAATGGACATACTTTCGGGCACCGGGCTATCGAACTGCGCGATATAATATTTAAAGCTCTGCAATAAGCCCTCCCGCCCACCTATCCACTGAGATGAGTCGTGAGAGAAAGGTACATTCACACCACTTAATTGCGCCACTATTTAATTGTATATGCATTCCCAACCCCCAACAGTGTTAACTCTTTAAAATATTGGATGGGATAGGATTATTTTGTGTCTAGTTTAAAGAAACGTACATAATCAACATACATTTTGGAAGGGAGTTGTTCATCCCTTACCGGACCACCCGCCCATGCCGCATTTCGCATCGCATAATTTAAATTAACCTGGGCGTGCAAATTCTTGGGAACCTGTCGGGTCCACTCAAAATCTTCGACTTTACCGTATGTACGGTTGTGCACCTTGCCACCTGAAAAATGAAAATAAGGCTCAGACTTCCAGGCCGGTCCATCCTGTGCAAGGTACCAAAAGAATTCATCATCCGTGACTCGTAGACCAAAGGTGAAAAACTCGTAAAAATTGACCTTATTTTCTTTGATATGGTGACCATGTCCATGATGGGCCTTGTAGACTCTTTGCTTGATAAAGAAATGATCGTCCGATCGTTTCACCATGGATTGGGGGGGAATGCCTTTGTGAATTTCCTTGGCCCTAAAATCATGCCACCATAAACCACTCCATAATCTCGTCTTCTCACGGGCAGCAATAAATTCAAACATATCAATTTCCAAAAGATCTTCGGGCGACCAGCCCTCCACTTTGTGAGAAACCGTCCAAAAAGCACCATACCCCCCATTATTTTGTGGTAGTTTGCAACGCAGTTCCAAATACATGTTATTGCGAAGTGAATAATCCTTTTGGGTATGCACGCCACCAGAGGAATAATTAAAGGTTGTTTCTTTGGACCATGTATTGCCGGCGACTGGCACGGGTTCCCGCTTTTGGGTAAAAATAAGCAAGCCATCCTCGAGGGTAATGTTTTCTTTTTTATAGATACAATCAACCGCCTCGTTTTGAAGGTTTTTCTTATTGATTCCCAACCCCCAGATTTCATCGTTCAAAACGACTCCATCAAACTCATCCCCAAAGGCATAACTGGAACCCGGGGGACCCTCCAACCGATTATTTTCACCAGCCAACAAAGGCATAAGTGCCATCCCCCAAAGGGTAGTGAGACAAGGGATGAATCTAAAAAATAACGAATAAGAAAAGGAAGGGCGTGCAATCATAGGGCAAAGGGTTGGCATGAACCCATGGGCAATTTGTAATTAATTATTATGATTCCATATAAGAACGAAGATTTTATGGGGTCAACTCATCCTAAACACCTTGAGGGTGTTTTTTAACCCATATCTCAAATTCCT
Organism: Opitutales bacterium; assembly: GCA_028045305.1. Taxonomy (GTDB): domain Bacteria; phylum Verrucomicrobiota; class Verrucomicrobiia; order Opitutales; family Seribacteraceae; genus Chordibacter. The sequence goes on along the minus strand of JAOFTV010000035.1, from coordinate 4,586 downwards.
ACTAGGTAAAGTTTGTACCAATTGAAACGCATAGACCAAATAATTTACATTTTTTTACTAGAAAAGCGTCAGGTTTTTAATTTTCTGTTATCTATAATTGAATAATGATTAGAAAAAATAAGATAAATCGTTCCGATTTCTTACGATTGCTGGCTAAAAGCGAGCCCGTTGTACGGTCCTACCTGCGTTCTTTGGTGCAGGATTATCATGATCATTCTGAAATCATGCAGAATGCCTTCATTACCGCATGGGAGAAATATTCAAAATTTGAGGGGGATGAGAATGACTTTTGTAAGTGGATGTGTGTTATTGCCCGCTTCCAGATATTAAAACTTCGGCAGACTCGGGCGAGAAATAAATGGGTGCTGTCCGACAAATTGTTGGAAAAAATTTCCACCGAAGGGGTCAATGATATTGCCTCGACCGAACGGTGGGTGGAAAAGCTTGAGGACTGCCTCCAGGAACTACCCAAGCCCAACCGAGATTTAATCAAACGGGTCTACTCCCCAAACCAAACGATCAAGGCGATGGCTGCCGAGCGGGAAACCACACCCGATGCCCTTTACCAAAAACTTAGGCGTATCCGTAAAGCCCTTGCCAAGTGCATGGACATCCCCCCCGGTTCCCCCAAGAAAGACTCCGCCCCCGCATACTCCATCTAACCTGCCCTGCCCGATGAACGACTCCGATCACAACCTCATTGAACTTTACCTCGAAGGGAACTTACCTGCCGACAAATGGGAGGACTTTTCCCACCGCCTCGAACAATCAGCCGATATGCGTCGGGAATTTCGCAAGCTTTCGGTATTGGACGAAAACTTGCGGGCTCAAAGCATTGGCTTCGCAAACTTGGCCGAGAGAGAACAAAATACAACACCACCTACATACCTTCCATGGATAGTTGCTGCTGCTTGCTTGGTCCTCACATTTATTTCCTGGTCAACACCGCCCCAGAGCTTTCCCGCGAAAAAGAGTCCAGCAACCAAACAAGTTCACCTCGCTTCAGTTTTGCAACCAGCCCCACCCATTGCCAAATTGATCGATTTCTACGATTTACAATTTCAAGATGCAACCAAATCGCCAGAGGATATTCATTTCGATCTAGGAAAGTACGAAATTGAGCGTGGTCAACTTCACCTCAGGTTTGACGACTCTGTGGAACTATTATTCAGTGGTCCTGGATCTTTCGAAATTCTCAACCCGAAACTTGTCAGCGTAACTCAGGGAAATGTTCGAACCATCGTGCTCAATGATAAGGGTAAGGAATTCACTATTCTTTCTCCTACCTCAAGGTACATCGACTGGGGCACTGAATTCTCCCTCAATATTTCCCCAAGCGGTGATGATTTGGTAAATGTTCATGAGGGTGCAATCGAAGTACAGTGCATGGTTACCAAAAACATGTCCAAAATGCTTACCCGCTTTTCGAAGGTTAATGATAGTCCAAAATTTACTCCAGTAGTCATTGATAAAGAGTTGGAAAACATGATACCTGGACAGATGGGGGGCAACCGCAACCAGAAATTATTGGAGGAACTTGCCGCGGACCCAGATGTAATTGGGCTCTACGATTTTAAATACCCGCAAATAGGCAAAGACATACTTAAGCAAAGATTTCCCAAAGTGTGGGAAGGAGATATAGCTAACATATCATTTCACAGATGGATTCCCAATCTTCATCTGTCCAATACCGATGCTTCGCACGGCATTTTCCATGGGGCTAACCGTGCAAATGGCAGATGGCCTCAATCAGGAGCACTCAATCTTTTCCAAAAAGATGCCCACCTGAGCCTCGATCTGAAGGGGGAGTATGAAAACTTTTCTTTTGCATGTTGGCTAAAACCAAAAGGAAAGTTGAATAACCCCCTAAACTCCTTGATACGGCCTTACAGGTGGAAAAAATTTGGGAATTTATCCATCGAAGTTACCCGGCCTGGGAAATTGAAACAAGTCTTATGGGGAGAACCTCATATTGAGGAATTCCAGCCTTCCAAAAGAAAATTAACCCGAGATTGGAACCATATTGCTTACACCTTTGGCAAAGTTGATGAAAAGACCGTTAGTAGCCTTTATTTAAATGGTAAATTATACAACGAGGTTTTTCCGAACTTTACCGATTCGGTCGATCTGAGAAATGTGATCATCGGGTGCCTCAACAACAAGTATGGAGAGTATTTGAACCAGTTTAATGCCGTTTTGGATGAACTGGTCCTTTGGAAGAAAACGCTAACCAAATATGAAATTAAGAACTTTTACCTCTCAGGTCTCCCCACCTACGAATTTAATGACCTCACACTTGCAGCAACATCGGTTGCACCATAGCCAAACTTGAATTTAACCATGCACTATCGAGTTAGGAAAACCATCCCACTCAACAAACCAATTAGTCCAACCTATATAAAAGTACGCAAACTATTAAAATTTAAACGATTTATATATTGCAAAATGATGGGGTAATAAATATATGAACGATCAAAAAATATTAAGATAATTAACTGATTTTTTAATTATATTAAGTACAAACGATAATTTTAATGGAAAAAATATACATATCCTGTCAAGAGGCCAAAAGAATACTCGGCTATAAAAACCACAACTCAATCAATTATCTCGTTCAAAAAAACCAATTGGATGAGTACATGATCGGGCCTTTAAAACGCAAACTCTACAGCCTACAAGAAGTACGAGCCCTGCAAGAAATTAAAAAGGGCTCCAACAATTCTGTTATTCCGTAATATGGCCGAGTATATCGTAAAGGCTTTTCACACACAGCCCAATTATCTGCTAACCATGTCGGAAGCTGCCCGGGTGCTGGGAAATAAAGACTACCGGGCAGCGGAGAAGCTCATTAACCAAGGCCATCTCAAGACTTATTCCATTCCTGGAAAAAAACGGGTATTGGTAAAATACCACGAAGTGATGAGCTTAGGGCAGAGAGACAAACAGCACTAAGTGCATTTGCTTGTAGTCCCATGAAAGAAAGCCTGAAACCGACCCACAAAGAGGAAAAGGAAGAGTTCCTTGCTTTTTCGGAAGCAGCTAAACTTCTTGGTAGTGGCAACCATACCCGCATCACCAAACTCGTTAAGCAAGGTATCCTCCCTGCCTACTCCCTGCCCCTCACCACCAAGCTTAGAGTCAAAAGGTCAGATGTTTTTAAAATAGCCGAGCCGAGCCATTGAGTCGTAAACACGAATGAAGGACGATTTATCAGATTTTCGAATGCTCCGGGATGAAAACCTTCTCGACCGCTATGTTTCCCTTACTAAGGCAGCTAGTATACTTGGGTACGCGAGCTATGTTTCGGTCAACGCATTGATCCAAAACAAGAAAATACGCCCCTACTGGCTGCCAGGCAATAGTAAGAAAAATATCCTCCTCAGCGACCTCCACAAACTTTTAGAAGAGGCTCGCTCTCGCCCCGCACCAAAAAAGCGGGGTAAAGGGCGGCCATCCATTATTTAAACTTACAGCAGATGTATTGATGAAAGATAATCAGGAAGAAAAAGAATTTATCACCTTCACCAAAGCGGCCCGCTTGCTCGGATACACCAGTTCACAGATTATCAATCGATTGATCGACGAAAAGCACCTAAAAGCCTACTCCTTCCCCGATAGCTCCACCCGCAAAGTTTGCCGCCATGAGGTGTTGTCCCTAATCCAGCTGTCCGTATCCAAGGATAGTGTGGACTCAGAATAAAAGCGCTACCCGCCCTTCTCTCTTTCTGCCCATTTCACTTACTTTCAGCGAGGCTAAGCAGCGCCCCAAAAAAAATGTGCCTTTTTATGTATTATTTTTGCGACTAGTGTTAATAGTATAGTATACAAATATAATAGTTTATCTAAATATTATTTATTATACGCAAAAGCAATAATTTTATCAGCCAATCGTTCCTAATCTAATTATGAGACTCCTTAGCCGTCACCTTCACAGCCCATACTTCTTCACTTTTTTTGCCCTCTTGGCTATACCATCTATTAAGGGGCAGACCATCATCCCCGCCGGTTTCGGGGCGATGAGTGTAAACCAACCTTCGCGGGAGACGGCGGTGCTCACTGGGGTGCTCAACAGCACAGGCGGGCAGAACCCCACGGTGAAGATTCGCTGGGGAGATGAGGACAGAGGAACTGCAGTCACCCCCTCCACCGCATGGGACAACGAAGTAACAATTTCGACCAACCAGGCAGCCGGTACTTTTTCCACCACCATCACCATACCCAACCTGGAAAAGGTTTATTATTTCCGGGCAATTGCTTCCAATTCTGGTGGCACGGTGGTCAGCCGTAGCCTGGGTGTGCTTCTCCCCTCCGCCCCCGTGGGCGTTGCTAATTTGCAGGGCCGGTGGAATTTCGATGGGGAAAATGCCAACGATTCCTCCGGTACCGGTCGCCACGGAACCGCCAAGAAGTTGTTTTCCCCCTCCGAAGTTTCCAGCATGAAACTCTGGTTGGATGCTGCCGATTCTTCTACCATCACTCACAACTCGAACGCAGTCAGTCAATGGAGAGACAAGAGTGGGAATAGCTACCAAGCGAATCAATCAACGGCAGCCAGCCAACCAACCCTCACAAATAACGGACTGAAC
>JAOFTV010000034.1 GCA_028045305.1 Opitutales bacterium | reverse complement strand
CCAGGTAGCGGGCCTCGAGTGTTCGCCCATCAGCACTCGTCCATGTACGGATTGGTTCCTTGGCGAAAAGAGAAAACGAGAATGCAAACACAAGAATCAAGAAACGAACCATGAATTCGATTAATCCATTGCACAATTATTCCGTCAATCCTTTTGAAAGTTGATCATGGCTTGATGATAAACCGAATGGACTTGCCCGCATTCCGTTGATTCTTACAATCCTTCTAGATGACAGAGAACAATACGCCCGTAGTGGGAGTCATCATGGGAAGCCAGTCCGATTGGCCTACTCTAGAGAAAGCTGCCCAGACCCTGTCCGATTTCGGAGTGAACTGGGAATCCAAGGTGGTCAGTGCTCACCGCACCCCCGACCTGCTTTACGAGTATGCAAACTCTGCTAAGTCTCGTGGGCTGAAATGCATCATCGCCGGAGCAGGCGGAGCTGCCCACCTACCCGGCATGGCAGCCGCCATGACTCCACTCCCTGTCTTAGGGGTACCCATCAAATCACGGGCCCTCAATGGTGTGGACTCTCTTCTTTCCATCGTACAAATGCCCGCTGGTATTCCCACTGCCACCTTTGCGATTGGTGATGCCGGAGCCGTCAATGCCGCCCTTTTTGCCGTATCCATGCTCGCCTCCGCCGGAGATGAAAATCTTGCCCAGAAACTGGATGACTTTCGCCAGGCTCAAAGCGACAAGGTAAAGGCGTCCGAACTTTCGCCTCCTACGCAGGGATGATCCAACCGGGAAGCGACGCTTGGATTGGCGTGCTCGGGGGCGGCCAGCTTGGCCGTATGCTCGCCCTCGCAGCCAGGCCCATGGGGTACAAAATACTGACCTGGACAGGTGGGGACCGCTCCGGAGCCGCCGAGGTGGCGGATGAGGTGATGCACCAGCCATTTGACGACCCGCAGGCACTGGAAAAATTTTGCTCCCAAGTGGAAGTCGCCACCGCAGAGTTTGAAAACCTGCCCGGCGACATGCTTAAGCAGGTGGAGGAACGCGTGCCCCTGCGCCCCAATTCCCATTCCATCATCACCAGCCAGCACCGGGAGCGGGAAAAAAAGTTTTTGTCCGATAATGGAATTGGGTGTGCCCGCCACTTCATCATCTCCGATTTAGATGAGCTCAAGAACGGGGTGAAAGAGATCGGACGGGACTGCATTTTGAAAACCGCCGAATTTGGATATGATGGCAAGGGCCAGCAAAAGATTTCCGGGGATGCTACCACTGAAGATCTCGCGAACATCTGGCAGTCTTTTGATTCCCAGCGTGCGGTGCTTGAAGAACGGGTGGAACTAGATACGGAAATTTCAGTTCTTGTTGCCAGTGGAGTGGACGGCGATGTGGTCACTTATGACCCCGCGGAAAATATCCACCGCAACCACATCCTTGATGTCTCCATCGTACCTGCCCGTTTGCCCGATAATATTCTGGAGGAAGCACGCAAGGTGGCAGTTGGGGTGGCCGAGGCCCTGGATTATATCGGCATTCTTGCCGTGGAATTCTTTATTTCCAAGGCCGGCAGGTTACTGGTCAATGAAATCGCCCCCCGTCCGCATAACTCTGGCCACCATACCATCGATGGATGCATGACCTCCCAGTTCCAGCAACAGGCCCGGGCAATTTGCGGATTACCGCTCGGGTGCACCAAGCTGAAAAGGCCCACAGTTATGCTCAACCTCTTGGGCGACATATGGGCAGATGAAAATACCCCTCCTGATTGGACCCCAATTTTCAATACTCCCGGTGCCACACTCCACCTCTATGGCAAGGCTGGTGCCCGGGCGGGGAGAAAGATGGGACATGCCAATTTTCTTGCCGATGATCTGGAAACTGTACTCGCTCAAATGGCCAGGTGCCGGGAAGCCTACGGGATGCCCCCCATCTGATTGCCCAGGCGTTTTGCGATGAAAGCCCTGGTTTTATTCTCCGGTGGTTTGGATTCCACCGTCCTCGCCGCCCAACTTCTGGCGGACGGTGCGGAAACCCGTTTACTCTCCATTGATTATGGTCAGCGTCATGCCAAGGAACTCCAACAGGCAGAAAAGATTGCAGAGTCATTGGGTCTACCCCATCGCATCCTGCGACTGCCCGACCTCGGTCCCCTGCTCGGAGGAAGTTCTCTGACCGACGATCAGGTGGAATTGCCCGAGGGGCATTATGCTGAGGAATCGATGAAGGCAACAGTGGTGCCCAACCGCAATATGATCCTACTGGCCCTCGCCGGTGGCCATGCTCTTTCCATCGGGTTTGATACCATCGCCTATGCAGCCCATGCGGGAGACCATACGATTTATCCCGACTGTCGGCCCGAATTTGCTGATGCCATGGAAAAAGCACTTGGGCTTGCAGACTGGCAAAACCTTAACCTGCACCGCCCCTTTGTAAATTTCAGCAAGGAGGAGCTGGTCAGAAAAGGAAATGAACTTGGAGCCCCTCTCGAACTTACCTGGTCGTGCTATGCCGGACGGGAAAAACATTGTGGAAAATGTGGAACCTGTGTGGAGAGGAAAGAAGCATTTGCACTCGCCAAGGTCGAAGACCCTACCGAGTATGAGGACGACTAAATTTCTAATGTTTTATGATTACATGCAGTAAGACTTACCGGGACATTCCCCTCTCCCACCGCCAACCCAATCATACGGGCCGGTGCTCTCGATTGCATGGGCATAGCTGGTCCATTACCCTGACTTTTGAATCCAAGGAATTGGACGATAATGGATTTGTGATTGATTTTGGAGATCTTCATTTCATCGAAGATTGGATCGATGAACATTTGGATCATGCCACGGCCGTTTGGGAAAACGACCCAAAGCTGGTAAAGTTAAATGAATTACAGAATGAAGGTTTAATCAAACTTTTGGCAGTTCCCAATGCCTCTTGCGAAGGAATTGCCAGGTACCTGCACAACACTTTCGACCCAATTGTGCGAAAGCGCACCGATGGACGGGTATGGATACGATCGGTATACCTGCAGGAAGATTCCAAAAACTCTGCCACCTACCAGCCTGACCAAACCGCATGAGCCGGGCACTCCCGGTCTACGAACGCTTTCACGCCTGGCAGGGTGAAGGTGCCCATATGGGAAAGTCCGCTTTTTTCATTCGTCTCCACGGTTGCCCGGTGCATTGCCCCTGGTGCGACTCCGCCGGTACCTGGCACCCCGACCATGTTCCCGATTCGATCGACCGGATCGAACCACTCGATCTGGCCGAGGAAGCGTTGCAGTCGGGCTGCGAAATTGTGGTCATCACCGGGGGAGAGCCTGCGATTCATCCCCTCTACGATTTGGTGCATGAGTTGCGCATCCGTAGCCTGCCCGTACACCTGGAAACCTGCGGTGCTTTCACGGTGCAGGGAGAAATGGATTGGATCACCCTAAGCCCAAAATGGAACAAGCTCCCTATCGAGGAAACCTTTTTACTGGCGGATGAATTCAAGGTCATTATCGAAACGCCAGAGGACCTTTCCAAATGGACCAATGCCCTGCCCATGAAAGAAAGAAAGGTGCCGATCTGGTTGCACCCTGAATGGTCGCAGGCAGAAAACCCAGAGGTCTTGGGGGCAATTAACGACTGGATAAAACACCAAGGTTTTCCCTATCGGGCGGGTTTTCAATTGCACAAATTGTACATGGTGGATGAAGCGGATAAACGCTCCCGACCGACCGCTTCCTTGAGTCATTTAGAAAAATCGAATAAGATTAAATAAATGGGAACTTTTGGAGAATAAACATATGTGCGGTCGATACGCATGGTCCAATCCGCAGGTCGAACGCTTTCGCAAGTACGCCCCACCGCCCCACAAAAAAATCCATCCGCGCTACAACCGCTCACCCGGGCAGTCCCATCCTATCCTTCATTCGAATAACCAATCCATTTCTTGGGCAGAAGCAGAGTGGGGAAGTTTCCCTTCTGCCAATTCGGTAAATTCTCGTCGATTCCCCATTAATGCAAGATCCGAAACCGTATCCCAAAAACCAACCTTTCAAGCTGCATTCGAGTCTCAAAGATGCCTTGTTCCAGCTGACGGATATTACGAATGGCAAGTAGTGGAAAGAGATCGTAACCCACACTTCTTCCATCTGCCCGATCGTTCGACCTTTGCCTTTGCCGGTCTATGGCGTGAAGGATCTGATGGCCTGTGCTTTACTATTTTGACCCGCAGTGCCCCGTCCAACTGCCTCCATATCCACCACCGCATGCCGGTTTTTCTTTCGGATGAACATTACCCAGTATGGATGAGTGAACAATCGACCGCCGGACAATTGCTCGATCTTTTAAGCAATGTAAAATCCGACATTCTTTTTTATCCAGTTTCCAAACAAGTCAATGCAACCAGGGAGGATGGACCAGAACTTCTGGAACCTAACCGCGACCAGCAATCGACTCTTTTTTGAATGGTCGTACAAGCAAGCAAGCAAAAAGCTAAAACCCTAAAAAAGCCGGCAATAGATGTGGTGCTTGAATGGTTTAAGACAAAACAATGGGATCCATTTCCGTTTCAAAAAAAAACCTGGTCTGCCCATGCCAAGGGAGAGAGTGGATTAATCCATGCCCCGACCGGTACCGGTAAAACCTATGCCGCGTGGGCGGGTCCCTTGATCGAATGGATGGACGAGCTTGGAAAAAAGCCAATGCCCAAGCGCCCGCCCGAATTGCGTGTTCTATGGATCACGCCTCTACGTGCCCTCGTCAAGGACACCACCCATTCACTTCGTACTTTAGTAGAAGATTTGCAACTCCCGTGGACTGTGGAGGAACGAACAGGAGATACCACCGGATCAATCAAGGCGAAGCAAAGAAAACGCTTTCCATCCTGTTTGGTAACTACGCCGGAGAGTCTATCTCTGCTCCTCTCCTACCCTGAAACCAAAGAGGCATTTTCCAATTTACGAACCGTGGTGGTCGACGAGTGGCACGAGTTATTATCCACCAAACGGGGAGTACAAACCGAACTGGGGTTGGCTCGTTTAAGATTATGGAATTCAAAATTAAAAACCTGGGGATTATCCGCGACCTTGGGAAACCTAGATATTGCTCAAGCTACCCTTCTGGGAACCAACAAACCAGGCAAACTGATTGATGGAGATTTTAAAAAAAAATTTGAGGTCGATGTCCTCATCCCAAAAGATATGGAAAAATTTCCTTGGGCAGGACACCTTGGTGGAAAAATGGTTGAGGAGGTCGCCCAACAAATTGAAGGTGCCGGAACAACCCTTGTATTCACCAATGTTCGATCACAGACAGAATTTTGGTTTCATGCACTCCAGCAAATTCGGCCAAAATGGAAGGATGAAATTGGCATTCACCATGGATCCATTGACCGCAAGGAAAGAAAACAAGTGGAGGTCCGTTTGCGGGAAGGAACTATTCGGGCGGTGGTTTGTACAAGTAGCCTAGATTTGGGTGTCGATTTTTCGCCCGTTGATCAAGTCATTCAAATTGGAGGGCCCAAAGGAGTTGCCCGACTTTTGCAACGGGCCGGCCGCTGCGGGCATCAACCCGGTGCGGTAAGTCGGGTAATTTGCGTCCCCACCCATGCAATGGAGATGGTGGAGTATGCGGCGGCACGGGAAGCAATCAATGAACGAAGAATTGAAGCCCGCGATCCGCTCAGTTCTCCATTGGACTTACTTGCCCAACATCTGATCACCCTTGCATTGGGGGGTGGGTTTTTCTCAAAAGATGCAATCAAAGAGGTCCGCTCTGCTTGGTCCTTCCGAGACATAACCGAAGAGGAATGGGGATGGGTGCTTGATTTTATCATTCGTGGAGGAGATACTTTACGGGCATACGATCAGTTCAAACGCGTGGTGGTTGACAGCGACGGACTGCACAGCGTGGAATCACGGATCATTTCCCGATTTCACCGAATGTCCATCGGCACGATCACCAGCGATCCCGCAATCGAGGTAAAATTTAGCACCGGCCGAAGACTGGGCACGGTGGAAGAATCCTTCATCTCAAGAATTAAGCCAGGTTCAAACTTTTATTTTGGAGGAAAATTACTGACCCTTAAAAGAGTACGCGACCTCACGGCCGTGGTTAGCTTGGCCAAGCGGGGTAAAGGGGTCATTCCGGTTTGGGGCGGCGGGAAATCTCCTCTTTCTTCGGAATTAGCCTCTGGGGTACGCCAGAAACTGGAAGCGGCAGGAATGCATATTTTTAAAGAAAAGGAAATGCGGGCATTACGGCCATCCCTGGAGTTGCAGTCCATAGGCTCAAGGCTTCCAAAAATGAATGAATTATTGATTGAGCGTACAGATACGCGGGAGGGAACATGTTGGTTTGTCTATCCCTTTGCCGGGTGCTTGGCTCATGAAGGTCTTGCGTCCTTAATCAGTTATCGGATGACCAGACTCGAACCGATGACCCTTTCTCTTTCTTTTAACGACTATGGATTTCACCTCTGTTCGACATCTACCCAAGAATTTAATGAATCCGACTGGCGAAACCTTTTATCTCCAGAAGGTGTGGTTGATGAACTTCTTGAATGCATGAACTTAAGCGAGATGGATAAGAGGCAATTTCGCGAAGTCGCCCGGGTTGCTGGATTAATCTTTCAGGGCTACCCCGGTGCCCGCAAATCAAACCGGCAGGTTCAGGCATCAGGCGGATTATTTTTTGATGTTTTTTCGAAATACGATCCACACAACCTGCTACTCACCCAATCGCGCCGGGAAGTCCTCGACCGACAATTGGAAGTAAACCGAATGGTTTCCACACTGGAAAGGATTTCCGGGCAAATAATCGTACGGGAGTCCCCGTCTCGACTATCTCCATTTGGTTTTCCTTTATGGGCGGAATCTTTGCGCTCCCAAGTAAGTTCCGAATCTTGGAGCGAACGGGTAAAACGTATGTCCCAACAGCTTGAAAAGTCTGCATGAATGAATCGCTGACCATAGACTGGCAAGGAGAATTACTCCAACTTCTAGCTGATCGGGCGGTATTTTGGCCAAAAGAAAAAACGATCTACATTGCAGATACTCATTTTGGAAAAGCGGCCACTTTTCGAAAAGTGGGCATTCCAGTATCTGAACATACCACGATGGAGGACTGCCAGCGCCTTGCTAAACTCATTGATGATACCCGTGCTCAAAAGTTGGTCATTCTGGGAGATTTTCTACATGCACGGGCCGGAAGATCTCAACCTGTTAGAAACCTGCTCTTCAATTGGCGCGATCAATACCAGAAATTGTCTATTGATTTAGTACGGGGAAATCATGACCTGCAATCCGGAGATCCATGGCCAGAGCTGGGCATTACTTGCCTGCCCGACCCTACCCCCTCAAAGAAAAATACATGGGAACTCAGGCATCTTCCACCTGAAGAGGAGGTTGATCGACCTTTCTTAGCTGGACACTTACACCCGGGTTACCGCTTACATGGGAAGGGCAGAGATTCCTTGCGTTGCCCCTGCTGGGTGGTGAACGAAAAACGAATCATTTTGCCAGCCTTTGGAAGTTTTACTGGCCTCAAAAATATAAAACACGAAAAGGACGAGAAAATCTTCCTAACCAACGGAAAGGAAATTCAAGAATTGGGCTAATTTAATGGTTATTTTGAGTGCTCTTAAATTTAATTCATTAAATCAATTCCCCTTGACTATAATCGAGTCCCCACAAAGATATATGATTTGTGACTGGGATATCCCCTTTGAATAACTAACCACAAATCAATTAATACATTATGAAAAGCCTTCTTCTTATTCTCGGAGTTCTCTCCATCGGTTTATTTTCCTCCTGCGGCGGTGGTTCACATGACCACGATTGCTGTGGCGAATGTGGTGGCGAATCTGAATGCTGCGGCAAATGCGGTGGCGATAAAGCCGACGAAGGCAACGCTTCTGAGTAATCGTCTTCTAAATAGGATTTTTCCTTTCAAGGCCCATGTCGAGATTCTCGGCATGGGCTTTTTTGTGCCTTCATAAATTTGCCAATTAAGGACGCACCCATTGAATTTTCTTAGTGAAAAGATTAGTCCAAGTTTATAAACCTAAAAATTCGTGTATTGGTGCTCAGGTTACTTACTCGACCATAAAAAGCCGGAAATCATTCTCACTGCCCCGCCCTGCTCAATCAGCCATCTCTCCTCCCCTTGCCGTCGAATCTTTTGCCCAAGACCCCGAACAATACCACAGACTCATGGATGCAGTAGCTTGCCTGAGCAAGGAGCAACAACTTCAGGGTAAGTAGCGAGATTTCCAAACTGCCTGGCAGGACTGGAATAGTTCTCCAAGCTTTTCCGGTCTAATTGCTTGCTTGGGGTCGTCCCCAATTCCCTTTGATGGATCGATGTGTGACTCGATACATAATCCATCTGCCCCATATGCTATTGCTGCCAAGGAACAGGCTAGTACAAAATCGGCATGGCCCACGCTATGGGAAGGATCTACCACCACGGGTGCCCAGGTACGGTTTTTAAGCAATGGAGTGATCGATTCATCCGGATGATTACGATAGCCCTCCAAATGTGGAGTGGTTCCCCGGGGGCAGAGCATTACATTGGGGTTACCTTCAGCCACAATATATTCAGCAGCTGCGATAAATTCATTTGGGGAACCGACATGACGCCCGCGTTTAAGTAAAACTGTGGTATCCGAACCTGCTGATAACTTTCCAACCTCCTTGAGCAAAGAATAATTTAATGCGTTACGAGTTCCAATTTGTAAAACCTCCACCTTGGCATCAAGGGCAAGTTTGAGCTGTTCGGAGTCCATTACTTCGATATCAATGGGAAGCCCTGTTTCTTCACGGGCTTGGAGAATTATCTCGAGGGATTGATTGTCTCCCTGAAAAGAATATGGATTGGTTCTTGGCTTCCATACTCCACCACGCAAGGCATGTGCTCCCGCCTCTTTGATGGCATGAGCAGACTCCAAATAAAGATTAGGATTATTTGGATCAATGGTGCAGGGACCAGCGATAAAGAAGGGTTCCTCTTTCCCGACCTCGGTCTTGCCAACTTGGACTCGATGATCTGCCAAACCAGATCGTCGATCCATCAATTTGTAGGGCGACTCGATCATATCGACCTTGGAAATAAAAGGCAGTCCAGCAATTCGCTTGAACATAACTTCTCTGCCCTCGTCTCCGAGGATAGCATAAACACAACGATTGTGCCCCTGAATTTCTAAAATGGAACATTCAAAATCCGAAGCAATTGCCTCGACTTCTTTAAGTTCGTTTGTGCTAAGTTTGTTCGCTTTTGGAATGATCATAAGAATTTAGAAATAAAAAAGAAGAAAGGTTTAAACTTGTAAGTCTGCTTAACTCAGCAAAGGATTGTAGGAAATGGCAAGTTCAACCCAAAAGCCAAATATGATTCATAATACAAGGTTCATTTTCTCCCTGTGCATTGCACTATGGACAACCTCCTGTGAAAAACCACAAGTTCAGCAAAAGGTCGAGGGTTATCCTCTGGGCGATATTATACAAGAGCAGGCTTACTGGGAGGGAAGTTCAGTCGAGGCCTCGGAAATGTTCATGATCAATGATCAAGATTTTTTTTGCCTCAAGGAAAGCAAACAACCTTATTCTGGAGTAATTAAAGTTAGAGCGAGAAATGGAACCGTTGCTGCATTAAGAAACTACCTAAACGGTGCCCCTGAGGGCGACTTTTATGAATGGCATGAAAACGGAAACCTTAAATCAAAACAACAATACCGCGGCGGACTCAAGCATGGATATTTTTATGTATGGTCGACCAAAGGAATCGTCTATTCGCAAAGATATTTTCAAAATGGCCTGGAGGATTTTGGCAGATTTGAAGACGAAGGCATCATCCAGACAGGACAATCCCTTGCCTCATTAGAACTCAAGGAGTGGGAAGGTACAGGAGCAGAATTTTATAAAAAGTTTGCCGGAGATCCCAAACGTGGAGGAATGCTATGGATTCGAGAAACTGAGGAAATTTATACTGGAACCATAACTGCGCTTGATGACAAAGGTAGAAAGGAAGCCGTTTTGCGATTTAGAAAAGGGAAGTACCATGGAACTATATCTAAATGGGATGAGGATGGTAGGCTATGGGAGGAAGCCGAATTTGATCGGGGTGTACTCGTTACCTTCACATTAAAGAAAGGTAAACCATTCAACCCCGACCAAATCATTGATTTATCAGAGGACCCGACGATGGCAAATTTACTCTTTGAAGAGTAAAAAAATCCCTTTTTTCTAATTTTAAATGTAAAAAAGATTAGTAATCTTAAGTTGTTTTTTTACGGCTGGATTTCTTGGCAGGTACACACTTAGGAATCCCAAGTAAGTCATTTTCAATCTTCTTGTTTGGTTCAGCTAAAATAACTGCCCGCTCAACAGCGTTTTCGAGCTCCCTAACATTGCCAGGCCAAGAATGGCTGAGAATTGCTTTTTCACAACTTTTAGAAAACGCAACTTCATTGATACCATACCTGCGAGCATGCCGGTCCAAAAATGTGTTGGCCAGTAGCAAGATATCATTTCCTCGATCAAGCAGGGCAGGCACAGGGATTGGAAAGACATTTAATCTATAGTACAAATCTTCGCGAAAATTTCCTAACTCTACTTCTTTTAACAAATTTCGATTGGTGGTCGCTAACACTCGCACTTTTACCTGAATGGTTTTATTTCCCCCAACACGCTCAAATTCTTTTTCTTGTAAAACCCTAAGCAATTTAGACTGCAAAGAAGGAGCAATTTCACTAATTTCATCCAATAAAATAGTCCCGCCATCAGCTAATTCAAATCGCCCTTCCCTGCGCTCAGTAGCACCGGTGAAAGCACCTTTTTCATGCCCAAAGAATTCACTTTCCATTAAGGTTTCAGATATGGCTGCACAGTTCACTCGAATGTATGGCTGCTTAGAAAGCATGCTATTGCGGTACAATTCACGAGCAACTAACTCCTTACCGGTACCATTTTCTCCAGTAATTAAAACAGTTGCTTCTGTTTTGGCTACCTTATCGACTAAATTTTTAAGTTTCTTAATTGGCTCGCTTTCCCCAACGATATCAGATGAACGAGTATCACTTTCTTCTACATAATATTTGGTTACCCGACGCATCTTATCAAACGAAGCAACTTTATCTACAACCACCTCGATCTGATCAAAAGAGAATGGTTTTACGACATAATCAAAAGCACCCATTTGCATACATGAAACCGCAGACTCAACCGAACCATAACCAGTCATCATAACTACCATTGGCCCATCTGTCTTCGCGGTAAT
>JAOFTV010000033.1 GCA_028045305.1 Opitutales bacterium | reverse complement strand
GGTTCCATGGACCACACACAATTCTTTGGTAATTTTGGAAGTGTAAGGGAGCAATGAGCTTACCCAAACGCCATTGTCATTGTTATCACATTTTGTAAATTCAAACTTGCTGGGTGCAAGCGGTAGGGTTTTCTGCCCGGAGGTCATTCCGGTTATACGCTGCCCGTCGCGCACTTCGAGCGGAAGATCCTTCCCATATTCTTCGCTCAAGCGGGGCTTGTAGTCCCACATATCAATATGGCTGGGACCACCACTCATGAACAAATAGATCACCCGCTTGGCTGTTGCCTTATGGTGCAGACCCTCGGTGGGTATGGAACGCCCAAATAAATCACTGCTAAGCAGGCTGGCCATGGAGGCGGTACCCAACCCAAGAGCGGAACGGCCAAAGAATTGCCTACGGTTGATGTGAAAGGAATCGTCGAGAAATAAATCTGCCTGGTTCATAGTCTTGGTCTCCTCTGGTAAATCTTAATAGAGCAAAATGGCCGGGTCACTCGCCAGCATGGTGGCGGCCACCTGCGTCCATGCAGCCACCTCAGTTACGGGTAAGTTTTCATCCACCGGGGCGAGGCCCTGTTCAAGCACCTTGCGGGCATCCTCCTTCGACAGGGAGAACCTGCCCTTTGCATTGCCCAATAAAGTGGACAAGGCTGTGGACTCCACCGTGCTTGGCTTACGGGAAGTGAGCAGGGTGAAAAGGTGCTCGATCCGGGCACTATCCTGTTGCTTATCCCGGAGCAATCGCTCGGCAAGCTTTCGGGCGGTTTCCAACCGTTGAGTCTCATTAAACAGAGCAAGGGACTGAAGTGAAGTACTGGTGCGGGAACGCTGCACACAGCTTGACTCCCGGCTGGGAGCATCAAACAAAGTCATCATCGGATGCGGGGAGGTACGTTTCCAGTACATGTAGAGACTCCGGCGGTATATACTGTCATCCTCGTTCATCACATAGTTTTTGGTATCGCTATTAGGATGAGACAGAGCGATCCACATACCGGGTGGTTGGTAAGGCCTGAACCCTTCTCCCCCGATCTTGCGGTTGAGTAATCCGGAGGACCACAGAGATAAATCCCGAACCACCTCGGCGTCGAGCTTGTAGGATGGCCCCCTACCCCAATACTTATTTTCGGGGTCTGGAAAATCGGACCGTCTAGCGGAGGATTGTTTAAAGGTTCGACTGGTGAGGAATTGTTTGAGCAATCGCTTAAGATTCCATCCGTTTTCCTGAAAGTCCACCGCCATCCAGTCAAGCAGTTCTGGGTGGGTTGGATGTTCCCCCTGCAAACCAAACTCCTCAGGCGTGCGGACCAGTCCTTCTCCAAATACCATTAGCCAGAAACGGTTTACCAACACGCGGGCGGTGAGGGGCTGGTCATCTGAAGTAATCCAATTGGCCAACCCTAGGCGGTTCGATGGACTGCCAGCATCCATTTCACCTAAAACGGAAAAGACCCCTGGGTTGAGAGGTTCACCAATAGGTTTATCGTATTCTCCACGCTCTAGAACCTTGGTGACCCGCTGACTTTGCTCGGGTAAATCCTGAGCAATTAAAGTAGTGGTCAGGTAATTCCTTTGCCCATGAATTCGCTCATTGTTGAGCTGCTGGGCCTGGGCGAGCAGATCATCCTTCGCGGCCAGGTGTTTTTTCAAAAGCTCGATCTCGGCAACTTGCATAAACCTTGCATAAACATCGGATAACTTGGGAAAGGTTAGACGGTAAGTAGTAAAAGACTGGTTGTTCTCAAAAAGAATTTCTCTCTTTTGCTTGCGCTTGGTAAAGCTGGGCACATCCCCTTCGGAAATTAAAGTGAAGGTTTTATGATCAGTGGATCCTTCCAATTTGTAGGTCTTGGGATCCCGTCCTGGGTGATCCGCAGCGGATGTTAGACTGATTCCATGGATGATCCCATTGGGGGTGAAAATGGTCAGACCGCTGCCATTGCCATCACGATTTAGGTATATTGTATCTAACCGGTCATCAATCGCGTGTTCGGGCTTTTGGTTTCTTTTGTGAAAATTTTGGGAACTTGCCTTCACTCGATTACCAGGCTTTGACAGATCGGGTGCAAGTAAATCTGCAAGTTTGGCCAGGCTCTCATCACTTCCCTTGTATTTTCCGATGGCCCGCACTTCTTTAAGAAAGGCAACTTCTTTGCCCAAAAAATCCTCCCATTTCTTTTTCGAGACCGGATCCTTTGCAACGGTTAAATGATTCCCGTATACATATTGATTGCGGTCCATCGAATGCTCTGCGGTGTTATTAAAAAAGGCAAGGAACTCGAAGTATTCATCGTGGGTAATGGGGTCGTATTTATGAGTGTGACAACGGGCACAGGTTAGGGATAATCCAAGCAGGGCGGTGCCGGTGGTTTCCACCCGGTCAAAATTATTTTTTGCCTGAAATTCTGCAGGAATCGCCCCACCCTCTCCGGTGGTTGGGTTAAGCCGCACATATCCGGTGGCAATTTTTTGGTCCTCGGTTGGGTTGGGCAAAAGATCCCCAGCAAGTTGCCATTGGATAAATTCATCGAAAGGCTGATTTTCGTTGAGGGCACGTACCACCCAGTCCCGGTAAGGGTAGATTCCACGGCGATTATCGAGGTGAAGACCGTGGGTATCCCCATAGCGTACCGCGTCCAACCAGTAACGGGCAATATGTTCCCCATAATCGTTGCGAGCAAGCAGGCGGTTGAGGTACCGCTCATACGCCCCTTCCTCGTTTTCCTTTAAAAATGCATCCAAATCCGCCGGTTCAGGAGGTAATCCATTCAAAATGAGCGAGGCTCGCCTTGCGAGGGTGGCCCGGTCCGCCTCTTTGCCAAAATTCGTGCTCTCTTCCTTTAATTTAGCGTCAATAAAATGGTCGATTGGATTTCCCACGGGTTTAATACCTGCTTTGGTCGGAGGAACAAAAGACCAATGCTCCTCATACTCGGCACCAGACAATACCCATTGGCGGATTATCTCCTGTTCTTTCTTAGAAAGTGTCTTGCCAAAATCCTCCGGGGGCATGGGATCTTCCTTGTCAATAATACGATAGAGCAATTCGCTCTCTTCCAAATCCTTGGGGTCGATCGCATGGTAACCTCCTAGGTCTTTCTTGGCCAGTTCCTCAAGGTCCAGACGGACCAAATCCTTCTTCTTGGTATCGGGGCCATGACAGGCATAACATTTGTCCGATAAAATGGGCAGGACCTCCCGGGCAAAATCAATCTCCGCTTTCCCTTCACCAAATAAAAGAAAAGTCGGAAAAAGTACGGAAAGTAAAATTCCTGAGTTTTTAAACATAAATTCCATCCTATTCATATACTCCCTCTAGGCTAGTAAATTGACGCCACTTTTTAATTTTTCTGAAGAAAGAAATTGCCCTAAGATGGCAATTTCAGAAATTGAAGAACTACTCATTATCTCAAACACTGCAAACCTGCCACCTTGTGGTCATGGGAGTATCCGGATGCGGAAAATCCACCCTTGGGACTCAACTTTCACAATCTGTAGAAAGAAAATTCTTTGAGGGGGATGATTACCACAGCCCGCAGAATGTAGAAAAAATGAAAGCGGGCCATCCTTTGACCGATCAGGACCGTATTCCCTGGTTAAATCAATTAGGACAGCTGCTTGATAAGAGCGATCACCCCGCCATACTCTCCTGCTCAGCACTCAAGTATACCTACCGTGAAATTCTCCGATCGTGCACAAAATCCCTTTTCTTTATCCATCTCGAACTTGATCGGGATTCTGCAAGTGAAAGATTAAAACAGCGGACAGATCACTTTTTTGCACCCACTCTACTGGATGATCAATTTGCCCAACTCGAGCTTTTAAAGACGACTGAGAGAGGTGTTACCCTTCCATCAGAATTATCGCCTAATGAATTGATCCATAGGGTTTTGCAAATTTAATAAACAAAAAGAGGGACCTTTTGCCCAAAGGTCCCTCTGTTTTGTGTTTCGAGTCAATTTTGGAAGCGAACTTCCGCAGACTCAATTGCCCTATGTGAAAGAACATCTCACAAACCATGGATATACGCGAGAATTATTGTGCAACAATTAAGTAACAAACAATAATTCACATAAACCCTATTAGATTATCGAATAACTTATTAAAAGTTGAACTAATTGCGTCAAATTTCACTACTCTGTGTATCTCAACGCTGTCCGCAAAGGGTTTACATTTGTATACCAAGTCGCCCCTAAAATTCCACAAACTTGGTTTATAAATTTAGGGCTTTCTCAAAACTGTTACGGATTCAGTTTAGGCACCCAGCAAGGCCATCATTACCATAACATAGACAAAATAGCCAAACCACGCCCCGCTGAGGAGACAGGCAAGAGCGGTGAATATTCGGGTTGCAGTCCAGCCCAACCCTCGACTCATCCAAAAGAAAGAACCACTGCAGGGGAAACACACCAAGCAGGTAAGTAACTGAATCATATGAAAGGGATTTTGCGGACGGCCCAAACTTTCAAGATAGAAAATCGCCGGTACGCACGCCAGGGCAACCAAGGCGGAAATGAACGAGGCAAGTAAAAGAACTTTGATCATTTTTTGGACTGTGCAAACATCCAATCGTAAAATTCTTTGCTATTGTAAACCAACTGCCTGGCATTGTGTCCGGCTTCTGGAAATACTTTAATTTTTGCCTGCTTCCCTCCGGCTTTGCGAATTTCTGCAACCATACGTTCCGACCGTTCCGCAGGAACTACCCGATCCTTCCCACCAGCAAAAGCATAGACCGGCACCTTGGCGAGATTTCCAGCCCAGTTTTTTAAATTGGGGGTTACATCCTTGGGACCACCCGGTCCTATCCCCCCGACCACTGGAGCAATCGCGGCCAACCGTTTAGGACTATATCCACCCCATGCCCAGGATCCATATCCTCCCATACTGTTACCCGTAAGGTAGACACGATTGGAATCGAGAGGGAATTTCTCCAGTAAATCATCGAGGAGAAGATTTAGGTCTATTGGTTCCCAAGTTGCCCGATCGCCATTTTTGGTTTCTGGAAGGCACTGGGGAACCACCACATAACAAGGACCCTTATCAAAACGTTCAATTCCCTTGAGCAAAGCATTTGCCTGCATACCCAAACGATTAAGCGGAGGCCGCCCGCCTCCTGCCCCGTGCAAATAAATCAGTACAGGAGACTTTCCCTTGGCAACTGTGCCTAAATCGAACACCAGGTATTCAGAATTGATGGAAAGGGAACGATCGGACCGCTGTTCGGATAGTTGAGATGTTTTAGCGATGTAAGGCTGAGCATGCAGAAGGGTACCACAAATTAAAAAAGTTAAAAGATATGGATAGATCTTCATTTTGCTAAGGCATGAGTGTAGCGATTATCTACAAATTCATCAAATACTTTTTGATCGTGGTTGATCGCACGGTAAGTTCGGACATTTTTTTCGATCACCACTTCGATGACATGGCGGGTGGGTGAGGCTTGTTCGACATACCATAACTCATCCGATCCGATCCCCCGCGTTTTTACACCCCACGCACCGTCCCCGATGTAGAGGGTGCCAGAATTATCCACCTTCCCACCCTTGATAAGCTTGGATCGCTTGTACACATGGTGGTCGTTCTCAAAGGCGGCATCCAAGCCATATTTGTCAAATAGAGGAGTCCAATGCTTGCGCATACTCTGAGAGATCGGATTCCCCAGACCACCCTTTACAATTCCATATGCTGGAAAGTGATAGAGAGCAAAAAGATGCTTCCGGGTTTTTCGCAAAGATAATGCCTGCTCGATGAATTCAACCTGATCCTCCACGGGGCGTGTATGATTAGAGTTTAAAACCAGCACCGATAAATCTTCGTACATGTCTATAATGTAGGTTGCATCATTTTCCTGAGGAAAGGGAAAGAGGTTAAAAAACAAAGGAGCTTTTTCGGGAATCTGACCATAGCCACCGATGACTTCGTGATTCCCGATCGCGACCACAAAGGGAATGGACAATCCGTCTGCTCGGCGGGCATGATCGGCATAGATTTCGATCCAATCGAGCCAGCGTTTCCAATCTTGTCCATTGGCATAGGCAAGGTCCCCCCCGATCAGGGCAAAATCGGGCGAACGGGAAGCCATTGCCTCAACCCCGTCTTTGTGCCACTCAGGTTTGTGCATCATATCGCCTCCAGTAACAAAAGATATACGATCGGGTCGCTTTGCAGGTAGAGTACTTGCCTTAAATTCTTTCTTGCCCAATTTCACGCAATAAATCGTGTCTGGTTGTAACCCGGTTAACTGCACCTGACAGACCTCCACATCTGCATTTTTTAAAGAAGGTAAAGAGAATCGACCATTTTTCACATCCAGGGCAAGTCCCCAGAAAGAAAGAGTC
Organism: Opitutales bacterium; assembly: GCA_028045305.1. Lineage (GTDB taxonomy): Bacteria > Verrucomicrobiota > Verrucomicrobiia > Opitutales > Seribacteraceae > Chordibacter. The sequence goes on along the minus strand of JAOFTV010000033.1, from coordinate 5,524 downwards.
TTCTCGTAAAAAGATTGCCGCTTAATCACCGCATTTCGGTTGATCTCCCCTCCCTGTTTTCCCCACTTAAAATCGGTTGGCTCATCCTCCTCCACCAACCAAATCACATTGAGGGTAGTGGAAGGGGAATCTGTCCAGGTAAACAGAGCTTCCTCAATACCCCGGCGGGCCTGAGAAAAATGAATAAGGAAGAGAGAAAAGAGGAAAATAACCAAGAAGGTTTTCATAGGCATGTTGTGGGGTTAATCGTTATTTCCATTTATGGCAAAAGCGGAAAACCGGCAGGCATGGCCAACGGATTGTTCATTCTTCCGCTTGGTGGTACGCAAAGTCAGGGTATGTTCGCCCAGAGGTAATTCTTTTTCGAGCATGTAGATCCAGGGAATATGAAGACCGCGGCTCCACTTGGTGAATTGATCCAGAGATTTCCACGGACCATCATCCACTTTCCATTCGATGATGCCCACATCCGGTCCCGCCACCATGGGGAGACCAATCGCAGTACCTGAAAACTCCACGGTAAGTTCCGCACCCGGCTCAGTCGCCTCAAGGTAATCCAAACCCTTGTCATGTTTGCGAACACTACCCTTGCCCGTACCCTGCCAGTTTTCCACCCGTTTCCATCCACTTTTGATTTGGGCAAGAGATAACGGATGCAAGCCCGCCTGGTCGTAGGAGCAGGCATCATATCGCCGACCGGTTTTGTGGGGCACCAACTGCCCGGCAACCGGCCCAGTCCATGCCCGGTCGAATAAGCGGTCAATCATACTGGCATAGGCTTGGTGCCCGGCAGGTTTGGGGTGACAGCCTCCAAATTCTTTTTGTGAAATCTCCCCGCTCTCAAACCACTTGGTCACCTGCCTGGCCTGATCGATTGCATTGATCCCATACTGCAAAGAAATGCGGTCAAGGGCTGCGATTTGCCAGGGAGTGATTCCTTTGCGGTAAGACTCGACATAGGGCATGTCATACAGATACTGGGCGATGATATCGATATCCGGGTTGTGCCGGCGTGCCTGCAGAATGATTCCTTCGACTGCTTTACTGATATCATCCCTGGTGCGGGAGTTGTGCAATTCATTGACCGCAGATTCGATGAAGAGCAGATCGATCTTTCCTTTGGATAAGATATCGCGGTGCAAACGATAGGCACCGTAGGTGGAATCGGTCGAGCCGATGCCCGCATAGACAAATTCAAACTCAGTATCCGGGAAGCGTTTTTGGAGGGACTCAGACGCATGGTTACGCCAGCCCGAAGCCTCGGTGATGGAACCCCCAAGAAAGCCCACCCTACCCTTTTTCTGGTGAGTAAACACATGCTGCGAATTTTTCAACCCGGAGCGTAGGAAGACCGGATAGGGGTTCGAAAAATCGCTGTATTTTCGGATGAATTGGTATCCCACCTCGGGGTGCTTCACATCGAAATGGTGCCCGTTCGCACGGTCACCCTTTTCAATGGAAATAACATGAAAAATGGGGTGACCCAGCTTTTCCAGGCGCTCCTTGAGCACATAGGTATTTTCCTTGGGTGGAACAATGGCATCATCCTCAGTTACGATGTGCATGATGGGGATACGGGCATCGACAACCGGTTGCAGCTTATCAATAGGGTTATCCGCATAAGCCAATGCCTCTGCTTCGTTGGTAAACCCATACTCTTTAAGCACGCGTTTCCATTCTCCCTTTGCTCCCTTCCCCTTTCCTTTCCCACCTGGCCAGCTCTTAAAGTCGCAAACGGGAGTATCGTTGTAGATACAGGCAACAGTTTGGGGGTAGTTTTTGGCCCAACGGTAAACATAGAGCCCTCCCCGACTGACCCCTTCCAGGGCCATTTTTTGATTCAATCCGTATTGAGTGGTAAGCAGATCATAAAACTCTTTCCAAATTGCCAAAGCCTTTGGGCTACCGAGCTTAGAACCAGTATTGATGTGGGCAATGTGATATCCATCGGCGAGGAGCAATTCATCAATCTCTGTATGATAAGTGGGGAAACGGGCCCGCCAAACCCACGGTTTACCAACGGCATGCGTTTTTGGTTCCACGACAAAGGCAGCATGCTCACCAACTTTAAAATCTGTCTTGGTGTATCCCTTCCATTTGCATTTCTTTCCTTCAAATCCTGCATAGGAGGAGACTCCGGCAAAGAGTAGGTATAAAATATATGCCCATTTTATTTTTCTGAATGTATCAATCAACATAGTTTCCTTTTTTACTTCCTGCCCAAAGATCAGACGAGGGAAAAGGAACAGTCTCCCCCTTCTTTTTTTATACAGGTAGAACAAACAAAAACGCACCTACCCTAAGGTAAGTGCGTTTAAAATTTCCGACAAAAGTCGGAGAAAAGAGAGAAAGTTACTCGATATTCGCTCCAACAACGGATGCCATTTGCATCATGTTGATGGTTTCACCTTCTTTTAAGTTGGTAAGGTCTGTGACTTTTCCAGTTTTGCTGGTTGTGTTTGTATTCTTGAACACAGTCAAAAGTTTAGCGTCTGCAACGATGAATTTGCCTGCATTTTCAGGTTTTCCGTTTTCGGTCTTGGTCTGAAGCTTGTTCGACTTGATGTATTCCCAAAGCTTTTGGGTAATTTCGGTACGTGGAAGCTCGGTCTCTCCTAAGAAAGAAGCTAAGTCACTTTTAAGTTTAACGGGTTTACTGAGTCCTTTTGGTTCTGCCATTTGTTTTCCTTAGTTTTAGATTAATGTTAAATGTTCCATGCCTTCGAATGAAGAACATCGATAGTTTCTGATTTTGTTACCTAGTAAAGACAAACTAATTTATCCTTATGTGAACAACTCATGGCTGTTTTCGGCACTTATTAACCATCCTCGGGCATATTTCGCCCGCAAATCTGCATTTACAGGAAAGACTGATACTCAGATTCTGCGAGTTCCCGGACCTCTTTGAGGGATGATCCGAATCCTTTTTCGATTTTGGGAATCGACACCATCGATGCACCATCGAGGATTCCATGCTTCACCAGAAACTGATCTGCCAGATTGATCGACCAGTAAAAAAAGCGATTGTAAGGGTTTCTCCCATTACAGAACCCATGCTTTCCTTTGTTTCCGATGTAGAGTTCGGACGGGATACTCTTGGCCTTTAACGCCTGATGAAACTCCATCATTTCCGAAACAGGAATAGCATGATCTGCCCCCCCTGCAAAGGTAAGGAATGGGGGCAAGCCTTCACGCAGATGTTTGGGCGGGCACATATCCGCAGATGTCTTGAACCAGGGGCAGGTAAGAATCACTGCCTGGGGAACACACGAGATAGAGAGATCAAAACAGTCATCATTGGTCTTGGGATCGGTCAGAGTGGCAGTGGCGGCGGCTAACTGGCCGCCAGCGGAGTCTCCCTTCGCCACCACCCGGCCTGGATCGATCTTTAACTTCTTGGCATTAGCCCGCAGGTAACGGATGGCAGATTTCGCATCCTTTACACATTCCAAAGGCACTTGTACCTGGTCTCGGTTTTTCAACCGATAATCCACCGATACCGCAACCATTCCTCGATTACTCCAATAAGTACAGTCGGGCCAGTGCCAATTGCTCTCTCCCCCGTTCCAACTCCCGCCATGAAAGATAACCATGGTCGGAAACAACTTTCCTTCCAGCGAGTAATCGGAAGGCAAAAAGACATCCATTTTCAAATCTTTGCCGTGGACTGACTTGTATATCCATTGAGTGTCGGGTTTACGACTATTCGGGGGCAAAGCCCAGACTACCGCATTTAAGAAGAGGACAGAGGCAAAGAAAAGAAAAGCTCTCATTGAAAAACAACCCCATCGGCGAACTGCTTAATTCAATGGCTTAATTTCAAACTTACGAAACCAGACAGGTTGTCCATGGTATTGCAAACCAAGGTGCCCAACTCGTGGCATATCTTTAAGAGGAGTTTTAAACTTATTTTTAGTACCGTCCGGGTTTTTCTTACGCTCGGTCCACTGATCAATATTTACATCCACCGTTGTCTGCCCATTAACTGTTGCCTTAATGGACGGCCCCTTGCAGGTGAGTGTCATCACGTTCCACTCCCCGTCTGGCTTACCTGCAGATACCGCGGCCTCCTTCGCATCGTAAAGGGAGCCGAGCACATGCTTACCCGAGTACAATCCAGGAGAAGCAATCTGAATTTCAAAACCTCCTTGGACCGGGTTACGAGGGTCAGTACGGAAAAAGAGTCCACTATTCGCTTTCTCGGAAGTTTTGTACTCAAGAGTGACCTCAAAATCCCCGAATTTTCCCTTTGTCCAAAGGATACCGCCCGGTGTCTTCGAGGTAGTAAGTACACCCTCAGCGATTTCCCAATGTTTATTGAGCTGCAGGCTCTTGGCGTTCAGTAAATTCGTACTTTTCCCACTTTCAGCAAATAAAGCAGTAGCCCAAATAAACGATAGGTTAATTAATATGTACTTCATAATAGTTGATTTTAAATTACAGGTTATCGGCGATTAATTTCGGACGATCTGTAGTAATCGATGCCACCCCCCTATCCTTTAGCTCTTTCGCTAGGGCAGTTTCATTGACTGTCCACACATGCCATTCATACCCCGCATCGAGCACCGCCTGAGAATATTCCTCAGGGATAGAATAGTGAGAATCCAATCCATCGGCCCCAATGTTTTTTAAAGTCTGGAGGACTTTTTTAATACTAGGTGATAATACACCCTTCTTTTTACGAAAATGGCATAACCAATATGCCTTGTGGTTTGACCGAACTTTTTTGAACTCACGAATAACTTCCGCATTAAAACAAATCAGTATAACCTGCTCGTCTCTTAGTCCACTCCGTTGAATTTCTTTAATCAAAGCAGGTACGATTTCCGGTCCACACTTGATTTCCACATAAATCTTTCCCCCCTTGGGCACAGTGGCAAATACCTGAGGTAAGGTGGGAATACTAGTCCCACTAAACTTTTCATGTTTCCAGGAACCCACATCAAGTGCCTGCAACTCTTTTAAAGTGGAATTAACAACCTCAAGGTTTTGGTCGGCTACCTTTTTCGTCTTCTTGTCATGGACACAAACAATATGCCCATCTTTGCTGAGAAGAAAATCTCCCTCCACCGCATCGGCACCCAGTTTCCACGCGAGCTTAAATGCAGGCAATGTATTTTCAGGGGCATCAAAAGAAGCCCCACGATGGGCCACAATCAAAGGCTCGACCGCCATCAATTGAAAAGCCAAACAAAAAAGAAGGCCAAAAGAAATTGATTTCATTATCTGCACATGGATGAAGTTAATAATTAGAGCAATTTCAAAAAAGTAGTTTGAATAAAAAGGTCTCGATTACTTGGGTTCCTCCTCACAAACCACATGCAAGGGCATACTGGGTGGTTCACTTTGCTTAAGGGTGCGAATATCAATTTTTTGAAAGGCCACCTGCATACCCTTAAAAGCATCGCCCCCATGAACCTGAATACCGATACTGCCCGATTTGCTTATTCGATGAACTTTTGGATCCAATGTCTCATCGCCAAGCATCCGCTCATTGAGCCCAAAAATAATCCGATTTCCATTG
>JAOFTV010000032.1 GCA_028045305.1 Opitutales bacterium | reverse complement strand
CCCTTCGCTGATCTAATTGATAATACCTCACCATTTGTACAGTCTTATTCTCCTCCATGGGGGGACCGCTTTACAGAAACTGCTCAGAAGCAAGCAAATTGTTTAAATCTCATTCTTAATGCTTTTGAAATACGTAATCCCGCAGGTTTATCCCAAGTTTTAGGGTCTGATCTAATTCCCCTAGTGGAATCGGGCCAGGCATTATTTGATCAAGTGATTATTCCATATCTTAAAAATTCCGTAAAAAAACATACCCCTGAATGGTCTTATGATGCTTGAAAAGAATATTCGCCTACTCAAGGTAAGGTTCCCAGAGGTTTACCGACGAATTCTAGCTACAGGAAGCCGGAATCCAGAGCATTTTCATTATGAGGAAGGAAAACCAAATAAGGTTTTATTCGCATCTTCTGAGAAAGGATCCTTTCCCGCCTTAGGAGAAAGCAAGCTCGACTCGCTTATCGAGCTATGGTTTGCCAACTTAAGGCTAAAACCTGAGGCAATTTATTCGATTACTGGTTTTGGTGATGGATCACATATCCGCTATTTCTTAAAACATTCAAGCGGAGGGGCTTACGCTTTAGTTGCTGAAAAGGACCCAGCTTTACTAAGGGAAACATTTTCGCGAATCGATTGTTCGGACATTCTTGCAAACGACCGTTTCATTCTTGGTACCGGAACTTGTGACGATAATTTTTTTAGGGATCTAAAAGATGCAGCAATGCTAAAAGTAGACGAGATCAATAGTCTAGTGTTCAGCCCCCTGCATTGCGTAGACGAGGCTTATTATGACCAAGCCCGAAATGAAATGATTCGGCAATACCTAGTGATTCGCCCCCTAATGGAAGTGAACCTACGCACGGGCATGAATCTTCAAGAAAACACCTTGGAAAACCTCAAGCATATGGCTGCTTCGCCTGACATTGGTGAACTAGCTGGTTTATTTGAAGATACTCCCTTTATCCTTGTTGGTGCAGGCCCGTCGCTTGACGACTCAATTGATTTTCTAAAATCAATGCAGGACAAAGCAATTATTTGCGTAAGTAACAGCCCGTTTCGAAAACTTATAAATTCTGGAATAAGGCCCCACTTGGCTGTTACAGCGGATCCAATGCTACCAACCCTTCGAGGATTTGAGAATGTCAAACTCGATGGCATTCCTCTCGCCTGTCCATTCAGTGCTTATCCAGAAATTGTCAGCCGATTTTCTGGACGAATTTTTTCTTGGAGCACTTACAATCCTATCGCTGATATCCTTAAAGCATCAACCGGAAGGAAACAGGGTACAGAAATCATGGAACAGGGTACCGTTTCCGGATGTGTTCTCGATATTGGGCGTCTCCTGGGCTGTAAAAAGATATTTTTAATAGGCCAAGACATGTGCATACGCGACGACGGCAAATACTACACGGACGATTCTTCATATTCTGACACCGGTGCTCACTATTCCAAAAAAATGGATGGCCACAGGCTCCCAGGTAATACTTTAAAAGAAGTTATCGTGGAAGGCCGGCTTTTTGTTTACCTCAAAACCTTCGAAAAGTTTATTCAAATAAACAATGGCATTGAATACATCAACCTAGCAAGAACAGGAGTAAAAATTGAAGGTGTTCCGTACATGACATATGAACAAGCGATTGCATCCATAGATCCTGAGTCCAATAGCTCAATTTTTGACAAAAAATTGCAGGCACTCCTTGATGCTCAAGTAAGCGTGGACGATCTCCCCGCATGTTTTGAAGGACTTATTGCCCATGCTGAGAATATTCTCGAGACAGCCCTGACCTTGGCTGTTCAGTCAGAACGTCTGCCCGAAAAATTTTCTGGGAGCAATTATTCTAACAACAAAGAAGTTCTACGCCTTCTTAAAGACGGTGCAAAGGTAAATAAACTCGTTGAGGCCAACGCAAAATTTTGGCAAGCCATCCTTGATGGTAGAACCAAAGGAGAACTTGCACTTTATAAGCGAATTATACGAGAAATTGATTCCCCCAACCAAAGTTGGAAACTTGCTCAACAAAACAAACAGTACTATTGGGCGTTAGCCGAGGGCTGCCACTGGCTCCTTAATACCATTAACGAAAAGCTGAATCTGCGAGTAAAAGTTTAAAATCACTGCCTCACTGGTGGCATGAAACTTGCTTATTTTATCATTGTGCACACTGGCAATATTAAATTTTCCAATCTCATTTTCTTGGCTTAATGGGATCTGACTTAAAACTAACTGGCTTGGCTTCAGGTATGGACTGGCAACCAATTGTCGAAAAGTTGCTGGAGCTCGAAGCTGCGCCCAAGATACGACTGGAGGCTCAGAAAAAAGAAAATGAAGCAAAGGTGTCTGACCTGGGACTCTTGAAAAGCCAACTCGATACCCTGAAAGGTGCATCCGCCGCATTACAGAACAATGATCTCTTTGAATCTAGAAGCGTACAAAAAATATCTGGTAATGATGGTATCTCCGCTAGTGCTTCTACTGGTGCATTGACCGGAGAATTTTCGATTTTAGTGGAATCGGTTGCCTCGAGGACACAAATCTCCTCTTCAAACCGCAGTTCTGAACGTTTAAGCAATGGTATCGATTTAAATACCCCCTTAAACGAGTTACCCCTTAATTCTCCGATAACCCCTGGAACCTTCACTATTTCTGGAAAAACATTGAGTATTACCTCCCTCGATGTGACCTTACAGGAGTTGCTTGATGAAATTAATGCAACCAATGCGGGAGTAGATGGAGTAAATCCTGAAGGCGATGGAAGTGGTATCACATTTAATTATGATGCCAATGAAGATAAAATACTGGTATCGTCAGGTATTGCCGACGAAGACTCCGTAAACCTTGTTGTACTTGGATCATCCACCGACTCATCTAATTTCCTTCAGGCAATGAAACTGATTGGTCCAACCAGTGCAGGTACAATTTCAAGTACCAATGCCCTCGCTTCCTTGGATATGTCAGTTTCGCTTGCGAATGCCAATTTTGCATCTGCTTTCACTGGTCTAAACTCGGGCCTTGGTAATTTTTTCATCGGTGAAGGGGAGGGGGCAGTACGGATAGACTACGATATCAATAACGATACCTTAGACGATTTGCTTAACCGAGTGAATGACTCTTCCGCCAACATTTTCATGTTTTATGACCCGATTAGTGACCGGGTAGTGGCACGGAATAAAGAACCGGGTGCCGTGGGCATAGTTATGCACGAAACGCAAGATTGGGATAGTATTTCAAGTGCAAATAAGGGAAATGGTAACCTTCTTGCCCTTGTAGGCTTAGCTGCACCTTCGACTATTTCTGATAACTACGATTCATTAAACCTCAGTAACTACACTAAAGGAGAGTTTGTCAAAATGCCGGATGATACATATTGGCAGGCTCTTACAGACGCTCCATCTGCCGATCCAGATGCAGATAGTGAAGAGTGGGTACAAGTAATTCCTGGAGTCGTTAGGTCTATGGCTAGTGAATTAGGCGCTAACGCATCGGTTCGAATTAATGGAGGGGATTTAATTTACAGCACTGAAAACACTTTTTCTTCCAGCCAGCACGGATATGACGGAGTAACCTTTAATTTTGCCCAAGTCTCAATCGGATCAACCGCAACTTTTACTGTGGCAAAGGATTCCAGTACCGCAGAATCTGCAATTTCTCAATTTGTAGAAGAGTTTAATGATGCCCAAGAGTATATATCTAGCCTAACCAGGGTTAACCAAACTGGAGATGAAGTTCAATCAAGCCGTTTTACCGGAAATATGGAACTCAGCCGCTTGGGCAGCCAACTTCGTAGGACTATTTTCGGAAGCAGTGTTCCGCACTCCGAGAGCAAAGCTACAGTGGATAGTGCCAACCTAACCATTAGTGCAAACAACGCTACCAACGATGAAATAAACGCGATCGCCACGCAAATGAGCCTCGATGCATCAGATGACGGATATGTCATCAAAGTCCTGAACCAGGATTCAACTAGTCAATCGGCATACTTTGAATGGGATGGAGACTCCCTTGCCTGGCAATCAACAAGTCCTGCCTTTAGTACTTTTCGTTTAGCTAGTATTGGATTGGACTTTGGTACAAGTTCCAACAAGTTAAACATCGAAGATTCCGCCCTTCTTTCCAAGCAGATCGAAGAAAACCCGGAACTGGTAATGGCATTGTTTAGCGAAGTCCCAACTGAGGCGGTTTATGATTCTATTACTCAAACCAATCGGGACCTCGAAGGAATCACCTACTCCTTGAACGATTACATCGACAACTTCCTCTCAGGCAATGATACCACTGGATACAAAGGGGCTCATCAAGCAATGATCGATAGCCTCGACAGTCAAAACGAGAGAATAGACGAAAAAATTGTTCGCTTGGACAAATATCTTGAAAGCCGAGAAAAGATCCTCAACGAAGGTTTCATGAGAATGGAGGAGATGCAATCAAAGATGGATACTCAAATGCAAACTTTGCAAAGTACATTTAACAACAACAAAAAGAACTAATGCATAAATTTTACTTACTGTTCTTCCTCTCAACAGTTTTATTTCTTTTTGGATGTCGAAAATTCGAACAAGAAAAGGTTATCGCGGAAGCTGAACCTTACACTCCCAAAAACCTCTATCCCGTTGAGCGTCTCCCGACTTATTTTAATCGGGTCCTCCTAATGCCCTGTTACCACCCAGATTCGGCGTCTTCGATTTTGGAATTTGCCGACGAAACCTTTTACCGAGAATTGTCGCAGGCTAGACTATTTGAAGTGGTTCAACTTTCTCCTGCTCGCTGCCTTGATCTCTTCGGGAAACCTCGATTCAGTTCCTCAGACGCACTTCCAGATAATTTTATGCAAACCCTTGCAAATCAAACACTCGCAAATGGAGTCGCCTTCGTCGACCTCCACTCATTCAAACCCTACAAACCGATGAGTCTTGGAGTACGATGCAAACTAGTGGATCTAAAGTCTGGTGAATTCATGTGGGCAATTGATGAAACCATTGATGCAGGTGATGCCTCAGTAATCGTTGCAGCAAATATCTTTCAAAGAGCCAAGCATGTGAATGCACTATCCGCTAAAACTGCTGGCAGTGTACTTCAATCTCCGCGACTGTTTACTAAATTTTCAGCTCAAACCCTTTTCTCAACTTTACCGACCCGATAAAATATATATTTGCCTTATTTCCTCATTGGCACGATATTAGCTAAACATTTTCTTTATGAATTCCATTAACACTAGTGAATCGTTTGGCTTATCCAATCAATCCAGTCGAGTGGATAAACCCGTTTCTTCTTCCCGGAAGGAAAATTTAGGTTCGATTAATTCCCTCTCACACTCGTTGCCCGATCTCGGTAAGTTATCCAATGATGCTGCAAATTCTGGTAAAGAAATACGTCCGGAAGCAATAGCCCGAGCTAAAGAACTCTTAGGAGATGCCAACTGGCTTTCGGACTACAACATTGACGGATTGGCAAATAAGTTAATTGACATCGAAAATATTTAATCTGCTAACCCTCCCCAGGTGTGCAACCATACGATAAAGTAGCAAAATCATACAAGTCCCAGTCCGTTCGTACAGCGAGCCCTGGTAAACTTGTTTTAATGCTCTTCGATGGCTACCTCAGGTTTACCGCATCAGCTAAAAAGGCTTTTGATGAAACTGACTTGGTAAAGAAAAACGAGGGTATAAACAACAATTTGATACGGGCTCAAAACATAGTGTCAGAACTTCAATCATCTTTAGACATGACAGTTCCAGGGGAACTACCTGGCACCTTATACCGCTTGTACGACTATGTTTTAACGAACCTTCAACAGGCAAACATAAAGAAGGACCCCCAGAAAATAGACGAATCTGATAATGTTATGTCCGAACTCCGGGAATCATGGGCGGAAATGCTTACCCAAAATCCGGATGTTGATGTGAGCTCGGATCAACCTGGTTCAATGTCCTTAAAAGCCTAAATCTTTCATTGCCAAGTGACCAACCCGAAGAAGTTGGAACTCATCAATGCTCTCCAGCTCCATGACAATGTCTTGCATGCTGAGGAACAGGCCATTCATTCCAAAGACATGAAAACCATTGAAGAGGTTACCCTCCAAAAGGACCAGACGCTAGAAATTTTGGTGCAAATAAAGGAAGCACTAGATCAGGATGGCATAGACATTTCTGACCTTTCTGAAGAAATCGACCGAATTATCTCCAGGCAAGAAAAGAACACAGAGCTTTTTCGTGGACTTCATATTCAAGGGTCCAACTCCAAGGCAAAAAGCAATCCGAATCAAAATACATTGCAAAATCGTTTACGAAAGGCGTATCGAGAATAACATTTTCTCACCCTTATCGGGAAACAGATAATTTTTCTATCGATTTCCTGATTAGTCACTTGCTCAAGGAAGTCACTTTAGCTATATGTTGAGGCTAAAATGACGCCTAAAAATCTTTTCCAAAAAGTGTGGGAAGCCCACTCAGTTAAAGCCTTAAGTAATGGACAGACCCAACTATTCGTCGGTAGACATCTTATTCACGAAGTAACCAGCCCACAAGCCTTTGGTATGCTCCGTGAAAAAGGCTTACCTGTTCGCTACCCCGAACGTACCTTTGCCACTGTTGACCACATTGTTCCGACAAACGAGTCAAGCGAGCCATACTCCGACCCCTTGGCTGATGCCATGATTAAGGAACTCCGTAAGAACTGCGAGGATTTCGGGGTCACTTTCTTTGATGTTTCCACAGGGAAACAGGGAATTGTCCATGTGGTTGGCCCCGAGCAAGGTTTGACCCAACCAGGCATGACAATTGCCTGCGGTGATTCCCACACCTCCACACACGGTGCTTTTGGGGCAATTGCCTTCGGAATTGGGACTTCGCAAGTTCGCGACCTTCTGGCTACCCAAACCATGGCACTCGGCAAGCTCAAGGTTCGACGTATCGAAGTTAATGGCGATCTGGCACCCGGAGTCTATGCCAAAGATGTTATTTTGCACATCATCCGAAAGCTTGGAGTTAATGGCGGGACTGGATACGCCTACGAATATGCCGGTGATGTCTTTGATCGCTTCACCATGGAAGAACGGATGACCGTTTGTAATATGTCCATCGAAGGCGGTGCCAGAGCTGGGTATGTAAATCCAGACGAAACAACTTTTGAATATATTAAGGGACGTCCCTATGCCCCCAAAGGGGATGACTGGGAAAAAGCGGTTGAGAACTGGCGTTCTTTTGCATCCGATGAGGGATGTGATTACGATGACATTATAAGCATTAGGGCTCAGGAAATCCCTCCAACTGTGACCTGGGGTATTAATCCCGGACAGGCCATAGGAGTAGATGAATCCATTCCATCTCCTGATAAAGTAGCAGAGGATGAAAAAGCAGGAACCGTTGAAGCCTTAGAGTATATGAAACTTACTCCCGGAATACCTCTCGAAGGAACCCCAATCGATGTTGCTTTTGTCGGTTCCTGTACCAACGGCCGAATTTCTGACCTTGAGGAAGTGGCCAAGCATCTAAATGGACAAAAAGTAAAGGACGGAGTACATGCCATTGTAGTTCCTGGCTCCCAAATCGTAAGCCAAATGGCTGTTGAAAAGGGGCTGGATAAAGTTTTTATTAATGCAGGTTTTGAATGGCGGGCAGCAGGATGTTCTATGTGCCTCGCCATGAATCCAGATAAATTAATTGGCGATCAATTATGTGCCAGTTCAAGCAACCGAAATTTCAAAGGCAGGCAAGGTAGCCCAACCGGAAGAACCATGCTTATGAGCCCGGTAATGGTTGCAGCAGCAGCCATAACTGGCCAGATAACCGATGCCCGAAAAGTTTTTCAGAATTAAATAATTTACACCATTTTCAGATCATGCCCCTTGCAAAAATCAACCAAGTTAGCGGAACCGCGGTATATGTGCCCGGCGACGACATAGACACCGACCGCATCATTCCCGCACGCTTCATGAAGTGTGTGACCTTTGATGGGCTAGGGGAGTACCTTTTTCATGATGTCCGGTTTGATGAACAGGGAAGAAAAAAAGACCACTCCCTCAATGACGATAAATTTGTGGATTCATCCATTATGCTTTCGGGCAAAAACTTTGGTTGTGGAAGCTCTCGAGAACACGCCCCACAATCTCTCTACCGTGCGGGCTTTCGGGCAATCATAGCAGGCAACTTTGCAGAAATATTCTTCGGCAATTCCATCAACCTTGGCATTCCATGCGTTGGTATGGATGCGGAAGACCGTGCATCCCTTGCCCAATGGGTAGAGGCGAATGCCGAAACTCAAGTAACGGTTGATGTGGACTTACTCCAAGTTCGTGCTGGTAATCTCACACTACCCTGCGAAATGCGTGCAGGAGCAAGAGATTCTTTACTAAACGGAGCTTGGGACCCCCTGGATGAACTGCTTTCTGTAAGTTCCGAAGTCGACCAAGTCGCTAAACAACTCAACTATGTGTAGAAATTTGAACTAGCATGATCCATCGCTTGTTCTCTATTTTTTTTAAAATATTTTTTATATTCCTTCTTTCGGCCTGTTTGCCGAAACAGCCTGATCATATTGAACCTAGTGCATTTTTTGCAAAGCTAGCCGAGGCAGGTATATCTCCAAAACCTCTAAATCCAGAAAATTTCCCACTCCTTGGAAATGCAGCATCTGGATACCCCGCCTTAGGTATTTATACCCATGAAAATGTGGAGTGGGCATTGTTTGATCTTCCAGATGATTATTTGGTGAACACAAGCCTCAAGCATTCCAACAACCAAAACCTTCATATCTTTTCAGAAACAGAGATTTCAGATGCATTATCGAATTCTCTCAAAAGTCTCTCTCCTAAACTTGGTTATGAACAACTTGGAATTTTCGTTTATCCTTTAGGGATTTGTCTAGTTTTTTCGATATTCATAACCCTCGAACGATTGTTATCGCTTAGGCGTGGGGTTACTTTTCCACGCAAGGTTGAAAGAGCACTCCTCAAAGGAGAATTCCCCAGCAAAAAATGGAAGCGAGGATCGGCAGCCGAACGCATTGTTCATGTAGCTGTCAAGGAAGGCGCTTCTGATGAAACGCTCCATGCATACGCAAGACTAGAAATTGCAGCCATGGAAAGAGGAATGTTCTTACTGAATGTGATTATTGCTGGAGCGCCATTAATTGGCTTACTTGGAACAGTTACCGGGCTCGTTCAGGTTTTTTCACAGATGCCAGCCGGTGGGAATGTTGACCAATCGCTTTTTTCTCAGGGTATTTCTCTCGCACTGCTTACCACAATGGCTGGACTTGCAATTGCTCTACCGACTATACTTTTCAACTCATACCTACAACGCTTGCTTGATAAACGAGCAGCCTCCCTTGACTGGTTAACCGCCCGACTAATCGACGCGACAGAACGAAAAAAACCACCTGCTGACATAATCAGATGAGCTTGCGTCCCAAGCGGAGAAATATGCCCAGGGTGGATGTCATTCCACTAATTGATGTTCTAATGGTGCTCATTCTCTTTTTTCTAACCAGTATGCAGTTTCAGGACCTTCGTGCCTTAAATGTAAAACTTCCCAAGATCGATTCTGCCGGATCAAATAAAATCACCAACCAATTGCTTGTTTCCATTACCAAAGAAGGTGAATATTTTCTTAATGGTAATGAGGATAACCTCGATGAAATTAGAAAAGTGATGAAATCTTCCGCATTGCTTCCGCGAAAGCCAGCTGTTCTCGTCGTAGCCGACGAAGATGTTCCCTTAAAGTATGTGACAGAAGTGGTTGATCTCTGCCGGGAGTCCGGACTGGACGATTTCCGGCTGCAATCCCGTTAAATTTAAATCTAAGAACCAGGTATTTCTCCTAAGTCTGAAACACTAAAATCTTTTAAGCAAATTTCTTCCTTCGAGGTATAAATGTGCTTCAATGGCGTATTTCCATAAAAGGAAGCCCACTGAGTGAATGTGCTTGGAGGACCAATGAGAATATCACATTCAGCTAACGCATATAGATCTACTATGGGTGAACATATACTTATGTGTACTTTTAAATTTTTAAATGATGATCGTTCGACTGTTTGATTCGAACAAATCAAGAACCCTACATTTCGTTGAGGATACAGAGCGATCAATCGTTGAGCTGTCTCAACATATTCCTTAAGTGAATAAAAATATTTTCCGCTCTTCCACTTTTCATAATCGCCGCGCCTAATATGCAATCCCACAAGGATTTCACAATTTTTTCGAGCATCCTCAACTAACCTGGATACCTGCTCTTGATATTCCGAAACTGGAGAGAAAAACCTCTTTATTTTAACAGCATGCTTGACCAGCAATCTTGGGTCACGAAATCTCCAACCAGATAGGAAGACTCTATTTCTGGCTTTGAGGTAATGGGAAACATCTAAATCAGTAAGAGATTTTGTAGATTTGAAACCATTATCCGAAATGATTGGGTAAAATTTTCGAAGAAATTTTATTCTGCGTAGAATCTTAGAAAATAAATAAATCAGCTGGTACTGCAGCCTGGTCGCATTGAGTCTATGCTTAATTAATTTTATTAAACGCCCAGGTGGTTTTCCTGCGGCAGGAAAAGAACAATCCATCGTTCCATTTGTACCTATAAAAAAGTGGGCAAATCCTTGAAAAGTATAGTTAGTTACTCGTAACGAGTGCTCCTCTGCCCAGGCAGCAATGTTAGCAAATAATACCATTCGGTTAGCCAACCGACCACACCTCTTAGCAATAACGATTTTTCCCATTAGTGTCTAAAATCAGAAAAAGGGGTTGTTTTCTTTCTCCTCACCAACTGTAGTCATCGGCCCATGCCCTGGGCAAAGAACCGTATCATCGGGTAACGTCATGATTTTTTCCCGATTGGTGCGTAATGCATCCTCGTAAGAAATCATTCCACCCCCCATAGATCCTGCAAAAATTGCATCACCCACAATCGAAACGGGTTTATCCAAGCCCTCAATTACATAGGATATTCCACCCATTGCGTGCCCATGTGTATGGAGTGCCTCCACCGAAAGTCCATCAGCCCTATGCTGGAAGCCTTCTCTAATAGAAGTACAGCCGTCCATGGCTTCCATTTCATGAACATACACTGAAGAACCTCTAGCACCTTTCCTGAGTTCGTCGAGACAAGCTATGTGATCGCGATGAGTATGAGTAAGAAAAATCGAATCTACCAGTAAGCTTTCCTGATTCAGAAAATCCAGAATTGGCTCTGCCAGGGGACCAGTATCAAAAACCCATGCACGCTTAGTATGATCATCCCAAGCAACAAAAACATTTACCAACATCTCGCCAAAAGGCATGTTAAATTGCTTCAAGCCGTTTATTACCGATGAGGCAGGACACCATTCTTTTCTAGCTGATCTCAAAAGTTTTTCAGTATCAAGATTTAGCTCCTTAGCCATCCTGAAAATCAAAGATTCATCTACTCTACCATAGAGGATAGCCTCCACCTCAGACCTCTCACACTGCAAGCGACCCGCCATTTCATTTTTACCAATCCCTAGTCCACGCATTGCTTTTCCAATAATATCTTCATGGAAATCTTCTAGTTGAATCTTTCCTATTTCATCATTTTGCATTATCTCTGATTTCAAGGATTGATGAATAATTCAAATAGAAAAAAGCTTTTTATTGTCAGAAGAGAGTCTGGCGGGATAGGCGGAGCTGAAAAAGTAGCTCATCGTTTCGTTAAAGAATTTTCTAAACATTTTGACACAGAATTAATCCATGCAGGAAAAACGATTAATGGGGTGCGAATCAAAGGCACTAAAGGGCCCAGTTGGTTAAAATGCCTGAGGTTTGCAAAGAGTGCTCGGAAATTCCTAGACAAACAAGAAGATGTATTGGTCCTTAGTATGGAAAGAGGAGTCCCTGGAACTATTTATCGGGCCGGAGATGGAGTCCATAAGGTTTGGATCAAAATAAAATATCAAAACTCTATAAAATGGGTATTTAATCCAATAAATTGGATACTTCCAAATTTAGAAAAGATATCTATCGAACAATCAAAGTGCGTTGTCCCAAATTCTTCAATGGTTAAGGCGGAGATGCTTGAACACTACAAAATCTCGTGCGAAAAAATTAATGTAATACACAATGGCTATGATCCATCTATTTACTATCCATTGGGAACAGAGGCTCGCTTAAAACTTAGAAGTGAATTAGGAGTAAATAGTAATAACTTAAACCTTCTATTTTCAGGGAGTGGATGGGAAAGAAAAGATCTTTACTGGCTATTAAAATTCTTTTCATTCTTATTAAGTAAAAGGAGAAATTCAATTTTATGGGTCGCCGGAAAAGGAAAGAACAAAAAAGTTTTAAGGATGTCGAAGAAGTTAGGAATTAATCAAAACATCAAGTATCTTGGAATGGTAAAAAACATTGAACAAC
>JAOFTV010000031.1 GCA_028045305.1 Opitutales bacterium | reverse complement strand
TGAATCCTTTGGGCAGGAGGACATTTTTAGGTTCTGGGAAACCCTTTCAGGTTCTGAGAAAGATCATCTCATCAATCAACTTATTTCCATTGATCTTGGTGAATGCAGTAGGGCTCTTGATGATATTGCTAGACCAATGAATGCAAATGGCCAAATAAGTCCACCATCAGGAGTAATAAAAAGAGATCAATCTGGGGCAGATATGGCTGATTATAACCAACTGGGAGAGGAGCTATTAAGTCAGGGAAAAGTGGCAGCTTTTACGGTAGCCGGCGGTCAAGGAAGTCGTTTGGGTCATGATGGGCCCAAAGGCACTTTTGCGTGTGGTCCGATCACTGAAAATACATTATTCCAACATTTTGCCGAAAGCCTCATCTTTTACTCCAAAAAATTTTCCATAACTCCTTTATGGTTGGTTATGACTAGCCCCTCCAACCACAGTCAAACATGCGAATATTTTAAAAAATCTAATTTTTTTGGACTTCCCAAAAATCGAGTAAAAATATTCTCACAAGGCACACTCCCGGTGTTTAATGAAAAAGGAAAGTTTATACTCGAAAGCAAATTTAAGATAGCAACTAGCCCCAATGGCCATGGAGGCTCCCTGCAGGCCCTTGAAGTGTCCGGATGCTTAGAATTAATGAAAGAAGAGGGGGTAGATTTTCTCAGTTACTTTCAAGTAGATAATCCACTTGTTTATTGCCTAGATCCGACCTTCATAGGTTTACATGCAAGCCAGAATGCAGATATGTCTTCCAAGGCAGTGAGTAAAGAAAATGCAGAGGAAAAAGTCGGCATCTTCATAGAGGAAAGTGAAAGACTGCGCGTTTTAGAGTACAGTGATTTACCAAACAATCTTATTAACGCGAAAAATAAAAACGGATCCCTAAAATTTGATCTCGGAAATATTGCAATCCATATGTTCTCAAGAGATTTCATTGAAAAACTAACAAGAGCCCTCCCTCAATCTAAGCGCTTGCCTTATCATGCAGCTCATAAAAAAGTGCCATATTTAGATGAAAAAGGCAGGCTGCGGGCCCCTAATCAGCCCAATGGTATAAAAGCTGAAATGTTTGTTTTTGATGCCTTGCCTCTTGCTCAAAATAACCAAATCTTAAAAGTTTCCAGAAGTGAAGAATTTGCACCCATTAAAAATGCATTTGGGGCGGATTCAATTAAGTCTTCTATTAAGCTACAACTTGCAAGAAGCCAGGTATGGCAAGGTGCTGTTGGCGGGACTCGCCTAAAAGGGGATGTGGAAATATCTCCTCTATATGCACCCACTCAAGCTTATTTTATAGAAGAGTACACCAGGGGAACTAGTTTCAATTTAAAAAAAACCAACAAAGGGACTTTATGGCGACCAACGCCTTAAATTAACAAAACAACATGATCCAAGAAAAACTCAATCAAGCTGCGGAGCAAAAAAACATTCTAGAATCCGCCCACAGGAATGCTTCCGAATTCCTGCAACTCGAACCTATGCCTGAATGGGTAAGTAAAAGCCTCGAAGAATTAATTGATACAGAGAATTGGAAAGAGATTAACGATCGATTTCACACCCATTTAGTATTTGGTACTGGGGGAATGAGGGGCCGTACAATTGGTCAAACTATAACTGTTGCGGAGCAAGGGGGTGTAAAAAAAGGCGAAACTCCGAAATATGCAGCAGTGGGAAGTAATACTTTAAATGAGTTGACTTTACTTAGGGCAACGAAAGCCCTCTATTCATATGTTGAAAAATGGTTAGCTGCCGAAGGTGAATTGGAGCAACCTCGTCTAGTTTTGGCTCATGATGTTCGGCACTTCTCGCCTGAATTTTCTAAACTTGTAACTGGTGCCTGGATTCGAATGGGTGGATATGCCATGGTTTTTGATGGTCCCCGTTCTACCCCCCAACTCAGTTTCGCTATACGAAACCGCTTTGCCCATGCGGGTGTTGTAATCACTGCAAGCCACAACCCATATCATGATAATGGTTTCAAGGCATACTTTTCAGATGGTGCACAATTGATCGCACCCCATGATGATGGAGTAGTTTCTGCCTATAAAGATTTGTCTTTTTCCGATATAACTCCGTGGCTTGCTGAAGATTCCCTTCCACTGGCAACTGTCCTCCCCACAAGTGATGATATGGCTTACAAGGGCGCACTTGAAGATTCCGTTCTCAACCCACAACTTCTAAAAGAAAACCCCCCCAAAGTTGTATTTACTCCCATCCATGGAACGGGTGCAATATCTTCTGTTCCAGCACTGTGGGATCATGGCGTGAATGTTGCACTTGTAGATGAGCAAGGCGTTCCCGACCCTAACTTTGGTACGGTTTCTTCCCCGAATCCAGAAAATCCTGAGGCATTAGATATGGCCATCAAGGTAGCTAAAAAAACTAAAGCAGATTTTGTTATGGGAAGTGATCCTGATTGTGATCGAATCGGTTTGGCCGTAAGGGATAAAAAAGGAAGCTTTCAGTGTTTGACTGGCAATCAGGTTGCTAGCTTATTAGCTGAGTATAGATTAAATGCGTTGAGGGCGAAACAAGTCATTCGAGAGGGCAACGAATCTCAGTTCACTTTGCTAAAGACTTTTGTCACCACACCATTGATGGCCAAAATCGCAGAATATTATGGTGCAAGTTGTATAAACACGCCAACCGGCTTTAAGTGGATGGCAGATAAAATTGGCAAATATGAACAAACTGCTCGCTTGCGAATTAAAGAAGAGGAGGGGATTGCCATCGATTTTGATGAAACCGAACTTTTTGCCCGGATGGACATTCTGTCCCGTTATTCTAAGTGTGTTGTTCTTGCTGCAGAGGAAAGTTATGGATACTTGCCATTTGATCTCGTAAGAGACAAAGACGGCAATGCCTCTGCTCTTGCTATCGCAGAAATGCTATCATACTTGATTTCCACAGGCACTAGCCCGTTAGACTTTTTAGACACCTTGTATAAGAAATATGGTTATCATTTAGAAAAAACTGAAAATATATATTTTGAGGGTGCTGAAGGCAGAAAAACCATAGAAAAATTGGTTAAATCATATAGAAAACAACCCCTTAAAGAAGTTGCGGGTGCAAAAGTCATTCGAACAAAAGATTATTCTGAGGAGGGATACATAGATGAGGAAGGTGCTACTATACCGCACTTGGAATTTATAGAGATCACGCTGGAGAATTTGTGTTCTATCGCAATTCGTCCGAGTGGAACCGAGCCGAAAATAAAATTTTACCTTTTTGGTTGTGATGCACCCGCACCGAATGCACTTGAGGACTCAAAGCAAAAAGTGAAAAATATAATCAAGGAAATCGGGGAGTGGATAATTAATGATTCACACACCAGGGCAGGTATGTAAAAATAATGCTTAACAGGTTAAACCAACAAAGAGGCAGGGCACTCTAACGCACCTGCAAGTATCTGTAAAAAAGTTGCTCCAATGGCCCCATCAACTAAGCGATGATCGCAACTTAAGCCAAGTACCATTCTTTCTCCAACCACAATCTCACCGTCATCAGAAACCACTGGTTTTTTTTGGCTGGTCCCTACTGAAAGAATTGCAGCGTTAGGAGGATTGATAATACCGCTGAAGAAATCTATGCCAAACATTCCAAGGTTTGTAACAGTGAAGGTGGAACCGCTCATTTCATTGGGAGAAATTTTCTTGGATCGTGCTTTTTCGATTAAAGATTTAGCACTACTTGCAAGTTCGATCAGGGACATATGGTTGGCATTTTGTATTACCGGAGTTACCAAACCGTCCTCCACGGCAACACCAAAGGCCAGGCAAACCTCCCCATGAAAGGAAATATGGTCATCTGTCCAAGAAGTATTGATTTCAGGAACTTGGGGTATGGAGTCTGCACAAGCCTTCAAGATCAGATCATTAATACTTACCTTCTGGACAGATTCAGGAGAAGAATTGGTGTAAGAAAGTTTTAGGTTAATTGCTTCTTTAGCCAAACGAAGGGGGCGAGCATTAATTTCTTTTTGTAAGTAGAAGTGCGGTATTGTCGTTTTGGATTCCAGTAAACGCCTAGCTATAACTGAACGCATTTTGGATACGGGTTGCTCTTTGCTTACCAATTTAATCGAGTTTTGAGCCACAGGGGAGGGCAAGCCCAGGGTGGAAGTAGAAGCTTTTTCTGAAGGGCTTCCTGAAACCTTAGAGGTAACATCTTTGCGAGTTATTCTACCTCGTGGTCCTGTCCCAGTAATATCCGAAAGATCTATATTGAGTTCCTTGGCCATTTTCTTTGCCAGAGGTGATGCCATAATTCGGACATTATCTGTTTTCACATCCTTGGCTGGAGGCGATACTTCAACCACAGAAGGGGCAGGGGAAGGAACATCTTTTTCAAGATCAATTGAATTATCTGAAGCACTCGTATCGTTAGCGGTGAGAGGAAGTTCTTCTATTGCGGGAATCTCCTCTCCTTCCTCACCCACAACAGCAAGAGGTTTTCCGATATCTACTTCATCTCCTTCGCTGGCAAATATTTTAAGAAGAACACCATCATCAAAATTCTCCAATTCCATCGTTGCCTTGTCGGTTTCAATTTCTGCGATGATGTCACCGTTGGTCACGATATCCCCAGCTTGCTTATGCCATTTAACAACGGTACCAGTGGTCATGGTATCGCTTAACTTGGGCATTTCTATGAATACGGCCATGTTTGTTTATAAATTATAGAATTTCCAGAGCCTTTTTAAGTACGCGATCATGGTTGGGGATTTGATAATTTTCTAAAACTTTACTGTAAGCCTGAGGTGCATCTATCGCGGAGACTCTTTTAATTGGTGCGTCTAAATAATCAAATGCACGATCTTGTATTAAAAAAGAAATTTGAGCACCTACTCCACAAAAAGGCTTGTTTTCATCGACAAGTAAAACACGATTCGTTTTGCGAACTGTTTCAATAATGGCGTCCACATCAAGCGGTCGAATAGAGCGAAGATCTAGAACTTCAGCCGACACATTATGTTTTTCACTGAGAGTTTCTGCAACTTCCATAGCCGTATGAACAGATCGGCCGTGGGCAATAATAGAAATATCATTGCCTTCCATTGCTAGCCTAGCCTTACCCAAGGGAACGAGCAGGTCATTATCTTCCGGAACATCACCCTGCAGGTTATAAAGAATCGTATTTTCCATAACACACACAGGATCATTATCTCTTATCGCTGACTTCATCATGCCTTTTGCATCAGCTGGGGTGGCGGGGCATATTACTTTAAGTCCTGGCGTATTGGCGGCAAAATTTTCTGGAGTATGTGAATGAGTGGCTCCGACATTAGTCCCTCCATTAGCGGGCCCCCTAAAAACAATTGGCACATTTATCAATCCGCCAGACATATATCTTACACTCGCAGCGTTGTTGAAGATTTGATCAAATGCCACATAACAAAAGCTCCAAAACATAAATTCCACTACAGGTCTCATTCCCATCATGGCTGCACCGATACCTAAACCAGAAAACGCAGCTTCGCTTATAGGGGTATCAATAATTCGGTCTGATCCAAAGTTTTCTAACATGCCTTCAGAAACTTTGTAGGAACCCTTGAATTGTGCGACTTCTTCGCCCATCAAAACAACATTTGAATCACGAGCTATCTCTTCGGAAAGAGCTTGATTTAAAGCTTCTCTGTAAGTTATTAACGGCATATTTATCGTCCAGTAAATTAGGTTTCAGGACATTCAAAAAACATAGTGCCCTCAGATCGTCGATCAGTTGGGTTGTCTGTTTCCCAGTAGATATCATCCATCAATTCAGAAGGATCAGGATTTGGACTTGCTAGCGCAAATTCAGCGGATGCATCTGCCTCTTCTTTTGCTGATTGGTCAATTTTTTGTGCTAACTCTTCTGTCAGACATTCCTCTTTAATCAAAATATCTTTGTAAAGACTTATTGGATCCTTACTTTTTTTATATTCTTCAATCTCTTCTTTGCTTCTGTAGGTTTGATCGGGATCTGCAACAGAGTGCCCCCTGTATCTGTATGTAATAATTTCCAAAACGGAAGGTTTGGATTCAGTTCGGGCAAGAGTGAGTGCATCGTGAACAGCAGCTCGTACTTCATAAAGATCATGCCCATGATGAACAGACCAATTGACATCAAATACTTCCCCCCGTCTGGCCAGTGGTTCTCCTGCGGAATGCCTAGATTCGGCAGTTCCCATGGAGTACCCGTTGTTTTCAATTACGTAAATAACAGGAAGACCCCATAAAGATGCAAGATTCAAGGATTCGTAAAAAGGTCCTTGGTTTGTGGCTCCGTCTCCCATGAAACAAAGACAAGCCCCTTTAGTTCCTTTGTATTTTAAGGCGTAAGCAATACCAAGCCCTAATGGAGTTTGGCCACCAACAATCCCATGACCACCCCAAAAGTTTTTGTCTGGAGCAAAAAAATGCATCGAGCCACCTTTCCCCTTGGAGCAGCCAGTTTTCTTACCTAACAATTCCGCCATACATTCGTCCATGTTCATACCAACAGCAAGTGCGTGACCATGGTCACGATAAGCTGTAATTACATGATCATCTTCGGACATAACTGAGACAGCACCAACCGCTACCGCCTCTTGACCGATGTAGAGATGAAGGAAGCCACCAATGTGGCCTTGTTGATAAGCTCGAAGGGAACGCTCTTCAAATCGACGAATCCTCATCATTTGAGAAAAGAGTCGAACTCGCTCTTCTGAATCCAGTGATTTATTAATGGGAGTTTCTGAAAAAGATCGAACCTCATCACCTTCTATGGATTCATTTTGAATTGAAGAGATTTCTTCTTTGGATTTCTCCAAGTCTGTGTCGTGATAAAGTCCTTCCATGTTAAAAATAAGTTTTTAAAAATGTTTTAATTAGGGGCTAACTTCAATCTTTAAATCTGGTGGAAAGCTTGAACAATCGGCCCGCAGTCCCCAAAACCCTCGATTTCTCTTATCATAGACGGGCCAAACTAATTGATGGTCAGAAGGAGGAATAGAGAGACCGTTGATTTCTGATCGATAAAAAAATTTAAACTCTCCTTCGTCTATGGGTTTTGGGGTGTACTTTAAGACCGGAGTGACTTCGAACATAAACATTAACCAATGGTTGTTTCCTTGATAATTTTTTTCAGAAACATATCCGAATAATTTCAAGTCATTATCTTTAAGTTCAATGCGGGTTTCTTCGAAAGCTTCACGTTGGGCACATTCGACAGGAGACTCCCCAGTATTCATTTCCAGCTTCCCTCCAGGTGGACTCCATAGGCCATGGTTGGGCATTTTCTTTCGTCGGATCATAAGGAGACGATCGGACTCATCTTTAATAAATAATAGGCAAGAGATTTTGAACTTCATGGAAAAAATGCTTGTTTACATATAATTACTGCTAGAATGTAAGTAATCCACACCAACCCCTAATGCTAATGAATAATGTCATCACTTGTCTAGCACTCCTTGCTTTGATTACCTCTATCCACCAATTAAAAGCCAAATTAGAACCGAATAACGTAATTGAACTTGATGGTGCAGTGGAGGTTTCTAGAGCTAGCGATAATTGGCTCAAGGTATCCGTGCCTTTTTTGGTAAAAAGCCACCCAGGCATGAAAGCCCTTGATGGTCGTAAGCCCAGTTCCATGGAGGAATTATTTAACCCTGAGTACCTTAACAACTTGAATATTAAAATCACAATTTGCTTTAGAAACGATTTTAAGAGAAAATATGTTCGAGGAGATAAAGGAGACATACAATTCAATGACTATTACTCAGCAGAACTTGAAGTCAAAGTCCTTAAGGTTGATCGGTCTACTAAAACCGCCCACTTTCTTTTTCCCACAATTATTGCAGAGCGTGACGAATACGCAGGCTCCACTCCGAAGCCAAATGGTTATGTCGTAGAGTTTTCAAGAGATGGAGAGGCTTTCAATGTATCGGACTCAGTCGTTTTTGAAAAATATTCTAGTGAAGATATTTTAGAAAAATTTAAATCTGAAGCCATTAGCAAAAGTATAAAGAATAAGGGTATCCTTATACCTGCCCACCTTGTTGATGCATCAAATTTACGAAATTTAGGGCCAGTTGCGTGGGAATTTTAATTCTTTTCTTTTATGTAATCCTGTAAAATTGATACATAGATGGGACTCAAAAAATCTATCGTTTTTAACTTGGGAAGTGGGCAAACAAGTGCTTCATCTTTCAGCGTTACCTCTGATGATAAGCTTGTTTTGGATACTTTTTATCAAAGAACATTTGCCTGCTCAGGAGATGAAGATGAATGGTTTCGGAAAACAGCAGAGGCGGTTGAGGAAGCCACAACTAATCATAAGTTTAAAGGAGATGTCAGTGTAATTTTGCCAAGTAGTAAACTATTGGCCAAAACATTGAGAGTACCGAAGGTTGAAGCAGCCAAGCAATTTAAAATCGTATCTTACGAACTAACCCAAAAAATGCCATTTCCCTTGCAGGATCTTGTTTGGGACTACCAGGTGATTGATGATGACGGTATCGAACAAGAAATTTTAGCTTTTGCTGTCAAAAAAATAAATGCTGAACAACTACTAGATTTATTTTTTAAAAACGGACTTACACCAAGAGGCCTATACCCAAGTACAATTTTGGATCAATGGGCCTTGAAGGAGTGCGATGAATATAAGGCTCATTCTGAAATTTTGCTTATCAATTTTGGTGCTCGGTCAACTGATCTAGTCTTTTCTGGATCTACAGGGTTTCTTGTTAGAAATATAGCAGTTGGTGGGCTTACGTTAACTCAATTACTCGCTGATTCATTAGGTCTGTCGGTTGAAAAAGCCGAGGAATTTAAATTAAGTTATTATGCAGGCAAATACCAAGGCTCGGAAAACCAAATGGCACAAGATAAAGTTTCTGCGGCGGCTACAACTTTTATGGGAAAGATGGGGCAAGAACTTTCCAGAGCCATTGTAAACTATAAGCGATTGAAAAAAGGCAAACTGCCAGAGGTTGCCTTAATTACAGGTCAAGGAACACAAATGCCTGGGTTCGTGAACTTTATTTCAGAGTGTTTACAAATGCCAATATCTTATTACAATCCCTTTCAGGGGTTGATACTTTCAAAAGATTTACGAGCTAGCAATAATCCAGCATTGAGTTGCTCAATATCTGAATCATTCGGACTCTCGAAAAATCGAATGTCAGGGAATATTTCAGATGAAAAGTTTATAAATCTACTACCAAAAGAAAGCTTACAAGCGTTTGAAGGTAAGAAAAAACTTCCAATTTTGTTTTTTGCAGTTCTGATGTTTGCACTTTGTCCCTTACCGTTTCTGTCAAATAACATTTCTAATATTAATCGAACAGAAAAGGAAATTAGTGATTTAAGAAAGGAACTTTCTGAGAAAAAATTGGTTATAAAGGACTTGGATGAAAAGAAAGCCAAAATAAATATTAATAAAAAACTGGTAGACAGTATGGTCAAAAACTCCCGAGATATAATTAATACTGAAGGTACGTTATACAGGGAGTTTAAACTTTTAGAATCAATGGAAAAGTTGTTTCGGGAGACACCGGGTGGGGATCTTTGGTTAGACGAATTGGAAACTATAACTAAACAAAAGAACGGTCAATTATTTACATTTGTAAAAATATCCGGTAGATATTTAGTGCGCTTAAAAGAGACTGAAAAGGAAATGAGTAAGGCACAAATGATGAACTTACTGATTGATCAAAATACTGAAAGGCAAGAGTCACTTATTAGTACGATTAAAAAACCCGATATTATAACTGCTATTACAAAAAAATCCTTTTCAACAGAGGGAAAAGGTGATTTGTTTAATCGATATTTCACTCATTTTCACTTCGAGTTACAACTATAAATGAAAATCATAAAATCTAAATATTTCATTTTAATTACATTAAATATTTTGGTATTTTTAACACTTTTAGCTATATTATTTTCGAATCAAAGTGACTTGAGTGAGGAAATGGAAGTATTAAATAAATTAAGTGTAGAAAATGATGGATTAGCAGAGGCAATTTTCAAATCTAAATCTATCGAGCGTGACCTAATTATTTCTCAAAACGAAAAGAATAAAGCGGTTAAATTAGTTCGTGATACTCAAAATTACATTGATAATCTTTTAAATGTTCAGGAAAATTTAAACTCTAAATATCAGAATAACTCAATCTCTGTTATAAATGGTGAAATAAACCGCCTTTTACCTTCTTTAAGGCAAAGGTGTGAACAAGCAGGCATTTCCTTCAATCTTACAACTAACGAAAATTCTTTTGGAAACGAAGGAAATGGTCTTAAAAATAAGGATTTTGGTTTTAGTTTTGCATCCTATGATGGATTTTGGCCTAACTTTAATAAAAATGAAGCTAATCGTTTAGGTTTACAGGCCGCAATAGTTAAACAAATTGTTGATTTTCTTGTAACATCCGCACTTGATGAGCCACTTTCAATTGAGTCTATAAAAAGAGAAAGCGTTGGCGAAATAGATCAAAAGTTTATTGGTGATTCGAAAATAGATTTAACAGATTTGATTCTTTTGGGCCATAATGAAAATATTAGTACACTTGCCTTTTCAATTGTTCTTCGTGG
Source organism: Opitutales bacterium (assembly GCA_028045305.1). Classification (GTDB taxonomy): domain Bacteria; phylum Verrucomicrobiota; class Verrucomicrobiia; order Opitutales; family Seribacteraceae; genus Chordibacter. Next base: position 2,570 of record JAOFTV010000031.1, on the reverse strand, counting down.
AAACACAAATCATGCAAGAAACTTTGTTAATCAACTAAGACCCCCTTATTGCTTACGAAAATTTACAGCGTTTAGAAATATCAGTAAACAAAAGTCAGATTCATTAGACAGTTTTGTTTTGTCTACTGAAAAGTCTATGGAAAAGGATATTTTACCAATTATTAATGATATAGAATCTAAATTTTCTCTCATCATTGAATATGTTTACGATGTTGATTATGACATTGATGCTATCATAAATGTTACACCAAACCATAGTAATAATAGTGCAATCGAAAATATTTTAATTAATGAAATAAAAAGTAACTTTAACTTTTAATGACATGCAATTTTTAACTAAGTACTACGATAAACTACTCTTAATATTGGGTATATTATTTTTAGCTTTATGTTTCATGTTTAGTCTTAGTTCCACAGATAAATCTGCTAATACCCAGATATTCTCTTCTTTTAACTTTAAAGTTCTTGATGACTCTCTTTTATTACTCCAAAATGAGGACAATAAATTATTACCAGGTGAATTTATATTTTTCAAAGACCCCAACGAAATTTTATGGTCAAAAACCAAAATTAAGTCTGTTAGTTATCAAAGAAACTCACTCGTCAATATAATTTTAAATGACGGTACCCTGAAATCAGGTACGCTTAAACAAAAAGCAGTTCTTACCGAAGATTGGAATAAGACTCCTAATAATTTTGCAATTAGAGTTAATCGCACTACAGAATTAATTCCTTTTTCCAAAGTACATCAAATTTCTGGAAAGCAAGAATTAAATCTTGAAAGCATTCCTGCTTCTGTCATCGATAACCCTGATTTAGAGTTATCATTTTATCAAAAGGCGACTTTTCCGGACATTTCAAGCGATGAACAGCCTACCATTTCAAAGTGGACTAGAAAAACTAATGATTTGAATACTTCCAGTTATGACTTATTTACGCCTCCAGTTATCTATGTACATGAGGGAAGGTTGACCACTCGTTTACCTGATAAAGAATTAGAGGAATTACCTGAGGAACCTTTTGGTATAAGCCTGAAAAGTGCTACTAGAAAAAGTTACCCTTTTCGCTTAAGTAGTTGGATTGGAAACACCCCCTATTTTGAGGATCTTACTTCTCAAGAATCATCAACCTCTGATAGACCAGTCAGGAATCGGATCAAAACTAATCAATTCTATAAAAAAAATCTAGATCGAAAACCTGGGCAACCCAGTTTAATTGAATGCACACCTGAAGATCCTGATAAATTATTTATAATCGAACATTTTGTCGTACAACAGCATAAAAATCCCCAGACTGGAGGTTTGCGACCAGTCGGTCGAGCGATGGTTAGAGACTTAAAGTTTGATGACCCTTTCGAAATTAATAGTTTGATGAAAGAGGTCTTTGCGGGTGAGATTATTTTTGATTTCGAAATTTCTTTACCTGGATATAGCGGTCAAAGTTTGTCTTTTACGTCTAATGATAACGGTAAGATTTTTGTCGTTGGAGGCCGAGAATATAAAATAATTGAAATCAACTTAACCAGTAAATTTATCAAAGTTACAAAGCAAGATCCGAGGCTGGCAAATTTGGTTGAGGAATCTTTCGTTTATTGATCAAATTTTAAACAAATCCTAGTTCCTAATTAAGCTCGTTTCTAGATTGACCTTATATCTATTCTTTGCGGTATTTGTTATCTACTTTTAAGGACACATTACCTTATAGCTGATGCCCACTCGTACAATCAAATTCATTGTCTCCATTGGAGGTTCTACATTTCTTGCCTTTATTTGTTTTAACTTAAGTTTCACTCCCTTAGTTGGCCAATCCCAACTTGAGGGCATACCCAGTCAAGCCCCTCCACCTTCTTTACAGGAGGAACCAAACTCTCGCTTAATTGGTCCTCAAACAAATTTAGTTAGTTTATTGGATCGAATACGTGTGCTTTCTCAGGAAGGCAAATTAGACGAAGCACAAAAGCTTGCGGGTAACGCATTTACTAAGTTGGAGCAAACGAGTGAGAATGAATTTTACCTCCGTCAGATTAAGGCAGAAGAAACCAAGTTATATTTTAAATTAGCTAACAAAGCGATGAGTGAAAAAAAATATTCATTGGCCAGCCAATATATTGAAAAATACCGCAGAAATATCGCTGATGAGCTTAATGATCGTCAAATCAGGCGTGAAGTAAAAACAAAACTTCAGGAAAGCAAAGATGTTTCATTGGTTGGGAAATTAGTGGGTGAATTGGATAAGGCCAAAAGAGACCTTGCTGAGATTAGGGCGAAGGCAGGGCTACCAATCGATGATGCAAAGCCAGATTTGGATCGTCTTGTTGAAGAGGAAAAGGCGAAGATAAATATGAGCCTAAGGTCTGCAGAGGCATCATTAAGTAAAGCTTTAGCAGACAGTTCGCGAGGCAACTACCAACTAGCTGAAAAGCAACTTAATGAAGCACTCACCTCTATCTCGCCAAATACCGCGACCATCGCTTTAATCAGCGACCTCTACAAAGCAAAGCAACAGGTTATTTGGTTTAAAGTTGGGGAGGCGATGCTCAAAGGAAAAGTTAATGAAGTTCAGGAACTTGT
>JAOFTV010000030.1 GCA_028045305.1 Opitutales bacterium | reverse complement strand
CAATCTCAAAAGCCTCCAAATCGAAGGTGATTACAGAAAAACAATTCTGACCAAACTTCCAAGGTTTGATCAGTTACAAAAGTTGGAAGAATTAAAGATAACTGCTGCATTTAAGCTCAAAGAGATGCAGTCAATTGGCGATCTTACGAGCCTATCCTCCCTTTTCATTGGCTGGACATCTGTTGAGAATTCCGAATTCCTTAAAAAACTTACCAAACTTGAAAACTTATCTATCAACTACTGGAAAACGAAAAATTTAGACCATATTCAAAACTGTAAAAAATTAGTAACTTTGAAACTTAGTGCAGCATCTGAGCTTTCCGATATTTCAGCCCTTTCAGGATTAAAAGAACTTACCACACTGGAGATGACCCAAACGAAAATAGAAGATATCAAGCCAATAAAAAATCTTCGTAAATTAAAACGGCTAGTTCTCAAATCAGCTCAATCTATTAAGGATTACTCACCTCTATTGGGAATGAAACAGCTAGAAAGTTTAAACCTTGAAAACACCGGGATAACTGAAAAGGATCAAAAACGGTTAGTAACCATTTTACGGAACTGTAAAATTACTTTTTAGAAGAAGAGCTTCTCTGCTCCGCCTGAGTTAAGAAGGTACGAAAACTTGGTTCCGTTGGAACAAGTTCAACCAGTCTTCGAATGTGGGGAAGTGCGTCATTCCAGTGTCCTCGCTGGGCGAGCAACTCACTGATTCTTTGCCGATATTCTGGACTATCGGGCTGCAAGCGGATAGATTGCTCAAACGAGCGAACTGCTTCCTCCACCCGATTGCTTTGCCAGTAAGCGATGGCAAGGTTGTAGGTTACGCGTGAATTTTGGGGCAAATAGCCCGACGCCCGTTCGAGTGAACGAATAGCCTCTGCTAAGCGTGCTCTATCCTCTGCCAGCAATAAACCCAAAGAGTAATGGATCTGGCCCCAGGTGGGCTGAATACGCACAGATTCCCGAAGTAGCTTTTCTGCCTCCTCATTTCGCCCCTGAGAGCTGAGAAGAGTGGCAAGGTTTAAGCGTGCGGGCACAAATAATTCATCCCGTATGATCGCATTTCTATAATGTTGTTCTGCTTGCTCGGGTAGTTGCTGATTTTCAGCAAGGATTCCAAGAGAAAGATGGGATTCTGAACGGTCGAGGTTGCTCTCATACCTGGCTTTCAATTCTTTGAAAACTTGTTCAAAAAGCTGGCTGTCCTCAACCGAATATAATTTTTTTGGAATCGATGCTAGGGCACGTGCAGCCTCGGTTCTCACGGCTCTCACAGAATCTTTCAGCATAGGAACCAGATAGCGGTATCGGTCGGCATCTCTCAATGTCTCAAGCTTGGAGATGGCCGCCGTCCGGACAATGGATTGATTGGACTCCAGTTGCCTGATCGCCTCATCATTGGAAGCTTTACTGATGAAAGACCGAAGAGCAAGCAAGGCTCCGGATTGGGTAAAAGCGGGAGACATTTTATCCAAACTCGCCTCGAGTAAAAGTTTCTCAGCTTCAGATGAGCCCGTACGGTATGCGTGGAAAGCAGCCGGGTGCCTCACCTCTTTGGGCCGATCGGGGCCCTTGATCCGATCAATTGCCTCGGCCGCCCATTGAAATGACTTGTCGGAATGGCAATTAGTACAAGCATTTGGCTGTCCAAACTTAGCGGATAGATCCGGTCGGGGAATTCGAATACTATGATCCCTCCGGGAATCAATAACCATGTAATTTTTGTGAGGCATATGACACTCCACACAATTAGCCCCTTGGGTGCCCATCTCATGAAAATGATGACCTGGATTATCAAAACCGGCGGGATTTTTTTCATCTGGCACATGGCAGCGGGTACAAAGTTGATTATCGTAATGATGTAACTTGGTGGTATGTGCATCATGACAATCTGTGCACTTCACCCCTTGGTGATACATCTTACTTTGCACATAGGAACCGTATACATATACCTCGTCATCAATTTGCCCATCTACATGATAGGTGGGGACTTGCATTTCGGGAGACCAGGGCTGAGTAACTTCATGTAAAAAATGGTCAAGAAAGCGATCGCCAGCATGATGATTAGGGTGAACAATTGACCTTCGGGCATGGCATTTAGCACAGGATTCAATCTGGGCCACATTGGTGGAATTCACATCTGCCAAGGCATAATGAGCAAGACCCACCCACGCCTTTCCTGACTTTGCGTGTTCTACATGATCGAGCCCCGGTCCATGACAAGATTCACAGGCTACATTAATTTCAGAATATTTTGTGGAAAAAGCCTGCTTTGAAAAATCAAATTCTTTACGCAGGTTTGTCGAGTGGCAATCGGCACACATATGATCCCAATTCTGTAGGGAACGAGTCCAAAACAAAGGGTCTTCCGGAGCAATGCGTTCGTCTGGGTATAGATGATACCATTCTTTTTTCTCAACATCCCAACAAGTAGGCAGCACCTGAAGCCGACCATCAGGAAATTTAATTAGGTATTGCTGAAGAGGCTCCCACCCGAAGGTGTAAGCAACCTCAAAGGTTTCCAGTTCCCCCTCCTGATTTTCAGTTTCCACCAAGTATTTTTCCTGATCACGAAAAAATTTGGTAGTTACTCCATAATTCTCAAATGTAGAATCATTGAAGTCGGCACGGACTGTTTGCTCATTGGGCAATTCCATAGCATGAAAATGGTGGGACCCCTCCCATTTTTCATGCACTTGGTTATGACACTCCGCACAAGTTTCTGCCCCGACATATTGATCAACAAGATAATTCTTATCATCATTTGCTGAAGGTATTTGTAGATGATCTTTACCAGAGTCCGAGCAGTTTGTAACCGACAGAAAAATCATTGGTAAAATTGTACAAATACAAAATTTACTTTTAAACAGTGAAGAACCAAATAATTCTGTAAACATCAAGCTAAAGAAAACTCTGATTATGGCCAAAAAAGCCAACTTGGCAACAGGCTTGAAAAATAAAAGTAAATACCGACATTAATACAATATTTATAACAATTTCATTGATTTTACTATGCTTAAAGCTTACGAATCTTAGGCTCTAGTGAGTTACAATATTGAAAATTCATTCAGAGGCTTTTTTTTACTTGCATTACAAGTGTTAACTTTAGACTTTATACTTATGTTTAGAAAATCAGCATCTATTCTTAGTTTCTTCCTCTTTTTTTCCAGTCTATTTGCAATAACCGATCGAGATTTCCGCTCCAAAAACGGTCAAGTGATTCGCGGAACTGTTTTAAAGTATTTTGAGGATGGTGATGTCTTATTAAAACGATCAAATGACTTACAATTATTTCGCATTAACTTAGCCATTTTCACCGAGGATGACCAGGCATTTGTAAAGAATAATTTTCCTCCAAATCATGATGCCCTTCCGAAGTTCAAGAAGCCTCTCGATGTTCGTACCCTTTCAAAATTCTCTCTTTCCATTGATCAGAAAATCGAACGGCGCCTCAAGATTTACGAACAACGCCCTAACAAGGAAATCTCTGACGAGGCCTTTCTCCGTCGTATATATCTCAAAATCATTGGTCGCATTCCTACCTTAGAAGAAACCAAGGATTTTATGGAAAATCGAGGTTCGAAAGCTAGAGCTAATCTTATTGACAAATTGCTCGCCTCAGAAGGCTACATTCACAACTGGTTCATATATTGGGCAGATATTCTAAGGGCTAGTGGTTCAGTTGACAGAGGACCCGATGGTGTACCCTTTATTCAGCACATTAAAGAGTCACTCTCTGAAAATAAGCCCTACAACTTATTTGTTCATGACATGCTTGCTGCAACGGGTCCGTTATGGGTTAGGGGTAATGGAGAAGTTGGCTACTTTTATCGGGATATTGGAATGGGGTTGGACAGCATGGCGAACACCGTTCGCGTGTTCTTGGGAACCAGTTTGGAATGTGCCCAGTGCCACGACCATCCATTTGACCGATGGACCCAGAAACAATTCTATGAAATGGCTGCCTACACCTATGGGGCACATCAGCCTAGAAATAATGAATCCACTGAATTTGGGAAATATTCCAGTCTTGTCGGACAATGGATCAATGAGGAGCAAAAAAAAGTTAACAACGATTCAAGTTTAAGTGACGATGAAAAAGCAAGGAAGAGAGCTGCACTTGGTAATCGCCGTCGAGGACTTACCAGGGGCTTAGGAGAACTCTTAAATCGTGGCATGGATGACATGGGTAAAGGGAAGATCAACTTGCCCAATGACTACCAATACGATAACGCCCAACCCGGGCAGGAAGTAAAAGCGAATACCATCTTCGGTCTTGCCGTTGAATTGGACGAAAACTTACAAGAAAAAGGTTCAAGGGCTTCTTATGCAAGTTGGCTTGCCTCTCCCGACAACCCCCGTTTCACCGTGGTAATAGCAAACAGGTTGTGGAAAACCGTTTTCGGGATCGGATTAATCGAACCGGTGGATAACATGTTTGATGACACATTGCCCTTGGATAAAGAGTTGATGCTCCATTTGGAGAAAATCATGGTTGCATTGGACTACGATATGAAAGAATTCCTTCGAATTCTTTACAACACCCGTGCCTTCCAACGCGAATCTCCAACCCGTGAGATTACTCCGCGAGATACTAAGGATGAAACTATTCCTGTAGAGGTTAAACATGTAATATCCGGACCCTACCCTAACAACCCCAAAAGAGGAGCAGTTCCTTATTTTTATCAAGGTCCTGTAGTTGAACGCATGTCAGGGGAACAATTATGGGACTCCCTTGTCGCTCTTAACTACGCAGATTTGGACAATCGTATTAACTCAAGGTTTGGAGATGGTGGTTTCGATCAGTACCAAAAATACATCAATATGACTGCTGAGGAAATTTTCATGGATAAGCTTGGATTTCCTCCACCTGGAGCCGGTGCAGAAATGGTAAAAGACATGGATAGCAAACCCATGTCCAAACCAATTAATGAAAATTGCCCAATTAGACCAGGACGGACTGCAGACCAGAGTATCACCGCCAAAAATGAGAAGGGTGAAACGGTTGCATTCTGTTGCGACAATTGTAAGGATCAATTTGTAGCCAATCTCCCCCAAATGGATGAGATGAAAATGGATGGTGAGATGATGGCGGATGGCGCACAGGATTCGACTCCAGGTTCCTATGCAAGAAGAGGAACTTCCACCAGCGACTCCAATTCTTTACGGGCTTCGGAGGTGGGTCACCCTGCACCTCCCGGTCATTTCATCCGACAGTTTGGAGGATCGCCGAGAGACCAAATCCAGGTTTCTCACAAACAAGCAGCAGTTGACCAAGTGTTAGCTATAATGAACGGATATGTGGAAAAAAATATCATCAGTAATCCTAACTCTCCTTTCATGAAAGAACTTGCTAAGCAAAAGACTACAAAAGATATGATCGAACACGCTTTTCTTTCAATATTACAGAGAAAGCCAAATACTCGTGAGGCCTCTGATTTTAGTGAAATGGTAAATCGCTTAAAATCAAATGACAGCCACAAAGATATTGCATGGGTACTCTTAAATAGTCATGAATTTTTATTTGTTCGTTAAATACACACCAAAATCCAACAAAACATGAAATCAGATCTTAAAACTTTAGATGAATTAAGCCGTCGAGAATTTGTTGCCAGTGCCGCCAAAGCATGCCTTGGAGTAGGCATTTTGCCTATGGCAGGCTCCTATGTTCACACACCTGTCCAGGCCCTACAACCTGGCACACGACCAGCGAACGCCCGCCACCTAATTTACTTATACATGTCTGCCGGAATGTCACACTTGGATACATTTGCACCCAATACGGATGCGGACAAGGAAAGCTACCAAGGCCCAGTGAGCCCAATCCCAACTAGTGCAGATGGTGTATTTTTGTCTGAAAACTTACCTGAGACTGCTAAGCATATGCACAATGCCGCCGTCATCCGCACAATGATGACAAGCCAAGGTGCCCACATGCAGGGAAATTATTTAATGCATACCAGTTATCAGATGCGTGGTACGATATCACACCCAACTTTTGGTAGCTGGATAGCCAAGATGTCTGGTCCGATTAATTCGACAATCCCAATGAACATTGCCATTAACGGACGTTCAGGTAGCTCAGGATTTTTGGAATCTAAGTTTGGTCCCCTCCCCATTGGCAACCCCGCTGCAGGATTAGCAAATAGTAAAGCAGCAGATTACCTCGACCAAACTAGGTTCGATGGCAGGTTAGCCATGGCACAAAAAATGAACGCCAGCTTTTTAGACAAATACGATCAAAAACAGGTTCGTGCATACACCGATTTATATAACGATGCTGTTAAACTTATGCGTAGTGAAGATCTAAAGGCATTTGATGTCGATTCTGAACCCGACGCAATGAAAGACCTCTACGGTCGTTCCCCATTTGGACAAGGCTGTTTGTTAGCCCGTAGGCTAGTCGAAAATAAAGTTCGTTACATTGAGGTAAATCGAGGAGGATGGGATACTCACTCGAATAATTTTGAATCTGTCGCGAATAACTGTGCAGATTTGGATAAAGGTCTCAGTGCACTGATGCTTGACTTAGAGATGCGTGGATTACTCCAAGACACCATGATTGTTCTTGTATCAGAATTTGGTCGTACTCCTCGAATTAATGGTGGAAACGGAAGAGATCATTGGCCTTACGGATTCTCTGCATTTCTTGCTGGTGGAGGAGTTAAAGGAGGTACTGTTTATGGTAAGATGGATAGTGTGGGCAGAAACCCAGTAGATGGGAAATTCATCGATCCTGCTTCCTTAAACGCAACCATTGGGTATGCAATGGGACTTCCTCTCAATGATGTTCAATACTCGCCATCCGGACGACCATTTAAAGTTGCTCATGATGGTGAACCTTTATTGGATGTACTTGCCTAAGCCCGGTAAATCCTTAAAAAGATGGTGGTGCGATGGATCACTTATTTATTATTGTGCCTAGTATCTTCAATTTTTACTTTTGGAGAAGAAAGTTTTAGGACTTTTACCACGACAGGCGGTAAATCTTTTCCCTTCCGAGTACTTAGCTACGAAGGTCAAGAGTTTTACTTCGAGGACCAATCCAAAAAACAATACAAGGTAAGTTACAAACAGTTTTCTACTGAGGATCAAAAGTACTTAATTGAGGCGGCACAAAAGGGAAGAATTCCCCAAGGTGATCCCAGAATGATAGGTACAAATATTGCAACGGAGGAAAAGGAAACCGTACCAAAGCCCCAAGCTAATGGTGCTAATGATTCAAATACAGCCGTTCAAGATGGTCCCCGTCTGATGGCACCTCCGAAGAAAAAGCCTAAGTTACGCAATGGTTCGTTTTTTGCTTATCAACCAGTCAAGCTTGGACAAGATCCAGACTTGGCTGTGAATAAAAAAAGTGGAGGCATTCCCAAAGCTGACGAGGCGGTTGATTTTACTAGCCATGTTTTGCCGATTCTCGAAGATCGTTGCCTAAGTTGCCACAAGGAACCTTATGAGAAAAATGGAAGAACCATCCAACCCAAAGCAGGTCTGGCATTAAACACTTATGAATTAGTAATGAAAGGAAATCTCGACAATACGGTAGTCACCGCGAACGATGTCGAAGATAGTTATCTCCACGAGGTTCTTACATTAGACGAAGATGATGACATGTTCATGCCTCCAAAGGGTGGACCTTTAGAACCTGAACAAATCGCGGTTATAAAAAGATGGATCGAAGAAGGAGCCAAGGCAAGTGCCAGTAGTTCAGGATCCTCTGATATGACTAAAGGCATTGCCTTCCATGACCATATTTTCCCACTCCTTGAAGAAAGGTGCTTAGATTGTCACGGTGAGCCATATGTGAAGGAAGGAAGAACCATTCACCCCAAGGCTGGTCTTGCTCTTAATACCTATGAACTTGTTTTAAAAGGCAACCTCGATGGTGCGATCATAGAACGTGGTGATCACGAAGAAAGTACATTATATGCAGTGATCACCTTAGACCCTGATGACTCTGAGATCATGCCGCCCAAGGGCGACCCCCTGTCAAAAGAGGAAGTGGAAATGTTCAAACAATGGATTGATGAAGGTGCCAAGGAATATGTATCCGATACTTTCGAAAAACCCAAAGAAGAAAGTATTAATGCTTCCTTGGTTTCAGAAGTTTCTAAAAATGTGCCCCTTGTAGATCAACTTGGGAAAAGAGTTAGTAAGCCTAGTCAAACACAGATAAAGGCAGCAATGAAAACAGGGGCATTGGTTACTCCACTTTCTATGAAACATTCAATGGTTCGTGCAGAGTTTTCATCCGGACCAAGTTTGATCGATAACCAAGATGTGGGGGCACTCTCCGGCATACAAAACAATATTTCTCATCTTAACCTTTCAAGAACGCAGGTAAATGATCAGGTGATGGGCACTGTCAAGAGAATGAAAAACCTTACTTGGCTCGGACTTCGAAACACAAAGGTTGGTGACAACGGCATCAAACAACTAAAGGATTTAAAATTTTTACGCTATTTGAATTTGTCTGGAACGGAAGTTTCAGACAGTTCGGTTAAGGAGTTGGTCAAATTGAAAGATTTGGAAGAGATTTATCTATGGAATTCGAAAATGACAGACGGTGGCGTGGAGTCCCTTAGGAAAGTTCTGCCTAATACCAAAATAATTTTTTAGTCTATTGTTGGCAAAGTTTCAGTAAATTTTATACCGCATAACCAATTTGGTTCGTCCTTTGAAGTTATTTCGATAAGTTGGTTATTATGTCTTCGCTTTCCTATAACCCTAAAAACATTCGTAAGGATTTCCCTGTTCTCGGTCGTACAAACCGCGGGAAACCAATGGTTTACTTGGATAATGCGGCAACATCGCAAAAGCCCCAGGCAGTTATAGATGCTATTTCCATGTTTTATCAGTCGAGCAATTCTAATGTTCATCGTGGTGTGTATGAGTTGGCTGAAGATGCAGAGAATTTATACCATTCTGCACGGGAAAGAATCGCTAAGTGGCTTGGCGTTTCTTCAGGTGAGATCATTTTTGTCCGCGGAGCTACTGAAGGTCTTAATTTAATTGCCCGTTCTTTCGCCGAACCCTTACTCGAACCGGGAGATCAAATCGTACTTACAGAAATGGAACATCATGCCAACATTGTTCCCTGGCAAATGGTTGCTAAGTCCACAAATGCTTCCATTCAGGTAGCTCCTGTTTTACCTGATGGATCGTTAGATTTATCGAGGCTCTTTTCCATACTTGCCAACGACAGTACAAAAATTCTCTCGCTTTGCCACATTTCCAATGTCCTAGGTACTGTTAATCCATTGAATGAAATCATCAAGGAGGCACATAAACATGGAGTGAAAGTTGTAGTGGATGGTGCCCAATCTCTACCTCATACCAAGGTAGACCTAAAAGCTATGGATTGTGATTTTTTTGTTTTTTCGGGTCACAAAGTATTTGGACCGATGGGTATTGGGGTAGTTTTCGCCAAAGATCAACTCCTTGAATCTATGATTCCGTATCAAGGCGGTGGAGATATGATTGAGCAAGTGAGTTTTAGTGGAACCAGTTATGCAACAGGAGTACAACGCTTCGAAGCAGGAACGCCCAATGTTGCCGGTGCGGTCGGATTAGGAGAAGCCATTCGATATTTGGAAGAAATGCAGTTTGAGCAAGTCGATGCACATGAAAAAAACTTGCTTTCCATTACCAGAGAAAAACTTTTAGGTATCGAAGGTTTGGTCGAGCATGGAACCACTGAAAATAAAGCGGGCGTATTTTGTTATTCAATAGAGAAGGTTCATCCGCATGACCTTGCCACTCTTCTGGATGCTGAGGGAATTGCCACGAGAACAGGGCATCATTGCTGCCAACCATTGATGGAGAAACTAGGGGTGGAAGCTACCGCAAGGGCATCCTTTTCAATGTATAATACTGAAGAAGAAGCAATTCGCTTCTCCCAAACCGTCAGGCGAGCGGTTACCATGCTCCGCTAGGCTGCTCAAAGAACCTTTAGAGCCCGCTAAAAAAAGCTAGTGCTTTATTTTAGTACCAATATCCCCATTTGCAATAGCTTGGCACGAAAGTTGCGCATTGTCCTGTATGATTGAAAAAAACTTTTACAAAAAACGCGAACAAGCTTCCTAATTTTGGGACTTATCGCTATTAACATTACATTATTTAAATCCTTTTTGGAAAACCCAATGACTAGCACAAACAAATCATCTAAAACTCGAAATTTCTTCAGGAAAATTAAAGGAAAGTTCGAAGGATCCTCCTCCTCCGTAGACCCAAGCGACTTAAAACAAGAATCGTTAGTTTACCAATCTGGAGAAGGTTCCCATCCAAACCAAGCGCCTTACTATTCGCCGGAACTTTTCAATGTGCTCTTTTTGAGTAAACGGGGAATGTCCCGTGCCCCATTGGCCAGAGAGGTAATGCGGAAACTTTTGCATCTGTCCGATCTATTTGGGAGCATTCGTCCATCGGCTCGGGGTATTTCCGATGCATATGAATTTTGTAGCTTTGATAAACGCATGATTCATTCGGCAAGGAATTTCGGCTATGAACTATCTGGAAATGTCCGCAGGATAAATATGTCCGAGCTATCATCTGCTAACCTCATCATTACCCTGGACCGGGAAAGTGAAGAATATATAAAGTCTCGTTATTTTTACATACGGGGTGAGGTTAAAGCGATCGGTGCTTTTTTGCCTTCTAGCGATACTCCTTATGTGCCTGACCCCTTTGAAAGTGACGAATTTATTGAGCCCCAAGTCAAATATGATCAAATCATTCGTCTCATTGAGACTGGATGCCAAAACTTATTTAAGTCCTTTCCGTCTTTGGTTTAACTTATTTACACCAAGGGGCATTTGCCTCAATAATCTACAAAATCACACGGTTTACCTGGCAACTTTGAGTGTCTATTCTTGCCTGTTCTCGAACCATTGGTCATACCCGAATTACTAGCAGGCGTTATGATTTATTCCCATTGCTCATCCCTTGCCAATAGCGAATATTTCAATCGCTTCATAATTGCTACAATCTTATTGGCTGGGATCGTAGTTGGTGCACAGACCTATACTGATTTTGCTCAAGAAAATGCGCAAATACTCACCTTTCTAGACCGGGCAATTCTCATCATTTTTACTCTTGAGGCATCGATCAAGATTTTGGCCGAAGGGAAAAATCCATTCAACTACTTTAAGAATCCCTGGAATGTTTTCGATTTTACTATTGTGGTCGCCTGTTTACTCGAACCTTTTTTGGATTTAGGAGGTGCCTTTCTACCAGTCCTACGCCTCGCTCGTATTTTGCGTGTCCTTCGATTAGTTACTGCGATCCCCAAACTACAACTACTTGTTACCTGCCTGCTAAAGAGCCTGCCATCGATGTTTTATGTAAGCATTCTGCTCTTCCTGTTATTTTATGTATATGGAGCTATGGCTGTTTTTCTTTTTGGAGAGAACGACCCCATACACTTTCGAAACCTTCAAACTTCCATACTATCACTCTTTCGGGTGGTTACCCTCGAAGATTGGACCGATGTCATGTATATCAATATGTATGGTTCAGACGGCTACGGATACTCCTCTGCAGATCTGACAAAATGGAACCCCTCATCCTCTCCGTCGCCTCTAGGGGCAGCCTTATTTTTTGTAAGTTTTGTCCTTTTAGGTACCATGATCGTACTCAACTTGGTCATAGGTGTAATCATGAACAGTATGGATGAGTCCAATGCGGAAATCTCGATCAAGCAAGAAATCGCACGCAGAAGGAACAATCCGGAACCCGTACGAGATGGCCTGCACGACCTTCACAACCGGATGGAGGAATTATCTGCCGAAATCAAGGTGATCAAAAAAATGATCGAAGATAGCTCCGGTCCGCCGAAATAGAAAAATTTTTCAGACAACTTTTGAAGAAGTGGGTTTGCTTTTGCCAAACTCTCCGGATTCCTTCATTTTTGAAGGCTTTAATCTACGAACATGGCTGAAGACGAACAGAAATACGATTTTTCCACCATTGAAAAAAAATGGCAGGAATATTGGGAACGCGAAAATACCTTTCGGGCAGAAGATTGTTCCGAAAATCCAAAGTACTATGCCCTCGATATGTTCCCCTACCCTTCAGGTGCCGGTTTACACATTGGACATCCCGAAGGTTATGTAGCCTCAGATATTCTCGCCCGTTACAAAAAAGCTAAAGGATACAATGTTCTCCACCCTATGGGTTGGGACGCGTTTGGACTACCAGCCGAACAGTATGCAATCAAAACCGGAACTCATCCCTCTGCAACCACCAGAACAAATGTGGATAACTTTCGCAGGCAGATCAAAAGTATCGGCTTTGCGATTGATTGGCAGCGGGAAATCAATACCACGGATCCAGGCTACTACCAATGGACCCAATGGATCTTTCTTAAACTCTTTCAAAGAGGGCTTGCCTATGTTGCTGAAAAACCAGTTTGGTGGTGTCCAAATTTACTTGCGGTATTAGCGAACGAAGAGGTTATTGATGGGAAGTCAGAAGTGGGCAATCATCCAGTCGAGCGACGGAATCTTCGACAGGTCGTACTTCGAATCACCGCTTATGCAGAAAAGTTGCTCGAAGGATTGGATGATCTTGACTGGCCGGACTCAACCAAGCGACAGCAAAAAGCATGGATTGGAAAGTCCGAAGGTGCCGAGGTTCAATTCTCGATTGTTGATAGTGAAGAAAAATTAACGGTCTACACTACCCGACCAGATACTTTGTTTGGGGCAACCTACATGGTAGTGGCACCGGAACATCCCTTGCTTAACAATTTAGTCGTTCAAGAAAAAGCAGACGAAGTAGAAGCCTACATCAATGCAACTGCTAAAAAGAGCGACCTCGACCGGACAGATCTTGCAAAAGATAAATCAGGGGTTTTCACGGGCAGTTATTGCATCAATCCAATAAATGGAGAAAAGATACCTGTATGGGTCGCCGACTATGTTTTAATAAGCTATGGAACGGGTGCGATCATGGCGGTCCCTGCTCATGATGAAAGAGATTATGAATTTGCGGAGAAATTTGACATTCCGATCAGGCGGGTCATTGCACACCCGGACGGAGATGAGGAAAAAGGAAAGCTCCCCTACTCCGGGGCTGGAAACATGGTCAATTCCGGAGCTTACGATGGGCTAGATGCCAAGAGTTGTA
>JAOFTV010000003.1 GCA_028045305.1 Opitutales bacterium | reverse complement strand
TCTTTAACAAAGAATCGCATCAATTTAGCAAAAGCCAATGATGCCCGTGAAGAGAAAGATTGGGAAAAAGCGGAAAACCTTATCGACGAATTTCGCACCGGCTTTTACCAAGATCGAAATATACAGGGTGACACCCTTACTTATGGAAGGCCAGGACTTAAAGAAACTGATGGTCAAAAAGCAGTTGAAAAGGAACTAGGCAGAGCGGATCTAGCTAATGAACAAGTTTCAAAGGATCGGCAGGATCCATTTAAAAGAGACATTTCAGAATTTACGCCAGACTGGAAAGAAAGGCAGCAACAATTACAAGAATTATTAATGCGTGCAAAGGTGCAATTTATTAATGGAGACTTAACTGGAGCTACTGAGACTTATCGAGCGATCGAAACTCGTTACAGCGATAATTTTGAGGCCAAGGAAATGCTCAAGCGTATTTCCAAGATGCGCCAACAGGAAAGCTACTTGGGATATATTAAAACAAGACAAGAAATGCTTGAAGAGATTGAGAGAGAGTGGGAAAGACCAAAAGTGTTTGATCGTCAAATTGAGGAAACCAAGGATGTAGAGGAGGGTCCCAGTAATATTGAGAAAAAACTCAAACTAATCGAGGTTCCTGGGGTGCAATTTTTTGACTCTCCGCTTTCCGAAGCAATGTCCGAATTGCAACGCCAAGCCAGGCTATTTGATTTAACTGAACCTGATCCTGCCAAGAAGGGACTTAACATCATACCATTAATTGGAGAGGAAGAGGAACCATCAGTAACTCTTACCCTAAATTCTATGCCCCTTGGTGAAATGATTCAATATATTACCGAAATGGTGGGCTGGACATTTGATGTACGTGCTGATGCAGTTGTTGTACAGAAAACCGGAGGTGCCTTTAAGGGTAGGCCTATGGAAACAGAATTTTATGAGATGACCCAAGGTACTATCAGTCGAATGACTGGCAGTTCTTCTGGAGAGGGTGGAGGTGATATTGACCCATTTGCACCCGGTGGAGGAGGCGGAGGCGGCGGCGAAGGCGGAGATGATGGCCTGAAAATCCGTGCATTTCTTGAAAGTACCGGCATACCATTTACCGACACGAAAGGGCATAAATTCTCGTTTGATGGTTTTCAAATGATTATTACTCATGAACGGCGCTATCTTGACTTGATTGAGCGCATTCTTGCCAAGCTAGATCAGGACTCTAGTAGACAAGTGGAGATAGAAACTAAGTTTTTGGAAGTACAGGAAGGTGCCTTGGATGAAATTAGTTTTGGTTGGGAATTTGGCTGGGGTAATCCAACGGCTCAGTTTGATCCTAATACAGGAGATGTTTTGAGAGACAATTCAGGTCGGGTTGTCGCAAGTTACAGCCAAAACCTAACAGGAAATACACGGACCCTTGCCACAGCTCACTCACCTACTGGAACCACAAGGGACACCATAATTAGTATGCCCGAAAATGAAGATGCGAGCATGAATATCGCAAATCCACTTCCTAATCTTCCAGGAAAAATTAGCATTGGTTCTGGGGTACAACCTCTCTTTAAGTCCAATCCATCCGCAAAAGTGGGTTCAGATGGATCCATGATCTTAAGTAGCAGCCAAGCAACATTGCTTGTAAATGCATTGAAACGCAAACAAGGTACAGATTTGCTGAGTGCTCCTAGGGTTACGGTAATGGATGGTCAAAATGCTGTAATTACAGTTGCACAGGAATTTATCTATCCTACCCAATACGAACCTGCACCCGCACCTACTGTTGGTGGAGGTGGTGGTGATGATGGTGCCGGATTAGGGGGTGCTATACAAATTACATCAGCTGTTCCTCAGTTTGAAACGGTTGCCCCGGACGACGAGCAACCTGGTTTTCGTGAAGTTGGTGTGGTTCTTGATGTCACGCCGACGATCGAGAAATACAACTCCATTAACCTTGAGCTTAAGCCTAAAGTTACTGAATTTGATGGGTTCATTGAATATGGGGGGAATTCGGCCATGATCGGAACCTCGCAGGTCGGTGCACCGCCTATGATCATTCAACCATCTGGTGTACTAATGCCTATCTTTTCTGTTAGAAAGGTATCCACTCGCGTTACGATTTTCGATGGTGCAACTGTTATAATAGGTGGTTTAACACGTGAGGAGGTTAAGACGGTTAATGACAAAATTCCGGTTCTTGGAAATATTCCTCTTCTTGGCAGACTTTTTCAATCGAATGCAGAAAGTTATCAAAAGCGCAATCTTCTCATATTTGTTAGTGCAAGTATAGTTTCTAGAGGCGGATCTCCTGTTCGGGAAGTTATTCAAAATATTAGCCCTCAATCGATCTTTAAGGACCCTGTCATCATGACTCCCACCGGCACGATTCGACGAACTTCCAAGGATATTAGCGGCCAGGAGGGGCAATAGATATAAATTGTTACATTTTTAATTATTTTATTACAAATCTTGTAAAATTGTCTTTTTGGATTTAGATTTTTAGAATGCTCTTTCTCGCTAAAGTCTGCTCAAATTATCCTTTGGCTTGGAGGTGCTTACTGTCGGCAACAATCTTATCTACAGCATTAATTTTTGTTTCATATCAAACTAGCCTTCGAACAAAAGCCCCAAAAACTGCTGGCATTGAGAAACAGATTAGCAAACCAGAAAGAGATCAGGAAAATCAAATTATTTTTTCTGAGGATTATGTTCATCATTCTCATTCCAACTCTAAGTTACCTGTTAAAAGCACCTCTGAGAATTCTCGGAGACTTTCTTCCGCCCCAAAAGATATCAATAAAAAGGCTTATGTGGAGCGTGAAGCTTTTAAGGGTTGGATCAAAAAATATTTAGATCAAAAGTGTGCTTCTGTCCCTGAAGATGATCTATGCCAAGTTCATGATCCCAGAATGCATTATGACCTATTATCAGAGGGCGAAAAACTGGCGATCAATTATTTTCAAGCTTTGGAAATAAATAAACCATTATCACTAGAGGCAAGAGAAGGTAGGGAATTTATATTTAGTAAGTTAGGTCTATTACCAAGTTCAGTAAGGGAAAGATTATTAATACATCAAAATTCCTCTATCTCACCGACTAAGACCACTGCTATTTTAAGCACATCTCCCAAGATAGCCCCCGAATTTGTAGCAAAGGGCACAGAGTTACCCGCTTTGATTGCATCCAATCATTATCGACAAAGAAGAGCGGGCAGTACCACAGCCCAAAATATTAGTCATTTGAGTTTACCTCCCGAAGTTAGAAAAGTTCTGGTTATTCCCGCCAGATTCTTAGAGGAAACCACTCAATTTGACCCAATCATTTCAAATATTGGTTCAAACATGCTTCTTACTAATGAGTGGAGTGAAACGATTGTTGAGGAGCTTCAAAAAGACACCTACGAGCCAATCGGCCGTGAAAAACTGGAAGAAAAAATGCAGGAGGTGCGAAATTATCTGTATTACAATACCGAACAAAGGCTCGACTTAGTTCCCGTTATTGCTCCCACCGTTACCATGATGATTCCGAGATTTTTAGCTTCCCTAGGAGAGCATGATGGAAGTATTAATCCTTATGACTCAACGGGTACTATTGGTCCAATGGAGGGCGAAATTGAATATGATCCCTTACTCAACCTTGATCTCATGGAGGCTGACCCTGGTCTGGATTTTTATATATACCAAGTAATTAATGATGACTGGGCTCCATGGAGCCAGCGCTTCAATGGAATCAGGTCAATTCAAACTGCTGGCTTCGACATTTCATCTGTAATCGGACAAGACGACGCATGGCCACCTGTTGTGGAAATTAAAAATGGCTCAACCCACAGTCATTTCATTGAGGCAAAAGCAACTATAGATATAAATGATAGTGGATTTGTAACTCAAATTCATATTACAGATCCTGGGGAGTATTATGACCAAGTCCTTCAAGGAGATGTTAAAATTCTTATAAACGGAGAAGACTTTACAACAGATTGTTCAATTATTTTTGGCTCAACTCTGCACAGCGTACTATTTTTGTCGAATTATTCGGAAGGAGAGGATCTTAATGACCCCAAATTAGCTCCTGATGTAAGCGGGGGTCATATTAAAATTTCAGGCGGAGAGGTAGCAACGGTAGATATATTAAAAATACTACTTTTTAACCAAGGGGTCAATAAAGCCCACACCTACTCTTCCGTTGGAGAGCAGGTACTTTCTGATGAAGCCATTCAAGTTGAAAAAAATAATCATCTGACCACAATGGGAAGTGCAAGCGATCTAACAAGCGGTTCCGAGCTTACGATTATTGAAAAGCTGAATATTGGCCTTATTCGACAACAAGCTGTGTTGGGGGCACTTGCTTTACCTTATGACATTAGTGGGATGGGCTACGATTTGAACACAGATATTGCGGATATTAATGAAAGCAACCTGCCGACTCATCTCTTGAAAGAGCCCAATGCAACAACCCCTAACACATTTAGAATTTACCGCTCTAATATTAACCAACCACCTCGCCCATTAAAGGAGAGAATTTTCAATGTGTTACTATCCGAAGAGATAAACGCCACATTACCCAATGCAAATGATGTAAATGATAAAAGATTTATTAAGGTGGTTTTTACGGGAAGCGGGGAGGGCGTGCTTAGCGATTTTAACTGGAGTAATGGTTTTATTTGGGATTTAAACATCAGCGATGGGGGAAGGGGTTTTTTTGAGGAACCATCAGTAGAAATCCATATTTTTGACGAGAACACAACCAACAAGAAAACAATAACATTATCCCCAGCATCAATAACCATTCCGCAAGGGCCGCACCAAGCATTAACGGCACGGTTGCTAGATGATGATTTTTCAAATCATGCCTTGCGGGGCTTGAGATTATCAACCTTTACACCGGGGTTGGCTCGCCCGCTTGTAAATGAAGAAATATCCGAAGTTGTTCCTCCTCTTCAGGAATATTATGTCTCCTATCGAACAGATTTTTCTTCTAAGGGGTTGGCCCTCTATTCAGCATCAGACATTATGGTTATGCCTCAGGAAAATTTCTTACTCGATACCACGCCACAAAGTCCACAAAACTTTGAGGATGCTGCCTTGCTTATAGGCCGTACTTTCTCAGACTATGATCTAGGCCTTCATGTTACTCCAATCAGGAAGGGAGGGGTAGAGCCTCTGACTTTTATGGAGGTGGTAGTTAATGCAGGAGACTCAAACCTATCTAAAGCACCCGTAATTGACCTTTTTGTAAGCAATGACAATCCAGAAGTTAACGAAAATGTAGTAGTTGGTGCTCATGTAATCGATGGAAATACTTCACACTACGCGTACTCCTGGTATTTGAATGAACTGCCCCTTGATGGCATTGAATTTCTGAATCAACCGAGTGCAGTCTTAAAATTCTCGGAGCCAGGCAGCCATGTTGTAAGAGTAGTGGTATCTGACCTGAAAGGTGGTTTAACTTCCCGAAATATTTTAATTTCAGTAAAGGGCTCGGAGAATACAAATTCCTCCACTCTTTCAGGGACGATAAGCTCGAGGAAAGGAGAAATTCAGGGTGCTCGTGCTGTTTTGGCTAAAGCACCGCTTATAGAGCATAATGTCTCCCTTTTTGGTGATTTACAATACAGCTGGTTGCCGGACGGAATCAACCAGCATGCTCAATTCATGATAGATGGAAAAGTAGCACCTCAACTACAGTTTCGAAGAGGAGAGATACATCGTTTTTATTTCGATCAAACTATGAAGTATTTGCCGATGACTTTTTTGAAAAAACCAGAAAACTCGCCACCACAAGTACAAATCAACATGCTTGCTTATCCAAGTGTAAAATCCAAGGGGGCGCAATATTCTCAAACCCCGGACATCAATTACACTATAAGATCTGCATTTTCTAACTACGTTACTCAAAAAACAGGTACCTATTTAGAAATGCTTGAATTCTTGCTGGAAAAGAATGGAACGATTTCTTCTATAGACGAGAGCAACGGTACAGTATTAAAACTTTTAAATTATAAAAGGGATCAAAATATAACAATTTTTGAATCAAAAAATTTAATTACAAGACCCTATGCAAGGGCATTAATGCAGGAATCAAATGTTACAATTCCAAGAGTTGGCCCGACTCTAATTGATGAACTTGGCTACCGGATGTATGGCGGGCGAGGTTATGACCGTAATAATACCCCTCAAGTTGAGGTGAGGAGGTCGAGTATTTGGGAGGATTACAACAAAACAGATGCAAATGCCACCGCCTATGTGGATGGCCTGGGTACAATATCTGCCGTTAATGCAGATTCTTTTTTGGGATCAACCTGGATTTCTCGCCCTGGTGACCTAAACATTCCAGAAATAATAGTATGGGGATCTGGTGGCGGTGATGTTGATGATCCCCATGATGAGGCAAATGCTTCTGTAACAGGTTGGGAAGATGGCTCTAAGCCTCCAAATTACATGCGCACAATAAGAACTTTCAACCAAGGAAAGAGATATGAGCCTAACGCTACCATGGCAGTTTTACATTATCCCATAAAACCAAAAGGTTATTGGACTTTTGATCGTCACGAAACTTTGTTTGAAGATAAAACAAAGGCACGTTACCAACCGTCACCTAGTTGGAACCGAGAACATGACTTTGAAACATTAGAACATCATTGGACATTTGATGATAATCAAAGCAATACAATTTATGACTTGGCGGGAAGTTCACCATTAGTTTATTCATCACCATCTTTGCCTGACAGTTTTTCTTGGGGGATTTTAGGCAATGCAGTCACTTTGCCAGTTGGTGAAAATTTTTCTGTAACTGGGGTATTAGATGATAATTTTACATTTTCAATTTGGGCGAAACCAATTCCCACAAGTACATGGAATATAGTTATTGGTGGTGCGACTCTTTCTTTTAATGACCCTACCTACACATTTGGGCCCTCTAGCCTAGATTACGCTATCAATAATTATTGGACTCACTTGGCAGTAGTAAGTGAAGATAATACAACGACTTTCTATATTGATGGTAGAAGTGAAAATGGGCCCACTATGGGCGATCGTGACATAACTATAAACTCAATAAATGGAGTAGGTGTATTACTAGATGAAGCTAAAATATATCAAAAAGCCATGGATGCAAATGAGGTGCGTTACTTGGCTGGGCGTAGTATTCTTGATATATCTGGTAATAAATTTCATGCGGTTCCAATAGGGGCTATAATGGATGCTCCTGGGGTACAATTAAGTTCGGCTGATGTACCTTCGGGGGACGCCGTTATTGACTCCCCCAACGGTAGTGGCCGTTTAGGTGACTCTTATCCTAGCGAAGACAATGGACATGCAATAAGCCTCAATGGAACAGATCAATACATCGACCTACTTCCTCATGCCAGTGAATTTACCCTCACTGAAGGAACCATCAGTTTATGGGTCTATGCGAACTCATTTTCCACGCAGTCACCTTTGTTTACAATTGCCGCACCCTATACAGCTACACTACCTGATATAAATGCTAGTTATTATGAGATAACTGAACAAGGAATCTTATTTGGGTTAGAATTATCAAACGGATGGCCACGTGTAGGAGGATCCCGTGCATATCTTCAAGAAGATAAACTAAAGATTGGAACATGGCACCACTTAGTTGCTTCTTTCGGAACAACATCGAATATATGGGTTGATGCTAAACCGGTTACCACGACTCAAATTTCATCGTTTCAAGCAACTAGATTCATTGAAGCAGAAAATTTGATAGAGCTTTCTTCTTCAGCCAAAATGTTTGCACTCGGGAAAGGATACTTGAGACAAGATGACCCACTTGGCCCTAGCCCCTCGGAGATTTATTTTGACGGGAAACTGGATGATCTAGCCATTTATGATCGGATTTTAAGCAATGAAGAAGTTAATTATTTGTACGAACTGCGAAGAGGAAGAGAGCAAATCCCAAGACTTGAAGCAATTGTTGATGCAGTTGGGACAGTAGAAATCAATGATGCGGGACAAGGCTACCGTGAAAACCCAAATCTTGTTTTTTGGTTTGGTGAACAGGCACAATATGAAGCGAACCTTACAACTTTCCCGAATTTCACTGCAATGGAAAATAATTTTACTGATGGCGGTGGCGACTATAATGGTTCTTTAGGTCAGTTTGTTTTTGTTGATTCGAACGACTCACAAGAAGGGGTTTACTCATTTTATACTGGAAGCGATAGAGGTGGGTCTTTCAATTGGCGATCAGGACAAACCAGTGGATGGCGTAGACATATTGTAGCAACTGGGTTAGTGGAATTCGAGAATGCTTCGCTTGGAGATGTTGTATGGGCAAAAAGAATGGATTCTACAGTTCAACTACCAATGCCTGACGGTCGCCTAGTAAAACGACGGTTTGTGGACTATGTGAGCCTGGACAAAAACTTGTCCATTCCTTTGGAAATGAACTCCTCTTTGGAGGAGCTACACGCCTATTACCAACCCAACGGACTTTATGGATTTGTGGAGGCTGTTGATCTTAACGTTTCCTCCCCAGAAGTAGATAATCCAAGTGCATCACCAACAAATACAGCAAAGGCTTATATACTATATCATATCGACCATGATGCCAATGAGTCGGTTACAATAATTGATCCTGGTCATGGTATACTAGATATAAATACCACCCAGGTTCGTGTTAGTGGGCCCGGTTATTCAGGTATTGGAATGGAAACTTTTGATCCTGGTCTAGATTTTTTAGGAATTTCTGGGCGTAACCTGCCGAATGGAAATAACCCAAATGATGTAAGCGTATCCTCGATCGAATTGAATAAATCATATTCAAAAGTTTTTCTGAATGATCCTGGGTTTGGGTACTCTATGCCAGTAGAGCTTAAAGTGGTTGGGGGATTGCCAAGATATGTTCACCCAGACAATTCCCCGCTCAATGCAAATGCAACCATTCCATTACCTGAGCTCAATTCTAGTGAAGCCTTCCAGTTTCGTGAGGCCAATCTTACGATCACGCTTGGAGACATTCATGAACATAATGGAACAATCAAATCAGTTACGATTGTAGATGGTGGAGGGGGGTATGTGCCATATCATGAAAAGGTGGACTCTACCTTGGATAAAACACGGGACATGGTATGGCGTGATTTAGAAGCAGAAGTTTATCCACTAATTTCTGTCTCTGGAGGAGGAGGCACCGGTGCCCAACTAATGGCCGTTCTTAGTCCGGATGGTAATATTACCGATGTACAGGTTGTAAATGGTGGATCTGGATATTTTAACATCGATAGAGATAATAATCCCAAAGTGGTTTTGGGACACTCAGCGGACGCGGCATTGGGAGAAAAAAATGCCACCATGGAAGTACGCTTAGGTGGTTACTTAGATGGCATTTCTCCATGCGGATTATGTACCGAGGGTGGACATACAATTCGTACAGCTTTTCAACCAAGTGAAGAACAATTTAGTCACCTTGAGCCATGGATAGAGATTTGGGATAGAGGGAGAAGTGAAGACCTTATTGATACTAATGAAATCCGTGCCACCGCCACAGCCAAAGTGGTGAACGGGCAAATCAATAAAGTGGTGGTTACAAAAAGCGGGAGAGGATATATTGATCCAGTTGCCTATGTTCGGGATGCGGGGCCAAAATATTATGAATATTTTGATCTCGAGACTGAAACTTTCAAAAGAAAATGGCGGTGTGCTTACAGAAGAATTAATGAATTCGGAACGGAAGAGGAGTGTGGACATATACATTATGGTGCTTATCCACCAGAAAATTGCCCAGGAGAAGTGGATGAAGATTTGCCTTATCTCGATGAAAACGGGAATCTTTACATCGCTACTGGTATAGAGTTAACAGGATGGAGAGCACGCCACCTCGCAGTTCATCCAGATTGTAATGCCACTACTCACTTGAACGGTGCCTTTTTAGCAAGAAAATGTTGGGGCACCAAAACAAACTTCATTTTGGATGATCCTATTTATCGCAAAGGCTGGACACACTTGGATGCCAATTTGACTGTTATTTCTAAAGGTGGAATGATTCAAGAAATCATCGTTGAATCACCTGGGGCTAATTATCATGCCAGTGAACTTCATGTAGAAGGAACTGGTTCTGAGGTGGATGCCATTCCGGTTTTTGATGAATATGGATTGAATACAGAAATCATCTTTAATGATTCAAAGCTTAAGAATTTAGAATTGGACAAAATTGACCGACCAGATGGAGCAGGTCAGGGATTCATCGAAAGACCGTGGTCTTGGGATTCTAATTCCTCGCCAGTTCACACCGGATTACCAGAAACGCTCAAAGTAATTACTCGACCATCTAAGCAGGGATTTGATTGGTCATTTGGAGGAGCGAAACTTGCAGATGCATGGGGCGACCGTATTTCTTATATTAGAATATATGATGATGGGATATATAGTAATTCAACTACTGATACAGATTTGTCTCAAATAACGATTGATTTTAATAGTAGCGTTACACGTGACCATGATGGGGATGGAATCCCAGATTTTTCACCAGCTCAAGTTTCTGGGCATGTTACCCATAAATTGACCAGTCTATTCTTTGATAGTAATGCAACTAATGATGAAAATGTAGGAATTTTTACTGAAAAACCTCAAGTTAATTTGCTTGATGGAAGACATTTCTTTGACCTGAATGCCAAACCGCATTTCGTTTACGATGAGGAAAACAAATCTGAATACATTCGATTAAATGATGATGTTAATTATGATCCGGTAAGAAATCGTTCCTATATTGATCTGCATGTAGATGATCGCTTTCCTGCCCAACTTTACTACGGCATTCTAGATAATAATGCTGCACAAATGGGCGAAATATTACCTGCATTTGGTGGGGAAATTTTAGTTTCAGAAGGTATGCCAGGTTTAACTTGGGCAGTCGATGAGCCCAAGAAAAAACCTCTCTATTCTTACTCCGATCAATTTGGAAAGTTTATTTTCCCTAAATTGGAATCCGGTATGTACAACCTAACGGTTTTTATGGAAGATAAGCATTTGCAGGAGAGTACATTTCGACCTGAAGCAAATCAGTCAAGAATTTCTCAAGTCGTGTATGTGCCAGGCATCCCTGAACTTACTCTTGAGACCGATGGTGCAGGCATCGGTAAAAGCAAGTTAATATGGTCAACGCACTCTAGAATGTTATCGAGGCATCCCGGGCGAATAACGGTAGCAGAGGAATTTGAACTTGAATATGGAGATAAAAAATTAGCCGGAATTGGAAAAGGTTTTCAGCTTGGGAAAATCCCAGAATTAACCTTTTTGCCCGCTTCCACAAATTTTGGGAAGGCTAGACCCAATGTTCTTGTTAGTGTGAACCTAGATGGTTCTCTTAACCTCGAAATAGTTGATGATGATAATACCTCCAGGTATTACCCTCAAGATCGCTTCAGCTTAGTATATTCTAGCGAAGTGGTGGGCGTTGATTTTTTTGAAAGTTTTTTGTTTTCAGAATCAAACAATACATTCGGGGCGGGCGTTATGGGTTCTTGGGATTATAACACAACAGCCGGTATGCACACGGCATCGCCTAGAATCATTCTTACCCCAGATGATGCCAATGGTACTAATGCTGTAGAGGCATGGTTATCCACACAATTCTACGGTGATACTCCAATCCTCTTGAAGGCAACAGTTTTAGAAAAAAATGGATCAATAAATACCAGTGCTGTAGTGGATTGGAAAATTCATTTTGATTTTAACGCCTCTGACGGAAATAATTCGAGGGTAGCCCAATTTGAGGATGCTGGCGGAAACAGAGATTTGAATGTAAGCGGATTTCAGACTGATTTCTATTTATACTCAAACCTTCGGGGCAGATATGGTTCAGTGAAAGAGATTAAGATAATTTCCGGCGGAGCCGGTTACAGCGTGGGTGATACAATTGAGCTTGATGGCGGAGCATATGGCTTTGAGGCAAACATTACGCAGGCAAGCAGTGGAAGCATTGAAAGCATCTCGATTCATAAGGCAGGATATGGAGCTAATGGTTATACAAACATAAAGATTATGGATGAAAATGGTTCTCAACCTTCGAATGGGTCGGGTGCAATTTTAGAACTGGTTTTTTATTCTGGTGAGTTATTGATTGAAGCCAATACAACCATTGGTGGAATTGTGGTACGAGATACCTTACGAATTCGTCCTTCTGCCCGAAACATCCTCAACGCCCAAGAATTGTGGCTGGATCGGTACCTAGATTCTTTTATGGATCAAAACCCGAATTGGTGGGTCACCGACCCTGATAACGACAATGCAGATAACCAGGAAGAATTTGAATGGTCAACAAATCCACTGCACCATGATACGGATCTAGATGACCTAAATGACTCAGATGAATACAGAAAATCTAACCCCTTCAGTAAAGACACAGATGGAGATGGCTTAACAGACTTAAATGAGTCTTTAGGGGGAACGAATCCTTATTTAAGGGACACAGACCGAGATGGTATCTACGACCTCAGGGAATATATATTAGGACTTAACCCTATTAGCCCTGATGGGGGAGAAGGTGCAATTTCTGCGATTATTAGAAAAGGCAAGCACGCTTATCCTAATACCTTTTATCTGAAATTTTTTACTAGTAACCAAAGTCAACCAGCGGCATTTCTTGCAAGCTCTCCTACCGATGGGGCAGATCTTAATTCTAGTTATTACCCGACTTTCTTTTTTATGGACGATCTGGCGTTTGATCGAAACTATTCTCTTGGAGCCTATATTGATTTAAATGGAGATTTAAATTTCACCGATGGAGAGCCTTATGCTGAATGGAATGATACACTAACGGAAAGCACTTATGGTATTCCAATGACTTTTTTGGAAAATGCGCCAGAGTTAAATTTTACCGATCCATCATACCACCATATTGATATTAACGATAGCGATGTGTCCTCCTGGGCTTCATGGGGAGTAGAAGCTTATGACCCCGGTCGAGCACTCAGAGGTAAAACTGTGACCTGGAAAGTTGACGAAAGTAATGCCACGATAGGATACCAAATTTTATTAAGTGGGCCATTTATGGAGTTTCTAACGGGGGCAGGATCTAGTATACCAGCTAATGATGTAAATTTAAGTAAACTGCAACTTGGAGATTACAATATCACCTATCAAGCGGTTGATGAATGGGGTAATTTATCCAACTCCCTGACACAGACCATTCATGTAAATGATACAATCGCACCAGGTGTAACTTTATCAGCTTACACAAATGAATATTCTTATTTTCAATCTGCAGGGAATGCTGCCCCGGCAGTTCCTTCAACCTATGAGAATAACACCACATGGTTATGGCCTGCCGGTGAAGAGATTACATTGAATGAAGAGTTTTTTGACCAATGGGACGAATCTCCTTTGAGTAACATTATAATTTCTCATCAAAGCAGTACAGTGCCTAGCATAAATGTGAACCAAATTGGAGACTACAATGTAACGATTTCCGCTACTGATGAATCAAATAATTCTACCAGCCTCTCGGTTATCGTTAAGGTCCGTGACCTTACTCCTCCAAGTCTTGCTTTTGGTGAGTCAGGAAACGAACCAAACTCAACTAGTATTTTTGTTGGAGAAACATTAAGTTTTCCAAGTATTTCTGTAATAGACGATTTTAATACTAGCCCATTTTATACGGTTGTTTTCCCGACTGGGCTAAAAGTGGAAAGTAACGGAACTGAACTTTCTAACGGATTGGCTTCTTTTGAAGTCAATTCAACAAGTTCTAATCTTTATGATTTATATCCTCTCGAGGATGGAAATTTTACTATCGATATTAATGTTACGGATGGAACCAATTACAATATAAGCAGCTATATTTTAGAAGCGACCATACCTGCATTAGAAAAAACTATCATAGCCTTTGATGGTTACTTAGCAGGTTCTTCAGTTAAAATACTTACTCCTTATGGAGATTTATTGATCAAAACGCTTCAATCTAATGAACTTGGTAAATCGATTCTACGACTCAATTCCGATGAATTAGAACTCATAGAGAAAATGAATGATTCGAGGGATATGTTGGGTTCAATAGAAATTTCAGCAGGTACGGATATTATAACTAACTCCATGTTTCTAGGAACCCTGTTGGGGCGGTTACCTCAACAAGGTGAATCTAATGTGACAGTGGTTTCTCCGCTGACAACCCTGCTAGTTGAATTTCTCGCACAAGGCCTTCTCGCACAAGAAGCATCGAGTCAAGCAATCCTTGCATTTGGTTTAGATCAAAACTTGGACCTGTTTTCCTTTGATCCCTATGATGACGCTCAAGCAAATCAATCCTCCCGACCATCAGTCTTGGCGGCTACTCTGAGGTTGGCTAATCTGATTAATCAGGTTGAAGCTCTTTTTGTTGGAATGGGTTCGACTCACGAGGCAGGTGAGGTCGGACTTTCTTTGATAAAAGAAATTTCTAAAGGTATTCTGGCAGGTGAATTAGACTTCAAGTCCCAAAGTCTTTTACGGGAAGAAATAGAAGCTTATATCCGGGAAGCGGCTGAAAATGCGAATATTCAAATGCCAAGCTTACTCACAGCATCAAATTTATCGTACGGTGCGGAAATCATTCAAGTATGTGACGATGCGTATTTTCGATTGATTACTGGTGCATCCACTTCCAGTGATGCTGCTCAAACCCAAGTAAATGAATTTGTTGCCGCACACCAGTTAATTGACCAAATTTCCGTCCAAGAATTAAAGTCTAATTTTTCTGCATCATTAGAGAATCTTACATTACAGGTAATCTCTTCCATTTCCAATGTGAGGTACAAAAAGACGGTCAACTTGCACGCACCTCTGGGTAAATCTTTTCAAACCATTATTTCAAAGCAGCAAAACATGGTTGGGTATCCTTTGCATAACATTGCAGCAACTGATGGAGACGGAGATTTTGTTAACTGCATGATAACTTCTGGGAATTTTGATAAAGATCAGGATGGAAGAAATGCGTTTGCTTTAACAAATTTGGGTGAATTAACCATCATGGACCCCCACGATGTTAATGAATTAACGGGGCACACTATCCGCTTGCTGATCAGACTAGACGATGGCCGCGGACAATATTCAACCTTAGAGGGCTTGGTAAGTATCCAGGAGAATACCCCCATGGGGGCTAGTCCGTTAACATCGTCTTGGTTTGAGTCTCCATGGTTTGGTACATTTTTTGTATCCAAAGATGGTTGGATCTATCATCTACCCCTTGGTTGGTTATATTATAAAACAGACGGGCTCGGGGGGTACTGGTTCTGGGATGACTCCTGGTCTTCATGGTGGTGGTCAACCCATGAGACTTTTCCGTGGATTTATCGTGACGATACTAAAACCTGGGTGTACATTTATGATGATGCAGGCAATGTAATGCTTTATGATCAAGAATCAATGAAATGGAGAAGAAGAAAATGAGGCATCTGCAGAACTTGGTTATTATCTTTTGTGCTGTCCTCTTTATTTTTGGAGACATTCTTTATGCCCAATCTGTTGGTAGTTCAGTTGATATAGGAATACGCGTAACTTCTGAACCTCCAGAGACTGTAAGAATAAATGGCTCTTTTGGAATCAATGTAGAAGTTTATCTAGAGGACGGCTCACCCGATGTTCCTTCTGGCGAAGATGTTGTTGCCACAGTAAGTCTCTATGACCCAAATAATATACAAATCTCCCAATTGAAAAGCACTTTCAATGGTTTTAGTACATCTACAGATGGAGCCTTAAGCCGTGGTTATGGAGGTTACTATACTCCAGGTGTCACTTATTTTCATATCCCTTGGTCACAGGCCTTCAACTGGAGTGAGGGTGCTACTTGGAAAATAATTTCTCAGGTAAGTATACAATCAACTGAAAATAATGTTACCAATAACCTTGTTGAGAGTAACTTTACGGTGGCAATTCCCAACCTTCAAATTTCAGTTGATGATGTTTTCGCCGTGGATCCAAAGAATGGAGAATTGAACTCCAATTATGTTCCTGGAACCAATTACACGGTACATGGTGTTGTCCGTAATATTGGGGAGGCTGCGACTCAAAGCGGGGTCTCTATTCCGGTAAGAGCGAGAATATCAAGTGCTTTAGGTATTCTGGATGAAGAAATGATAGTGCTTCCTGCTCAAGGTTCTGCAGTTGACTACCTCAATCCAATGGACGAATGGAATGTTGAAATAAACAACCTGCTTTTACCCGCGAGTCATTCTGGTGACTTCAGTATTACTGTAGAGGTAAATCCAAACGATATGGCAGGTGGTGCGATTATGAAAGAAAGCACATATGTGGACAATAATGACACACTCGCCCTTGCCCTGGCATCCTCATCTATCACATCTGGAGCATTTTTAGAATATGTGGATGGCAGTTACGCTGGTGAAAGCGGAAATTTCCGCGGTTTGGAGCCAATCTTTATTTCTTTTGCAATTCGTAATAATGGCAATGCACCAGTCAACAATGACGATAATATTTCTGCTAGAATACTTGTTTCCGAAGATTTGCTTATTGATCCTGGAGACTTTATCATTCGGGAATTTAATCTTGGTGGGAGCGGGATCGGAAATGGTATGATTGCAAGTGAAACCATTAACCTTACTTGGTTTCAACAATTGCCAGATAACTTAGAAGGTGACTACTACCTGCTTATCGAGGTTAATAATAATAATCAGATAACAGTATCCCCCTTAGATACTACACCCATTGTTACTATTGAAAGTGAAGATAAGGGAACTACCCAACTTCTTGGGACAACACTTAATGAAGAATCTAACTTGGATTCCTTGATTAACGAAGCTCTGAATATTGAGACGCAGATTATTCAGCAGAAATTATTAAAAGCCCAGTTTCCCAATCTTGCTTACGCATACGATCAGGTTATTCGTAACCTTGAGGCGCAGAGAGATTCTTATATTGCACAGATAAATGCCAAATCTAGTTCAGCGGAAAGACCAGAAACAAGTAAGAACGGTAGATTCGTGGTTTTTGAAAAAAGAACTCCATCAGCGGCAGGCAATGATGCCAACAAGCAGATTTATTTTATGGATATGCTACAACCCCGCCCATTTCCTAAGTTAATTTCCAGAGCCTTTGGCCTAGTTGGAGAAAAATCTCCAGCAAACGGGGATAGTTTTAGACCTAAAATTAGCGATGATGGTGATACGGTTGTATTTCATTCCCGTGCTACAAACCTTGTACCGAGTGACTTCAATGGAAAAGAAGATATTTTTATTTATCGAATATCAACCAAAACGATGATTAGGGTGGTCAATGATAAGACCAGCCAAGAACTAAATGGAAGAAGTTTGTACCCTGATGTAAACGGGGATGGTTCCAGAGTGGTTTTTGAATCTGATTCCACAAACGCAGTAAATGGAATAAGTGGTCGGCAGATTTATCTTTGGACTAGGGATACGAGCGGAGCGACGCTTTTGCAAAACTTAACATCTAGTACCGTTTCTTCAATTAGCAATGGTTCCTTCATGCCCTCCATAAGTGAGTCAGGAGATCGTATTGTTTTTGATTCCCTGGATAGCCAACTTGTATCCAATGACAGTAATAATTTGGGAGATATATTTTTAGTTGATATAAATGGCACTTCAGTTTCGCACCCGGGAGCGCTCGTGGAAAATACTAGTTCTTTAAAAATAGGTGTTTCAGATGTTAATGTAACCACCTATCTACTAAGCCTCAACTATGCGGGTTTACAAACTTTAAGTCTTCCCAATTCGCTGGACCCCGGTCACTCTAAAAATGCAAAGATTTCAGGAAATGGTGAGGTTGTCGTATTTGAGTCAAACGCCCCCAATCTTGTTACTGGAACTGGCATTTCAAATGTAGAGGTGGTTGAGCCTGGGGTGGGTTATTTTGGCTCGCCAAAAATAGAGATAATTGACGCTGCTCTAAATTCAAATGCTGCCCCCGGAACAGGGGCAATCCTTGTATTTCGCGAAGGGGCAATAAACCCGCTTGGTGAAATTGCTCCTGACGGAATTGTAATTGTTGATGCAGGTGAAGGATATGTTAACCCGGTTGTTTCAATTATTCCAGATCCAAACTTTCCAGAACCATTATTATCTGCGACTATTAATGCCAATTTAACAAACCAAGGCTCGGATATTTATAGAGTCTCTCTGGGTGACTATTTTCTATCCGACCCGAAAGCAGTTCGGCGAGTCAGTGAATTCCGTAAAGTGTCAAACAATTCACTTGATCAAAATGGTTCTGGCGGGAATTTTGCCAGCCTAAGTCCAAGTATTAATTGGGATGGAACTTCCATTGTATTTTCTACCAAATCTTCAAATCTTCTGTCCAATCAAATTGAAAGAGATGATGGTAAGATATTTTATAATTCACCGCACGAGTTACCCAAGGCCCGTGCCTTGCTTGTTGGAGGAATTGGGGAAATTGAAATTGAAAATACTGGGTACGGTTATTCTGCTGGAGTTTTGAAGGTGGAAGATACCAGTGGACTGGGTTCAGGAGCGATTGCTCATTATGAAGTGGATAGTTTTGGCAGAATCATATCGATCAACATGATTGATCCTGGTATTGACTATAATCTAGAAACCACTTCTGTGAGCGTACAAAACCCCAACGGTGGTAGCGGCTTTAGTGCTGGAAAAATAAGGTTTGTTCCAACAATTGGATCAGGTGCAGACCGAAGTGGGGGCGGAAGAATTCATAAAATCGAGATGTCAGACCATGGATTTGGCTTCAAGTTGGCAGATTCGGATGGTTCTACTTTTGGTGAACTTTTCCAGTTTGAGGGAGATGGTGCAGACTTGAATGGCGACGGATTTCCTGATGGGAGAGTTAATCCATCATTGGTCCATACAATATTGGACGGAAATCATACGACATCTGGAAGCGTTTACCTGGAGCAACAGTATCTTGTAGATATTAATTTTGATCCAATTGCCCTGGAAAATACCACCTTGAAATTTAGTGACCGTACAAACAACTTAGACCCAATTACGCTCCAATTTTACAGGGCATCTACATCAAACCCCACCTCTACGACATCAATAAATATAGATGCTAATAATACTGCACCCGATGTTCGAGATCAAATAATTCATATTCTTAAAAGGGAGTTTGGTCCAAATTACTTGCTGGAGAATACCTTAAGCAATGTTAACGAAAACAATCGAAGTGCTGTGCTAAGCAGCGGTGCTCTGTATTCTGCTGTAAGTGGTGGAAATTCTTTTAACTTTTCCGGACTTTCCGGTGTTGTTTCAACTGACAATGTAACTGCAGTAAATGTGTATCCTATATCAAATATGCTCATAAAAGGAGATGGTTACACCAAAGCTATTCCAGTAATAAACCAAACCCCCTCGATATTTGGTTTTTCGGAAACAGTAACGAATCCAAATTTTGCAATAAATGAAAATATGGGAAGAATGTCACTGCTGTTAGAGCCAGATCATGAGTCTGATGATATTTATCTCTTCACCTTAGACACAACTTCAGTAAATTCAGAAATTACTAATTTAGAGCGAGTAAGTATAAGTACCTTTGGTACACCAGTAAAATATTTGACTGACGAAACTCAAAGCATTCCCAGTCTGCCCAGTAACCGATTTCCCTCGATAAGTGGTAATGGAAGGTTTGTTTATTTCACTTCTGATTCTTCGGGAAAAGAAGGACTCGCATTTTTTGGCAGCAATCAACTTCCTAGCGATCTTAACCCTTCCCGTGATCTATATCTCCGCGATCTTAAAAGTAATGAAATCATGGAAGTCGATGCAACACTTCAGCTGTTGTACCCAAAAAATGATTCAGCAAACCAATTTGCACCTGACAGCCTTATACCGATAGTTGCCCAACTTGATTATGAAGGCCTAGTCAGCCGAGTAGAGGTTGTCATACAGCAGAATAGGGTTGGCAGTCTTAGTGAATTTGGTGGAGGAAACGGAAATAATTTCCGCTCTAACCGATACACCGGAAGTTATCCAGCAGTTCAAGAGGGTGAACAATCCCTATACTTGGTCGCGGTTTATGATGAAGATGGAATTCCCGGAAATGCGGATGATGAGATTATTGCAACGAGCCCGCTTGTAAGATTTACGGTTACTGGATTTGAGGGATCACTGCCCTCAACTATCGACATGAAACCACCAGTTTACAGTATTAATGATGGTGAGGAGGAAATGGTGGATGCGGTCACTTCTACA
The DNA here is from genome assembly GCA_028045305.1 of Opitutales bacterium. GTDB lineage: Bacteria > Verrucomicrobiota > Verrucomicrobiia > Opitutales > Seribacteraceae > Chordibacter. Next base: position 158,274 of record JAOFTV010000003.1, on the reverse strand, counting down.
TCTATTTTACCACTTAGCGTAAGTGCACAGGATCCAGATGGATCGATAGATAACATAAAGTTTTTCGCAGACGGAGAAGTTTTCGCAACTGTGCCTAGAAACCCTCAGCAATTTAAGGACGAGCAAACCTTTTCCGCTTTGCTTGACATGAATGACTTGAATTTGACCTCCGAGACAGGTCTTCTTTCCATTTTCTCGGTCGCTGAAGATAGTAGTGGAAACCGTGTGGGCTCAGCTATCCACAGCATTTCATACACTAAAGGGACAACAGCACCATACATAAACTTTAATTCAAGAGTAGATGGTGGTCCCTTAACTCACGGGACTAATTCTAATGGGATTAATTTAACCTTGTCACTAGATTCAAACACGGGAAAAATATTGGATGTAAATCTTAGTCCCAACCAAGCGATTGGTAATAGAATATACTCTGCTAGGGTCGATGTTTTAGATGATGGAAACGGAACAGGTGCACACATTGAGCCTGTAATTGATTATAATGTAAGCTCGCTAGACTTTGGCAAAATTATTGACTTCAATGTGATTAATGGAGGTCAGGGGTATGATTCGAACACTACCAAATTTTTAATAGTCCCGATCATTAATTCGGTCAATGAAGGTGAGGAGGCTCGTGTTTCTATAAGCGTTGCTACAATTGATGACCCCAATGCAACCACTGTTTCTAGAACTGTTGCAATCAGGAAAAATGTTGATGGGTCTTACATGAACGGTAGTGGTTATGTAATTGCACCCCGCTTAATACTGCAACCATCAGGGAGTCCGATAAGAGACAACAGAAGATGGCCACTAGAAGAGGGAATGGATGCCTCATCTTCCCTACAAATAAAAGAAATAGGTTGGGTAGATCCCGTCATAGATGGAAGAGCAGAAACAACAAAGGCGGAACTCCGTGGTGGGTTCACTCAATCTTCCATACTTTTTGAATTGGATGTTAACCAGACTAATGAGCGTATTTCTGAAGTTTCTCTAATTGTTGACGGCGAGAAAGTAGAAACAAAGTACAATGCCCCCTATTCTTTTCTTTGGGCGCCCACAGTTGCTAAGGATTATTCCATCAACGCACTGGCTTTGGATAATTTTGGTAATATTGCTTCAACGCCGGTCTCGACAATTTCAGTTAATGATTTCTTTGGTAGTGGAATTTCTATGAAATTACTCGGTTCGGATGAGATGTCCGTGGAAGGTGATGGAACATTACTTCTTTTTGCAGAGGCTAGTTCCCAGTTTGGCGTAGCAGAAGTAGAGTATTTCATAGATGGGGTTTCTGTTGGTGGCGTGAAGGCTGAGTCCAATGGATCGAGGTTCTTTAAAGCAGTTGATATGACTCAATACAATTTTGCTCAAGGCAAACATTACATTGACGGAATTGCGCGGGATAAAGTAGGCAACCAAGCTGGAACCTTTTCTCCAACCCTAACTAATATTTCCTCAAGAAAGAGTAAAATTCTTAATATTTTACCGCCATCTTCTATGGATTCGGAAAACCTATACATTAAATTGGTTTATCCTTCTGATATGGATGACAATTTAAGCCTCACTTATTACGAGGGCTTATCAAGCGGTTATATTGGTGCGATCGACTTGATCGACCGATTGAGCGTAGTTGCTACATTGCAAATGAAAGTGAATGGAGAAATTGTTTCGGAACAGAATGTAACTGAAGATTCATCAGACAGATTCTTCTTTTCATGGAATAATATGACACCTGGTAGTCATTTTATATCGTTTGATGCTTTAGATCAAAATGGACAATCTTTTCCAATTAAAAGCTTTGAAGAGGTTAATGCAACGATTTCACCAGATAGTACACTTGAGTCAAACGGAACATTGGTGAACACATCAGGGTACCAGATATTTGTGGAGAAAAGAGATCCCAATACTCAGTCACCTGAGGTTTCCATGACATTTCCAACCTCTGGCTTCACGATTACACAGAAGTCGAATATTATATTAACCGCAAAATTTAGTGATTCTGACGGAGTTATTGATAATGTGAGATTCCTCCTAAATGGAAAAGAAATTCATAACAGTGAAATAAATTTTTCTGGTACAACTTCAGAAGGTCATTATAGCTTACGCTGGCCTCAAGATGAAAACCAAACCCTTTCACCCGGAAGTCATTCATTTGCGGCACTGGTTGAAGACAATAGCGGCCTTAAAACAGTGAGTAATCCAGTTACTGTTATTGTTGCTACCGGAAATGTAACCTCTCCTGTTGAATTTGGGACATTCGATTTATTCATTCCAGATACAACAGCATCTAACGGAGTTATTCGAACGACAGATCGCGAGACACGCCAAGCCAAAGCCAAGGTTGCTAGAACTGCAAAAAGTTATGATGTAAGTAGTAACACGCTCAATTTAATTGGGGCAATCATCAGTATCGACATCATTGATCCTGGAAAAGGATATCGCTCTTCCCCACAAGTGAAATTTCTCGGTGCTGGAAGTAATGCAAACTTCATTGCAACGGTCGATTTTGATACTTTTTCCTCTAATTTTGGCCAGGTTACATCAATCTCACCTTTGAATGAAGACTCTCGAGGCACTGGATATTCAGATGGTTTTCCTGACGATTTTTACTACACTTTTGTGTCGAGTTATGATGAAAATGGTACAAGCACATACTCTACAAATATGATGGAACCCCCTGCGGCAACGGAGGTTATACTAGAAGGTGGCCATGACATTACAGAAATTCCAATTGAAGCTATTTACAGTGGATCCGAAGATATTGTCGAAGTCACCATTCTCTCGAACGGTAGAATTTTGGATATAAATGAAGACGGAAATTCCAATGAAGAAGATACCTTTAGGTTTCCTCCTTACGCCACCTCGTACAGTTTTTATCCAGGAGAATATGATTTGCATATTCTAACTAAAGATACATTTAACAACATCAGGGTCAGTCAAAAGAAATCTTTTAAAGTAGAATCCAATCAAGGGTTAAGGCCTGCAGTTGAGCTTTCATATCCAATACTTTCTCCCAATGCTACCGTACAAAGTGATGGCCGGCAAAACTTTGAAAGTATTGGAGCAAGTAGTAACTTTCCTATCTTCATCGATGCTGCAGATGAAGATGGCACTCTTGAGCAGGTATCTTTGTTCGCAAATCATAGTCGGATTAGTGATGCCCAGCGCGTTGGAAATTCTAACAAGTTTAAAATAGAGTTAAATAGTTTGAACCTTAATTCTGGAAAGTATATGTTCACATCGGGTGCTATTGATGATGAAGGAAACTTTGAAAGATCAGAACCTGTCCCGATTGAAATTGTTTCAACCCGTCAAGCACCTCCGGAGATAAGTTTGATTTCGCCCTTAGTTGATGGAGACTCTTTTGCGGTAGGCTCCCCAATTTCTATAACTGTTCAGGTACGCCAAAGGGAGCGCCGTATTGAAAAGGTAGAATTTATCGTCGATGGCATTGTGGAAGATATTCAATTCGAACCAGTATTTGTTGTTGGTGATTTACTCTTCTTTACTGGTTCATGGACTCCTCAATCCACTCGCTCTTCTGTTATAACAACTGTTGCGACAGATTTATCTGGCGTAAAAGTAAGAACGGGAACCTTGGAAAAATTTATCTTTCATGTCCCAAGTGTCGAAAAGATTCTGCAGGGGGAACCTGTTGGAGGGATTAACTATGAATTGATTAATACAGTTGGCAACCGTATGGCAACTCCTCTAATTCAGATAAATGCGGTTTCTGGATATGGGGCAAACTTTCAACCGACTGCAGAAATCTTATCTCCTACGACCGGTTCAGTTTGGAAACCAAAAGAAGAAATTGTTTTTAATGCAGATGTTGGTGACTCCGACGGACAATCCCAAAATTTACTTCTCCAGTATTACACCAACGGAGGAAATGCTATGATTCATTTTTTAAATCCGATTGATGAAGATGTTACCATTAGCATTTATGAACGGGAATATACATTAGCTAAACAATTGGATAATTCGGTTAGAATTTATGATAATGATGGGGTTGTCCTGAAGTCAGGGGTCACAAATATTGGAGAAGAACTTGCGAGGAATTTCCGAAACTTAGTTCAAGATGAAATCACCAACGGAAATATATTTAATGGTACAAACTTAGCAGTTTCTTTTATGCAGGAAAACTTATTTCCTTTTTCCGAGCAGGGAGAGCATGATTCTTTGTTTCAAACAGTCTATCTTAGGTTCGATCGCTTCAAATTTGAAAATCCAGAAGATAATTTAGCAATTTCAAGTGCCGAGATAAATATAGTACCAAGTTTTGGATCAGTAGAACTAGAAACGATTCCTCTAGCATGGAGTTTTGGTAAATCATATGAGTACTCCTGGACACCTAAAGTTGGGGGTAGTTTTGTTATTCATGCGGAGACTACAGATGCTTTTTCCAGGTCAACAAAATCCATGTCAAATCATGTCTTAGTATTCGTTGGTAAACACTCGGATGCCGATCTTTATCCGGCAGACTTTACTGGGGAATTAACGATCTTTCCGGAAGCGTATCTAGATCAACCGGCCCCTAGGGGTTCCACCATTGTTGCAAGTGCAAAATTTTATGATGATACAAATGGATATTCATTTGATAATAAAATTGAAAGCGTTCAATTTTATTTAAACGGAAAACCTGTGGGTTTATTAGATAACTCACCACCATTTTCATTTAGCACTGTTTTAAATATAAGATCAAATTCTTGGAGAATGGATGCATTAGCAACCCGTATAAAGAAAAATGGTGTAAATACTGAGAAAGTCACATTATTTTTAGAGGGTAATCTAACGGAACCAGAGCCCTTACCAATACTTAGCATGCATGCACCTGTCCCATACATGATTACAGAAGGATATGTTCCAGGTATGGAAATTTCTGTGAGTGCCTCTTTTACGGGTGATGATGAATTACTAAGAAGAGTTGAAGGAGTCGATTTTTATATTGATGGTGCACAACTAAACTATCCATTGAACCGATCTGAAGTTAGTACTAACTCAAGAATCAGTGAAGTTATTTACACGATCATATTTCCTTTGGATCTTGAAAATTACGATGGAGTGAAAAAAATTACCGCAATCGGTAGATTAGAAGGTTCAATCGCAGCAATACCTGCATTATATAATTCCTCTTCCGAGGGGCTGGAAATCGAATTTGATAAAACCTACACCAGTAATCTTAGTCAATCTCCGGCCCAAATTTTCCTTTCGTTGACAGGAGAAAATGCCGGAATCGAGGAATTAAATGAATTTTTTCAAGCGAAAGACACTTCAACTTGGGCGGCTAGTCTCATGCATCGACCATCAGTTTCTAATGCTATAGATATAGTTGCTACCCACCATGTTTCCCTAGGGTCTTTTCATGAAACATATTCTGAGTTTTCTTCTGAGATGCTTGAATTTACTCAGAACTTGAATTCTGGAGACAGGCAATGGATCAAAAGTTATGCAGATAACTTGTTAAGTGGTAATAAATATTTTAAAAAGTTTCCTGAAGTGCCTCATTTAGTGGGTTCTTATTCAAATAGACTTTTTGAAAACTTTCGTTTAAATCGAGAAAAATTCGTTGAACAATGTTTGATTAATAAATATGGCAGTTCTTCTTATCAGCAAAATTATCAAGGAGCGATAAGGTTACTGAATCATTGGTTAAAAATTAATCCTGGCTATTGGGAAAATACCGGCAGGGGAACAGATGGCATAGCTGCACCAGGAAGAATGGATGCAGGAAATTATTCAAATGGTGAGTTGGCAGTTGAGTTAATTTATAATTTAGCCCTTGAAAGACTTTATCTAGGAAAAGATCCGTACATCTATGGAACCAAACCAATTCGCAAGACCAAGTATGCCTCATATGCATATGCTTATCTTTTGTACAAAGATAATTTACCAACTGGCTTTAGTTCTAACTCGGCCCAATTGACGGATATAACTGGTAAAGCGAATTTCTTTGATATGCCTTTTGAAGAACAAGTCGATGAGCTACTTCTAAATTTTAGGTATACATCAAAATTCAATAAAATTTGGAATCAGTCTCCCAATATTGAAGGGGCACCAGGCTGGAAAAAAGAGGATTGGTTTGGCTCATTGTATGATGTTTATTTCCCATGGGTTTATCATTCAAAACTTGGTTGGTTATACATTTCAGGAACTTCACAGAGGAACTTTTGGGGCTTCAGTGAAAAACTGGGATGGATGTGGTTTTCTGTAGCAGGTTATCCTCATGTTTTTAGTGCAACTCAAAACAACTGGATTTATTTTGATACAGATGGTCCTCAAGAGTCGAATAATCGATCTAAGACATATTTCGGAGTTTATTACTATTCCTACAAGTATGGAAGCTGGGCGAAGTTGTAAATTTCAGTTTGTTTTCCTGTTCTGAAGCATTTTGTTCATGAAATGAATCCCGCACTTGGAGGCGTTGCTTCCAGTGTTCAATGCTTACACGATGAACTGTTAAGATCTCATCAGAATTCTGAAATTGTCGATTGTGTAGATAAAGCAAGAAATATAAGTGGTTGTAAAAAAACTCTAATTCTTGCTCATGGGCTTTGGCAATGGCCAGGAGAAGTAGCACTCAAAAGATTTAAAAACTCAAAGGCTCCATATCTAGTTTTTCCTCACGGCATGTTAGATCCCTGGTTCAAGAAGACTTATCCATTTAAACATATCAAAAAACAAATGTATTGGTGGTGGAAACAGAGAGAGATATTAAAGTATGCCCAAGCAGTTTGCTTTACCACAGAGGAGGAGAGAGTACTAGCCCGTAAAACCTTTTTTCCTTATCAGGCAAATGAAGTTGTTACTGGTATTGGGGTAAGTGAACCACCGCCAGCTTGCTCAAAACAAAAAGAGGATTTCTTGGCTAAATATCCTATTTTGAAAGGTAAAAGAATGCTTCTTTATTTGGGCAGGTTTCACCCTAAAAAAGGAGTTGATTTATTAATTCAGGAATGGAACAAAAAACAAAAAAATAAAAAAGATATTACTTTGGTTCTTGGTGGACCACTTTCACCAAGCTCTCCGTTTATAGAAAAACTTAAAAATTTATCATACGGCTGTTCCAATATCTGTTGGACGGGTATGCTGGATGGCAAAGATAAGTGGACTGCACTTCGCTTGGCAGATGCTTTGATTCTTCCTTCCCACCAAGAAAATTATGGAATGGTCGTGGCCGAAGCATGCTCGGTTGGAAAGCCAGTTCTGTTAACAAATAAGGTAAATCTTTGGAGGGAGATCGAAAGTACATGTGCCGGAATGGTTGCTGAGGATAATGCGGAAGGCATTTCAAAAATGTTAAACGCCTGGGATGAGGGCAGGATTCAGGGAACAGAAAAGTCTGCCTTGAGATGCTTTCGGGATCATTTACATGTGAAAAATGCAGCAAGCCGATTAATTGATGTGGTTCAAGGTGCATCATTAAAAGTGCCGTGATCTTCTGAGAGTTAATATTTTAACGAGGGCAAGATGATGAACATCTCTATCTTACAGGGTGCTTTTCTACCAGTTCCTCCCAAGCGTGGTGGGGCGATTGAAAAGAGCTGGCAAGCATTAGCAGAGGCTTTTGTTCAAGCCGGCCATCATGTCTCTCATGTTTCTCGTTTATGCGATGATTTACCCAAACAAGAAATAATTAATGGGGTACACCATTTTCGAATAAAAGGTTCAGAGGCGACCACTAACCCATTACTTTTAAAGCTTCGAGAATTTGCTTATGTTTTAAGAGCCCAAAAAATTTTACCGAAAGCGGATATCTTGGTTACCCATGCCTTTTGGGCACCTTTAATTTTTAATAGGGAAAAGTTTGGGAAAATTTATGTTCACGTGGGACGCTACCCAAAAGGACAATTGTGCCTCTATGGCAAAGCAGCCCGCTTTCAAGTTCCCAGTCGATCTATCGCAGAGGCTGCGGCGATTGAGCTGGATGATGGTTTGAATCGAGTATGCACCCTTCCATACCCCCTGCCTTTTTCCATGCCCGTTATACCTGCAGTAATGCAGAGACCGAAAAGAGTGCTTTATGTTGGTCGTATACATCCAGAAAAAGGAGTATTAAATTTAGTTAAGGCCTGGAAAAGTTTACCCGACTTTTTGCAAAATGAATGGAATTTGAGGCTTATTGGTCCATGGAAGAAAGAGCAGGGCGGGGGTGGACCTTCCTTTATAAAACAAGTTAAGCAAATATGTGGAAAATCTGTCGAAATTTTAGAGCCTATATTTGACCAGAATTTGTTAAGCGAACAATATAAACAGTCTCAAGTATTTGCTTATCCTTCAGAGGCAGTAAGGGGAGAAACCTTTGGCCTAGCAGTGTTAGAGGCAATGAGTCATGGGTGTGTCCCAATAGTATCCTCTTTGGCATGTTTTTTAGATTTTATAAAATCTGGAAAAAATGGAATATCCATGGAATCTGGCGTTCATTCTTCCAATCATGAACTTCAGAAATGCCTGAAGTTACTTCTTACTGGTGATAAAATTACTAATTTATCACAAAATGCAATTAAAACTGCAGAGGACTACACGGTCGATAAAGTTGCCTACCAGTTTCTACAAGATTTTGAATGTGTATTGAATAAATAGTAAGGTTGTAGAACTGCTTAAAGTTCCTGAGCCTTATATAAGCAATTCATTTTCAGTACGCGTGGAGTTAAATCCTTTCATACCTCCATGTGCTAAAGACGAACCGGTATTCCAGATGCTTTCATTACCTCTTTGGTTTGAGGGATAGTGAATTCACCAAAATGAAAAATGCTCGCGACCAAGACAGCACTTGCTCTCCCTTTTAAAATGCCATCTGACATATGACTTGGATTTCCCACTCCTCCAGAAGCTATTACTGGCACTTCCACAGCTTCGCTAACAGCACGAGTTAAATCCAAATCATATCCTTGCTTTGTACCATCACGATTCATGCTGGTGAGAAGAATCTCTCCGGCACCACGAGATACGACTTCTTGAGCCCATTCAACAGCGTCTAGTTCGGTAACTTTTCGTCCACCGTGGGTGTAGACCTGCCAACCTTCACCTCCTGATTTTTTTTTAGCATCGATGGCCACCACAATACATTGGTTGCCAAAGCTATTTGTTGCATCGTCGATTAGGGAAGGGGTAAGGATAGCGGCCGTATTCATACTTACTTTATCAGCACCTGCCAAAAGCATAGAACGAATATCATTTAATTTGCGTATCCCTCCACCCACTGTTACCGGCATAAAGCAGGTAGCCGCCGTGCGTTCTACCACTTCGCGCATTGTTTCCCTCTCGTCACTGGAGGCGGTGATGTCAAGAAAGACAAGTTCGTCTGCACCCTGCTGTTCATAAGCCTGAGCAACTTGCACGGGATCTCCAGCATCGCGCAATTCCTTAAAGCGTACACCTTTCACCACACGTCCCGCATCAACATCTAGGCAAGGAATGATCCGGGCAGAGAGCATGATTAAATTTTGAAGAATTATTTATCCCGCAATAATCAGGCGGATGTAATGAATAGAGGGATGGGTTTATTCGTCAGCAAAGGCAACATCAGGCTCGTAGGAAAGTATGAGCTTATACTGTTGTCCAGGTCGCATGATCAAGGCATGGTCTCGGGCGAGAAACTGTACATAATGAACATTTCCGGAATATCCACGATACTCGGGATTATCGGACACAGTTTCAAATGCCGACCAAGTAGCCTGAAAGTCATCCACTTCCACATTTGCCCGCAATCCTTCGGCACCTTGGCCCAAGGTAGTGCCCAAACGGTGAGAGGAGTGAGGGGAACCAATGATCAAAGCAAGCCGCATTCGATCCATTGAAATCGGGTTTTTAACCTGAAAAACAAATTCGGATGAAACCTTCCCATTCCCAAAAGTCCATTGAACCTGACAACTTCCTAAACCGTTGGCAAAAGTACCATCGGTTCGAACGAGTTCAGGCTGATTGAATCTTAGATAGAGGGATTTTTTAAGTCCAATACCCGTGATGCAGTTCTTTCCATAGAAGGAAGGAATAATGACATCTTTACCAAAGGTAAGTTCGGGAATCATGACCGGAAGGTATTTGTTAACCGTCCAATCAAAAATACCTGGACAATGAGGAAAAGCGAGGTTGTCGGAAGTAGTCTTGGGGCCTGGCCCAATTAAGGGCATTTGGTATTGCACGCCCATATTTTCATCACGAAATAGAAATAAGCCATGCTCTTTTCGGTGAGATTTATCAAAGGGGACAAAACGCCCGCCAGTTGAGGAGCGCTGAGGAGCAGGCACCGCCATGGAGCCTCCGATTACCTTGGCTAGGCGGGACCATTGACAAAGGTAGCGTGCCGCATCAAAGTTTGCCATGCGGGTAGTATGATTGGGTACAGTGTTTCGTTCTTCATCTCGGATGACCAATTCTCCATTTTCTTGATCAAGGTAAGTAACAAAGAAATATTGGAACAACCTTCGAAGAGTATCGAGATATAGAGCGTGTTTCTCTGGAGCTATCCAATGATCGCGCATTGCCTGCAAGATTAGGCTAATGCAATGGAGTTGTCCGTAAGCCCCGACAGATCGTCCGTAACACCACCCAAGACCATCCAAACGGGTCATGTCTGGGAGAAGCTTGAGATACCTCTCTGCAAATGTGCGTAATTTAGGAAGTTTACGATCTTTTAAGTGTACATTGGCGTGCAATTGAAGGGCTTGGCGGATAAAGATGAATGAAAGCAGACCGTATAAATCGTAGACCCCATGAATGCCATTTGGGTGGTCGTTGCAAAAACCACCCGTTCCGTGGGACTCGATTCGCTCAACAAAACGGTCAATTACTTTTCCGGTATCATCTTTTTTCGTGAGACCAAAACTGAAACGAGCTACTGATTTGGCAACATTGAATACTTGAAAATGATCCTCGTGATCACTCCGTGAAAGCAGACATTGGTCTAATTGCTCGCGGGTAGGGTCTGTTAATCTTTCCCAAACAGCATTTCTTTCCTTGGATGCACCAAAGGACAAAAGACCAAGGGCGGCGTAGGCCAAACCATTCTCATGAGATTCTTCGTTAAAAGCTTGCTGGGTTATACAACGAGCCGACAGGTCGAAAAGATCGTGACCCTCGAGTTCGACTTCACCGGAGGCTCGGAAGTATTCACCAATAGCAAGAGCGGCGTGGCCCGGCTCGTCGGCACGGGGCTCTTCTCCGGCGGCGGGTGTAACCGTGCCGTCAGGGTTGAGATGCTTGAGGTTATTGCCAAGTAAGGACCTCGCCAGGTCCAGGCATTGGTTTGAGAAATTCTGCATTAAAATACCGGTGCGTGGATGTGGGAATAAAAGGTTAGAAAATGTGGTTTTAACGCAGGGTTGTCAACGAGTTAAGCCGTCTGGATAAGGTCAAGAAATTCATGATTGTTCTTGGTCTTGGACATGCGCTCTAAAAGGGTCTCAGTTGCGTCGATTACCTTCATTGGAGACATAGCTCTTCGGAGGAAGGATGTCTTTTCTAAAACTTTAGGATCGAGCAGGTCTTCTTCTTTACGGGTACCAGAGGATGCAAGGTTAAGGGCCGGCCAGAGCCTAAGCTCGGCAATCTTGCGGTCTAGCACGATCTCACTATTTCCAGTGCCTTTAAATTCCTGGAAGATTAATTCATCCATTTTCGAACCGGTTTCCACGAGTGCAGTGGCAACGATAGTAAGGGAACCAGCTTCTTCGGAGTTGCGGGCAGATGAAAAAATTTGTCTTGGCTTCTCCAGAGCCCGTACATCCAAACCTCCGGTCATGGTACGCCCACTTTTGCCTGATGCTGCATTGTAGGCGCGAGAAAGTCGGGTAATCGAGTCCATAAGTAGGATGACATCTTTTTTATTTTCCACTAAGCGTTTGGCCCGCTCAATGGCCAACTCGGCCATGCGCAAATGACTTTTAACCTCTTCGTCGTTAGAGGAAGCAAATATTTCCGCAGGTACGGTTCTTCTAAAATCAGTGACTTCTTCCGGGCGTTCGTCAACCAGTAATACCATAAGATGACAATCTGGATGATTTTCCTCAATACCTTTTGCAATGTCGTGAAGAATGGTGGTTTTGCCTGCACGAGGCGGGGCAACAATCAAACCGCGCTGACCTTTTCCAATCGGGCAAAATAGATCGAGCACTCGAGTGGTCATCCGTCCATCCTTGCATTCCAAGTTTAGTTTATCCTTAGGCTGTATGGTGGTTAATTGATCAAAGCGGAAAAGAGACTTTCTATCTGAGATAGATAACCCGTCCACTGTATGTATAAAGCGAACTTTGGGACTTGGTCTGTTAGGGTTTTGAACCGCATCTGCTTGAATCAAAGACCCCTTTTTTAGTTTAAAACGACGAATTAATTCCTTTGGTAAAAAGGGATCATTGGGGGTGGTTTTACCGCCCCGGCTGGGATCAAGCAGGACGCCAGATTTGTTTTCATTTATGTCCAAGAGCCCTTCAACTTGAAGTGCATCGGACTCAGTATGTTCATTTTCGCTCATGCTGAGTGAGGTGGTTTTACCAGTCGTATTACAGACTGAGGGAAAGGAGATTAAGGGAGTAAGTTTTACCCTTAGGCATTACAATAAATGTATTGCTCGCTCTCATAAAACTCTCAATTAGTTTCCAAGTCAACCTTGGAAAGTGTGAATTGATTGGTTCTTCTTCCGATAATTGATATAGGGTATTTATCAGATGAAGAAGTTTTATCTTACCACTGCAATCGACTACGCTAATGGCTCTCCGCACCTTGGGCATGCATACGAGAAAATTCTCGCAGATGTTATTGCACGCGTGAAGCGGCTGCAGGGCAAAGAAACTCATTTTGTAACTGGGTTGGACGAGCATGGACAAAAGGTGCAACAGGGAGCGGACGCCGAGGGTATTGAACCGCAGCAACGGTGCGATCGTATAGCTGATGAATTCAGGGAATTACTATCCGCCCTGGAAATTTCCAATAACGATTACATTCGAACAACCGAGCCAAGACACAAAAATGTGGTCGGTGAACTTTTACAAAATTTGTATGATGCAGGGGACATTTATCAAGGTGAGTATGAAGGGTTTTACTCTACCAGAGCAGAACAATTTTTGCAGGAGAAAGATAAAGTTGATGGAGAATGGCCAGAGATTTTTGGGGAGGTTACTTGTATAACCGAAAAAAATTATTTTTTTAAACTAAGCAAATATCAAGGTTGGTTAGTCGAACACATTCAAAATTCTGGGAACTTTATAAAGCCAGATTTCCGTAAATCACAGGTGTTGGAATTTCTTAAGGAACCCCTTAATGACCTGTGCATCTCCCGCCCTTCCGATCGTTTATCTTGGGGAATTCCGCTTCCCTTTGACCCTGATTTTGTAACTTATGTTTGGTTTGACGCCTTGGTGAATTATGTGACCGCTGCTGGCTATGGAAGTAAAGAATTCTCAGATTATTGGCCTGCGGATCTACATGTTATTGGAAAAGACATCCTTGCCCCGCCGCATGCGGTCTATTGGCCTATAATGCTGCAAGCCTGCAACCTGCCAATTCCCAGACAAATTTTGGCACATGGATGGTGGACAACCTCCGGTGCCAAGATGTCGAAAAGTACAGGAGAAACAGTCAGCCCACTGGATTTGGCTAATCAATACGGAGCGGATGCCTTTCGCTTTTTTGTAATGAGGGAAATGACCGTGGGGCAGGATGCGGAATTTTCTTTGGAGCGTTTTTCTTCCCGTTATAAAGGAGAGTTAGGAAATGACCTTGGTAATCTGGTAAGTCGATTACTGCACATGTGTCACCAATATTTTGATGGTATTGCCCCAGATCAGGAACTTCGGGAGGAATGGGAAGAGCGCTTGCAGGAACGCTGGCAGGAAACCTCCATCAAGGTTCTTCAACTATTTGAAGGATTTGAATTTCACCAGGCTTTGGAGGAAATAATTGGATTTGTTCGGGCAATCAACAAGTATGCCGACGATCGGGCACCCTGGAAGTTAGCAAAATCTGATAGCCTTGAAGATGCCCGAGCCTTACGCACAAGTCTTGGCACCATGTTAGAGGCATTAAGGCTTTCCAATGATCTTCTTGCCCCAGTCATGCCTGGAGTTCACGGGCGTATCTGCAAGAGTTTAGGTCAACCGCCGGTGAAAGATTGGGACGGCCGACTGGATTGGGGAGACCGCTTGGCCAAGGTGGAGCTCGGAGAAAAGATCATTCTTTTTCCAAGGGATTAAAATTTAGGAACCCTGTGCATCCTCGTTGGGATCAATCAGGCGCACCTCTGTTAGACCAATTCGGGTATCATCCGCTTCAAGGATGGTTACTTCGAGGTTTTTAAGCCTAAGGGTTTCGAAAGGCTCGGGGATCTTCCCAAATTCCTGAGTGATCAGGCCTCCAAAGCTGGTTACCTCTTCCTCTTCTTCATTAATATTCAAGGCCTCGGGTAATTCGTGAAGGGGAGTGAGGCCCGAGATTTTCCAATTTTGATCGTTGAGTTGTTCGACATCTGCTTCGTCGGCATCAAACTCGTCCTGAATTTCTCCCACCACCTCTTCGAGAATATCCTCCAAAGTAATCACCCCGTCGATACCCCCAAACTCATCTCCAACCAAGGCCATGTGCACTTTCCACTTCATCATTTTGCGTAGGGCAAGGGGCAGGGGATCTTTCGCAGAGACCAGTGCGGGTGCTTTGGTGATAGAACGGAGGGAAAGTTTGTCGGGTTCATTTCCGAGTAGGCGAAAAGCGTATTTTACATGAATAATACCGAGGCAGTGATCTAAGTCACCCTCGCAAAGGGGCAGGCGTGTATGACCGCAATTTCGGGCAATTTCGAGATTTTTTTCCAACCCGTCCCCCCAGTCAAGAATTTGAACCTGTTTACGCGAAACCATCACATCTTGTACCTTCAATTGGCCCATTTCCAGAGTATTACCAACGATTTCCGCAATGTCGGGGTCCAAGTTTGATCCCTCTCGAGATAGCGTACGTATGTGATCGGCGACCTCATTGTCTTCGGATTCCCCGTTTTCTCCATTTGGGTCAGAATCGGAAAAGTTTTTTTCGATACGCTGCAAAAGTGAACAGAAAGGCAAGGCGAGAAAGCGGGCAATTACAGTAAGAGGAAAGCCAACTTTAAGGTGCAAATGGTTTTTAGGGCTGGAAGTAAACAGGCGTGGCAAGATGCCCGAAAAAATACGCTCAGCAAAAAAAGCAATGGAGAAGGCAACAAGGACGCCCAGTTCATTATTCCGCCCGGTCCAAATCACCAAGATGGTAAATAAACCAGCCAATATTTGAAGGGTAGAAAAAAGAGCCGATTCCACATGCAATGGGCGGGCATGGTTGGGTTCTCGAAGCATGGATTCGAGTAGTTTTCCAGATCGTGAGCCCTCCCCAGGGGGGGTGGATATACCAGCTCGAATACGATCAATCATCGATCGAAAGACACCCAGGTAAAGTCCGATTGCCAAAAAAATGGCCCAGATGGTAAAGAGAAAGGAAGGGGAAAAAAGGGATTCTATGGTTGTGATCATAATTACGCCCCAAAGACCGTCCGGGTTTTTTCAAGAGCGGTCAGGAGGCGATGGTTTTCTTCTTCGGTGCCAACAGAAAGGCGAAGGTAGGGAGCAAGAGACGGGCCTAGCGCCCGAGTGATTATACCCATCTTTTGTAATTCGGTAAACAATCCCCGCCCGTCTCCGGGCTTGGACAAAATAAAGTTTGCCTGGCTGGGTAGGTACTCGATATCCAACGCTTTTAGCCCATTTGCAAGTTGTTCCAGCCCGTCGGTATTGCGCTTTCGGCATTGCGTAACCCAATGGTCGTCTTGCAGTGCACCAAGGGCTGCTGCCTGAGCAATTGCGTTTACATTGAAGGGTTGGCGAGCTCGTTGTAACAAATCAATCATCTCCTTGGCACCATATCCATATCCAATCCGTAAGGCAGCAAGTCCATGAATTTTTGAAAAGGTACGAAGGCAAATTACTTTATGACCTTCTTCGATCAAGGGTCGAAGATCAGGGGGGGAATCCAGGTATTCTGCATAAGCTTCATCAAAACAGAATATCACATGTTGAGGAAGCGAACGAACGAAGGTATGAATTTCTTTTTCTGTATTTGCGGTTCCTGTGGGGTTATTAGGGCTGGGAAGAAAGATAAGTTTTGTACGTTCGTTCACCGCCTGCCTCATTTTATTAAGATCGTGAGTGAGGCCGGGCATTTCGACTTCCACAGGTTTTGCACCCATCAGCAAGGCGACCAATTTGTAAACCACAAAGGCATGCTTGCCACAGAGAACTTCGTCGCCCGGCTGGAGAAAGACATGTCCGAGTAATTCGATAATTTCATTGGACCCATTGCCCAATACAAATTGATCAGCACCAAGGAGATGAGTGCTAGCCAGTTTATTGATTAACTGATGACCTGAACCATCCGGGTAGAGGTGAACCTTTTCCAGGGAAGCACGGGCTGCTTCTTTGGCAAGTTTTGATGCTCCCCATGGATTTTCATTGGATGCAAGTTTGCAAATTTGGTCGAGATTAAGACCATATTCCCGGGCCACCTCTTCGATGGGTTTGCCGGGTTCGTAGACAGGTTGGTCCAGGATGCGAGGATTCGCAAGTTGGGATAAATTCATTGAGTAGATACAATCCTATCTTTTCCCCCTTTTCGTGCAAGCAAGGAAAGTGGGGGTATTTTCTTAGCCGATTTACACTCTCGGGTTGTTACTTGGAAGATATTTTTTATTCTAGAGTGGAAATGAAAATTGCGGTCATGGGTGCATCCGGTCTTTTAGGAGCGGCGGTCTGTAGAGAATGTCTTGCTCGGGGTCATAAATTGTTCGCTTATGCAAATCGTTCCTGGGAAGAGCCCAAAAAAAACTATGAGGTCTCCTCATTACCAATGGAAAAATTCGATCCGGTGATGCGCGAATTCTTCGACCAATGGCCAGATGCAGTAGTTAATTGTGCCGCGATTTCATCTCCGGACATGGTGGATAAAAACCCGGACCATGCCCGCTTGATCAATGTGGAGGCCGCTCGTCAATTAGCGGAGGTTTCTGCACACTTGGGTGCCCGCCATCTGCAAGTATCGACCGATATGGTCTTTGATGGAACCTCCTCTCCCTACCGTTCAACCGATCAGACCAATCCTTTAAGTGAGTATGGACGCCAAAAATTGGAGGCGGAAAAACAGGTCCTTGCCACCACCGATATAAATTTAGTGGTGTTGCGGATTACCCTGCTTAATGGAAACAGTCCACGGGGAGACCGTAGTCCTCACGAACGCATTCTTTCAGCCCTCGCAAAAGGGGAGAAACCAACTTTGTTCACCGATGAGTGGAGGCAGACAAGTTCGGCGGAAAATGTGGCTCAATTAATTGTGGAATTAATCGAGCGACCAAACCTTAATGGCCTTTTTCATTGGGCAGGTGCTGATATCATTACTCGACATGAATTGGGCAAACGAATATTGCAGAGGTTTGGATTTAAGGAGGAAAGGCTGGGCGCATCTACATTGGCTCAGTCACAAGAAAGAGTGGGCGACCGACCGGGCAAACTAACCTTTGAACTTG
Source organism: Opitutales bacterium (assembly GCA_028045305.1). Lineage (GTDB taxonomy): Bacteria > Verrucomicrobiota > Verrucomicrobiia > Opitutales > Seribacteraceae > Chordibacter. The sequence continues at coordinate 140,747 of JAOFTV010000003.1, read as the reverse complement.
CGCCCTTAGTCAGCAAGGTAAAGACCCAGCCTGCGACAATCGATCAGCAACTCGAAGAAATGCATTTACCCCCGGCTCTTTATTCTTGGTACCGAGAAAATGTGGACGATCCAACCTGTTATCATCCTAGGTTTTAGATGAGTCTATATCATTTACCATATCGCCGGGAATCGGGTCCGGAAAACATGGCTACCGATTGGTGGATGTTGTCACAGACGAGACAGTGGGCGGGGCCAATTTTTCGAAGGTATGGTTGGGACAGGCCACAAATTACTTTTGGATACGGACAAAAAGCCAGCTGGATCGAAAGTGAAACTGGAGAGTCTTTGCAGAATATGACCCGCCGCCCAACTGGTGGTGGAATTGTCAGGCATGGGAGTGATTTAACTTACGGACTTGTTCTTCCCGTTGGTAGTTTGGGAGCAGAAATGCCCCCGATGGAATTTTATGGAAAAATTCATCAGCGATGGGGAGAGGCTTTGATCGAACAGGGTGTGGCCAATTCTTTGATGCCCTGTTCGGAAAAATCCAAAGGGGGTATACCTGGGGATTGTTTTCGCGAACCCGTAGGGCGCGATCTCATGGATGAGTTGGGAAACCAAAAATTAGCCGGTGCCGCGATGAAACGAACCCGGAATGGCGTATTGGTTCAGGGAACTTTAGACCTGGGCAAATGGCCCGACCTTAATCATCTTCAAATTGAAACAAAATTTCTGGAATTGATCGCCCGCGATCTAGCAGAAAAAATCGTCGAAGACGATTGGCCCGAAGAATTTGAGCTTCAGCGCCAAGCTCAGGTAAAGACCTTCTCTTCCATTGAATGGACTAGAGAGAGAAAGCGTTCTTAGAGTTTAGAAATTACCGAACCAAGGTAAGAACATTTTCCACATGCCTGGTCTGGGGAAACAGATCAAATGGCTGGGCTAAGATCGCTTGGTAGCCCGCCTCCAAAAGAATTTGTGAATCCCTTGCCTGAGTGGCTGGCTCGCAGGAAACATAAACAATTCGCTGGGGGCCAAACTCAATGGCCTGGCGAAGAAAATCGGGGTCGCACCCACGGCGGGGTGGATCAATCACGAGGGCGGCAGGCTCTGAAAATCCTCCAAGTTCATCAAAGATAGAACTCGCATCTCCCAGAAAGAATTGTGCATTATCAATTTGATTAATCAGGGCGTTGGTTCGGGCACCTTCAAAGCCTTCCCGGCTGATTTCAATGCCGACAATTTTTTTGAAGCGAGAAGCGGCACTTAGTCCAAATAGACCTCCCCCGCAATAAGCGTCGACCAATAGCGAAATTTCATCTGTCTTGGCTTGTTGAACCACATGTTCAACCAATAGTGGCAGAACAAATGGATTATTTTGAAAAAATTCACCAGCTTTGAAATGAAAAATCAGATCCCCCACTTTTTCACTAACTAATTTTTTAGGGTCGGTTACCACCCCTTCGATGACCTCTCGGAGTAGGAGGGTGCCTCCACGCTTTTTTCTTGGTGCATTTCTTAGTTCATCCCGTGCGGCAGGTAAGGCCTCGTTGATTGCATCGGTTGCGATGGGACATGTTTTCACATCGATGAGTGCCCGACGGGACCCCTGACGCAAAAAACCAATGTTCAATTCCTTACCTTGGCGACCACCTTGAAAGTGTGGGGTCAGTTTGGAACGGTATCCATATGGCTTGGGGGAAGGAACGACAGGTTCCACCTCAACGGATAATCCGCCAAGCCGTACGAGTGAGTTTTCAACCTGCTGGCGTTTCCATTTTAATTGAGCTTCGTAAGTGGCTCCCTGGTACTGGCAACCTCCACAAGAGCCGTATAATTCACAAACTGGTTCCGTCCGATCTGGAGAAGAGGTGAGCACCTCCAAGAGGTCGGCCTGAGAATAATTTGCATGGTTTCTAAAAATTCGGGCTTTCACTCGCTCTCCTGGCCAGCAGTAAGGAACTTGAATGACCCAGTCTGCATCTCGGCCAATCCCAATCCCAAGATTTGTGACATCCGAAATCTCTAGCTCGAGTTCATGATGGTAGGGGTAGGGGTTGGGGGAAAATCCTTTTGGCTCATGTTTCATGAAGTTGTTTTTCTTAACGGGCTCGCCCTTGATCGGCAAAACCCTTTTTCTTATCTTATGACTAATGCAACCATTGAGAGCCCCACTAATTCGCGGATCAAGGAATTGGTAAAGCTTCGAGAATCTCCTCGCCGACGGCGAGAGCGCGGATGTTTTTTTGTAGAAGGGGCCAATGACCTGCTTGCTTTAGTATGTGCCGGTAGGGAGTTAATCGAATTCTATTTTTGTCCATCTATGGTGGAGCGGTTTGGAGAATCTTCAGCGTTGGAAGAACTGCGAGAAATGGGAATTCCAAGTTGTGAGACCTCAGAAATTGTCCATGCGAAGGCTTCTTATAAGTCGGGTGCTCACGGAATTATTGGGGTATTAAAGACTTGGGAGCTTGGGCTCGATGTCTTCTCAGTTCGTAATGATGGCCCTCTGGTGGTTTTGGACGAAGTGGAAAAGCCAGGAAATCTCGGAGCAATTCTACGCACAGTCGAAGCCTTTGGTGGGGCGGGTGTGATTTTGTCCGACCCAGCAGTAGACTTTTTTAATCCAAATGTAGTACGGTCCTCAAGGGGTTTGTTTGGAGGTATGCCAGTGGCTTTGGGAACCAAGGGGGATGTTAGAGAGTGGTTAAAAAATTCAGCCAGGCATATTGTTGGGACAAGCTCGCGAGCCCAAGAAATAATGGGAAATAAAAAATTCCCAGCGGGTACAGCGTTTCTTTTTGGAAGTGAAAAAGTTGGGCTTGGTGAGTTTTGGCAAGACCCGCCTGATCAATGGGTTAAGATAGGGATTCAGGGGCAGGCCAGTTCGCTAAACTTAAACGCCAGTGTGGCTTGTTTTTTATATGAATACAACCGAATGACTTGACGATGGCTTGAAATATTCTCGCCAGGCAGTTTACCTTTTTTAAGGAGAATAAGAGGTGCTCGTTTATAAATTAAGGTTAAATTTTATTTTCATGCTTCAATCGCTCAACTATCTGGGGTTAGCTCCATCGTCTTGTTAGGCTATTCCTACTCTTTTTCTTTTAAGGCATCAGCCAATGGAAGCTTAGACAATTGCGAGATAAGCATCAGGACACCTAAAACTATGACTAAAATTGGCACTTCAAGATCTATGTTTATTTTCCCTGTTTGCCTCATAACGTAGAATACTGATGCGATTATCAAAAATGGACCTGTCACGATTGATACCTTATTGAAGCCTCCGACCGCTACACTAAGTATACCTACTATTGCTAAGCCAATTGACTATGCCCAGATCTAGCGAATTAATTTTCATCAATTTCAAATGCATTCAACTTTTTTCGCATTTGAAAAGACCCAAGTGTTTAGTTGACCAAGGCAAAAATTAATCCCTATAAATTACGCAACCATGGAAGAGTTTTTCGTAACGCCTCTTCCATCGAGAGAAGGGGTTGGTAGCCAAGATCTCTTTTTGCAGCTACCTCGGAAAACCAATGATCGTGGGCAAGTTGGCAGGCCACAAAACGGGTCATGGACGGTTCATCCTTAAGGGGCAAAATTTTCCACGTTTGTTCCATAAGCCAACCAATGTTGTAGGCTGTTTTATAGGAAATGAAATTATTTAACGGTGCGAGATGAAGTTCGGCAAAAATCTGATTCAACCAGTCCCACAGACACACAGGTTCGTTTTGTCCAATGAAATATGGGTTTCCTCCTAGGGCGGGATTGGAGATCATGGTATCGAGTGCACAGAGGTGGGCGTGTACCACATTTTCAATATGGGTCAGATCGACTTGATTTTTTCCATCTCCAATAATTTTTAATCTTCCCGCACGGTGACGTGCGACCACCCGGGGAAGAAGGTGGGGGTCCCCAGGTCCCCAAACTAAATGGGGTCGCAAAGCAAGCGTTCTCAACCCCGCGGGATCATCAGCGGCAAGAACTCCTTGTTCGGCCAGGGCTTTGGTTGAGGCGTAGGGAGAAAAATTTTCTTTTGAATAGGGCAAAGATTCATCTCCACCCCGTATGGGGTTGGGAGAAAATACCACGCTTGGAGTGCTCGTATAAATAAACTTGGAGACCTCATATTCTTTGCAAGTCTGGAGCAGTTTTTCGGTGGCAATCAAGTTTGCCAGTTTGTAATCAAGATACTTTCCACCCACACCAGCTTTGGCTGCGATATGAAAAACAACATCTGTTTTTTTAAACCAATCTTTGGATAAAGGTTTCCTGGATAGATCGTGGCTGTGATAAATTAGTCCGGGCAGGAGTTTTTCTTTAGGGGGATTAAGGCTCCTTCCCAGGGCGTGAACTTCATGGCCTCTTTTAAGGAGGGCATGAGCCAGGGCATTTCCTACAAAGCCCATTCCTCCGGTAACCAGAATTTTCATGTTAATTTTCCCAACTTTGGTTTGCGGGCAACCCAGCGGGACCATTTGCGCGAGAGGGCAAGCCTATGAATCTTGGCATTATGTCGGGCATCCACCGGGATCTTTTTCTCAAAAAAGACTCTTTGAATCTGAAACTCTGGAAAGGAGTCCTGGCAGGCTTCAAGAATTTTCCGACGCAATACAATTTCACCAAGCTGACGGACTTGTGAACGGATAGGCTCGACTACCAGGCAGGGTTCCTGCCTGGGCGACTCCCCAAGACCAATTAGGGCACAACGTTGAACAAAAGAAAGTTGGGAGATTGCAGGTTCGCAACATTCAGTCTCGATGAGTCCATTTACAGTGCGTACACATTCCGCTTTGCGACCGAGAAACCGTAATCTCTTGTGTTCATCGATATATCCAAGATCGCCCATCCTGTGGTATTCGGCTTTACCAATTTTGAACCGTGCGTCACAGGTTGCTCCAGGCATTCGATCGTATCCCGCGGTAACCATCTTTCCAGATGCGCAAATTTCTCCAACAACTCCTTGCTTTAAACCCTCAAAATCTTCCGGATAATCAGGCAATGGAGCTTGGGTAATATCAAGAATACGAACCTTCGCACCGGGTATGGGTGTTCCAACCAAAGAGCCCTTACCTTCGAGTGTCGAGCTCTTGCAATCGGAAATCTCAGAGCTATCAGTAAAGGAAACGGGAAGGGCTTCAGTGGCTCCGTAAGGTACAATCACCCGTCCATGAGGCATGCATTGACTGAGTTGTTCAGCCAAGCTTGGGGGTACGGGGGCTCCGGCGAGAAAAAAACGTTTTATTTTGTTCAAGGAAGTGCGAAAAATTTGGCATTCATTTGCAACTTTTTTCCCGATTACCGGAGAGGCAAATGCAGTGGTTACATCATAATCAAGCAAAGAGCGTACAAGCTTGGCAGGATCCGCTTGGGCTGGACGCCGTGGATCAAGGTCAGGAAGAACTGAGGTGATACCGAGAGCTGGATTAAACAGGCCAAAAATTGGAAGAGTGGTAAGGTCAACCTCACCGGCTTCCATACCAAAAACATTTTGAAGAGCATTGATTTGAGCATCAAAAGTACGGTGTAAATACCTAACTCCTTTGGGGATTCCTGTAGACCCAGAGGTAAAGACGATAGCAGCCAATGCATCGGGCAAAGTCGCGTTGGGAAGAAAGGATTGTTCCACCTTTTTATTGAGAGTGTGGAATCCGGGACGCACCAGGTAGCGGCGACGAACAGTACGAAAGGAACGCGGGAATAAGCGGCTCAGCCAAAAGGCACGAGAGATGCCCACCATGGCGTTTGGCTTGGTTCTTTGAATGCAGGAAAGAAAGGACCTGGCCCCCATCCCCGGATCAATGACGACGGGAATGGCTCCCAGACGAAAAAGAGCGAATGCCCAAATAATTAAACCGGGTCCAGGGTTTACAAAGAGTAAAGTTTTATCCCCCGCGGATATGCCTGATTTTATGAGTTCACTCACCGCACCGTCAACGGCATGGTCAAGCTGGGAAAAGGAAAGTGGGAGAAACTTAGGGCGGTCTGCACCAGAGACTAGTGCAGGTTGGTCAGGCCGCTCCTTGGCCGTGGATGAAAGATATGTGGCAACGTTTTGCACCACATCTTTCATCTAATGGCCCTTGGGGGTATGAGTTTCGCCTTAGTTGCTTTCCGCCAACCAGCGTTCCGCTTCGATCGCAGATTGGCAACCCATTCCAGCCGCGGTGATGGCTTGACGGTATACATGGTCAGCACAGTCGCCGGCAACAAAGACTCCAGGAATTGAAGTTTTAACCATGCTACCATTTGCAGGTACAAGATATCCGTTGGTATCGAGATCGAGGATCCCTTCAAATGGTTGCGTATTGGGTAGGTGTCCGATGGCAATAAAAACTCCCTTACAGGCAATTTCTCCAGTCTCTCCACTTTTCAAATTTTTGGTTTTGATCGCTTTGACCCTTCCATCTTCACCGGGCAGAATTTCTTCGACCGCTGAGTCCCAGACTGCTTTAATTTTTTCGTGAGCCAGAGTGCGTTCAGCCATAATTTTAGATGCTCTTAATTCATCCCTTCGGTGAACCAAGGTAACTTTTGAACAGAAGCGAGTTAGAAACAAAGCCTCCTCACAGGCGGAATCTCCCCCACCAATCACTACTACTTCCATGTCGCGATAGAATGCACCATCGCAAGTTGCGCATGTGGTTACTCCCTTGCCCCCATACATTTCTTGTTCTCCGGGTATGCCGAGTAGGCGAGGTGCGGCTCCAGTAGCAATGATCACAACTTTGGCTTTATAACATTTGTCTCCGGAATAAAGAGTTTTGCAATCGTCAGAGAAATCAACGCGATCAATGAAGGCATTTTCCACTCGGGCACCAAATTTAGTCGCCTGTTTACGCAGGTTGTCCATCAGATCATAACCATCCACTCCTTGTGGAAATCCTGGAAAATTTTCAACTTCCGAGGTAGTGGTAAGTTGGCCACCAGGTTGTTTGCCCTCTAAAATTAAGGGATTCAGGTTTGCTCGGGCTGTATAAATACCAGCTGTAAATCCGGCACATCCGGTTCCTAAAATAATAACGTTTTCCATAATTCTGTTCTGTTGGTTGATCGAAGTTAAAAAAAAAAAGGATTTAGGGTGGCGATGATGGCAAATCTTTTCGTATAGGTCGAGTAGATGTCTTGGTTTGATACACATTGTCATTTGCAAAGTTTCCAAAGAAAGGGAGAACTTGAAGATATACTCCAACGGGCAGATGACGCTGGGGTTAGTAGAATGGTCACGGTGGGGACTTCTCCAGAAGACTGGGCAGATTACCAGGAATTATCGTTAAAATACTGTGGAAGAATAAATTATTCGGCTGGACTACACCCAGGATATGTTGATGAAAATTGGGCAGACCAAATTTCGAATCTTCCTACTTTTTGGGAAAGCAACAAAAGCCCGGTTGCCTTGGGTGAAATTGGATTGGATTATTTTCGACTCCCCAAAGAACCCGAGCTTGCTGAACAAATTATAAATTGGCAAAAGGAAGCGTTGCGCCAGCAATTGTCATGGGCTCGGAGAATTGATTGTCCGGTAATCATTCATTCACGATCTGCATTTAATGATTCGGTAAAAGAAATTGATCAATCGGGAGTAAATTGGGAGAGAGTGGTCTTTCATTGTTTTTCCGAAGGGAAAGAAGAGATAAAGCAACTTATGGAAAGGGGAGGGCGGGCATCATTTACCGGTATCCTTACCTTTCCAAAGAATGAAAAATTATGGGAAGCTGTAAAATTTCAGGGGCTGGAAAAATTGATGCTGGAAACAGATAGTCCATACCTGGCGCCAGTTCCATATCGAGGAAAAAGAAACGAGCCGGCTCATCTTGTGGCGATAGGAATTTGCTTAGCCAATTTGTTGGAATGTTCTGAATCGGTAGTTAAGCATTCACTTTGGGAAAATTCCCAAAAATTTTATGATTTAAAAGAAAGATTTAAGCACTAGCTACTTGCTCAGCATAGATCGTGACCTTGGCTGCTGCTCCATCAACTAACCATTTTGCTCTCTTGATTGCTTTTGCAGTGGAAAGGGTGGGATTACTTGCAATATGGGGAAAAACATTTCTTCGGTTCATCCGTGATAAAACTCCTGAATTCTTTAATATTCTTAGGCAATCCTTCCTAACTTCGCAGAGAAGTACATGGCAATTTTTTTCTTTGAGGTATTCAAGTAGTTCTTCAAGTGCTAATACGGAAGTGGCATCTAGATGATGGGCGTTTAACATTTTCAATACTAAGACTTTTAGGTTTGGATCCTCTCCAACGCGTCTTATTTGATCATAGAACAAGTCGGCAGCGGCAAAAAAAAGCTCACCTTCAACATGTACAATGGAAACCTCGGGTTCTGGTCTCTTGGTGTGCACCGATGCTTCTGTCAAAGTACCCTCGCTAGTGTAGCCATATTCAATGAGTTGCGGTTGGGCAACTTTGCGAAGAAAAAGTAATATAGAAGTGATAACTCCCGCAAAAATAGCAACCTGCAGGGAAAAGCTCAAACCAACGAGAAAAGTTATGACGAAAGCAAATGCATCCGACCTTGATGCTCTTGAAACAGTTTTGATTTGGCGAACTTTTATTAAAGAAAAGCCAATAAACATGACAACAGTGGCGAGGCTACATAATGGAATGAAGCAAACCAAATCACCCAGAACACCAAAGCCCAAAAGTACAAGAAAGCCAGCAAAAATATTTGCCATATTGGTTCGGGCACCGCTCTCAACATTTAAAGTCGAACGAGTCAAAGACCCAGATGCGGGCATTCCTGAAAACAGGGAACACCCGAGGTTGCCCATGCCAATAGAGAAGGTTTCTTGATTTGCATCAAGCCTTGCTCCTGCACGTGCGGAGAGCGATTTTCCGATGGAAAGGCCTTCCAATAAACACAAAAGGCAAACAGCAATAGAAGTGGTAAAAATTAAAGGACCGTGTAAGCCTAAAAGATGTGTACTAGGCAGCTGAAGGAAATCTCCCGCCGCAGAAAAGTTTTGGAGGCATAAAACCGTGTAGCCTAAACTTTCCATGGCCAAAGCAGCAAATGAAGCGGCGATAAGAGAAATGGCTACTCCAGGAAGCGCCGGCAACCAAGCATGAAACAAAAGATAAACGACACCAGTGAAAATACTTAACGCAATAGTGGGGAAGGAAACTTGATCAAGGTGCCTTCCAAGAAAGTTAATAATACCAAAAAAGGTAGATGCTGGGGATTCGTCCACATTGGATATTCCAAGAACATGCCTTGTTTGATTTACCAAGATCAAGCATGCGGCCGCAGTTATGTATGCAGTTATTACAGTTCGGGAAACAAATTGAACGATAAAGGAAACACGAAATATGCTTGCGAGAACTAGAAGCAAAGCGGAGAAAAAAAGAACAATGGGTAGAATATCTAGAGCCGCATCAGTTGCGAGTCCATTTGCTCCGATAAGTCCAGCGGCGGCAAATACTCCAAATAATAGTACGGCTGTAGCATTTGTGGGGCCTTGAGTGATGAATCTTCCTCCTCCGAAAAAACCACCAGCAATGGCGGAAATGGCAGAGCCCAAAAGGCCATACTGAATAGGAAGACCTGCGACCAAAGAATATGCCATGCCTTGGGGTATGGCGAGCAACGCCACATTGAGGCCGGCACCTAAGTCGTGGGGTAAATTTTCGCTCTTATAGCTCCTGAGTTTGCTAAAGAGCAAAAATTTGGGGAAGAAAAGATTCAGGCGGGACATATTTACTTTGTCGAAAAAGGATCGAAAATCACGAGTCCTTATGGATTTCGAAAGAGTTTTTACAATTCATCCACCGCAAAAGCTCATCTTCATATGATTCTTGCGTTTTGGCTAGTTCATCCCGAATAAAGTTTAATTTTTTAACTCTTGGATCTTGGGTAATTAATGTTTTTTTGGAAAGGATGTGGTCTGCCAATTCTTGCTGAAGAGAAGATTTTTTTTGCAAAAGCTCACTAACCCGTTCCTTCATGAAATTGATCGCAAGGATGATTTCTTGGTTCAGGCTATCACCGGTGAGATGCAGATTTTTGATAACTTCTGCTTTGGTTAATTCATTTAATTTCTTATCTTTCGACATCTGCTCCAATTTTTCATAAATGTGGGAGTATTCGCTTACTTTCCCATATTCTTGAACCCTTTTTATGTTCAAATAATCGCGAGGGCTTGTTTTTTCATTATGAATGGAGTCGATCTTGATCAAAGAATTACGAAACTGATCGATATCGTTATCCAATTGTAAAATTTCTGACCTCAGAGCCATCGCTTCAATGCTTTCGTTTGGATTGTCTTCGAGCATCGAACTTAAATATACTTTGATTTCAGCAGCCTCCTTTTCCAGTTGAAGCACACTTTTTAACTTTTCATGCAATGAAGGAAGTAAGGGCCGAGTTTTTTCTTCTAGGGCAATTGCCTTTTTATATTCGCGTTGAATAATTTCTCCAAGAAGTGTTGCGGCACTAGCAGAATGACCTTTGCATAGAATTTCAAGTTTGCCGGGGGACAATCGACGGGTGTAAATCAGTGACGAAAGAATTTCTTTTTCGCTGTGATTGAACAGTTCATTGACGAAAGTTCCTAAAATGAGGCTCTTGGCATTTGGGTTATCATTTAGTTTCGCCAATAGGGATTCCAAAAAAATTTCTCCTTCTAGGGCACTCGCATGATATGCTAAAGCATAGTTTTGAGTGATCGATGTTTTTAGGGTCAGGGATTTCTCGGCCCAAGTAGATTCTTTATTTCTAGATGCTTTTTCAGTAAAATTATTCTCGAAATCAACCTTTTCTATCCCCAATTTTTTTTCCAGTGAGGTAATGTCTTCCAATGACAGAGTGGTATTTTTTTCTACATCCCGCAAATATGTGGCGTAAAAAAAAATTCCTACACTAAGAACCAATAGAGCAATGCAATGCCATGTTTGCATAGGTTTAGTAAGAATACTTTTTCTCGCTTTGCAACAAAACCCGCAGAAAATGTCTAGAGAGATTGTTTGACTCCGAGTTCTTGGTTACATTCCCTTTATCTATGACCGAGAAATCAGTTTCGTTTGAATTTTCCCAAAAACTAGTGGGCATTCAGCGTCCTCTTTACTCATATATTTTAAGCATGTTACCTCATCGCGAAGATGCCGAAGATGTTTTGCAGGAGGCGAATCTGATTCTTTGTCAAAAGGCAAGTGAGTATTCTCCTGAAGGAAATTTTCAATCTTGGGCATACAATATAGCACGCTATCAAATCATGGCATACTTAACTAAAAGAAAGAGAAACAAAATTTCTTTCAGTAATGAATTAGTCGATGCTTTGGCAGATGAAGAGACGGACATCGACTCCCTGCAGTTAAGCAAGAAAGCCCTACAAATTTGCTACGACTTATTGCCAGTACACATGAAAGAGATTGCTCGCTTAAGGTTTAAAGAGGAAAACAATATCAAGATTATCAGCAAAAAAGTGGGCCGCCCGCTGGGTGCTGTTTCAGCCACACTCTTTCGTATTCGTAGCAATCTAATCGATTGCGTAAAAATGAAATTACCCAATTTGGAAATCGAGCCAGAATCATAAAATTTCATTATTTGGTATTTTTTCCCGTTTTCGTGCTAATAGAACAATGGAAATTATTAATTTATGACAATGCCTTTGCACCATCCCGAGATCGATCGCCTAACCAGTGCCGTGTTAGACGATACCATTTCTGATAAAGATTTTCGTCGTCTCGATCAAATTCTTTGTCGTTCTGCAGAGAACCGTTCCAGGTATTTGGAAATTATTCGGTTGGAATCATTATTACATTGGGAAGCGGGAGAAACGGCAACAAATGTTGATTTATCGCCCGAGCAGAACAAGATTATTAGCCTTCCCATTTTTACATGGGCAAGTTCGATAGCGGCTATTTTTTTGGCACTGGCTGGCTCTTGGTGGGCATTCTATATTATAAATCCTGGGCACCACTCGGGCGACTTGACTGCCAGTCAAAACAAGCATCCTTCAAGTGGTCCTTCCTATCTACGCAATAAAGTGCAGGAATTTACGGGATCCGAAAATGCACTTAACTTTGCATTAGCAAATAAAGGTTTTGCAATCGAGGAAGCACCCCGAAGGACAGCAGCCCGTATTGCATCAAGAGGAATGGAAATCCTTGCATCTGGCGTGGAACATTCACGCGATGGCGTGACTGAATATCACGGATCTGTAAAACGATGGAACCGGGTACCTTTTCTCGCAACACCTTCTGAAAAAGGAATTTTGCCTTTTTCTGGGTCTAGTATGATTGCCTTAAAACCCATGTTCCTTGATATGGAATCACAATTTGCTCAAGTGGTTGAGACCATTCAAGTTTTGGATGTTAGAGACGCACTTAAAATTTCTAATGAGCAAAACCAAAAAGCTCGGCTTTCTGCATCGATAAAATTCAATCAAAGCTTTGGAGAATGTAAGGATTTTACTGAATATGGTTTAACCCTCTCAGCCTATCGTGGCAAAGTTGCGAATGAAGAAACTTCTCTTGTTCATGTTGAAAAAAGTTTAATCGGAGACCTTGATCCAAGCACATGGAGTGAAGTTGTTTCACAAATGGAGATTCCCCAAGATACAGAATTCGTGGTTGTATCCTTAAGTGCTCGAAAGTCGGGCCCTGACGCACTTCTAGCCAATACAAGTAGTTACTACTCAGATGATTTGAAACTCTCCCTTTCATTAGGTGAAAAATATGAATTTCAGCCTATTTAAGTTAATTTCTTAAGTCTCACTTTAATTATCCACAGAAATATTTAAGGAGCGAGGTTGACTTAATCTCAAGTGTTGGCAAAGGCTTTGGTAAATGAAGCTACTATTTATTTCTGTTTGTTTTTTTTCATTTATTTCCGCACAGGGTGCGGATTGGCCAACCTTTGGCGGGTTCGATCAAAACCACCAATCTAAAGAAAAAACATTGCGATTGGAGTGGGGAAACGACGAGCCAGAAATTTTATGGAAACTCGAGGTTGGACTTGGTTACTCCTCAGTAGTAGAAGCAGGAGGCCTTGCTTACACTCAAGGATACCAAGGTAATCAAAATACCCTATATTGTGTAAATGCACAAAATGGTAAGGTTCTGTGGACGCATACGTATGATTCCGGTCTTGGAGATAAATATTTTCAAGGCGGTACCCGATCCACTCCAACCGTTTATAAAGGAAAGCTTTATGTGCAAGGCCATGAGGGGCAGTTATTTTGTTTGGATGCCAAAACTGGAAAAGCAATCTGGCAAAGGCATCTGGTTGATGAACTTAACGGTCGCTGTCCTACCTGGGGTTATGCGGGAGCCCCTTTGGTTGTGGATAATAAAGTCATCGTACAAACGGGTTCTGCAGATGGTTCTTTAGTCGCACTAAACAGATCAACGGGAAAAGAAATATGGCGAGGCGGATCTGCGGAAGCAGGTTATGCGAGCCCTTATCTTCGCACAGTAAATTCCGCAGAAATCGTGGTTTTCAACCAGTATGGTCTCTCGATTCATGATCTGCAAACTGGACAGGAAAAGATTTCTTACCAACACAAGACCAGATACGAGGTGAATGCCGCCCAGCCCATGGATCTTGGAGATTATATTTTGGTTGCTAGCGGGTATGGGAAAGGTGCGGCATTATTGAATTTTCAAGGTGCTCAGCCCAAGGTACTTTGGGAATCTGATGGTGTGGCCTGCCAAATGGCTAGCTTGATCCACCAAAACGGATATGCTTATGGGGTTCATGGTCAGACGGGGGCCAATGCCAAGCGTGCCACTCTTTTCTGCTTAGAATTAAAGGAAGGTCGAAAAGTATGGGAAGAGCGAGGTTATGGGGTTGGCACTGTCATACTAATTGATCAGACCCTTGCGGTGCTGAGTGACCGGGGAGAACTGGCATTAGTCAAAGCCTCACCAAATGGCTTTGAGGAACTTGCTCGATTTCATGTTTTAGGTGGTAAAAATAATTGGACTCCACCATCCTATGCAAATGGTCGGATGCATTGTCGGTCGAGTTCCGGGAGTTGGGTGTGCTTAGCCATGGCAAAGTAAACATTTTAAAATAGGCATTTAAGAGGATTAAAAAAACTTAACTTTTTGAACCTGTGCAGGTTTGACGTTCAGGCTCCTAAGGTTACCAATCTCAATTCAGTCAATCGTTCCATTTTCTACAATTCAAGATACATGAAATCTACCATTCTTTATTTTTTGTGCATTTCCATGTCGATATTGGCATCCTCATGTATACGCTTTAGTTCTCCGCAGCAGGCTACTATCAAGGCGACCAGTACGGTTCGTTTGGAGAGCAAATCTTCGGATTGGTTATTTGCTCGGGGGGACCGGGGAATGGGAGTATCTACTGAAACAGGACTTCCTGCGGAATTATCCGATACACTTTTGTGGACTCATGAAATACAGGGTGGGGGCATTCCCGTAGTGGCGGGCGGAAAAGTTTTTCAGTTCGGGTATTATGGAAACGGGGAACAGGTGGAAGAGAGCCTGACATGTTTGGATTTGAAAAGTGGTGAACTTTTGTGGGATCGCAGGCGACAGGATTTTATAAGCGATATTGTTTACGATCGATATGGAGTTGGATCTTCTTGCATTGATCCTCAAACAGGAAATATTTATTTCCAGACTAGTCCAGGTGAACTCGCTGGCTATGCCCCGGATGGCTCCTTGTTGTGGGAGCGTTCCTTGATGGAGGAATTTGCCCGATTAACATTTCCAAATGGTCGAACGGGTGGTCCGTGCGTGGACGAGGGATTGGTTATTTTGCATGCTATTACAGCAAACTGGGGAACGAATGGACCAGCAAGAGACAGGTTTTATGCCTTTGACAAAGAAACTGGTGAGCTCGTCTGGACTTCAACCCCGGGCACTACCCCTAAGGACAGTTCTTTTGCCCCCTTAGTCTTTGAAAACTTAGAAGATGGAAGAAGGGTTTTTTACAGCGGGACGGGATGCGGGCATGTAGTCTGTGTCGATGCCAGAACCGGACAGCCTCTTTGGCGTTTTAAAATGTCTCACGGTGGAGTGAATGCAGGTGTAGTTCTGCATGAAGATTTAGTCATTGCTGTGCACGGCAAGGAGAATATCGACAGTTCGCGTATTGGCAGAATGGTGGGTATTCGCAAACCATTTAAGTTGCCAACTCTGGAAGAATCTATTCTGGAGATTGATCGTCAAAGCGAAGCATGGCGTAACGACGAGCTTGAATCATTTACTAGTTCACCCGTGCTCTACAAGGATCGTCTCTATACCACTGTCAAAACTGGCGAGTTGTTCTGCAATGACGCTCGAAGCGGCCAAACCCTTTGGACCCTAAAACTTTCCCCGGATCAAATCCATGCCGCCCCCACATGGGCGGATGGCAAGTTGTATGTTCCGATGTTTGACGGCAAGGTGTCGGTGGTGAAGGATATTGGAAGCGGTGGTCAAATTCTTAGTCAAATTGATCTTGGCAGCTCTTGCCTGGCTGCACCTGCAGTAGCCCATGGGAGGATCCTTATCCAATCCAAAAAGAAATTGTACTGTTTTGGAAGGGATATAAATCCAAAGCCTTTCCGGAACAATAATGCAGATGAAAGTCTTACCCCCGGACAAATTAGCTCTCTTCAAATCGTGCCGTCTGAGTTCGCCTTACCTGCGGGAGAAAAAATGAACTTTCGAGTTTTTGCACTGGATTCAGTAGGCCGTCGAATCAAGCAGTTGGGGGACGGATTAACTTGGGGAAAGTGGATTCCCCCCAATGCCAAAGTCCAAGCTGAATTAGATGGAAATCTTTCAAAAACTGGACCTGGCAGTTTAGTTGCGCCTATGCAGGCAAAGCTTTCTGCAGGAGCAATTCGGGCTTCTTATCAGGGACTGCATGGAGTGGCTAGAGGAAGAATACTATCTAGCTTACCCTATGTGGAAGATTTTGAGATCGGGTATGAGTTCACCCAACAGGCGAGTGATGGTGTATCTTTCTCTTATCCTCCATTGCCGTGGTTGGGAGCACGCATGAGATGGCAGGTACAGAACCTTGATGGCGAACGTGTGGCGGGAAACACTTTGGACCGTGTGCTTTTCCAAAGAGCGATGAATTTTGTAGGGCACTGGCAGGCGAGTGATTATATCGTGGAGATGGACGCCAAGGTGGATGGAAATCGAAGAATAAAGTCCACCGTTGGGGTGGTGAACCAAAGGTATATTTTTGCCCTTGTGGGCAATTCAAACAAACTCGAGGTCGTTTCAAATTACGATCGTTTTCAGAGGTCTGTTCCTTTTCCAATTGAGGCCAACAAATGGTACCGTTTAAAAACTCAAATTGATTTGCAGGAAAATGGATCAGGGTTAATTAGGGCAAAAGCTTGGCCAAGGGATGAGCCCGAACCCGAAGCTTGGACTTTGGAGGAGTCGCACGCTCAACCCCATAAGCGGGGAGCCCCCGGAATATATGCCCTTTCGCCTCAAAGCAAAAAGAAGGTCTACTTCGATAACCTCTCCATTTATCCAAAACCCTGAAAATTTTCCGTACTCTAATTAAGCGATGAAGAATCCATTTATTTTAACTTTTTTACTTAATGCTATTTTAGTAACAGCAATAGTTCATGGCGAAGATTGGCCTGTTTGGGGAAAGGATGGAACGCGAAACATGGTTTCCACTGAAACTGGGCTGACTTTGGAATTTGATCCGGGCAAAATGCTCGAAGATGAAGCCGTGGATATGAAAACCACCCAGAATGTAAAATGGGTAGCTAAACTTGGCTCACAGGCCTACGGAAATGTGACCATTGGAGAAGGAAAGGTTTTGGTTGGAACCAACAACGAATCAATTCGTGACCCCAAGAAACAGGGAGACCGCGGAGTGGTGATCTGCCTAGATGAAAAAACGGGTGCTTTTGATTGGCAGTTAGTCATTCCAAAATTGGGAGCCGGCAAGGTAAGCGATTGGGAATATATTGGGGTCTGCTCTTCTCCAGCTATCGAAAATGGCCGGGCTTATGTTGTGACCAATCGTTGCGAAGTGGTATGCTTGGACCTATCCGGTTTTAAGAATGGAAATGATGGCCCTTACACTGAAGAGGAATTATATGTTCGTCCCAAAGGATCGCTTGATTCATTGAACCTTAAATTGGATGCCGATATCATTTGGCGATATGATATGCGAGACGAGTTAGGCGTCTTTCCTCACAATGTTACCAGTTCATCTGCATTGATCGTTGAGGACCGATTATTCGTCGCAACTTCTAATGGAGTTGACTGGTCGCATACCAATATTCCCAGTCCTCTTTCTCCGAGTTGGATCGCTCTTGATAAAAATACGGGTGAACTTATTGGGGAGGATGGTTCTGGAGCAAGTGAACATGCTTTGCATGCGGCTTGGTCTTCTTTGACATATGGAAAGATTGACGGGCAGGAATTATTATTTTGGGGAGGAACTGATGGGTTTCTTTATGCCTATCCCAACAAGACCGAACAGGATGAAGAGGGCTTTGATCTTTTCTTACCTTTATGGAAAGTCGATTGCAATGAACCGGCCTACCGGAAGGATAAAGAGGGTCGAAAAATTCCTTATGCTACCCCACCCGGGCCCAGTGAATTGATTGCCACCCCGGTTCTATACCAAGGCAAGATATATGGTTCAATCGGTCAGGACCCAGAGCATGGAGACGGGGTAGGGCGTCTTTCCTGCATCAATGCAAAGACTGGAGAAGTTATTTGGAAAAATACCGACATCGGCAGGACGATTTCTACACCATCGATCGCAGATGGGCTGATCTACCAAGCTGAATACGCGGGAATTCTTCATTGCTTGGATGCCGAGACTGGGGAGGTTTATTGGACCTACGATTCTTACAGCCGGATATGGGGGTCCACTTTATTGGTGGATGGTAAGGTGCTCCTTGGAAATGAGGATGGCGATTTGCTTATCTTTGATCATGGAAAAGAAAAGCCTGAGCCTAAGACTATAAATTTGGGTGCCCCTATATATAGTTCGCCCGTTGTGGCCAATCAAACCCTCTATGTTGCCACCCAGACTCATCTTTATGCCATAGGCAAGTAGCGGGGGCTTCAGCAAATGTCAGTCCATCCCAAAACTGTACCGATGCGAACCTTTTGGTTATTCTTTTTGGTTTTACTGTTTCTTCATCAAGACATTTGGAATTGGTCTGATGAAAGTTTGGTCGGCTTGGGTATGCCCACTGGATTATTTTATCATGCTTTATTTTCCCTCGCCTGTTCGGCCTTGGGAGTTTGGGCAGTCACTCGTGCATGGCCGACCGAATGGGAAAAATATGCTGAAGAAAAAAGCTCACCTTCTACCAAATCCAAACACATAGGAAAGGGGAATTCTGAGCAGTGAATGTTTTACTAATCATTTCAGGCTATCTTTCTTTACTCTTACTACTAGGATGGGGAAGTGGTCGGATGTTTCGGGGAACAAGCCGTGATTTCTTTGTGGCCAGCCACAGTATTGGTCCGTTTCTTCTGCTGATGAGTGTATTTGGCACCACTATGACTGCCTTTGCTCTTGTTGGTTCGACTGGAAAATCCTTTGAGCGTGGCATTGGTACCTATGGTTTGATGGCATCGATCAGTGGTTTAATACACATGGCGATTTTCTTTCTTATCGGTATTCGCTTATGGGCTTTGGGAAAACGGCACGGTTACCTAACTCAAATCCAGTTTTTTCGGGCACGATTTGAAAGTGATGGGCTTGGTTATATCTTATTTCCGATCCTTGTTCTTCTGGTAGTTCCTTATCTTTTGATCGGGATTATAGGAGCGGGTAAAGTAATTGAGCCTGTAACCGCAGGGGCTTTTCCCGATTTATTTACTAACCCCACGATTCCCGCCTGGATTGGCGGGATACCTCCCTGGTTAACCGGCTTAGTCATTTGCATCGTGGTTCTAACCTATGTTTTTCTCGGCGGTTCGCGGGGAGCTGCCCTCGCTAACGCCTTTCAGACAGTAGTTTTTATGGGGATGGGAATAGTTGCCTTTTACTTTGTCGTTCAATCCCTTGGTGGTCTCGAGCAGGCTGGCAAGGTGCCCATGCGCATAACTGAAGACGGGTCATTAGTTCAGGATTATCGATTTGATCAAAAGGCCGGGATTTTATTGGAACAGGATCCACCAAAAAAAATTGGCCACGTGCTCGACTTTAAAAACTCCAACTTGACCGATCGTCACCCCCACCTTGGTCGTGATCCAATCACGGTGGAATTTAAAAAGAAAAACCCAAAAACTGGAGAGCTCGTTCCTTTTGAACGCGAACTGGGTATACCTTTTATCACTTTTGTGACTTACCTATTCATTCCCTTGAGTGTGGGAATGTTCCCTCATCTATTCCAGCATTGGTTGACCGCCCGGAATGCCCGGGCTTTTAAACTTACTGTAATTGCTCACCCCCTTTGCATTCTCATTGTTTGGGTTCCCTGCGTGCTCATTGGATCTTGGGCGACCGGCTTGCTCCCGCCAGGCATTCCACCGCCTGCGGTTTTATCTGCCACACTGAATATGCTCGTGGGCGACCCCTGGCTTACCGGCTTGCTCACTGCTGGTGTACTGGCCGCTATCATGTCTTCAATGGATTCTCAATTCCTTTGCCTTGGTACTGTATTTACCAATGATATCGTAGTTCATCGTGCGGGAAGTAAGGTTTACTCTGATCCGCAAAAATTAAAAATCGCGCGCTCCTTTATTGTGGTCATCGTAGCAGTAACCTACTTACTTGCCATGGCGGTCCAAAATGCCAATGTTTTCGATTTGGCAATTTGGTGCTTTAGTGGATTTGCTGCTCTTTTTCCTTTGGTTTTTTCTGCTCTTTATTGGAAACGGGCGACCAAAGCAGGTGCGATTGCATCGGTTTTAACCGCCCTAATTTCTTGGGCATGGTTTTTCCATCAATCCGGATATGGCGGAGAATATTTTGTGGGACCGGGAATTGTGCCAGCTGCAATTTGCTTCTTTGTATCAGCGGGTGCTCTTGTGGTTGTATCCCTCCTAACTTCGCCTCCGGCTCAATCAACTATCGATCAATTCTTTCCTTCTCGGTCGTGATTGCGAATCGCTGGGAATGCGACTAGAAATTATCCCTGTTATGGTAAGCGAAGAACAAATTAAACAAGCGGCTAACGATCTCGACCAACATGTCGAGGAAATGATCAATTGGCACTTCTCCCCGGAAAGCGGATGTCCTTTTTGGTTAAACTGGGCGAAGGAACAAGATTTCAATCCTTTGAAAGAGGTTCGTACCTTCGCAGAACTTTGTAATAAATTTCCATACTTTGAAGATGAATGGTTACGGGACCTTCCTAATAAAGTTTGGGTGCCACAGGCATTTGCCGACCGACCTTTTAATATTTTTGAAACGGGTGGAACTACGGGTATGCCCAAGCAACGAATTGGATGGGATGATTTTCGCATCGATTACACCGCCTTCTCGAAGACTCTCAATGACGAGCATTTTCCCCGCGATCATTACTGGTTGATGGTCGGCCCAACGGGGCCGAGAAGATTGCGCCTGGCTATCGAACACCTGGCCAATGAAAGAGGTTGTTCCTGTTATTTTGTCGACTTGGATCCGCGCTGGGTAAAACGATTGATCGCTACCCAACAATTTGATCAGGCCCGGGCCTACATGGATCATGTGGTTGAACAGGCACTTACCATAATTAAAAACCGAGAGATCAGTGCTCTTTTTACAACTCCCAAACTTTTAGAAGCATTGGCCGAGCGTCGAGACTTGGTAAGCGCCGGGATTAAAGGTGTATTTTGCGGGGGAACAACCATGGATCGTCAATATGCCCGTTTTCTTCAAGAAGAGGTATGCGAAGGAGGAAAGATCGGATTTGTCCCGACCTATGGGAATACCTTGATGGGTTTGGCGCGCCACCATCCCTTTGGGCCAGAAAATGATTATTCGATTGCTTATTACGCCCCGCAACCACGGGCTGTCCTTCGAGTGATCGATACAGGTAACGGAAAACCGGTGGAATATAATCATTGGGGCAGGGTGGAATTAACTACCTTAACCAAGGAATTTTTTATGCCTCGTTTTTTGGAGCGTGACGAAGCCATCCGCCGAGAACCATGGACCGAAGCACCTTGGGATGGGGTCGCAGAAATTCGTCCGTTTGGAGCGATGGAGAAAAAAATTGTAGAGGGAGTCTATTAATAGATATGAAACAAGCACCCCACTTACCAAGTTTGCGCCTGGGCAAGCCTTACTGCAGCCTTAATCAATCTGAAGTGCTCGATTATCGGGATGGGTCCGTACGGGCCACCTTGAGCCAGGTAAACCCAGGAGTGATCCGCCGAGATCTTAAAGAGGTCGGACAGGCCAGAGCCGCCTTACAAAAATTTTCGACTGCCGAACTTCTGGAAATTTCCCGGCAGGCAGGAGAATTTTTTCTTCATGAAGAATTACCTGTCGGGGAAGCAGGAGAACTGCAAAGCCCTCAGGAATATTTAGAGACTCTTTCATCCACCAGCGGGCTTCCCCACATTATGGTCCGTCGGAATATGGAAAAAATCCATCACGCCCTTACCCATATGGATACGATTCTTAATGGATTGACCCGTGGGTTGGATGTGGAGGTATTAGACCGCGGATATGGGGAGCAATCTGGTTCTCCGGTTTGTTTTCATCCAACCACTAAGGCACTTGGCCTGGTCATGCCCAGCAATTCTCCAGCGGTTAATTCACTTTGGCTACCTGCAATCCCCCTGAAAATCCCGGTGATTATGAAACCCGGTAAGGACGAACCATGGACACCTTATCGATTAATGCAGGCATTTATTAAAGCGGGATGTCCTGCGAAAGCCTTTGGGTTTTACCCCACGGATCATGAAGGAGCGGCTGATATTTTGCGTCTTTGCGACCGGGCACTCATCTTTGGGGACAAATCAACCACTGATCAATATGCCGGGAATCCAGGCGTACAAGTCCATGGCCCCGGTTTTAGTAAGGTATTGATCGGGGACGACGAGATCGAAAACTGGCCAGACTACCTAGATCTCATAGTAGCCTCCATTTCGGATAATGGTGGAAGAAGTTGTATCAATGCATCCGCTATTATTGTGCCCAAATATGCAAAGGAAATTGCCGATGCCCTTGGGCAGAAACTCGGCCCGATTAAGCCCTTAGCGATGAACGATCCTAATGCGGTCCTATCTGGATTTGCCAACCCCAAGATGGCCGAATGGATAGATTCTGCAATCGATACAGACCTTTTAGAATCTGGAGCTTATGATGCAACGGCTCCATATCGTGATGGTCCCCGCCAGGTGAAAGCGGAGGGAGGGACTTATTTACGCCCAACAATTATTGCCTGCGAATCGATCGAACATCCCTTGGCTAACCGGGAATTTCTCTGCCCCTATGCTAGCGTGGTGGAAGTTCCACAATCGGAAATGCTTGATAAGATCGGCCCCACTTTGGTCGTCTCTGCACTGACTAAAAGCGAATCTTTTAAGCGAGAATTGCTCCTGGATCCCAGAATTGAAAGATTAAATGTTGGGCCTATTTCCACGATGAAAATATCGTGGGACCAACCACATGAAGGCAACCTCTTCGAATTTTTATACAAGCGTCGATCCATAGGGTTGGCCGCCTGATTTGCTTCCCGTTCCCTTTTCAATGACAGAAAGTTCCAGCTCTCCATCGTTGGACTCTTCCTTTTTTGCACTGGGCGACCCAACTGAACAACAGGTCATTTATGGCCCCGGATCCTCGGTAAAAGTCGGTGAGTGCGCGAAGCAATTGGGCAGTCGTGCCTTGGTGGTCACTGACCTGGGGGTAAGTTCGGCCGGTCATCCCCACAAGGTCATGAAGTCCTTGGAGTCGGCTGGTATTCGTACATTTTTATTTGAGGAATCAATGGAAAACCCTACGGATTCAAGTGTACAGGAATGCGCACGGAAAGCGGGTATACTGGAGATTGACCTAATCATTGGTGTGGGAGGAGGCAGTTCACTTGATACCGCCAAGGGGGCAAATTTTATCCTGACCAATGGTGGTTCGATGAAAGATTATTGGGGTGTGTCTAAGGCAACCAAGCCGTTGCTCCCGATGATCGCGATTCCTACCACTGCAGGTACGGGAAGTGAGTGCCAGTCGTATGCCTTGATTTCTGACGATCAGACGCACCGGAAAATGGCCTGCGGAGATCCTAGTGCTTTGCCAAAGTTTACGCTATTGGATCCCGAGCTTACCCTTTCCCAACCCTTTTCCGTTTGTACCGCTACTGGAATGGACGCCCTGGCCCATGCCCTCGAATCTGCGGTTTGCTCGCGTCGGAATGACTTGTCCGGTCGTCATGCCCAGCAAGCCTTTGTCCATTTGATAAAGAATTTGGAAACGGTATGGAAAGACCCTCAAGACTTACTGGCCCGAGGCCATGTGCTATTGGGAGCCGCCCATGCGGGGGCGGCTATTGAACGAAGCATGCTCGGAGCTGCCCATGCCCTTGCTAATCCACTAACGGCTCAAAAAGGAGTTATTCATGGTCAGGCGGTTGGTTTGTGCCTGCCTGCAGTTATGGCTTATAATCAGGAAGATTTGAACAGTGCGAAAATATATGCCGATTTGGCCCGTATTGCCGGGCTTGCAGATTCTTCCACAAGCGATCAACAAGCCAATGGGTTGCTTCTCGAAAAAGTTATTCGATTGCGCGAGTTCGCCGGGCTTCCCAAAAGCTTGGAAGATGTCGATTGTGTTGCATCCGAACTACCCAAGCTTTCCCAAGATGCGGCCGATCAATGGACGGGTACCTTTAATCCACGCCCGATCAAAGAGAGTGATTGGATAAAACTCTATCAATCCATTGATGTCCACGCGGACAATAGAAACGAAGGATGAAAATCAAATCATTTATCGTTTTGAGCACCTTGCTCTCAATCTTTACTTGTTGGTGCGTAGCGGATTGGCCGAATCATCGAGGAGGTTCTGAACTGCAGGGTATCTCAGCACAAAAATTAGGAGATAAATTGGTACTCGAATGGACTTTTGAGGCGGGAAAGTTTTTAAAGTCCTCCCCGGTGGTATCGAACGGAAAAATATTTTTGGGTGGTCCGACCGGAATCTTTTATGCATTGGATTCCAAGACCGGCCAGGTGGTATGGAAAAAAGAAACCGGGTTAGGAGTGGATGCGCCTGCCTTAGTCCATAATGGCAAGGTATATATTGGCACCAAAGATGGATGGTTATTTTGTCTCGATGCAGAAAGTGGCAAACAAAATTGGGCCTATGAAACCATGGGAGAAATTGTGGGGGCTCCAAACCCTGCCATCCATCCATCAACTGGTCGCAAGTTGGTGCTCTTGGGAAGCTACGATAATTTTGTGCATTGTGTGGACGCAGAGGATGGATCGATCGCGTGGAAGTTTAAGACATTGAATTATGTCAATGGAACTCCAGCAATTTGGGATAAAAAATGGGTGGTATTTGGAGGATGCGATGCTCAACTCTATGTTGTTTCTTTGGAGGATGGAAACCTATCCCAAAAAGTCGACCTGGGGGCTCCGATTGCTTCTTCAGTAGGGGTATACGATTCCTTTGGCTATGTTGGAAATATGGATCGGGCGGTACAGGCGATCGATTTGAACAGCGGAAAAATCTCCTGGTCTTATGAACCGAAAAGTTTTCCTTACTTTTCCTCCCCCGCACTTACCAAAGATCTTGTAATCATTGGTGGGCGGGACAAAGCACTGCACGCTATAAATCGAAAATCTGGCAAGCAACATTGGAGGTTTTCTGCCCGGGGTCGTATCGATGGATCCCCGGTGATTGCAGGCGAGAAAGTGGTGGTTGGATCCATGGATGGAAAACTTTACTTAATTGATTTGAATGGGGGCGAAATAATTACTCGTTACGAAATTGGAGCTTCGATCTCATCCACCTGTGCAGTGGCCAATGAATGGATTTTCGTTGGATGTGAAGATGGAAACCTCTATGCCTTTAGTACTATGAATAAGCTTCCATGAGCGATTCCACATCAAATAGTCCCGATCAGAAAACTGGTGAGGAAACCAAGGCGGGCAATTATTTCATCGCCAACTATCCGCCCTTTTCTTTTTGGAACGAAAAGGACTTACCCTGTGTAGAGTCCTTGCTTAACAGTCCATCTCCGGGAAAGGCACCCCTTGGGCTTTATTATCACATTCCATTTTGTAGGAAGCGTTGTCACTTTTGCTACTTTCGTGTCTACACCGACAAAAACTCTGCGGATGTTAGGAGATACCTCGATGCCACGATGAAGGAATTTGAGGCCTATGCCAATTCTCCTTACCTGGCAGGAAGAAAGCCCAAGTTTGTTTATTTTGGGGGAGGCACACCTTCCTATTTGTCCGCTCAGCAATTAACCGAACTTACGGATCGTATGAAAGCGATTTTGCCCTGGGATGAAGCGGAAGAGGTTACCTTTGAGTGCGAGCCCGGTACCCTGACAGAAAAAAAAGTACAGGCGATTCGAGACTTTGGAGTCACCCGTCTGAGTTTGGGAATCGAAAATTTTTCTGATCATGTATTGGAAACCAATGGACGGGCTCACCGTTCTGGAGAAGTCTTTCGTGCTTTCCAGTGGGCAAAGGATGCGGGGATCGAAAATATAAATGTCGATCTGATTGCCGGTATGCTCGAGGAGACAGATGAAAATTGGTCGGAATGTATAGAACGGGTGGTGGAACTGGCACCCGATTGTGTGACCATCTATCAAATGGAAGTTCCTTACAATACCACTATTTATCAAACGATGAAAGAAGAGGGCAAACTCAGTGCCCCAGTGGCAGATTGGCCAACCAAGAGACGCTGGGTGACCGAGGCTTTTAGTCGTTTGGAGTCTGCGGGTTATTCTGTGACCAGTACCTGTACCGCAGTGAAAAATCCACAGCGCACCAAATTTCTTTATCGGGATCAACTTTGGGGAGGTGCCGATATGATTGCTCTGGGAGTTGCATCTTTTGGGCATCTCGGAGGTATCCACTATCAAAACCTTACCCACTTTGAAGATTATTGTTCCACCATTGAGGGTGGGGAGTCGGTACTTCGCAGAGCTTTGCTTACCACTGAGGATGAACGATTTATTCGTGAATTTATATTACAATGGAAACTGGGAAAGATTCGCCCGCGTTATTTCCTGGAAAAGTTTGGGATCAGTCTGCAAGAAAGATACGGCGAAATTCTTAAGGATTGGAAAGAACAGGGAATTTTAAATATGGAAGGGGAGGAATGGACACTTTCTCGGGAAGCCCTACTAAGAGTGGATTCTTTGCTTGATCAATTTTTTCTTCCCCAACATCAGGATGCCCGTTACGTCTAACCTTGCATATGGCTGATCCCTCAAAAAATTTTCCCGGCTTGCTCCACCCCTTAACTTTAATGAGGCGGGCACGTGGACTTCCCGGTTTGGATTATCAAACGATTGAACACACAGAATTACCCGAGCCTTATCGACAGCTTCTTGCCCATGAGGGGGATATGACGACACGGTTGGAAAATCATCACCGAACCTCCATTGGAGTAAGAAGGTTGCGTTCCTCCAACGATGGAAAAGGGTATTTTCGCGAGGTGATTTTAGAAACGGATGGTCCAACGGTCAAGGCGGTGGAATACGGAGCGATCGAAATTCAATTAGCACAGTTACCTCAGGTGGCGAGGGATGCAGTAGTTGCAGGGGAAATGCCCCTTGGCACCATTCTTAATCAGGGAAGAATTCCTTATTCCTGTTCCTTGCGTGGATTCTTTCGCATCAGCCCAGATGTTTCGATTCGAGAAGCTTTTGGAATGGATCTGCCCGATACTCTGTATGGCAGGAGCAATCAAATTGTTACCCGTACAAATGAGACGATTGCAAAGATCGTGGAAATTTTACCACCCGCTTAGCAGAGCATACTTGCTTGAGTTTACTCGCATTGGGAATTGGATAATATAACTTATCCCCATGATTTCATTAAAGACACAGTACGATGCCATCGTGGTGGGAGCCGGACCAGCTGGCTCGACCACAGGTGCCTTGCTCGCTGAAAAGGGCAGGGATGTATTAATAGTAGAGAAAGAAAAGTTTCCCCGTTACCATGTGGGAGAATCCCTGATGCCCTTTTGTTATTTTCCTCTGGAACGCTTGGGATTGATCGATCAATTAATGGAATCTGGAAATCCACGAAAATATTGTGTCCAATTTGTCAGGGAAGACGGTTTTCTTTCCCAACCCTTTTATTTTTTCCAACACTTTGATCATCCATCTTCCACCACCTGGCAGGTATGGCGGGAAGAGTTTGACCAAATGATCCTAGATAAAGCCCGTGAAAATGGAGCTTCTGTCCTTGAACAAACCAAAGCCAATCGCTTGATCAAACAGGGGGATAAAGTTACGGGGATCAAAGCAAGTTCACAAGAATTTGGTGATCTTGAATTAACTGCTCCGGTAGTTATTGATGCATCCGGCAGAGATTGTTTTGCTGCGCACAAAGAAAACTGGATGGTTCGCGATCCGGAACTTAAAAAAGTTGCCCTCTGGACCTATTATAAAAATGCCAAGAGAGATCCCGGATTGGATGAAGGGGCAACCACCGTGGCCTATCTGCCAGGCAAGGGCTGGTTTTGGTATATTCCATTAAGTGGAGATATGGTAAGCGTGGGAATCGTAGCTGAGCGGGATTACTTATTTAACGGTTCAACCAAGGACCATGCAGAAATTTTCCAGCGTGAAATCAAAAACAATGCATGGATTGAAGAGCATTTACAAGGTGCGGAACAGACAGGTGAATACCGCATAACTGGAGAATATTCTTATCGTAATAAATATTGTTCAATGGATGGATTGGTCCTTGCTGGAGATGCCCTTGGCTTTCTTGATCCTGTTTTTTCCTCTGGAGTATTTCTCGCATTAAAAAGCGGAACGATGCTTGCCGATGAAGTAGATAAGGCTCTTTCTGCAGGCCCAGTAAATGCACAATCTTTCGAGCAATATGGAAAGCGTATGCAGTCCTCGATCGAGACGATGAGAAAAATCGTTTATGCATTTTATGATCCCCAATTTAGCTTTGGAGATTTGGTCAAGCGTGGAGATCATCTGCGCTCCTCTCTAACCGATTGCTTGATCGGCAATGTGGACGATCAAGATTTTAAGGAACTTTTCGATTCAATGTCTGACCTTGCCCACCTGCCCGAACCGGTGGAGCACGGATTGGCCAAGACCTCCGGGTGAGGATCGCTTTCCTTACGCCCGGTACGGGCAATTATTACTGCGGTGTATGCATGCGGGATAATTCCCTGGCCCGCTACCTGATTGATCATGGACATGATGTAACCGTACTGCCGACATATCTTCCCCATTTTTTGGACGAAGAACCGGCAGTTCTTAAAAGTCCAATTTTTTTTGGAGGTATCAATGTTTATCTGCAGCACAAGTTTCCCATCTTTCGTAAAACTCCGAAATGGATCGATCGATTATTTGATTCGCAGGGCCTCCTCCGCTGGGCAGCGAACAGGAAGGGCATGACCACTGCCCGTGAACTTGGTGAGATTACCTTATCTACTTTTCGCGGGAAAAACGGACCGCTTGCCAAAGAGGTTGATAAAGTGACCGACTGGTTCCGTACAAATGGGGTGCCCGATGTTCTCTTACTTTCTACCGTAATGCTTGCCGGTGTAGGAAGGGTGGTGAGTAAAGAATTAAAAGTTCCAACACTTGCTTTTTTACAGGGAGAGGATGGATTCCTGGATTCCTTGCTTCCTGAATTCCGGGAAGAGGCATGGAATATACTTGGAACTGATGCCAGGAATTTGGACGGATGTATATCTCCCAGTTCTTCCTTTGCCAAGTTGATGAGTAAGCGACTGCAAATACCCGAGGGAAAGATCTATCATCTCCCCAATGGTATATCTATGAATGGATATTCTTCCGCTCTGAACCCTCCCGAGGTTCCTACTCTTGGCTACTTTGCCCGTCTCTGCCCGGAAAAAGGGCTGGATCTATTAATCGATGCCTTCATCGAGCTTAAGAAATCGGGTGATCATTCAAGTTTGAAATTATCGGTGGCTGGTACTTTGCCTCAAGAGAACAAGCCTTACCTTGAAGAACAAAAGAGAAAAATTTCTGCCGCAGGATTAAGCAGTGCATTTGAAATTCAGACCAATTTAAATCGAATTGAAAAAATCCATTTCCTTCAAACGCTTTCATTATTTTGCGTGCCTGCACGGATCCCAGAAGCATTCGGACTTTATGTAATTGAAGCAATGGCTGCGGGCATCCCCGTGGTCTTACCCGATCACGGATCTTTCCCGGAGATCATCAAAGATACTGGTGGTGGTTTGATTTATCCTTCAAATGATCCGAGTTCTTTAACCAAATCTCTCACAACTCTCCTTACAGATAGTAAGGGTGCCCATAACCTTGGACAAACAGGCAGGGAAGAGGTAAGGCAAAAGTTTTCCAACGAAAAGTTGGCCAATTTTTTGGTCAATAACATCCTCGCACCCATCCTTCGTACCGATTAAATAAATATTCATTATGGCATCCGAATTTTCCATCACCCGCCGGGTTGAGTTTTCCGAGACCGACCTCGCTGGCATCATGCACTTCACCAACTACTATCGTTGGATGGAAATCTGCGAGCACGAGTTTTTGCGCAGTGTTGGCCTATCCGTCGATATGGAAGACGAGAATGGCCGCTTTGGCTGGCCACGCGTCAAGGCAAGTTGCCGTTTCAAACGCCCCTTGCGATTTGAGGAGAAAGTGGAGATCAGATTAATTGTCACTGAAATGAGAGACCGCTCCATCACCTATGCCTTTCAATTTTGGAAAACCGAAGATGGTGAACGCGTTAAAGCCGCGGTTGGAGAAGCAGTTGCCGCATGTGTATCCTTTGACCAGGAAAGTGGATCGATGACCCCAATTATAATTCCCGAGATTTTTTCTTCAAAGGTGATGCAAGCAGGAGATTAAATTCTCAGTGTATTTAAATTTCAATTTGCCTGAAATGGGCTAACATTAGAAAGTAAGAAAATGCACTATTTACACTTCGCTTTGTTAACTGTGGTTTGTTGGGGCACCTATGGTGTTTGCATGCACGTCGGGTCCACCAGTATGGGAGATAAGGAAAACGGTCGTCTTATGGCCTTTCTTTGGGTTGGACTTGCTTACTTTTTAACCGCTGTAATTGCACCGTTGATCATTCTCAAGTTAAAGGGAGCAAATATCTTTTTTTGGACTTATCCAATTAAAGGTTGGCAATGGTCCTTGTTGGCAGGAACTCTTGGAGCGATCGGAGCCTTGGGAGTATTGCTTGCCTTCGGTAAAATGCCCAGTCCCGCCTTTGTTCCGGTTATCATGTCTATTATTTTTGCTGGTGCCCCTATGGTTAATGCCCTGGTTAGCACAACAAAAGATGGGAACTGGGCATTTGTTCGTTGGCCTTTCGTTCTTGGTATCGCTCTTGCGGCTATCGGTGGATATATGATTACCAAGCATGCCCCTAAGCCACCCAAGCCTGCAGCTGTAGTAGAGGCATCCAATTCCTGACGATAAATTTTTAAAGTGGATAAAAATCCACGAGGATAATGGATCAAGCAGAGGCAGTCCTTAGGTGGGAGACAAAGAGATGGGCGGACTTCCAATCATGCCTCGAACAGATTAATCAAAATAATTCTTTTCAGAGAGCTCGTTTCCGAGAATTGTCGGATTGGAAATTATGGTCGGGATTTGAGGAGTCTTCCAAAATTTGTCCGCTTACCACTAAACAGGAAATAGAAAACGATCGGGTTTCAAATCCACAACACGGATCAAACCTTACCTATCCGATAGAAAAATACCTGCGTTTTTCAAGAACCAGTGGAACTAGTGGCGATCCGATAACCTGGATGGATACCGATGAAGATTGGAAATGGATGCTGGGAAATTGGGACCGTATATTCGAAGAGGCAGGAGTCGGGCGGGGGGCCCGTTGTTTCTTTGCTTTTTCCTTTGGTCCGTTCCTAGGGTTCTGGACAGCCTATGAAGCGGCGATTCAAAAGGAATGTATATGTATACCGGGTGGCGGTCAGTCCACCGAATCAAGGCTGGCTACAATTGTGAAAGAGGATGTGGAATTTCTCTTTTGTACACCTACTTATGCCATGCGCTTGATAGATACCGCAAATGAATGCGGTATTCCTTTGCATGAAAATTCCTTAAAGAAAATAATTGTGGCAGGAGAATGTGGAGGAAGTCAGCAAATTAACCGGAACAAAGTGGACACAGGATGGGGTGGCAAATCATTGCTTTATGACCATTACGGAATGACCGAGGTGGGACCCGTTGCTCATGAGATTCCTGGCGGGGAGGGTGGTCTACGAATTTTATTGGATTCTTATCATGCCGAGGTGATTGATGCTGAAAGCACACGACCGGTGAATGATGGGGAACTTGGGGAATTGATCCTGACTCCCTTAGGTCGTACGGGTTCTCCGGTTTTGCGGTATCGTACGGGCGATTTAGTCCGTGTAAATCGGGGAGTGGATGCATTAGGGTTTCCTACCTTCGATCTAGTTGGTGGTATATTGGGCAGGACGGACGATATGTTGGTCATACGCGGGGTAAACCTTTACCCTTCCGGGGTGGATGCCATTGTCAGAAAATTTTCAGAAATTTATGAGTACCAGGTAGTCATTGAAGAGTCCCGGGAAATGAATGAGGTTTTCATACGAGCTGAGTGTGATCTGGAGATTGCCCGAGCCTTGGAGGATTCCTTACGGGATGCCTATTCCTTGAGAATTCCCGTGGAAAGTTTGTCCAAAGGTGCACTTCCAAGGTTTGAGATGAAGGCAAAACGATGGATACGCCCCGATAAAAAATCAAAGCATTAACATCTATAAATGAGCAATTTTTTAGAAATTAAAAATTTAACGAAGGCATATTCCGCTCCCCTGGGTGGATCTTCCAGTCTGGTGTTTTCCGATCTTAACTTGTTGGTAGAGGCAGGAAAATCTTTGGCCATTGTTGGGCCATCTGGATCGGGTAAAAGTACTTTGCTCAACCTGATTGGCGGGTTGGACCGTCCTACGGGTGGCGAGGTGTTAATAGAAGGTAAAAATGTTCACCAACAGTCTCCTAAGGAGGCGGCTTGTTTTCGTAACCGTACGCTAGGGTTTGTCTTTCAATCTCACCATTTGCTGCCCGCACTTTCCGCGTTGGAAAACGTTATGATTCCTGCTTTAGCAGGTCATGGGGGTGCAAGTGGACAGGCCTTGCAAAATCAGGCATTGGAACTTCTTCATGAGGTTGGTCTGTCTGAGCGGGCAAATCATTTACCAGGTCAATTATCCGGCGGGGAGAGACAACGAGTGGCAGTAGCCCGTGCCCTGATCAATGGGCCGAGGCTGCTATTGGCGGATGAGCCAACTGGTGCTCTTGATCAAGCAAAAGCAGAAAGTTTGATGGAGTTGTTGGTTCGTCTGAATCGGGAAAAAGAAACTACCTTGGTTGTCGTGACCCATGCCGTGTCTCTGGCCAATCAAATGGAAGAGGTTTGGGCCTTTGATGACGGAGATTTAAAAAAGGTGGATTCATGAGGATCTGGCGAATTGTTTTCGCCAATTTAAAATATTCCAAGCGACAACACTTGGGGACCTCTTTGGGGGCGGCCCTTGCCTCCATGATCCTTGTGGGTGCTTTGACAGTGGGAGATTCAGTTCGGGCCAGCTTGTCTTACCAGGCCCTCGAACGTATTGGAAAAATTACTCACCTTTTTATATCTGAGGATGGGTATTTTCATGCCGATTTGGCCAATCGTATGCAGGCCGGTTGGAAAGGTAATGAGTCTGCCCAATTTGCTCCAGTCTTGATGACTCAGGGAACCCTGGCATCTCCGGATGGTAAGGTTCGTGCAAGTGGAGTACAGGTCTTGGGTATAGACGATCGTTTTTTTGATTTTGCGAAGGACCCCAAACAAGCACCTGATCTTAAGCAGCAAAATTTTTGGTTCAGCCCAGATCTTGCCAATGAGTTGGGAGTAAAAGCTGGCACCCGAATGATTTTAAGAGTGGAAGAGCCAAGTCTTTTTTCGCGTGATGCTCCCTTGTCTGGAGAACGTGATGCCCGTTTTGTTTCCTGGAATCGTCCATTTGGGGGAGTATTAAACTCTTCCCAGTTGGGAAAATTTTCTTTGCGAGCAAACATGGAGCCGATTCGAACCGTCTTTGCCCCCCTTTCCCTGTTGCAAGAGGATATGTTTGTTAACTTTGACCCGGTTGGAGAACGAACGGATTTTGCCAATCTACTCCTTGTCTTAACCAATGAGCCCGAAAATATTTTGGAAGAGAACATGGAACGCGTATGGACTTTATCGGATGCTGGTCTGGATATAAAAAAACTACAGTCAAATGAAGCCTGGAGTCTTCGCACACGTAGTGTTTTTCTCTCAGATTCTATCGTAGATAAGGCCATGGAAATTAATCCAAGTTTACAAGGTGAATTTACCTATTTAGTTAACGCTATAAGTAAGCCTGTAATAGGGCAGGACCAGAGTAGATCAATAATTCCATACTCGATGGTTTGTGGAGTGGAGCCGAGAGCGGAAGGATTGCTTTCCGGAGAGTGGTCAGACGATCAAATCGCCCTAAACCAATGGGCTGCACAAGATTTAAATCTTAGTCTTGGAGATCGTGTGAGCCTGCAGTATTACACCGTCGGAGAAAGCCGAGAATTATTGCAAAGCTTAGAGTCATTTGAGGTCGGAAAAATATTGCCGATGCCTAAAAAAATTGATTCTGGGCAAGAGAGCGATTGGACTCCAAGGTTCCCGGGCTTAAGTGATGCAGAAAATTGCGGAGAATGGGATACGGGTATTCCGATTAAGTATAAGATTAGGCCAAAAGATGAGAAATACTGGGATGATTTTCGTGGGAGTCCCAAAGCATTTGTATCTCTTTTGGCAGCCCAGGAAATGTGGGGGAATCGTTGGGGGAACCATACAGGCCTTCGGGCATTCGGAAAGAGATCAGCCCAGAGATTGCAGACTGATTTGCAAGAAAAGTTAAGGTCGTCAGATTCAGGCTTACGCATTATTCAATTGAAAAATGATGCGAAAAATGCGGTATCCGGCCCGGTTGATTTTAGCCAGCTCTTTCTTGCTTTTGGATTTTTTGTGATCCTGGCTGGCGTATCTTTAAGTGCGATGCTCTTTGGTTTTTCTATGGAGCAAAGAAACCGGCAGGTCGGCCTATTTTTTGCACTAGGTTATAGTCCTATGCGGGTAAAAGTACTGACTTGGGCCGAAGCGGGTGTTGTATGTTTGCTTGGCTCCCTGATGGGTTTAGGTTGGGCATGGTTTTTTGGAAAAGGAATCTTGGCGATGCTGGGAGGGTCATGGGGCGGGGCGGTTTCCAACCTTCAAATCATTTACGCTCCAACGGCACAATCGATTGGAATTGGGGCTCTTGGTAGTTTTTGCATGGGTTTGTTCACCTTGGCCTGGGTCAGTCGAAAACAATCCAGGCAAGCACCCGTGGCATTGTTAAATGGAGGAGAGTTTATCGTACCCTGTGCTGGTTCTGAAATTAAAAAACCGGATGGGGGAAGATGGTTTTTAGTCGCGATATGGACGACTGCAATTTTGCTTTCCATATTTGGTTGGCTTAATCAATTGCCTGTGGGGCCAACTTTTTTTGGAGTTGGTGCCTTGGTCCTTACGGCTGGGTTGGGCGGATTTTTTAGGTTCCACAAAAAAACCAAACATAATGTGGGCGAACCCAAATTTCTGCTACAATTGGATCGCAGGATTGGTAGGAAGTTAATCGTAGTCGGCATTCTTGCTGTTGGTTCCTTTTTGGTAATTGGGGCAGGGGCATTTCGACAAAAAGCAGCTGAAGACTGCTCTAAGCTAGACTCAGGCACGGGTGGATTTTCTCATATTTTAAAGACCAGCCTTCCTTTGTATGATGATTTACTCGGGACCGAAGCAGAAGCATTGTTCGACCTAGACCCGGGTATCATGAACGGTGTCTCTTTGGTTTCCTTACGGGTAAAGGATGGAGATGATGCAAGTTGTTTAAACTTGAACCAGGCCCAGACTCCACCGCTGTATGGAGTTCCATTGGGTCAGCTGAGTGGACGCTTTGAATTTGTGGAAGGAAACTGGTCTGCATTGAGCAAGCCAATCGCAGACGGCATCTACCCTGCTTTGGTTGATCAAAATACTTTAATGTGGGCGTTGAAGAAGAAAGTTGGTGACCAGATTCCGTATACCAATGGCGAGGGAAAAACTTTTAAAATCCAGATTGCTGCAGTTGTTAAGGGCAGCTTTCTTCAGGGCGGCTTGTATTTTGCTGAAGAGCATTGGGTTAAACTTTTTCCCGGAAGGGGAGGATACCAGAATTTTTGGATAGATGTGGAAAATGACCGGCAGCAAATTGTTTTGAATCATTTAAAAGACAGGCTTTTTAATTACGGTCCCGAAACGCAATTGATCCAAGAGAGATTACACAGGCTCAAAGAAGTGGAAAATACTTATCTTTCGATCTTTCAATTTCTTGGTGGTCTCGGTGTTATTCTTGGCACTTTTGGTTTGCTTGTCGCAATTATGAGAAATTTGTGGGAGCGAAGAAAAGAGCAGGCAATTTTGAATGCCATTGGGTATTCCTTAGCACGCTTGAGAGTACTCGCATGGAAGGAAAATATAAGCCTTGTCGCTTGGGGGCTATCGATTGGGTTTGGGGCTGGATTGCTTGGTGTCTTGCCCGCTATTTTGAGCAGTTCGGGTAATTTTTATTTGGGAGGCGTGCTCAGTTTCGGTGTTACCTTAATCTGCGTGACGGTTTTTTCTGTATTTTTGGCAATTCGCTTGGGATTAAATGAGGAAAGTAGTAATTTATCTAGCCGTGAATAGGTTTTTTTTAAGTCTTCTGTGCGTGTTTCTCGTATCTTTTTTTGATAAAGCCCATGGCACTTCTCCCCAAAAAAGAGAGAAGGACTGGAAGGTCATCTACGAGCAGAATTTTGAAGAAATTGAGGACGGTAAGCTACCTAAAGATTTTTTTATTTTGGAAGGAAGTTTTTCGGTACACCGACGAGATGGTCGAAAATGCCTTGTTTTACCGGGTAATCCGGTGGGGGAGCATGGGTTTTTATTTGGCCCCCGATTGGGAACTGAAACGATGGAGTTGTCCTTCTCCTGCCTAGGTGGGGTAAAAAGCAGAAGACATAGTGCATTCTCAGGAGCCATTGGGGGTATAAGGGGAATTCACTACCGGCTGAATCCCGTTTCTAAAACTGGTATTTTATCTTACTTGGATTACTGGAAACATGAGAATTATATAGACTGGGACTCCAGGGAGTGGATGCGTGTATGTTTACAGATTGTCGAGCAAACTGATAAGGCAGAGATGCTGATAAGACTGGAGGTAAGGCTGGAGTCTGCTCAGTCGGGTCAGGTAGCTGCCATGAATTCCGTGATAAACAATCTTGCTGGAAAGTGTGTATTGTGGGGTTTCTCCTATGCTGAACAAGAAATGCTATGGGATGATCTTTTAATTCGTGTTCTTCGTAAGTGAAAAGTCTATTCAATTATTTCCGAAATTTCCCCATTTTGTATAGTTGGGTGAATTTTGCATCGAATTAGCTTCATTTATGCTCAAAGGTTTAGAGATTAATTTTAGGTCAATGTATATTAGTGTCCTTGGAAGCATTTTTTCAGTATTAAGATTTCTGATATGAGGTTTGCCTTGCTTTATATTGCGATGTCAGAAAGGTAATAGCTTTATTTTGTAATGCATGCCTTGAGCAAAGCCCTTTTCTTCACTGCAGGTGCAGTAGGTTTGTTGGTCTTGGCTTTTATGGGTGCAGTAATTGAATTCAACGCGTTGTCGTTAGAAAATTTTACGCAAGTATTAGTCGAGTTTAGGTTTATGGGGTACAGCGTGTCTGAAATCCTTGGCTTGGGCAAACCTGATACAGTTGCAGACCACCTACTAAGATTGAAAGTTGGCTTAGGGGCATATATCGGCCTTGGTTCATTTTGTTTAATCATCACCAGCTTTTTACCTAGCCAACGTATACAGATAAAATTCCTTAGTTTTGCAATTTCTATACCTCTAATTGCCCTGCTTTTTAGTTTTTGGTTTCGTTTCATTCATGACGACAATACGGTTACGCGGGAGGACAAACTTAGCTTGTTCACTGTCACGCTTTTCACCTATCCTGGCGCGGTATGTATTTTATGGTATGGATTGCACATCAAACGAAAGAGCCTAAATGAGGGCAGGGGTAAGGGTTATGCTGACGATCCACTTTCTCCCATAATTCGTTCGGAAATCCAGCCGCCAATTACAAAAATTGAGCAGAAAAATAGTGAAAAAGTAGTTTTAAGCGAAGGCCAGCCACCACCAAATACTGAAGAAAATCTCGCTGGCAAGGATAAGGGAGTCCCGCCCAGCCCTGAAGATGTCGACGAAAATTTATTAACTACAGTTGGCGAAGATGACACTACTGACCAAGAAAATTTGCCAGTAGGAGCGAATGAAGCAATGGATGTTGATCTTTCCCAGGAAAGTGACCCTTTGGAAGAATCATCTATGGGAGAGGAAGAAGAAGCTTCTCCTAATTTGAATAGCATTACCCAGGAGGAGGAAGCCACCACCCCATCTTCCACGCCCGTTGAATACAATAAAGAAAATGAGATAACTGACGATTTGAATCCAATCGGCGAACCTGAGGAAGTCGGGGCGGTTGTTGAAGAGACGGATGAGGGTGCAGAATTAGTTATTAAGAAATGATCTTCAAAAGGATATTGTCTGTTTCATGCGGAATAATGATTGGTTTTTTGACTCTTTATATTCTTGAGGGTGCTTGCTTCCGTCTTGTAGAAACCTACGCGTCGAAAAGACTAAGCTGGGCATGGGGTAATTACTTGCAGGGCTCTATAAACCCCATGCTAAGCAAACTGGGGCTCGATCACTTTGCGGAACCCCCAAAAGCTATTGTCGACTCACTTTCGATCGAAGGACAGATCCTCAAAGAGGATGATTATTCCTCAAAAGTCATGAGTTTCTCATTACCTAAAAGAGATCGTTTTCTGGAGTATTTGTCTACCATAGACGACCCATTGGGAGAGTTTGATATACGAGATTTTCAAATGTTGCGTGGAGTGGTAACTCCGGGGCTCAAACGTCCTGCTATGTTTGAGGATGTAAGGGATGGATTGGCTAGAAGAGAGGGAGACTTGCTGGAGTTTGCGGAAGGCTTCTTCATTTTCTTAACCTCCGCTTCAAGCAATTCTGATTATGAAGATCAGTTTGCAGAATTGGAAAAATCTTTTTCATTTCTTCTAAATAATGGAGTAGCTTGCTTATTACTGGCAACTGAATCACTTGAGGACCTAATGGGTAAAATCTCTTTCTTGAAAGCGAGTTATCCCTTGTTGGCCGAGAATTTAGTTGTTTTTGGTAGAGGAGAACAAGCTTCGTTAATAATGGAAGCATGCTTTGCTCGGCCATCCACCTATCGCGGAATTATTGTAGAAAACCCTAGCCGTCCCGTGCCTATGCCTGTTGAGGATTCGAGAGCTTGGTTTTTGGCTATTGAAGACGAATTTAGCCCCGGTAACAGAACACAAAACATGGCTACATTGAGCTGGGTTATAAAGTCGAGGCAATCAGAATTTTTATACCCTTCGCGCCTAGGTGGTTTACTGAGAATTCGTAAAGAAGATGCGGAGGTACCCATCTCATCTTTTGCAGTCGCTTATGCTCTCCAGTGTATTGATTATTTTCGCGTTGCCAGCATTCTCTATCCTCAATCTCACGGTGCTCAGGAAAAGAAGCCAAGCACCTTCAAATCTTTAAATAGGAAGATGATGACTAAAGCGACAACTAGCCAAGATGTTAAGCTGAACACGCCAGTCTCTTCTTTTGCTGAAAAAATCGAAGAGCCTACTTATTCATGTGAAATGGTTTCAGAGTATCGTAGGATTCATGGCGATGATCCTAGTGTAAAAAGATTATCGAACAGAGAATTAGTACTACGTATTGGGCGATCTTTCGAATCAATGGGCGAAGAGGTGATGGCTCAAATCGATTCTAAAGATCCGCTTTTCATAAGGTTTTACTTGTCGATAAAGGAGCTTGATCCTTAATTAAATTAGAAAATTAAGTACCAGAACACTGCAGGCACTTTTCTGCTAAACTTAAAAATTTGGTTTTAGTTTCCAATTTGTGCGGCCAAACGCTAAGAATTATTAGATGAAAATATCAACAATTTGTTTAATCTTTTTTGTTACAGTATTTAGCTCCGTTGCAAAGAATAAGAAGGTGGTCTTTGTAGCAGGTGCTAAGAGTCATGGTTTTTTTGCTCATGAACACGCAGCTGGCTGCATGCTCTTGGCAAAACATCTTGAGGATGCCAATATTGGAATTACTACACAAGTGGTGACGGATTCTGGTTATCCAAAGGATGTTACCGTCTTTGATGATGCTGCTGCCGTTGTGGTTGCTTGCGATGGAGGAGTTAGGCACTTGTTGAACAAACACTTGAAGGAATTTGATCAAATAATGCGGAGGGGGGTTGGTTTGGCCTGTATCCATTATGGGGTTGAAACAACAAAAGGGCCTGCCGGAGATCATTTTCTTAAATGGATTGGCGGGTATTTTGAACCTTATTGGTCGGTCAATCCAGTTTGGAATGCATCATTTAAACTTCTACCCAGTCATCCTATTACTCAGGGGGTCATGCCCTTTACCATGCAGGATGAATGGTACTATCATATGAGGTTTCGTGAAGCGACTTCTGCAATTGGGTCAATCTTTCCAATACTTTCTGCTCATCCACCAGAGAACACTATGAAACGATTGAAACCGGGTGTGGATAAACATCCTCATCATGGTAACCCGAATGTAGCCGCTGCAGTTCTTAAGCGTAAAGAGGCCCAGCATGTGGCATGGGCTTATCAGCGCGGCGAAGATTACAACTATGGAAGAGGCTTTGGATTTACTGGGGCGCACTTTCATGAAAATTGGGCATCCTTAGATGCAAGGAGACTGGTGCTCAATGCCATTGCGTGGATTGCGAAAGTGGATGTTCCAAAAACGGGAGTTTCCAGCAAAGAAGTGACGATGAAAGACCTGCTTCAAAACCAAGACTTCCCAAAGCCAGAAAATTGGAAAAATCAAAAGAAAGTCGAACAGAAAATGGCTGGTTTCAGGCTAAATTAAATATGCTTATTTTTCCACTGCTTGTTAAATCGTTTTCTGAGGGATGAGTAATTTCTTCAAGATCATCACCTTTTTAAATTTATGAATACCAAAATTTTATGCGTGGATGATGAGGAATCTATCCTTAAAGGCTTTCAATTAAACCTTAGAAATAAATTTGAGTTACATTTGGCATCAGATGGACAGGAAGGCTTAGAATTATTTCAAGAGGAGGGCGGCTTTGCGGTTGTGCTTTCCGATATGAGAATGCCGAGAATGAATGGTGCGGAAATGCTTGCCGCTATCAAAAAAATCGACCCAGAAGTTGTGACTGTTCTTTTAACTGGATTCACAGATTTTGAATCTGCCATGGCTGCAGTTAATGAAGGAAATGTCTTTAGGATGCTGTCCAAACCATGCCCTCCAGAAACTTTGATTAATGTACTTACGGATGCGGTCAATCAGTATGACCTTATTTGCAGTAAGAGGATATTGCTTGATCAAACTTTGCGAGGTGCGGTTGATGCGCTCGCACAGTCTCTGTCTACCATACAGCCTTTATTCTTTGGTCGGGCACAAAGAGTGAGACGGCTAGCAAACTCCTTGGCAGAGTCTCTGGGGGTACCACAAGCTTGGCGGGTGGATGTAGCGGCAGTGTTTTCTCAGCTTGCTTACCTTTCTCTTCCTGCACATGTGAGCGAAGCGGTTTATCATCGAGAGAAGTTGCCTCCAGAGATCAAGATTATGCTTCGTGAATTACCGACAGAGACGCTCAAGATTGTTGACTTGATTCCCGGACTGGAAGATGTGGGCGAGATATTACAGCGCTTAGATGTTCAACCAAAATTTGAGCCTGATGACAGTTCTGGTATTCGTGCAAGTGCCTCTATCATTCGATTGGCACTTGATTACGACTATTACAAGGAGCAAGGGCACGAAGATACTTTAATCCTTAAAACCTTTGAATCCCGCCAGGAGATTTATGCTCCTTTTGTAATAGAGGCTCTAGCAGCTCAACTTAGCAACAATGCATCCAAGTTTGAAATGGAGGAATTGAGTTACAAAAAATTTATGGAAGGAATGATTTTAGCCGAAGACCTCTTGCTTCAAGAAAGTATGCTAATCGCATCGTCCGGTGCCGATATTGACCGACACTTGCTTAAGGTAATTAAAAATTATGCATCTTGTTACTCCGATGATCCCTTCCCCAAAAAGATTAAGGTATTGATTCCTGTATCTTATCCGAAGTAATCGAATTGCAATGGACAAGGGTTCATGAAAGTAAAATCTTACATCGGCCTACTTTCGGCAGGTAGCCTAGGAGGTGCTTTGCTCGTTGGTATTTTTGGTTGGTGGATGCTTGAAAGCAATGCTCGGTCCAACAGGGAGCTTAAAGAGGAAAGTAAAAACTCTGGAGTGAGCTCTGCCGAGTATAGTGATGTGATAGCATTTTTAGATGCGTCAAGGGATATTTCCAAAGCACTGGAAATTTATCCCGAGAACTATTCAGGCGTTTATGGTGTGGTGAGAGATAGGTTGAGTGCTGCCAAGGAAGGTATGCGGGTGATTTTGGAACGGCACCGCAAGAACTATCCTGTTAAAATCATGCAGCCAATTGAAGCCAACTTGGAGATTTTGGAGTCAGCAATTTTTGCAATGGAGGATATTTTTGAACAGCCAAATTTACATTCCTTAAAACAGCGGAATAAATCGAGGTTAAGTTACGATTCTGCTCGAGAGAATCTTTCTGGAGGTTTGGACTTTTTAGAATCTAAAGCGAAAGCAAACCTTAGAGAATCCCAGTTAGCCATAGCTCAAAAGTGGGCACTTATGGAAGAGGAGAGAAGTACGAGGTTTATGCTTTTTTTTATCGCAATCGGGTTATATTTTTGCCTCGTCGTTTCCTTGGCCATCGTAACATACAAAAGTTTTGCCAGTCCGATTCGTAAATTAGAAGAAGCTGCAAAAAATTCAATTGATCGTAACCAACCTTTCAATCTGAAAGCTTCTGGGCCTTACGAGATTCGTTCTGTTACCAAAAAGCTGCAGGGTTTGATTATTGGGTTGGAGAGCACAGTTCTTAAAAGAACAGCTGCCTTGCAAAAAAGTAATGACAAACTTAAGTTAGAAATGCGGCAAAGGCAGGAATTGGAAACCCAGTTGGTTCATGCCCAAAAAATGGAAGCGGTGGGTCAATTGGCATCAGGTATTGCTCATGAGATCAATTCACCATCCCAATTTGCCAATGATAACATTCTTTTTTTAAAAGATGCAACGAATGGCTTTATAAAGAAATTGAACCAGTCTCCTGATGCTCCCGATGATGGCGAAATTGATTTTTTTAAAGAAAATGCAGAGGAAGCAGTTGAGCAAGCAGCGGAAGGAATTTCTAGAATTACTACGATTGTCAAGTCGATGAAAAATTTTGCCTATCGGGATGCTGAATCGGCAAAAAGACCAAATGATTTAAATCAAGCAATAAGGTCCACGGTAGTAGTTGCGACAAATGAATGGAAATATCATGCAGAACTTGATTTACGACTTCAAGACAGCATGCCTATGGTTCCCTGTAATGTTGGAGAAATAAATCAGGTCGTACTTAATTTAATCGTCAATGGTGCCCATGCGATTCGTGATCGAATGAAGGAGGGGCAAAAAGGAGCAATTGTAGTAGCCACCCAGCATTATCCAGACGCTGAATGTGTAGTCATTTCGATTGCGGACAACGGAGGGGGTATTCCCGCAAAGGTGCAGACGAGAATATTTGAACCGTTCTTTACTACCAAGGAGGTGGGTGTCGGAACGGGTCAAGGACTAGCCATTGCTCACAATGTAATTGTTAAATCCCATAAGGGACAAATTTGGTTTGATAGTAAAGAAGGGATAGGAACTACTTTTTATATTAAACTTCCTATGGTGCATGAAGAATCTGCCACACAATGAAGAAGCGATCCAAGGTAATTATTTCATTTTGCTTTGAAGCAACCCCCGCCTTCTTTTTCATGGTATATGAGTGAGCCGGTGGACAGGTTTGATATTTGGCTCTACGATTTTCACTCGAGGGCTTAGGGTATATGTTTCTTTTGAATCGAAAGCTTGAAATGGCTTGGAAACCGAGGCAGGTTTTAAATTTTTTTCTTATTAGTTCAATTTTCCTGCCATTTTTTTCCGTATTGATGGCTGGAAGTATAATCCCAGTCGCCCCCAAAGGCCCGAAGCAGATTATTTCCGATGGTGAAACGAAGGCACTTGATGAAATGGATAACTTTACTCCGGTGAATCCAGGAGAGTTTTTCATGGGAAGCCCTGCCAGGGAATATGGTCGAAGAGGAGATGAGGTAAAACACTTAGTAAAAATTACTAACCCTTTTTGGATCAGTAAATTTGAGTTAACCAATCGAGAGTGGAACGAACAATTTGACGAGGATTTTAAAAAAGGAAGTCCGGTATTTTTTTTAACCGACGATCTGCTGGATGAAATTAGTGGCACTATCGGGCGTAAAGGTGACAACTATGCAATCCTCAAATATGGGGATTTGAATAGTGAAAAAATACATTTTCATCAGGCTGCCAATCTTATGGGAAGCTGGGAACCTGTAAAAGGTGGAAGGTCGTACGAATTAATAAACCCAAAGTTTCCTACATTTGATGATGTGGTGGAAAAAATGGATCAATTAGGTTGTAAGAGGCGGGGAAGGTTACATGAAAAATATCCAGTCACTCGAATTTCTTATTCTCAAGCGGTTTCTTTTTGTTGGAGTTTAACAAATAAGTGGAGACAACAAAATATTCTGCCACGGGGAATGGTGGTTCGTTTACCAACTGAAGCGGAATGGGAATATGCTTGTCGAGGAGGAAGCGAAGGATTTTGCGGTTTGCAAGATGGAGATTGGCTGTCTGGAGAAAATGCAAATATCGATGGATCGAATCGTAATTACATTCTTGATGAACGAATGTCCAAGACATCCTTTATTCCAATTAATCGTGGTTCAATAAGTCAGGTTGATCCGACTTCCCCAAAATATTCAGCTAATGCTTGGGGGATTTATGATATGCACGGAAATGTTATGGAGTGGTGTTATGACTATTATGGTGATTACCCTACAAGAGAACTAGACATCGATCCCATTGGTCCAATTTATGGAACTAAGCGGGTGGTAAGAGGTGGTAGTTTTTACAGAACTGCTCAGGAGTGCAGATCGGCGAGTAGGGGTGCATATGAACCGTCCTACAGAGGTTCAGAAATTGGAATGAGAATTGTCATTGCTTATCCGGTTCGCTAGTTTTGGGGAGCATAGAATTGAGCCATTTTATAACAATTGGTTCAATGATCGAAGTAGGGAGCGCATAAGTTGTTACCCGATCAACTCTAGCTACATTTATTCCTATACACTTACCTGATGGAGCAAAAAGGCCGCCGCCCATTGCAGTCCGTTCCAAGGGGGCATCATGCTGTAAAACCATGGGGAATCCATCTTTACGTTTTGAGACAGGTCCACTTATTAATAAGTTCCTGTTGAACAGGTCGAAAGTTAC
Source organism: Opitutales bacterium (assembly GCA_028045305.1). Lineage (GTDB taxonomy): Bacteria > Verrucomicrobiota > Verrucomicrobiia > Opitutales > Seribacteraceae > Chordibacter. The sequence continues at coordinate 96,113 of JAOFTV010000003.1, read as the reverse complement.
GGAACGATGACCCAGGGTGATTCTCATTTCGACCTCATTTTCCCGCCGTTTAGCTTTTAGAAGGATAAGGTCACCTGGATCTTTTTCGTTCAACAGATTATAAACTTCCTGGCTATTAAAAACTTTCCTTCCATCAACTGACAATAATAAGTCTTTTTGCTGAAGTCCTCCCCGATCTGCTGCAGAATAGGGAATAACCTCAAGCACGGGAATACCCGGTTCGTCCCCTTTATCACCAAGGATAACTCCCATAACACCTCCCTCTCGATGAATTTCTCTAGGATTTCCGGAAAGAATACTCAGGTATACTGATTCTAGAGTCGGACTGGCAGTTGTGACCCAACTCCCCTCAACCGTTCGATTATCATCAACCATCCAATCAATAAGTGGCCAATCGTGGGATGATTGTGGAATTTGCAGAAGAGCCAAGTCAGTAAATTTGTCCCGCTTTCGAATTCTTACAGGAAATTTTTCTCCGGTGCTTGATTTTGCATAGGTAGCACCAACGCTGGCACTTGCTTTTGTTAAAAATAGCCCACTTGGATCGACAACTAGTCCTAGGGCGATTCTTTTATTATTGCGAAACAATGAAACTGTGGATTCGAGAATTCTACTTTTTGAGGTTCCAGAAAATTCAAGAATCTTTTTTTCTGCAAGTTGATCATTTTTTTCTTTTTTGAGAATGCCTAGGCCGTTGCAAGAACAAGTAAGGGTATAAATAATGAAGATTAGAAAGCTATGTTTGTTAGGCATTTTCATTGTCGGGTCCCTAGGGCTACCTGAATAGAAATTTCTCTGCCTTTTCTCAAGAAATCCAAAGTGATTACTTCTCCGGGTGATTTTTTAGAAACTAGGATTGTTAATTTTTCTCTAGTGTCTAGCGGTATTCCATCCAAGCACAAGAGCTCATCGTTAGCGAAAAGGCCAAGTTTTTCAGCAGCGGAACCAGGAACTACTTTCAGGATTAGCAAACCATTATTTGATTGCTCACATGAAACACCTAAAAAGCCACCTGCTTTCAAATTTTCCAGGGTCAAAAGTTCCTCAGACAAAAAATAATCCCAGTTTGATAAAAAAGATTCGATAGATGTATGAAAATTTTCTTCGGGCTTATTGGATATTCGACTGTGTATGCCGATTACTTCTCCTTGAAGATTGAAAAGTGCACCACCTGAATCTCCTCCTAATAAACGACAATTCGTTTGAATGGTTTCGTCTTTTTTTGCAAGAATTTTACCTGCCCTAAGTACAATGCCCCTATCTTTATTGTAGCCATTTGGATGCCCAAGTGCAAAGCACCACTGGTGAACTTTAGAACTTCCTGACTTGGCCATAGTGGCAAATTCAAAAGGTCCGTCGTCATTAAGTTTGAGCATGCCTGCGTCGGATAGTTGGGAACCCCCTTTGCTAACGGCATGAATCTTTCGGCCATCTGAAAGAATAACAGTCATTTTTTTTCCCCTTTGCTCAATGACATGTGCGGCGGAAATAACTAACCCATCTTTGGTGACAATGACCCCACTCCCAGCTCCATCCAATGTTTCGATAGAAACAACGGTTCGTTTTAAGCGTGGTAAGAGGTTTTGAATTTGTTTTTCGACAACATGCAAATCCTCTTGTGTATAATCTTGGAAAGTCTCTTTAAAATCATGTTCGATTGATAAAGCATAAGTCGAATATATTAAAAAAACAGTATGGAAAAACACAGATCTCATCTCAACTTTTCAGATTTTTGCGAAAAAAATTAAATGCTCTTTGATGCAAAGTGATGAAATCGTTCGGCAGTTTGCTGGAGGTTAGACCATTGACACAGATAAGCTTTTGGTAAGCTAACCACTCCATGGTTCCCTAATGATGTAAACGGGAGTGTCTCAAAATGAGTCGCCATTGCATTTGAGCTTATCCAAACTAAATCAGGTAAGTATTTCTTTGATTGGCTTTGGGAGGTCAATTTTAGGGCCTTAAGCATTGAGTCTTGGTCAAAGAATTGAGCGTTTACGCTTACGCCTTCTCTTAATTGGAAAGCGTTGAATATCGGAGAGGCCAATTGTTGCATTTTTTTAGGTAAGAACATTTGCAAATTTGGAGACTTAGTCCACCGGTCCCCCTTTACGCCTACCCAGCCTTTTGTGGCAAAGTCAAATTGGCCCCTTGAAGGTGCAGAGAGATACCTGTTAAAAAGCAAAGCGTTTACACTGGAGGCAGTATTTTGAGCAATCCAGCCAACTAACGGTTTTTCACCTTTCATACTACCTTGTTTATTTGAGGATTGAAAAGCCAAAGGAATTTTTTCTGCCCACATTTCAGATGAATTGAAAGTTTGATCATCATTGGCTGTCGGAAGGATCATAAAGTCAATTGAATCAGGAAGCATGTTTGCTTGCAGCAGGGTAGATTCTTGAAAATATTGAATTTCAACATGGATGCCGGTTTCCTGTTGAAACGAGACCCTTGATAATTCCAGAGGTTCTTGGCAGTCCTTCCATGCATAGCCAACAAGAGTTATTTGGTGATTGATGGGCACCATTTTCTCCCAAACGGCAAGCATGCATACCAACACAAAGATAGAAAGTAGTGAAAGAGTAATTCCAGTATATTTGGGTGGTCGAAAAAGCGGAGCATTTTTTTCAAAGTCAAATCCACGATAGCTCATACTTTAAGTAATAAGCACAGAGGCTTGGGGGACAAAGAAAATCAAGTCCTTTGTGGGAAAAATTTACGTAAAACTTTGCCCATTGCCCGATGGTGAAGAATATGGCTAGCTTTGGAAAGTTGTATCCACTTCCTCTTACGAAAGGATGCTTCCGGCCAATTTTCAAAAACTTTGCTCACGGCCATGGGGTATAAATAAATACAAGTCCGTCCAATAGAACAGGGAATAGGCTTGGAAGCCAAAACGCCTTCAATGCCCGCCTCTTCATAAGCCTCTAACTGAGCAGTACGGGCTGGTCCTATGCGTTTCATTAAATTTCCCTTAGGTAGGCTCCAATTTTTTCTTTTGGTTGAAATCACAAGCACTTCAATCTTTCCAAAAGAATTCGTTCGGTAGGGAATGACTCCCCACTTCGAATTGGATTTTACTTTCTTAAAACCTTCCACATTTCCACCTTGTTACTTTTGATATCGTAACTGATATCTTTGTAAATAGTGAATCGATAAAACCTTCAGTGCTCAGCCCATCCCGCTTGCTCAGCTAATTACTTTGGGGTATTAAGGAATTTCTATTGCATGTACTTTCTATCTGTTGAAAACCTTCATTTATCTTTTCGTTTACCAAACGGAAAGAGTCAGCCTGTCGTAGAAGTGCCGGCATTTTCCATGGAGCATAATCAGCAGATCGCTATCAAAGGACCTAGCGGCAGTGGAAAGACAACTTTTTTACATATGCTTGCCGGAGTATTAACTCCGGATTCGGGACAGATCTTGATCGATGGTCAATCTTTGGGTGCGATGAATGAATCAGATCGTGACCAATTGAGATCGGGAATGATTGGTTATATCTTTCAATCGTTTAATTTGTTGAACGGTTTTAGCTGTATGGAAAACCTACTCTTGGCCATGAACCTGAATGGATCCTCCAACTTTGACCGGGCTCGTTGCTTGCTCGATAAAGTAGGGCTGGGAGACCGTAAGGATCACCTTCCTGGTCAACTTTCAATCGGTCAGCAACAACGCGTGGCTATTGCCCGTGCTCTGATTAATCGGCCCAAACTGGTTCTAGCCGATGAACCAACAGGAAATTTAGACCCCACCAATACAGATTGTTCACTTGAGCTACTGCGTTCGCTTTGCAAGGAGTGGGAGAGCGCACTCATTTTAGTCAGCCATGACCCTCGAGTGATTGGGAAGTTCGAACATCAAATTGACTGGGAAGAATTGAATCAAGTTAAAGAGTCCGAAGAGGTGGAGATTGAAAAACAGTAAAAGAAATATGGCTGCGATATCTGTATCTTTAAGACTTGCGAGACGAGCACTCAGGCAGAACCTCCTTTCTACTTTAGTGGCCGTATTTACCGTATCTTTGTCTGGAGGATTATTTTTGGGAGCATGGAAAACCAAACAATCAGTCAAGCTGGCCTTCGCCCATTCCGCGGGTGGATTTGACGCTGTTTTAGGAGCGAGAGGTTCACAACTTCAAATCGTGCTCAATGCCTTGTTCCACCTGGAAAATTCTCCAGGAAATTTGGACTGGGAACAGTATGAAACCATTCGTTCACACCCTGGAGTTTCGGAGGCTTATCCATTTGCCTTGGGAGATAATTACCTTGGATATCGATTAGTTGGAACCATACCGGAATTATTTCTTAATCATCAGTGGAAATCCGGAAAAAATTATCAGGTGCGATCACCGGGAAGAATCTTTTCGGATTCGGCTAAGGAGGCCTTGGTGGGTGCCGAAGTGGCCAGAGCACTTGAGTTGCAATTGGGCGATCGATTCCACCCTTACCATGGACTGGAATACAACCCAGACCGTAAACATAACGATATTTACCTAGTGGTGGGAATTTTGGAACCCACGGGAACTCCAACCGATCAAGTAATCTGGATTCCTCTTAGAGGTGTACAAACGATGGAAGGGCATGATCCTGAGGAAGCAAATTCCATAAGTGGTGTATTGTTAAACTTGAAGGGTTCATCGGGACTAGCCTTGGATGTAAAATATAATAAGCAGGGCGATCGGGCTACTCTCGCATGGCCGGTACCTGCAATTTTATCGTCCTTCTTTAACCGCTTTGCTTGGCTGGAGCGTTCGGTTGCTGCTCTTGCCCTATTAATGGCTTTGGTGGGTGGCTTAATTATTTTAGCAACCCTGCGTACAACCATGCATGAGAGAAGGCGCGAATTTGCGGTGCTTCGCTGTATGGGTGCAAGCCGAACGGTGGTAACTGGATCCATTCTTTGGCAATCTATATTGCTATCCGCCTTCGGAGCATTGGGATCATGGATTATTTATTTTCTCTTATCCATGGCTGTATCATCGCTTATTCATTTACAAATTGGTGTGGGTATGAACCTGCCCATATTGGATGGCATGGCTTTGCTTACAGGAGTAGGTATTCTTCTGCTTGGCCTTGTAAGTGCCTGGTTTCCTGCCCGCAAACTTTATTGTTCGAGCTTGCAAGAATCTCTAAATCCTCACGGATAGTGGGTAAGTTAGGCAATGAGTAGCAAAGAAAAACGATCGGTGGCACCTTTGGGCCTAAAGGGAATTCTGTTGGTTTTTACCTGCTGGTCTGTCGGATATTCACCAGAGTCAGAGGATTCAGCAAAGCAATTTGAATTCACTGAAGTGGGCGAGCCTTTGACCGGAGATCCCATAGGAGTTCCAGTTTCTAACCCGCCTAAGGATGTGCTTGAAGAATTCAAGGCACCGGAGGAGAATACAAGTACCATTGCCGATTTAAATCAGACGGGTGAAATACTGGAGGGCAGAATTGTTCTGGGTCAAACCTTATTGTCTACGGAGGACAATCAATCCTTGCCGGTCATTAATAATCTTCCACCCCATGATAGTTCCAGTGGATACGAGGCATTGAAGTATTCCGTACTTACCACTTTCCCTTATGAAATTGAATGGGAGTCAGATGGGTTGGATTATGACTTTTCTGCTTATTCGGCTCGCGTACCTAAGCAAGTACGTAGTCTTTCCGGGACGCAGGTTGCGATCGAGGGATTTATGGTCCCGACCGTGGTCAATGAAGAGAATTTAGTGAAAGAATTTTTATTAATGCCCGATCAATTAAGCTGTTGTTTTGGGCAGGCTCCAGAAGCAAATGGATGGGTGGTTGCCCGATCCGAGAGCGGAGTGGAAGTAACCATGGACCGCGTGATACGGATCTTGGGAAGGCTGACAGTGGAAGAGAGATGGGACGAAGAATTCTTTGTTGGTCTCTACCATTTGCAGTGCGAAGAGTTAATCGGATCTGATCCTTAATCCACACAACTTGTGAGTGGATGAATCGAAAGATTACTTTTCGTCCGATTTACTTTTTTCTGCCTTTGGTCTACCAACGGTTACTTTGACCATATGGTCAGGATCGCTAACCGATCCATTGTCCCGGCTAGAACCCATTTTAATGTTGTCCACAAATTCCATACCCTCAATCACTTGGCCCCAAACCGTGTATTGACGATCGAGAAAGGAAGAAGGTTCGAAGCAGATAAAAAATTGGCTGTTGGCACTATCGGGACTGGCTGAGCGAGCCATGGAACAGGTGCCACGCTCATGTTTCTTGTCATTGAATTCTGCCTTGATGTCTTGAAAGTCAGAACCACCGGTTCCAACTTTGCGCTCACTAAAATCTTTGACATTTCCAAATTCAACATCACCGGTTTGAGCCATGAAACCATCGATGACTCGATGAAAGGCTACACCGTCGTACTTTCCGGCTTTGGCAAGCTTTTCGATACGTTCAACATGCTTGGGTGCGACATCTGGGAAAGTTTCGATGACGACTGGACCGTCCTTCAATTCGATGACGATGACATTTTCGGATGATGATGAGGAAGATTTGGCTGCTGACACGACGAAAGGAAGCAAGAGCGCAAAACAGGCGAGATACTTCATAATATTTGGTTATAGTTTAGGTTGAAAGGTTTCTACCCTTGCCGATGACCTATGCAAAGGTCGAGTCCAAAGAGCCATTAGGGTACCAAATTCTAAAGAAGAATGTTTTTAAAAGAGCTGGGTAAGGGGTTGCCCTTTGTCAACAAGAGTGAATGGCCTGCGGGACGGAGAGAAAACGATTTCGTCCAATGGCAGTCCAAGAGCATAGGCAATAGTGGCGTTAAAGTCAGGAATCTGCGTGATCCCATCGACCACTTCGCGACCCTCTTCGTCCGTCGCTCCCCAGATCTGTCCACCGCGAACCCCTCCTCCGGCAAGCATGCAGGAAAATGCTTTAGGGTAATGATCTCTTCCTAGATTCACATTGTAGTCTGGGGTGCGACCAAATTCAGTGGCCAAAACCACTAAGGTTTCTTCGAGCATCCCACGTTTATGCAGATCGTCCAATAAAGCGGATAGTGCTTGGTCGAGAATATCGCACCTCTCAAATACGCGCTCGTAATTATTGTTATGAGTATCCCATCCGCCAAGCTGTACCTCGACAAACCGAACCTGTTTTTCAACTAGCCTTCTTGCCAGTAGTACACCCTGGCCAAAATTATCCCTTCCATAGGCATCGCGTACTCCTTGTGTCTCTTGGCTTAAATCAAATGCGTCCAAGTCTTTGCTTCGCATCAAACGGACGGCATCTTCGTAAATGTCAGCATAGGAGCGTACTTTTGCGAGGTTATATTTTTGAACAAAAGCTTGGTCCAAATTTTTGGATAAATTTAAGTTCCTGTTGAAAGTATCTTCGTCAAATCCTTTGTGTTCACAATTGGCCAGTCCTTTTCCGGGGGCTCCAACTTTTAGGGGCTGGTGCTGGGTAGATAGAAAACCGGATAGTGGATGTTGGTTGCCAGTGCCTACCACCACTGCACCGGGTAGAGTAGGGTTAAACCGACCGTCCAAACGAGTCACCCATGACCCCATGCTTGGGTGTACAATGGTGCCCCTTTTATCATAGCTTGTGTGCATGAAGTAATTTCCCTGTTCGTGAGCCCCTTTGGTTGAGGTTAAACCCCTGATAACTGCAATTTTGTCGGAGTGATTAGCGAGTAATGGAAGGGTCTCCGCTAGGGCAATTCCATCGGTTTTCGTTTTTACCAGTCCCATCGGTCCTTTAACCTCGCTTGTTTTAGGGTCGAAAGTATCGAGATGACTCATTCCTCCAGACATGTAGAGGTAGATCACATTTTTTGCTTTGGGGGCATAATTTACCGGACGGTTAAGTCCCAAGCCTGCACCAATGGCTGGAGAGTTGGTTACCCAGGGCAGTATGCTAACCCCAAGAAAGCTTTTGGCTGCATAACTCAAATATGCTCTACGGTTTAGTTCAGATTGGAAAAAGTTTTGGGTACTCATGGCGATTACTGGATGAAAGAAAATTCACGAGTGTTAAGCAATGCCCAAGCAAGATGACGCAATTCATTATGCACTCGATTTTGGTAATACTCCTTTTGCTTTTTCGCTTTTTGGGTGATCTGAGCTTTCTGCTTTTGAGTATCCGAATCTTTGAAGGCTGGAGCAGTGGGTAAATCCGGAAAGGGCAGGCTATTCTTACAAAGTTCAATTTCCTTATCTGTAGGAGATCTTTGGAGCATGGCCTCATAAACGATCTTAATTTTTTGCTCCAGGGTTTCTTCTTTAATGACCGCTTTCGCGAGGGGAGAATGCTTATCAATTAATCTCCAACGGAGGTTACCATTCATTAGGTTTAGCACTTGAGGAATCGATGCTTCTTTTCGGCTGTTATTGATTAAATCCCGATCAGACTGGCCAAATTCTCTGAGGAAATGGTCAGCATTAGCAGGCGAATTTTGTTCAGACGCTCGGCGTAAATGAGTTGGGAACTTTCTTTCCTCTTCAGAAGGCTTGCGTTTTCTTTTTGGAGGATAATTCTTATACATTGAATAAACATTAAATTCACCTCCCATAATTTTGCTCGCGAGTGCAAAGCGCTGATTATCACGCAATTCGTTTTGGAGTCTTTTAAGTTTACCAAGTGATTCTCGATCATCCAACTCTACAGCCTTTTTCATCCGAGCATTGATGGCATTTATCTGTTCCTGAATTTCAACTATTTGTTTCCTTCCCTCCTTGACGACATCAAACAATTCTTCTGATGACATTCCTCCCACTTTTAAACGGTACTTTTCCAGGTTCGTCTTTTTAGACTCGAGGAAATCAACCTCCTCCTCTTTTGGCTGACGGTGATCAATTTCCGGAACAACTAAAGTGAGCAAAGAATCCCATAACTGCTCAGCTGACATTCTCTGCAGAGTAGGAGCCTGAAAGTAGTATGGGGCTAGCGACTCCAATTCCTGGTCAAAGGCTTGGTTTTCAAAAATGTTCAGGTTGAGAAGAACCCGTTGAAATTCCCTAAGGTCATAATCCAAACGAACGAGCAACCCCGATAGATGGTCAAGGAGTTTTGGCATGGAGGCTTCGGTATCTTCTCTCCAATCATTCAGGGGCTCTACCAATCCCCGCCCAAATATCTTTTTCCAAATCCTATTTACAACGACTTTGGTAAAACGGGGATTGTTAGGAGAGGATATCCACTGGGCATATTGATTAACTAGATCATTGGATTCGGATGAGTTAAAATCGTTATCATTTTCAAAAATAACTCCTGGTTGAATCACTTGATGCGGTTTTCCATCATCATACTTATAGTCGTGAGGTAACTTTAATTTTCTATCCTTATGATGTGCACCGAATTGAAGGGGTAGCAACATATCCTGAACAGCTTGCCGGAAGGCTCGTGCCTGTTTCTCGAGCTGATCCGGCTTGGAGGACATGGACATCATTTGCATGCCATTTCCGCGTTTCTTAAAGTTCTTTGCTAATTTCTTGATCCCATCAACTGTTTTTCCCTGCATACGGGTAACCATTCCATAGGTATGGGCAGCCATTTGATAGTATTCCATTTGCGTCCACTTATCAAAGGGGTGGTTGTGGCACTGGGCACATACTAGTTGGGTCCCCAGAAATAATTCTGCAGTATTAGACATATTTTCGAGGGGCATGCCATCGTCCCTTAGGTAATATCCCACCGCACCATTCTTCCAAGGATAGCCCTCCGAGGCGACTACTTGCCGGGCCATTTCATCATAGGGGACATTTTCCGAGACTTGGGTCTTCAACCAATCCACATAAAGATGGCCGACACCTATCTGGTTTGCCTGGCCCATGATGTATGATTTTGCTCGGAGATGATCGGCCCACCAATTAAACATTTGGCTCTGATATGCTTTAGATTCTAAAAGTTTATCGATCAATACCTGCTTTAACTCTGGTTGATTAAAAGGGTGAATATCTTTGATTTCAGAGTAGCTTGGTATTCTTCCAGCAGTCGCCAGATAAACCCTTCGAACTAACAGACTATTGGAAAGTTTTCCTGGTGGCGTAATTTCCCTTTGCGAATGTTCATCTCTAAGAATTTTGTTTATTTCTGCCACCTCTTTGGCCAACTCGCCTCGTGAGAGTTGCAGGCCTTTGGCAGCTAGGAAAACGGGAAAGGAAAGTAACAAAAAGCAAAGGGTGGTGGATAAGCGAGTCATAGAAGTGTTATTAGTTTAGGTTATCCCTAATTCCATCAAAGTTATTTTGCACGGAGAAAGATGGAAAAAATGGAAACTTTTTTTAGCAAGGCGAAGTTCATTTAACCGTTCCAAACTCTTTCAATCGCCCAATAAACTCCGAGGACTGCAATAATGAATGACAAAGGAATAACAATTCCTTTCCGGTAAGAGTCTTCATTTTTAAAACGATAAACTCCAATAAAAGAAAGTAGGATGACTGCGAGTTGACCACCTTCTACTCCTAAATTAAATCCGATCAGGGAAAATATGAGTATAGAGGGATCGAGGTTGAGATCGGAAAGAGCACCAGCAAATCCAAGTCCGTGAATGAGTCCGAAAACAAAGACAATGATAAGTCTGCGGGGATGGTAGGTGGGAAAAAAGATATTTTCCAAAGCAACGAAAGCAATACTGGCGGCAATGATGGGCTCTACGATGGTGGAGGGAACCGAAATCAATCCAAGGGTGGCTAAGCCGAGTGTCAAGGTATGAGCCAGGGTGAAAATAGATATTTGGTAGATCAAAACCTTGAACTTTCTGGATAATAGAAAGAGACCGATAACAAAGAGAATATGGTCGAGCCCAAGGGGCAGAACATGTAAAAAGCCTTGCCTAAGAAAGGATGCAAAGGTGCTCCAGGTGTCTGCATCGACATAACTATTTTGTTCAGAGTTGGTTAATTTTGGAGTATCTGAAACAGGGTCATCGGAAATATGCTCCAAGCTTTTCAGTGGGGGAAGGCGAAGCGCAAAGCTTTCCTCTCCAGGAAATAATACATTCACCCGGCGATGAGGTATTCCATTTAAACGGTTGGTGAAGATCAAGTCGAGGGGGGCAGATTCCTTTGCTTTAATTTGATAGGTGGCATTTGTCTCACGCGAAAGCTTGGCGGTTGCTTCCAATAGGATAATGGGGGCATCAGAAAACTCGACCATTCGCGGTTTGGAAAAGCCATACTCAAATTCAGGAAGATTCCAGGGTTCCTCATTTAAACGGATGAGCAAAGACTTTTTAACCAACTCTTTTGCCTGTTCGAGCAAATGATTCCGTTCAGAAATATTGAAGTCGTTTAGGGTATCTGACGTCAGGAATGATTCGGCTTCCGGATCCTCGGCAAAGCCTCTGGGGTCGATCTCGATCAAGATATTCGAAGTCCCATTGTTATCGAACGATCCGAAAACGGGAAGATCGGGAATGGGGTGAGCAATACTCGGGAAGAAGGATCCAAAGAAAAAGAGAACAATTAGTGCACTTAAGAAGGCTCGATTATTATACAACATAAGAAATAATTTATTTTAGAAAAGTATACTTCGTTCTTGTGTCTTTTGAAATAGTGGATTGGAAGTAAGTATTAAATATTTTTTAATCCTAACCCCATAATATCATGAAAATCGTTGCAATTATCCTCGCTAGTTTCTTTTTGGCCGCTTCCGTATTTGCTGGTTGTCCTTCCAAGACAATAAAAGGCAAAGTGGTAAGTTTTGATGCTGACTCCAAGACCCTTACAGTAAAACAGGGAAAGCGTGAAAAGCAGATTAAAGTATCCAGCAAAACCGAGTTGGATGGGTTTGAATGCCCAACTAAATTGGCCGCTGGTGACAAGATCGCAATTGATGGATGTAATTGTTCAAGCAAGAAGGCATCCAAAATCGCACTTGCTCAAAAGTAAGCTATATTTATTTAATCCAAAAGCCTCCGCTTTGCGGGGGCTTTTTTGTGCTTAGTTGATTGGTATACCTTTTGAGCCTTCTTGAATGGATAAGCTTTTAGTATTAGTAAAAATTCCACCGTTTGGTCCAAAGAGGCAACATGGTAAAAAAATTACAACCCCGGTAATGGCCATCGATGCGGAAATAGGAAAGTTCATCCAATAAGCAAGGTGGAGACCACCGAGGGAGTAAAGAATTGATAAGGGCAGGCAACTAAGAAGAATATTTGGTAAGCGACGAAAAAGAAAAGACGAGGAAACGGGGGGTAATATCATCATGGCTAAAACCAAAATCACGCCAACGGATTCGAACGAGGCAACTACAACCAAGGCTAATAGAAGCATCAATCCATATTGTATCGAGGCTACGGGCATGCCCAGAGAGCGGGCAAGGCTGGTATCAAAACTAGTGACTAAAAGAAACCGATAAAAGACTACGGTTGAAATCATTGTCGCGAGGCAGACCAAGCCCATATTCCAAAGAGCTTGATTCCCACAAGGTACTCCCCAAAGCACCAGTTCGGGTGCGAGTGGAGTAAGTCCAATTTCTCCGTAAAGAATACAGGCGGGATCTAAATGAACTTGTCCAACTTCAAGACTGAGTAACACAATCCCCAGTGCAAAAAAAGAAGTAAAGGTAAGACCCATCGCGGCATCCTCACGTAGGGGTGTTTTGGTTCGTAACCATTCGATACATGCCCCGCACCCTAAGCCTGCGATACAGGCACCGATCCAGACCGGTCCGACTGATAAACTACCTGTAAGTAAGTAAGCGATTACAATTCCAGGTAAAATACCATGACTAACTGCATCCCCCAGAAGGGCCATTCGTCTGACCACCACAAAGCAACCAACCAAGCCACAACTAAGGCTGACCATTATACCCATAAAAACAATTTGCAGATTCCAAATGACTTGCTCATGGGTGGACCAGGCATCTATTAAGCTTTCAACGAGATTAAACATTATTTTTCTGTAACCAGGGGAGGGGATAGCCAGCCGCGATCAATATCATTTTGGCTTGGTATTAGTTTTCCGTGGGGGTCACGCCGCGGGTTATCAAGAATACGTTCAAGTTCTCGAACGGTTTTTTCTCCAATGATATGTTCAATTTTTTCCGCGTCATCATGAACATGATCCGGGGCATAAGAGGCTTCTTTGGTTAGATACAATTCCCAAAGGCGATGATTACGAATCATCCGGGTTGCAATCTCCCAGCCGCTTGGGGTCAGGGAAATCATATTTTCTGAGGGGAGTTCACTTTTTTGCTCAAGTAAAATTATCTGACGAGTTGCATAACCTTCTCGAATCAAGACATCGATTTCCCGTTCGATTTCTGCATCGCTCTTTCTCCGTCTTCGAGCCAGGGAAGTTTGAGAAAAAGATTGGCTGGAAAAAGAAGATTCTTCCAGTACCTGGTAGCATGCCTTGAGGGTGTTTTCGCAACGAATACGCTGTCCTCTTTTTCTTGTTCGAATCCAAGATGGAAGAATGCCCCGAACGGGATTGAAGAATAAAACCGTCAAAAAAAGAAAGGCCGAACACAGTACGATTACCGGACCGGCGGGGAGTCTTTCCACCAGAAAAGAGAGAAAGCAACCAATGATTCCGGTCAGGGCTCCTAAAATACCAGAAAAGAGGAGCAACCGACTCATCTTGTGAGTGAGCAATCCAGCGGTCGCCGCGGGAATAATTAAGAGGGCGGAAACCAGAACTACCCCAATAATTTGAAGAGAAGAAACGATGCAAAAGGCCAATAATATCCAAAGGCAAAAGTGTAAAAGATCAACCGGCAGGCCCACAGACCGTGCGAAGGATGGATCAAAACCAGAAAGGAGCAATTCCTTGTTTAGCAAAACAAAGCAAAGAATGATCATAGCAAGACAAAGGCAAAGAGGAATAAGGTCATCGGAAGACAGTCCAACAAGGGAGCCAAAGAGATAACTTTCTAGCCCGGCCATTCCCCCGCCAGATGATTTTTGTAAATAAGTAATCAGGCAAATACCAAGTGCGTAAAAGCCTGATAAGACCAGTCCCATGGCACTGTCCTCTTTCATTTTGGTATACCTTTTAAGTAGGGAAATGATCCCAACTCCAACAAATCCCGAAAAAGTCGCTCCAATCATTAATGCGACTTCATCCCTTGATTGACTGATCATAAAGCCAACAGCAATCCCGGGGAGCACAGCATGTGAGAGGGTGTCTCCAAACATCGAGAGTCTCCGACTTACCACATAACCGCCCATAAGTCCGCAATTGATTCCGATGAGGATTGCTCCCAGGGCAATCACTTGAATGGAGGAATCAGCAAAAGTCCAAAAGCGAAATGCTTTATTGATCCAATCCTGCTCCAAATTAGACGAAATTTGGGCAGCACTCAAAACACATGGCATCCAAAACAAAGCCAAAAGTAGAAGGGCACACCGAAGCCTTTTCCAAATCAGTAAAAACATTTATAAAACGGCTGAAGGCGGCTGTTTTTGCTCTACCTGTCGGCTACCTATCTCTGAGAGCACGGTTAGTTTTCCGCCATAGGTTCTTTGCAAAAGTTCATGCGTGAAAACATCCTGAGTTTCTCCAAAAGCAACGAGGCGCAAATTCAGGAGGGCCAGCTGGTCGAAATATTCTTTGGCTGTAGATAAATCGTGGTGTACGACCAATAGGGTTTTTCCTTGGTTGCGCAAACTTTTGAGTAAATCGACAATGGCCTTTTCCGTGATTGCATCGACGCCTTCGAAGGGTTCATCCATTAGGTATAGATCACTTTGTTGGGCTAGGGCACGTGCGAGAAATACTCGTTGTTGTTGACCACCCGACAGGTTGCCGATTTGGCGATTAGCGTAAGGGAGCATGTTCATTTGCTCGAGGCATTCCGCGGCAAATATACGATCGCGCTTACTAATCCTTCTGAACCATCCAGCATGACTAAACCTGCCCATCAGAACAACATCCATAGCACTTACTGGAAAATCCCAATCCACACTTGCCCGTTGTGGAACATAACCTACACGGGTAATGGCTTTACGGGTTGTTTCTCCAAAGATTTTAACATATCCGTCCACTGGTTTTATGATCCCCATGACCGCTTTAATTAAGGTCGATTTTCCGGCACCGTTGGGACCAATTATGCCAACCAAAGACCCTGCCTCTACTTCCATATCTATCCCATAGAGTACCGGTTTTTTTTGGTAAGCCACCGTAAGGTCGTGAATCTCCAGGGGCTTGGGTAGGGTGGCTTTCATCAACGCTCGCTCAGGGCTTTTTTAATGACATTCAAATTGTGAACCATCATCCCTTGCCAGGTAGCAGTCGAATGATTATTTCCGTCCGGCCCTTGAGTGAATTGTTTGTCAGTTCCCAAGGCATCAGAAAAAAGAGTGCCCCCGATGTACGCACCAGTCTCTTTGGCAATTTCTACCAAAGCTTTTGGGTTTACACTGCTTTCAACAAAAAGGGCAGGGGAGTTATGCTGCCGGATAAAATCGACTAAATTAGTCCGGTCGGCCAAGCCTGCTTCTGCAAGGGTATTGATTCCTTGCAGGCCGATTACCCGGATTGCGAAATGATTTCCAAAATACTGAAAGGCGTCATGACTTGTAATTAAGATGCGTTGGTTCTTCGGTATGCCTAACAACAGAGATTTGCCCCATCTATCGATTGATTTCACTGAATCCCTAAAGGCAGATAAATTTGTTTCAAAAAAACTTTTCTCTTCTGGCATTACTTCCGAAAGCTTTTGGGCTAGTGCGTGGGCACATGATATCCAAAGGTCGGGTGCGAACCAAAGGTGCGGGTCAACAGTATGGTTTGTATCATTGGTGAAAATTAATTGATTTCGTGGTAATTCCTCGCAGGGAGAAAAGTGAACTTTTCCTTTGCGTTTGGTTTCCTGTAACACCCGGGCGATTTTCCCTTCGAGAGATAGGCCGTGAAACAAGACGAAATCAGCTTCATGAAGTCGGGCAATATCCTGAGCGGATGCTCGGTAAGAATGCGGGTCAACGCCCGGACCCATGAGGGCGTCTACCTCGATACGATCGCCTCCAATTTGACGGGCCAAATCAGCGAGATGAGTTGTTGTTGCTAACAACTTAAACTTTTCAGGTACATCTCCTCGATCTTCATTTAAATTTGTACACGAAATTAGCCATGCACAAGATACCAAAACAAAGAGCAGGAAAAAGAGCTTATTATTTCTGTAGTGTTGATGTTTAAAATATTTCACTTTGATTAATCAAAGTATAAACAAATAGGCTTGAAAATCAAAGGGGTCAACATCAGGGTTATGGTTTCTTTATTTAATATGCCAAGCTCGACCGTAGAGAATTATCTCAAGCAAATCCTAGTGGAATCCCTTCAGGGAACTTCTTCCGAGGTGGGCATGGGTAAAATAGCTGATTGCCTTGGGGTCACGCCTGGAACTGCCACTACCATGGTTAAAAATATGGAAAGTAAGGGATGGGTGAAGTATCGACCTCGCAAAGGAGTAAAATTAACAACTGCCGGTCGCAAGGTGGGTATGAATATGTTGCGCCGGCATCGATTGCTCGAAACCTTTTTGGTTGAGACTCTTGGTTTAGACTGGGGAGAAATTCATGAAGAAGCTGAAGTATTGGAACATGCCATTTCCGAAAAAGTTTTAGAAAAACTGGACGAATTTCTTGGTCGTCCAAGCCACGACCCCCATGGTGATCCCATTCCTACAAAGAGGGGAGGCTTACCCAAGGCATCCAACCGGAGTTTGCTAGATTGTAAAGTGGGAGACCTTGTGCGTATTGAATCAATACAGGATCAAGAAAAGGAATTTCTTCAATTTGCCCGCAAAAATAAATTGATGCCCGGCAGAAAAATTGAAGTGATTCGCCATGATCGGATTGCCGATTCCATAGAGATAAAAATTGATAACAAAACAGTCATTACTTTGGGATCCAAAACTGCAGAAAAAATCGTTATCCGGAACTAAGGTTTCGAACTTTTATAAAAAAGGGGTTGCCCATAAACTTCTGAATTTGCGAAAACCATAAACCCTAACTTTTAAATCCTACTATATTAGCCATGCCTAGAAATGTCACACTCTTCACCGGTCAATGGGCCGATCTTTCACTTCCGGACCTTGCCGCCAAAGCTTCCCAGATGGGATACGACGGATTGGAATTAGCCTGTTGGGGCGATCATTTCGATGTCGATAAAGCAGCTGTCTCCAAAAAATACTGCCGTGAAAGATGGGAGATTCTAAGTGATCATGGACTAACTGCCTTTGCCATATCCAGCCACTTGGTCGGACAGGCGGTTTGCGATCTGATAGACGAGCGTCACAAATCCATCTTGCCCGCAGATGTTTGGGGCGAAGGTGATCCTGAAAAAGTTCGCCGGCGGGCAGCCAAAAAATTAGCCAAGACGGCCAAGGCATGCCGAAATTTCATTAATGAAAAACCTGGCAGGGGAAAAAAGGACGATTTTCCGGCTGTGGTAAATGGTTTTACCGGATCGAGTATCTGGCATTCTATCTATGCGTTTCCACCAACGGACCAAGCCTACTGGGACAAGGGGTTTGAAGATTTTGCCCGTCGTTTTGGCCCCATTCTTGAGGAGTTTGAAAAGCAAAAGGTAAACTTTGCTTTGGAGGTTCACCCAACGGAAATTGCCTTTGATATAGCCAGTGCCCAGCGGGCTTTGGACGCGGTCAAGGGTCATAAACGCTTTGGTTTTAATTATGATCCCTCGCACCTTGGTTATCAAGGCGTGGACTATGTAAAGTTTATCAGAACATTTCCAGGACGTATCTACCATGCCCACATGAAGGATGCCTGGTGGGGGCACGGAGACGGGTCGGTAGGAGTATTTGGAGGGCATACCACATTTGCGGATCCCCGAAGGTTTTGGGACTTTCGTTCCATTGGTCGCGGAGATGTTAATTTTGAGGATATTATTATTGCCCTCAACGATATTGGTTATGCTGGTCCACTTTCAGTCGAGTGGGAGGATAGCCGGATGGATCGATTTCACGGAGCTGAAGAGTCCTGTGATTTTGTAAGAAAGCTGGATTTTAAACCTAATGAAATGGCCTTTGATTCGGCATTCGACAAAGAAAACCAATAATCTTTCAAATATATGAAAAATAGAAAATTAAGAATGGGTATGGTTGGAGGAGGCCGGGGGGCTTTTATTGGAGGTGTTCATCGCCGGGCGGCCGCTTTGGACGGGCAAATTGAACTGGTGGCGGGGGCCTTTTCCTCTGACCCCAAAAAATCAGCCTTGTCGGGTAAGGACTTTTTTGTCGACTCGTCGAAAGTTTATTTCTCCTACAAGGAAATGGCCCAAAAGGAAAGTGCCTTGCCTTTGGGAGAAAGAATAGACTTTGTATCTATTGTGGTGCGCAATCATTTGCACTTCGAAGTCGCTAAGACCTTTTTGGAAGCGGGTATCAATGTAATCTGTGACAAACCAGCCACCTTCACTCTGGCGGAGGCTAGGGAATTGAAAAAAATTATTCATAAAAGCAAAAAGGTATTTGCCCTCACCCACAACTATACAGGCTACCCCATGGTCAAGCTTGCACGTCAGATGGTGAAAAAAGGAGATCTTGGAAAAATCATCAAGGTGGTATGCGAATACCCTCAGGGCTATGCCATCACCGCTTTGACTGGAGAAGACAAATCGATTGCTAACTGGCGAGCCGATCCGAAAGTTGCAGGTATTTCCAACTGTATGGGAGATATTGGAACCCACGCGGAAAACCTCGTTCATTATATAAGCGGTTTGGAGATCGATTCATTATGTGCCGATCTTTCCGTAAATATTCCGGGGAGAAAATTGGATGATGATGGCAATGTTTTGGTTCGCTTTAAAGGAGGTGCTCGGGGAATTATTTATGCATCTCAAGTTTCCAATGGAGATGAGAATAACCTTAATATTCGGGTATATGGAACCAAGAAGTCAATTGAGTGGCACCAGGAAGAGCCCAATGATTTGATCGTTAAGGATGCCCGTGCTCCTCGGCAGGTTTACCGACGTGGAAACAGTTATGTTTCTGGAGATGCAGCCTCACATACGCGTATACCTTTTGGGCATCCGGAAGGATTTATTGAAGCCTTTGCTAATGTTTACAACTCCGTATCCGTGGCAATTCGTGATGAAGTGAATGGAAAGTTTCCCCGTAAGTCAGGTTATGATTATCCGGATATTCGTGATGGTATTATTGGCATGGCGTTTATCGAGACCGTGGTCAAAAGCTCCAACTCAAAGCAAAAGTGGGTCAAATTTCCCTCTATTCCTAAGTAAATTCTAGCCTTTATCTATTAATATTTTATGACTCAAAAAATAGGAATCATTGGTGCCGGTGGAATGTTGCAATATCATGCCCCTGGATTTAAAGCAGGCGGTGGCGAAATTATTGCCATTTGCGATATGAACCAAGAAGCTGCCAAGAAGGCGGCTCATACTTACGGAGCATCTCATGTCTTTGGAGATTCTCAAAAGATGTTGGATGAATTGTCGGACTTGGACGCAATTAGTATTATTACGCCCAATCGTACACACATGCCTCTTGCATTACAGGCTTTGCGTGCAGGAAAACATGTTTTTTGCGAAAAACCACCTGCCCTCAATGCCCTGGAAGTAGCAGAGATGAAACAGGCGGCAGATGATGCGGGTAAGACATTGATGTTCAACTTCAATAACCGTGCACGGCCGGAATCTTATGCTATGCGAAGTTACATTGAGTCCGGCCAGTTGGGAACGATTAATTCCGCTCAGGCCAAATGGATTCGTCGAACGGGAATTCCCGGCTTTGGTGGATGGTTTACCAACCAGGCTCAGTCGGGCGGGGGCCCTTTGATCGATCTTTTACACATGATTGATTTGGCTCTCTTTTACATGGATTATCCCAAGCCCACTCATGTGCTTGCTCAGACCTTTAATGACTTTATCCAAGATAAGGGATTCAAGGGACCGTGGGGGATTCCCGATGTGGCTGATGGTGTGACCGATGTTGAAAGTGCAGCCCATGGCTTTGTTCGTTTTGATACCGGCCAGGTATTAAGTTTTCAAGTGTCTTGGGCGGAAATGAACAAACGCGAAGAAGTTTCGGTTACATTCCAAGGATCTCAGGCTGGTGGAATGGTTCGAAGGCTATTCGGGCGGGATGGAATTGATGCTACTGCTTTAGATGATTGTGAACTTTATTTTCAAGAACACGGTCGTTCGGTCAATCGCTCGGTGGTGGTTGAGGAATGCGAAGATATGGGAAGAATCCGATCAGCCCAGAATTTCGCTTTAACTTTAGAGGGCAAAGAAGCCCCTTTAAATACACCCGATCAAGCCCTTGCATTGATGAAGATCATTGATGCTACCTACGAGTCTGCCCGTTCGGGTAAGCCCGTTGAGATAGCTTGAACCTGTCCATTCCCTGAGCTTGCCAACTCTTTCTTATTAATTTAGGTTCTTCCTTCCAACATGAGCAAACAGTATAATAAATTGATCAAGCGCCGTCGTCGTGCTGCCTATTTGGCCCGCCGCAAAAAGGCGCTTGTCGAAGCCGCCCCCAAGAAAACGTCCACTAAGGTAAAACCGGTCAAGGCCAAGAAAGTTGCCAAGTCTGTGCCTAAGCGTCCCGCCTCCAAGGAAGAACCAACCGCTGCCGAAGCTGAGGTCAAGGCTTCGGACAAAGCAACTACTGCTGATGTTCTTGGTCCAGACTCTAAAGCTGCGAAAACGCCTGCAACTACTGTTGAGCAGACAGATACACCTGCCTCCTCTGAGGAGTAATTTTTGAACAGACTGGGGATGCGGGGAATAATAATTGTCCTCCCTACGATCTTAATTTGTTTATCTTTTATTAACCCTTTCTGTTTTGGGGAGCTAAAATTAGAAGTTAGAAACCAAGAATTTTTCACGGTTTATGACTTCAAACGTATTCCAGAGTACTTTACTGGACGGGAATATACAGGTGGGAAAGTTTACTGTCGCTCAAAGCCTAAAAGCCGAGATGGATTTTATTTTGTAGTAAAAGTGGGTGGGGCAAAACAAGAATTACCAATTCGTTCTCAATGGATTTTAGATTGGGTGACCTCTGCCGACCCTGTTTCTAAAACCCAAAAAGTACCTATCACTGATTTAAATCTTTTTGGCAAAGAAGTCTTTGTCGGATTGACCGGGGAGCATTGGCCAGACCGATCTCTCAAGCCGCTTGCTTGGCGATTACGCCTGTGCGACGGTCAAGGATCTACGCTTGCATCGAATCAAAGTTTTTTGTGGTCCAAGTAAATTGGGATGCACCAATATCATGACCGCTTCTTGGCAGTCGATCGGTTCTGCGGACTTAATTAATCTACTTGGTCTTGAGGAATCTTTGCTTGGAGGACAAAGCTTTTCATGGTCTTCACAAGGTGAAAATCAATGGATCGGAGTTATTCGTAGGGCAGTTGTTCATTTGCGTTGGGAGAACGAACAATTACAATGGAAATCATCTGGTTCTATTCCCATTGGCAAAAAAGAATTGGAACATTATTTGTGGCTGGATGATTCTTACTGCAGAGCTATTGATGCTTTGCCCTGGCGCAGTGATCTGTCATTGGATCAAGCAATCAAGAAATTCTCCGGCTTGAGAGTGCTCAGGCAACCAATCGATGAAACCTTATTGGTTTTTCTTTTAAGTTCCGCCAAGAGCATTCCTCAAATTAAGCAACTTCGTCATCGCATCCACTTAAATTTTGGAGAAGATTTGGGCGAGGATTTATTCGCTTTTCCCGGCTGGGAAAGGCTGAGTAAATTGTCTGAAACTGAAGCGAGAAAGTTGGGTATGGGGTACCGTGCTAAGTACTTGGTTGGTGTCGCCCAATTTCTTAGCCAACGGCATGGCTGGTTAGAGGAGGTAAGTGGGTTGAAGTACAAAGAAGCCCGGTCTTGTCTTATGGAACTTCCTGGCGTGGGACCCAAGGTGGCGGATTGCGTACTTTTATTTGGTGCTGGAAAAAGCCAAGCGTTCCCCATCGACACCTGGATTTTACAAGCTTTAGAAAGACAATACGGGATGAAAGGATGGACCATGCAACAAATGCAGGAATTTGCTGGAATCCATTTTGGCCAACACGCAGGACTTGCTCAACAATTCCTCTTTTCTTTCCAAAGATCGGTTGGGCAGACGAAATCGGCCAAAAAAGAATAAAAAAGTGACAATGAACTTTCCAATTAGACAGAGTGGCGCAAGACTTGAACTCTTTCTTTTGTAAAATATTTTAATGAATTCTCACTCCCAATTTAAAAATTATTCGGTTGATCATTTCTTTGATGAAATGTTCATCGATAATGAGGGGGAAAATCCACGCCCTCATTATGAAAGAATTTTTAAAAGATTGGACAGCCTGACAGAATCGGAAATTTCTGAAAGGAGGCAACAAGCAGACACTTCTTTTCTTGAGCATGGTATTACCTTTACGGTCTATGGAGAAGAAGGGGGGACTGAAAGAATTTTCCCCTTTGACCCGATTCCTCGGGTAATTCCAGAGAGCGAATGGAGTGTGATCGAACGTGGCCTTAGGCAACGAATCATCGCCCTAAATTTATTCCTCAATGATATTTACCACGAAGGAAAGATCATAAAGGATGGGATTATTCCTGAGGAGATTGTTCGGTCATCGAAAAATTTTCGTCCGGAGATGATCGGATTTGACCCCCCTCAAGAGGTATATGCTCATATTTGCGGGACTGATTTGATTCGTGATGACCAGGGAAATTACTTGGTTTTGGAAGACAATGCACGTTGCCCATCTGGTGCATCATATCTCTTGGAAAACAGGGAAATTATCAAGCGTACCTTTCCTCAAACTTTTGGAGGTATGTCAGTTCGTCCCGTAGAAGTTTATCCCGACTTGCTCTTAAGAACTTTGGAGCACCTTTCTCCTCGAAAGTCACAAAAACCCGTTTGCGTTTTGCTGACTCCTGGAGTTCACAATAGTGCCTATTTCGAACATACCTTTCTGGCTAGACAGATGGGCATAGAAATTGTGGAGGGCAAAGACCTGATTACGATTGATTCTTTTGTATACATGAGAACGACCCGCGGGTTGGTTCAGGTCGATGTGATCTATCGAAGGTTAGACGATGAATTCCTGGACCCTTTGGTATTTCGTAAAGATTCAATGCTGGGAGTTTCCGGATTAATGGATGCATACCTTCGTGGACATGTTGCCCTTGCCAACGCCGTCGGAACGGGAGTTTCCGATGACAAGGTGACTTATGCTTATGTTCCAGAGATGATTAAATACTATCTTGATGAGGATGCGATTCTTCAGAATGTGCCCACTTATTTGTGTTGGCGGGAATCGGACCGGTCGCATGTTTTAGAAAACCTTGAAAACCTGGTGGTCAAGGCAGCCAACGAATCCGGAGGATATGGTATGCTCATTGGCAATCAATCCACAGCCAAGGAGAGGGAGGAATTTGCCCGGCTCATTACATCCAATCCCAGAGAATATATTGCCCAACCCATCATTTCTCTTTCCCGTCACCCTACTTTTTGCGAAGAAGGTATAGCTGGTAGACATGTTGATTTACGTCCTTTCATTCTTTACGGCGAGGATGTAGAAATCGTACCTGGCGGTCTGACCCGCGTAGCACTAAGGAAAGGTTCTCTGGTGGTCAATTCTTCCCAAGGTGGTGGAAGTAAAGACACTTGGGTACTTAAGGATTTTTAAGCTCATGCTTTCTCGAGTTGCAGATAATTTATATTGGATGAGCCGGTACATCGAACGGGCTGAGGGTATGGCCAGGATGATTCAGGTAAACCAAAGCTTAGCCTTGGAGTATGCAGATAACGATGAACAACTGAAAGAATTTTGGCAGCCTGTTCTAAAATCCATTTGCATAGACGAAGTGCACCTGGAAGAGGTTGGGGGGCGTAAGATTGGCAAAACATTGATATTTTCAGAAGCCTATGGAAACTCCATCCGATCCTCTATTTATATGGCACGTGAAAATGCTCGGATGGTAAGGGATCAATTATCTGAAGAACTTTGGCTGGAATTGAATAACATTTATTTGTTCTTTCGCGATGGAGGGGCGGAAGAACTTTATGAGCAGGGATCGGATCATTTGCTCGATCGAATCTCCCGTTTCTCCCTGGTTTTTCAGGGCTTGTCCGATGCCACTATTCCCCATGGAGAAGGCTGGCGCTTTTTAACTTTAGGAAAATATTTGGAGCGGACTGATCAAACAAGCCGGATGCTTGACACCTTGAATTTTCGGAACAAGGCACCTTCCCGGTCTGATTTAATGTCTGTTCTGCGATGCTGCATTGCCTTATCCGCCTTCCGTCAACAATTTCGTGGAAACCTATCCTTACAGAATGTAGCCAACTTTCTTCTGTTCTCCGAAGACTTTCCTAGATCGATTCGTTTTTGTATACGAACCATTGATCATAGCTTGCATACAATATCGGGTTCTCCTTCCGGTACATTTTATAATGAGGCGGAACGGTTGACCGGCAGTGCCTTGGCTATGGTTAATTTTACCAACTTGGAGCAAGTCATGGAGAAAGGTTTGCACGAGACTCTCGATGAACTGCAGACCAATCTGATTGAAATTGGCCAACGGGTATTTGAGACCTATGTCTTGTTACCATCCGAAATTAAAAGCCTGGGCGAGAGTGATGCCGCCCAACTAGCCCAAGCTCAGCAACAGCAGTGATTCCCAATAGGGTTGAAACTGTCGTTACCTAGAAGACCTGTCGCCAGCCATGCGGTTGTACATTTTCCATCGGACGAGTTACCGGTATCCAAGTCCGGTCACGCAAAGCTATAACGAGTTAAGGTTGCACCCGTTGAGTAACGACTGGCAAAAGTGTGTCTCCTCCACCATCTCGATTTTACCAATCTGTCGTCCGAAAAGCTATTTGGATTTAAATGGGAACATAGTACATTATTTCGAATTGGCAGAAGAACATCAAAAATTGGCCATCGAGGTACGCTCGGTAGTTGAAACAAATTCTCGGGTGAATTTTGATCATTTTCCATACGGCGTAAACATGTCCACTTTATCTAAAATGGGAGGAGTTCCAGAATACCGCGATTATCTGCAGAGTTCTACCTTCGTTGAGATTAACCCGGAGGTCTGGCGGACAGCGGTTGATATTCGGGCAAATTCAACGGACGTTTTTCAAACCGCTTTTCAAGTGATGTGTTTTATTTATCAAAACTTTGAATATTGTAAAAGCACGACAACAGTGGAGACACATGCTAATGAAGTACTCAAAATCCGCCGTGGAGTTTGCCAGGACTTTGTTCACGCTGCACTTGCTTTGTGCCGCTGCCTCGGTATCCCAGCGCGCTATGTAAGTGGCTATTTTTTTGATTCAACGAGGGATCGTCAGATGCGCGGATCTGAAGCTTCTCATGCCTGGCTGGAGGTGATGGTTGATGGACATGGGTGGTTTGGGTTGGACCCAACCAACAACCGGGTGGTCGACGATACTTATGTGATTTTAGGAACGGGTAGAGACTATCGTGATGTGGCTCCAGTTACCGGTTCTTATTTCGGGCCTCAGCCCAGTGAATTTGAAGTAGTGGTCCGGGTTAAACCGACGGACGATTAATTTGGAAATTTGCAGATCGATTAGCTAAGGGAATGGAGTTGAGAAGCTTTCGAGTATAATCTGATTTTGGGCTGCGATAAAGATCATCTGCTAATCCGTTCTCAACAATTTTTCCGTTTTGCATAACGGAAATTTCATCGGACATAAATTTGACCACGCCCAAATCGTGAGAAATAAAAAGGTAGGTCAGGTTGCGAGAGGCTTGAAGAGATCGTAGTAAGTTGAGCACCTGGGCTTGTACAGACACATCCATAGCACTCACGCATTCGTCACAAACAATAAACTCCGGCTCGGTGGTTAATGCCCGTGCGACGCAAATTCTTTGTCTCTGCCCTCCGGAGAACTCATGAGGATAGCGGTGGAGATATTCCTCTCCCAACCCAACTTCCTCCAATAGGTTAATCACGCGCTCGATGCGCTCCTTACGAGAACTCCCAATACCATGAACCTTCATGGGTTCGAGCAGGGTTTGCTCAATGGTAAGGCGGGGATTTAGGGAGGCGTAAGGATCCTGAAAAATAATCTGCATAGATTTGCGGAATTTACTTCGATCATCAGGGTGATCCAGATTGATAGGTTTTCCCTGATAAAGAATGCTTCCCGACATCAATTGAGCCAAGTGGAGAATGGACCTGCCTAAAGTCGTTTTCCCCGATCCTGACTCTCCGACCAAACCATGAGTCGATCCTTTACGAATCATGAGGCTTGCTCCATCAACTGCCCGAACAGGACCATCTTCGGTTGGAAATTCAACCACTAGATTCTCGACTTGAAGCAGAGTTTCTTGGGAATCTAAATTTAGGGATGGGGCTACCAGTTTCTCAAGGGCCTCTTCTTTCCCCGTTTTTGGGTTCATGAAATCATCCACCGTAGGCAATCGGACAGGGTTACTTTCCAATGTCGGTCGACAAGCGATCAAGGCTTTCACATAGGGGTGTTGAGGGTTTGAGAAAATTGAACCTGTATGGTTTTGCTCGACTACTTTTCCTCGATACATCACTACCACGCGGTCGGCCAGTTCGGCGACCAGTCCGAGGTCATGACTAACAAAAAGAACGCTTACGCCTAAGTCGGTACACAATGTTTTAAGGATACTTAACACCTTAGCTTGGACGGTTACATCCAAGGCGGTAGTGGGTTCGTCCGCAAGTAAGAGTGAGGGTTTTGTTACCAAGGCCATGGCAATCATCGCCCGTTGGCGCATCCCTCCAGAAAATTCATGCGGATAGGCATGGGGATGATCCACAACTCTTTGCACGCCCACGTTGACAAGCATTTCACTGGCCTGTTTTCTAGCATCCTCAAGGCTGGCCATTCCATGAATTACTAGGGGTTCAGCAACCTGCTCAAGCACCGAGAGGTAAGGGTTCAAGCAACTCATAGGATCTTGAAAGATCATGGAGATTTCTTTGCCTCGGATTGCCTGCATATTTTGTTCGTCATGATCGATAAGGTCTTTTCCTGACCACTCAATTTGCCCTTTCTCAATCCGAGCAGGAGGGACAGGAAGAAGTTTGAGCACGGAATTGCAGGTTACGGACTTGCCCGAACCTGACTCCCCGACCAAGCCAACAATCTCTCCTGGCTTGATTGAAAGATCAACACCATCGACAGCATGGATAATTCCTTCGCGGGTGTGAAAGGATACTTTTAAGTTTTGTATATCCAAATTTCCCATGATTTTAGTCCTTGGACGATTTTGGATCGAGGGCATCTCGAAGACCATCTCCTAAAAAATTAAGTGCAAATAAAGAAAGGCAGAAAAAGATTCCCGGAAACAAGAGAAGCCAGGGAGCGGCATCCATTTTCTCTGCCCCTTCCTTGATTAGGCTGCCCCATGAGCTCATCGGCGCCTGTATACCAAGTCCGAGAAAACTGAGTACGGCTTCTAATAGCATAACTGCGGGAACAGTCAGGGTCGCATAAACTATAATTGGACCGATCAAATTTGGAAGAAGGTGTCGGAATAGAATGCGACCATGCGAATAGCCTAAGGCCCGGGCTGCTTCGATAAATTCAGATTTTTTCAAATTCATGGTCTGTGCCCGGGTGATGCGAGCCATTGTCAACCATTCCACGGCTCCAATCGCGATGAAAAGCAAGAGGAAGTTTCTTCCAAATAAAACCATCAATAAGATCACAAAAATGGTGAAAGGTAGGGCATAAAGAACATCCACAGCTCGCATCATCCATGTATCGATGCGGCCCCCTATGTAGCCAGAAAACATCCCATAACTCACCCCAATTACCAAAGATACCACGGTAGCGAGCAATCCAACAGCCAAAGATATTCTCCCTCCATAAGTGGTTCGGGCAAAAAGGTCACGCCCAAGGTTGTCGGTACCAAAAATATGGTCTTTTCCGGGGCTTTCAAATACACGATCCAAGTTTTGCTGATCGTAATCGTATGAAGATAAGGCAGGACCAAAGATGGAGACGAAGGCAATGCCAATCAAAATAAACAAGCTAATCATGGACATTCGGTTTGCCCGTAAGCGCAACCAAGCATCTCGACCCAAGGAGGATGATGTTTCTAAACTCATCTAGTTTGTCGGGCTTTGGGGTCAATCCATGCCTGAAGTAAGTCGACCAGTAAGTTGAGCAAAATAATCAAGCTGGCATAAAAAAGCACAGTTCCCAGAACCATGGTGTAATCACGGTTGAAGGCTGCAGTAACAAAGAATTTTCCCAGTCCAGGTATGAAAAATATACTTTCAATGACAAAAGATCCACTGACCAGACCAGCAAACGCGGGCCCTAAGTATGTGACGACCGGGAGGAGTCCTCCACGCAAGGCATGTCGGGTTACAACACGCCAAGGAGTGGCCCCTTTGGCACGGGCGGTGCGCACATAATCTTGCTGCAATGTTTCAAGCATTCCAGCCCGGGTCAGGCGGGCAACATAGGCGGCATAAAACAACCCAAGTGTGAAAGAGGGAAGGAACCAGTCCGACGGACCGTACCATCCAAGTGGGGGAAAGAGGCCCAACTGGGTGGAGAAAATGTAAATGAGCAATGGACCAAGGACAAAGGTGGGTAAGCAAATTCCAGCCATGGACAGACTCATAGGCAGGTAATCCAACCAAGTGTTTTTTCGCAGAGCGGCCATGATCCCTGCGGGTATGCCGATAAACAGGGCGATCCCCAACGATAAAACTCCCAAAGTCAAGGAAACCGGAAAGGCGGTAGCGATTAATTCCGAGACTTCCCAACCCGAATATTTAAATGATGGACCAAGGTCGCCACGCAAGAGATTTTTTAAATAGAGCAGGTACTGATCAAACAATGGACGATCGAGCCCAAAATGACTTTCCAGCTTAACTTTAATCTCCTGAGGAATTGCCTTTTCTGCATCAAAGGGACCACCCGGAGCATATCGGGTCATAAAGAAGGTAAGCGTGGCAATAACCCATAAGGTCGGAATAGCTTGTAAAACCCGGGAGAGAACAAATTTCTTCAAGGGGATTCCTCCTTACTTAAGTAAACGTGTTTATAGGGATGGTGATCGAGAAGGGTTGGGTGCCAACCCCGAACAGTGGGGTGACGCAAAGTTAGGTGTACATAAAAATAGAGGGGGAGGACGGGGAATTCCATAGCCAATAAATCCTCGCATTTTTGAAAGTTTTCCCAGCGCTCCTTCTCGGAATTTGAGGTTTCTCCAAGTTTCAAGGCTTGGTCGTAGGGTGCATTTGCCCAGCCAGTCATATTGAGCCCTTCACCCGACCGCCACATATGGAGAAAAGTATGTGGATCGACATAATCTCCAATCCATCCTGCCCGAGCCAATGAAAATTCACCTTTGGAAACGGTAGAGAGAAAGACTTTCCACTCCATATTGAGTAGCCGAATTTCCACTCCAAGAGCTTCTTTCCACATACCGTGTAGAGCTTCGGCCACTTTCTTGTGTCCTTCTGAAGTGTTGTAGGTTAATTCGACTGGGGGCAACCTTTCCAATCCTTTTTCAGATAAATATGAATCCAGCAACTGCTTGGCCTTTTGTGGGTCATAAAGAAATTGGGGCTTGGGATAAAATCCTCCTGTGCCTGGAGGTGTAAAGGTATTCGCGGGCGACTGTCCCCCCTTTAGTACCTTGTCGACTAGGCGTTGACGATTGATTGCCAAGCTAAAGGCTTGGCGGACCCGCAGATCGTCAAAAGGTGGAGACTTCAAGTTGAAACGATAAAAATAAGTGCCGAGATAGGGCTCGAAGTGCAGTTCTTTGGGATACTTTTCTTTTAGAAAATCAATGCGGTCGGCGGATACGCTCTGGGTTAAGTGCAGAAAGCCCGCACGATAAGCCCGTTCTTCTGTATCCACGGCCTCAATCGGATAGAAGCGTATGCCCTTTAGTTGAACGGATGAAGCATCCCAATAATGTTCGTTTTTCCCCACCGAGATGACCGAGTTAATTTGATGGTTAATCAACCGAAAAGGCCCATTGCCCACAAAGTTGCCTGGCTTAGTCCATGGAGTGCCCATTTTTTCAAAGGCTTCAAATTTTTCCAGGGTGGGGCGGTGTACGGGAAACCAGGAATAATGGTTGAGTAATTCCAAGAAGTAGGGAATGGAGTGTTCCAAAGTAATTTCTAGAATATAATCATCTGTCGCTACTGCTCCAACCTTTGCCTCTTCCCAGGTCTTTTTTCCCTCATGATAGAGCCTGGCATTTTTTAAAGGATGAAGCATGGAAGCATATTGAGCACCCAGGTTTGGATTAAGGATGCGGCGAAAAGAGTAGACAAAATCATGGGCAGTTAGGGGATCACCGTTGCTCCAATGGGCATCCTTCCGAAGATAAAAAATGTAGGTCTTTCCGTCCTTTGATTGTTCCCATCGATGGGCGACTCCAGGAACGGGTTTGAGTGTTTTGGGGTGTTCGCTAACCAAGCCCTCGAGCAATGCAGACAAAATATTGTGGGCGGCCACACTGGTGGCGAGATGTGGGTCGAGGTGCTGGGGTTCTGCTCCCAAGCCAAAGTGGAGGATGCCTTTATCCAGTGCAGTCTCTACATTGGAAGGTTGAGAACATCCCTGCAGCAACCAAGCCAAGCACAATAAACCGATTAGCCCGACCAAGTGGGTTTGTTTATTGGATGAAGAATTTGAGTGCATAAAGTTGTTTCCGACAAAGTACGCGACAGGTATTCGGAGTTGGCAAGCAAAAGGATGGATAAATTATCAGGTTTTGGGTGTTTGTCTTTACTCCGATCAGAGATTCGAAGTATGAATTTTCTTTTCACCACATGCGCGATTACTTCATTCGTAGGTTGCTTTTGATTCCTCCCGTCTTGGTGGGGATTAGCTTGATGGTATTTGCTTTGACCCGCATGGCTCCGGGTGGTCCGATCGAACAAGCGATGATGCAGATGCAACAAGTGGGTGAAGATGGCGGTGGCGGTCGTAGTCCAGGGACTGAGCAGGCCCTCTCGGGCGAGCAGTTATTGCAGATGAAAAGGCTGTATGGATTTGATAAACCGATCTGGGAAGCCTATTTAATTTGGTTAGGATTAAAGCCTCGAGAAATCGAATTCCGAGAGGTTCAGTTCTCGAATAATAAAATAGAGACAAGCGAGCGGATTAGTCTGCCTGATTTTAATATTTTACGTTTGGACTGGGACGGAGATGGCTATATTAGCCGGGAAGAAGTACCCCAGCATCTTAAGCGAGCCATACCTTTTACAGAATTGGATGGGAATGGGGATGGGCGAATTGATGGCTGGGAGGTCGATGAAAACACGGGATGGATTGAAGGAGCCCGCGAACTTGTAAATTTGCGAAGATTAAACAACGGAACCGTAGAGATCGTTAACCGGTCATCTCTCTTAGGAAATTGGCAGGTTCGAATGTGTGATGCAGAGCGTGGGAAGTTTGCTGTACCTGTCGCCGAACTATACCTGGAAAAGTATGCCGGTGTAATTCAGGGAAACCTGGGGAAATCTATTCGGTTTGGAGAGCCAGTTGTATCTGTTATCGCTGAACGCCTACCAGTGTCGACTTATTTTGGAGTCCTTACCTTCTTATTGACCTATATCGTTTGCATTCCTTTGGGCGTTTTTAAAGCCTTAAAGCACAAGACATGGTCAGATGATTTTTCATCCGTTTTGGTTTTTTTGGGATATGCCATTCCAGGATATGCCTTGGGGTCTCTTTTGTTGCTTTTCTTTTCCGTTCAACTGGACTGGTTACCAATGAGTGGATTGACTTCAAATAGGGTAAATGAAGTGAGCCTTTGGGATCAAACTCTTGATTTGTTTGCCCATACGGTTCAGCCGCTCGCTTGTTATTTGATAGGTGGCTTTGCTTTTGTCACTATGTTGATGAAGAATCATCTGCTTGATCACTTGGCAGCTGATTATGTTCGGACTGCAATGGCCAAGGGGCTTTCCTTTTCTCAGGCCGTTCGTCGACATGCCCTTCGCAATTCGCTTGTTCCTCTGGCCACGAATGTCGGGCATCAGGTCACCTTATTTGTCACCGGCTCCTTTCTAATTGAAACGATTTTTGATATCGATGGGTTTGGTCTTTTAGGATTTAACGCGGTGATCGACCGGGATTATCCGGTGGTCATGGGAGTGCTCGGATTGTCCGCTTGTTTAATGTTACTAGGAAATGTCCTAGCAGATGCACTCGTTGCCTGGGCCGACCCAAGAGTACGTTTCGAGGGATGATCAAAATGCAGCTTAACCCCTTGATCCAGCGAAAACTCATCCGTTTTCGATCGTTGCGTCGGGGATATTGGGCTTTCTTATTCTTATTTTTAGCTTTTTTACTAAGTTTGGGAGCTGAGTTGCTGGTAAATAAACGGGCTTTGATCGTATGTTATGAAGGCGAATATTTTTTCCCTTCTTATGGAGCTCAAATTCCGGGTGAGCAATTCGGATTGAATTACGGATATGAAACAAATTATCGGGAACTTAAACAGATTTTCCACGACCAGGCAGGGGGAAACTGGGTTCTTTTACCACCTATCCCCTATGATCCGTATGAGATGGACTATCGAGATACCGATTCCACTGGGTTTTCTGCCCCTGACTGGAAAACGAGGCACATCTTGGGTACAGACAAAACCGAAAGAGATGTACTTGCCCGCCTGGTTTACGGATTCAGAATCGCTTTTACTTTTGCACTTGGCTACCTTTTCTTGACCTATCTATTGGCTATTGCCGCTGGTTCGATCCTTGGCTACTTCGGGGGTAAGGCAGATATGTTTGGTTTGCGACTCGTTGAGATTTGGTCAAATGTTCCTTTTCTCTACATGGTTATAATTCTTGCTTCGGTAATGCCCGGATGGTGGGGTAGTGGATGGCAAATATCCGCTCTCCTTATGATCATGGTTTTGTTTAGTTGGACGGGAATGACTTATTATGTTCGTTCTGCGGTTTACAAGGAAAAGGCCAAAGACTACATTGCATCGGCTGAGGTAATTGGTGCGGGTCCGTGCAGGATTATTTTTCGGCATCTTCTGCCCAATGTTATTTCCACTTTGGTTACTTTTGCTCCCTTTACTGTAGCCGCCGCCATATCTTCTATCACTGCACTGGACTTTCTCGGCTATGGTTTACCAGCCCCTACTCCGAGTTGGGGAGAATTGCTCAAGCAGGGAGTGAACAACCTGAGGGTTGCCCCTTGGATCGTAGCTTCTGCCGCTGGGGCACTAGTGCTTACTCTTACCTTGGTCACCTTTGTTGGCGAAGCAGTCCGCGAAGCTTTTGATCCCAAAAAATTTTCTACCTACCAATGAACATTCCAAAAAAGAAACATTCACGACCATTTATCTTCACGGCATTATATCTCCTTTCTTTTCTTGGAGGGTGTGAAGACAATACTCTTAAAAGACCAGAGCCAGTTAACTCAAGCGACGGACCCATCGAAACAAGCCCAGCTTTAAACAAAGCAGACCGTGCTTACATTAGGGAACTGGCTCGCGAGTTTGCTAATGAATTCAGAAAAGAGATCGGGTCTTCGGTTCCGAGTATTCACAAGAATCAATCCTTGGATATTTCTCTATCCGAAGAATCTTCCGGTCTCCTGGATGAATTGGGTAATGCTCACCCCTTATTGGACCACTGTACTGAAGCGGTTTTAGAATTTTATCTGCAGCACAAAGATGCATTTGTGATTTCAAACATCGATCAATTGCCCAAGAACTTGCAATGGGAGAACGGTTCACGAGAGGAGGAGTTTTCTTCACCAGATGCAATAAGGGGTGGAACCTGGAAAACTTTCATGTCTGACTTTCCGAGAACCTTGCGAACCATTGGACCCGACGCCAACGGAGCCTTTCGTCGATATTTACTTGATTATAATGGGGTTGGTCTCGTGATGACACATCCAAATTCTGATGGTTATTACCCGGGATTGGCAAAGCGTTGGGCCTTGGGAGAAGATGGACGCACTGTCTATTTTCAATTGGATAATGACGCCAGATACAGCGATGGGAAACCTGTAAGAGCGAGTGATTTTTTCTTCACTTTTTACTTCATGAGAAGCAAGCACCTGCAAGCCCCCTGGTACAATGACTTTTACGGAAAGGACAAATTTTTAAAGATCACACTTTTTAATGAAAGTATTCTGTCCATTACATATCACTCCGCCAAACCCGACCTGGTTGAACGTGTTTCTATTCGTTCTATACCCGAACATTTTTATGATGAGTTAGGTAGTGACTATCTAGCTAAATATCAATGGACACAAGAACCTACGACCGGGCCCTATGTAGTTCGCCAGGAGGATATAAATAAGGGACAATCTGTTGCTCTTACTCGATTACCTAATTGGTGGGCTGATCACAAAAAGTTTTATCGAAACCGATACAACCCAGACCGTATCATGGTTCAAGTCATTCGTGATCCAAGCAAAGCTTTTGAGGTATTTCTTAAGGGAGATATTGATATGTTCAGCTTGTCTAAAACCAGTTATTGGTACGAAAAGTTGCCTAACGATCATGACTTAGTCAGTAACGGATATTTGACCAAAGTAACATTTTTCAATCAAGTTCCACCACCTACCTATGCACTACGCATTAATTCCTCCAAGCCTCCGTTTGACGATTTAAATGTTCGAATCGGATTTCAACATGCGATGAATTTTGAGCTCGTTCTCGAAAAAATATTTCGCGGAGATTTTGAAAGGATGCGCACTGTGGCAGATGGATATGGCATGCGTTCTCACCCGACCTTAAGGGCGCGAAAATTTTCTGTCGATCTTGCAACAGCATTTTTTGCTAAGGCGGGTTACCATTCTCGCGGAAAGGATGGAATTTTGGTCAATGATGCAGGGCAACGATTATCAGTTGAATTGCTGACCGGGTACAAGCACTTGGAAGATGTGCTCGTTGTTTTAAGAGAGGAAGCGAAAAAAGCTGGCCTCGATTTGAAGCTAAAAATACTCGAGAGTACAGCTGCTTTTAAGACGGCATCAGAAAAAAATCACCAAGTTGTTTTTTCTGCATTTAATTCTTTTGTAGAATTGTTTCCCCGTTTTTGGGAACCCTATCATTCAGATAATGCTTATTCTCCGGGTGGGCAAAAAAAGTTTAATGCAGATGGATCGATACGGTCGGATGCCATAGTTAAGACAAGCACCAATAATTTTACGCAAACCGCTGTTCTCAAAATTGATCAACTAATTGATCAATACCGAGTCGAGGAGAGCTTGGAGGAAATCACTGACATGGCTCATCAATTAAGCAAAATGATTCATGATCATGCTGTCTATGTACCTGGGTGGAAAAAGCCATGGTTGCGGATGGGGCATTGGAACTGGGTAGCATTCCCGGAAGACTGGGGGCCGCGAGAAACTAGAGACTATGAAGAATTCCAAGTTTTTTGGATCGATGATGACAAGAGATTGCGGATTGATGGGGCAAGAAAGAGCGGTCAGAAAATAGAAGGTCTATCAGGTGTGCGGGTCTATGAAAAACATCGGAATAAATTATAAAAAACTGAAGTTTTTGTTTGATGCAGAATAAGTATTGAAATGAATCTGCTCGAAGTAAGAGGGCTTAAAGTTGCCTTTGAAAATGAGAAAGGGGAAGACTTAGTTGTGGTCGATGGTGTCGATCTTTCATTGGAATCTGGGCAGACCCTCGGGCTTGTGGGGGAATCAGGATGCGGAAAAAGTGTAAGTGCACTTTCTTTACTACGTTTGCTTCCGCATCCTGCAGGTAAAATCCTTAACGGTTCTATTTTGTGGAAAAATGTAGACCTGCTTAGCATGTCTTCTGATCAGATTCGATCAATTCGTGGAAAAGAAATCGGAATGATTTTTCAGGAACCGATGAATGCCCTAAATCCTTCCCATACCATCGGAAGGCAAGTGGATGAAGTATTTCTGACGCACAGAGAAATGAAACAGGCAGAAGCCCGTGAACACACCCTGAAAATGTTGCAAAAAGTGGGCATTCCTGAACCAAATGTCCGAGCAAATGATTACCCGCATCAACTCTCTGGGGGCATGCGGCAGAGGATTGTTATTGCTATGGCTTTGGCTTGCGAGCCCGATCTTATTATTGCGGACGAACCAACCACAGCCCTAGATGTTACTATTCAGGCACAAGTTCTGCAGTTAATGTCCGAACTTCAGGAACAGTCAGCTGCATCCCTTCTTTTAATTACTCATGATTTGGGCGTGGTTGCACAGACATGTGACGAGGTAGCTGTTATGTATGGTGGAAGAATCGTTGAACGTGCCCCTGTGTCCAAACTTTTTCAATCACCAAAACATGCCTACACCCGGGGTTTGCTTGCATCGATTCCATCGCTTACGGATCCTGTTCAGGCAAAACTACCTGTAATACAAGGCATGGTTCCAGCATTGGCAGATTTAAATACTGGGTGTCGGTTTGCTCCAAGAAGCACGCATCATCACGAGCAAGAATGGCTTGAGGTGCGCCCCCCTTTTGTAGAGGTTGAGGAGAACCATTGGGTGGAGGCTTGTCCTGCCTGTGCCGTATTAAATAAAAAAGACCTATCTTGATGAAAACATTGCTCGAGATATCCAAATTAAAGGTACACTTTCCAGTTAAAGGAGGCATTTGGATGCGTCCCGTTGCCACCTGCAAGGCAGTAGATGGAGTAAGCCTGGAAATTGCGAAAGGTGAGACTCTGGGGTTGGTCGGCGAATCGGGTTGCGGGAAGTCAACTTTAGCCAGAACGGTGGTCGGATTAAATGTCCCGACGGCCGGTAAAATCTTGTTAGACGGACAAAAACTGGGAGGTTTTCGAGGAAAACAAGGCAAGAAAAACCGCAAGCGTATTCAGATGGTTTTTCAGGATCCCGCGGAGTCCCTGAATGCGCGTCATACTGTTGGGCAAATTCTTGAAGAACCCTTATTAGTTCACCGGATGGGAAGCCAAAGTGAGAGAAACTCTCGGGTTAAGGAATTATTGAACTTGGTGGGATTGGCTGAAAATGCAGCGAACCGCTATCCCTTTGAATTCTCAGGCGGACAGCGCCAAAGAATTGGCATAGCCCGGGCACTTACCCTTAATCCAGAAGTTTTGGTTTTGGACGAGCCTGTTTCCGCGCTTGACCTGTCCATTCGTAGCCAAGTGATTAACTTATTGATGGATTTGAAGAATCGCCTCGGTTTGACCTGCCTTTTTATAGCTCATGACCTTTCTGTTGTTCGGCATCTTTCGGATCGAATTGCCGTGATGTACTTGGGTAAGGTAATCGAAGTCGCACCTGCCCAAGAATTGCTCAACAATCCTCTACATGGTTACACGCGCTCTTTGATCGAGTCAATTCCCCAGCCGGATCCTAAAATGCATGGCAAATTTTCTGTTCTTAGTGGAGAGGTTCCGTCGCCGATCAACCCTCCGCCCGGCTGTCCCTTTGGTTACCGAATTAGATCCGAATTATATACTGAAAGTATTGGGACAGCCTTGGAATTAACCGAGGTTAGCCCAGGACATTGGATTCAACAGTGTCCTTGTTGTTGTCCAAAAAAAAAGCCATAAATACCAAGATTCTCAATGTCTTTTTTTCTACCAAATTGTTTACATTCAAAAAAGGCTTGCGAGAGTAAGGGGCTAGGTCTTTTATCCAACCTCCCCCTATGTATTCTTATTCGCTAGCTATAGTTAGTTCTCTCTTCATCCTTGCTACCTGGGTTAATCCGCTCATGGGTCAGAACCCAGCAGACATGCCTATGCGTCAAGTCATGAGCGGTGCCCAAGAATTAATCGGTCAGGGTGATTATGCGAGTGCAGCGCCTTACTTGGATCAACTCGAAATTCGCTTTGCCGATGAAGGAAACCCCGAAATTGCAAAGATTCTTGAACAATTTGGTTTTGTTCGTGGAGTCGGGTATGTACAAAACTTTGCCAAAACTGGGGAAATGTCGAACATGCAAAAAGCAGCAGATGCATTTGGTAGCTTTGCGGAAAAATATCCTGAGAATGAGAATGCGGTTTCCGCAATGCAGCAGCGAACTACCTGCCTACGAGCTCTTGCTGGGACTGATCCCAGTAAATGGCTAGAAGCTGCAGCGGTTATCGAGACCCTCCTTGATGAAAATCAACCTTTTAAGAAAAAAATCGTTAAGCGTAGCGAGTTGATGAATCTATACTTTGGCAGAGCTCAGTGCTATCACATCACTCAAAACTGGGTTAAAGGAGAGCGTGCCTTTGCCGACCTATTAAAGTTCTCCGATCTCGCTAAGGATCAAGACCGCGCTGCTTATGCGGTTTCCTGTATGGTCGAGATGTTTGTTCAGACCAAGAGAATAGACGATGTCTTTCCATTACTGCCTAGGCTCTCAGGCGATACTCCAGCTAGGTTTGATCTTCGGTTAAATGTTAACCTCATGCAGGGAGCAGAGATTCTCAAGGAACAGGAAAGGCATGTTGAGGCGTCTTTACTTTACGCTTTGACCATGACCACTGAGGAAATTGTCTCTTTTTATACCAGCCGAGAAGCGAGTATTGCTTCTCAAATTGAACGTGTAGAAACTTTCATAACAAACCAAGGACGAAGGATTCCTCCCCGTAGGCTTTCTGCTTTGAAAGAGACGATAAATCAATTGGCGATGAAAGTTACTAGTGCACGCAGTCACTTAAAACTGGCCCAAAGTACTCCATCTTTCACTACAATCTTGCGCTGGCGAAAATCCGATAATTTTCAAGCTTGCAAAAGGGAATGGGAGTCATTTTGGGCTTTTTACTGGTTATACCAAGATTTTCCTGAGCATGAAATGGTGGAGAACTTTCTTTATGCTGCTTTCGCATCTGCTAACACGGTAAAATTCCGCGATAAATCAATCGAACTGGGCGAAGCATATTTAAAAAACAAGAAACTGAATAATTTTCGTGCAGATGTAACTTTTATCATGTCGAACGCATACCGTCAGGAAGCCCAGAATCAGCTCAAAATAGTACAGGAGCTTCAATCCTCTCTAGCCTCTGTTGATAAACAAAAAGCTGCTGATGCTAAGCAACTTGCCTCCGACTACTACGATCGTTTCTTTGAGTTGTGTGATGATTTTCTGGGAAGTTCCCCTGATGATAAATATGCACGGGATTTTATTGGGATGATGGGTTCGGAATATTTTAAGCGTCAACAATTTGAGGCTCTTTTAAAAAAATTTGCTGGTTTTGAAAATGGAGATCTAGTTCCTGGCACTGGCTATATAAATTTGGAGGGCTTAAACTCGGGTGCTATGGCTACAGCAAATTATATGAGCGGCCTTGCTCTTTTAGCCACCGGAAACTTTGATCACGCAAAGCCGCTTTTAGGAGCAGTCGTTGGCGTAAGTTTGGAAGGGTTACCCCTTGATGAGGCAGCCTTAAGGGAGAATTGAGTTAGCCGTACTATGTTTTTTAGGAAAACTAATTTTTTTCGTAGGCTAGGTATTGTGTCTATCTTATCTTTATCGGGGTGTGGAGGTGACGATGTCGAAGAAACGGATTCAGTCGATGTCCTCTCCGATGAAACTGTTAAGGCTGATATTTTAGAAAACGACGTTCTCGAAAAAGTCTCTCCCGTCTCACCAACTGTTGAAACCAAAAAAATTGAGGAAACTCCAGATCCAAATGGAGTTTACCTTCCAATTTACGAAACGAATGGTGAAAAACTAGAAACAACCCAACTCAACAAACATCCAGTCTACGCAAATGGGCAGGGATATTTTTTGTGGTATTCTGGTTCTTTATGGAAATTATCCACCAAGGTAGGTGGTGGTCGGATTGTTTCTTCTGGTGGAGAGGAGTTAATTGGTTCATGGCCTGATGGAGCAACTGCCAGGTTTTCTCCAGATCCGGAATATGCTAAGCAGGCTTTATTCCGCTTAGCAGTTGCCTATCAAGGATCGGAGGATAATGCCAATGCGATTCGTTTGTTCAAGCAATTCGTTACTTTATATCCAGAGGACAAAACAGTAGCCGAAGCTTATTTGAGCATGGGCGATTTAGCGATTAGTGAAGTGGCTTCAGATAGTCAGCCTAATTTCGATCAAATTCAACTTGCCCGTGAAAATTACAGTCTTGTACGTGAGAATACCCAAAATATTACCCTGATTACTGATTCGGTTTCCAATGAGGGTGGACTGATTGAGAGAGTGGCTGAAAACCCCGAAGGCTTAGTGAATTTCTACCTTACTTTTGATAATAATAAAGATGACTTAATTGATAAGGATGAGTACGTAGCAATGAAAATAAAACTCTCGAACTCTCTTTATGGTGACCTTGGAGAATATGATCTTAGTGAGGATACAAATTTGGACTTTGGTGAACTTTATGATTTAGCTTCTAGTATTTGCTATCAGGAACTTGAACAAATCTACAAGGGGTATGTGGAAAAGTTTGGCTCTATTGAAGGAGTCCAAGTTGCCAAAGCTACAGAAAAGATCGGTTTTGCGTTGGAAAAACAAGGCATGCCGTCACAAATGCTCAATCTCTATTTTGAAGATATCAGAAAATATGGAAATGATCCATCCAGTGTTGGAGTTGATGGAATTCTCAAGAAATATTGTGATAAATACAAAGAGTATGAAGACTTATTTGGATTGACGCTAGATTTGTTAGAAAAACTCCAAAATCTCTCGGAACCTGTATCTTTCGTTTTTAGGAATCGTAAGGGTATAGAAGAAGAGATTTCCGGTACTATTGAAGAGGTTGTCAAAGACCGAAAGAAATTATTGGCCATGCTTGGAGCGAAGTATCAAGGGATGGATCCAAAGATATATTCCGAAATGGTAAAATATCGGGGAGCCATTTTTGTGAACGAAAATTATGCAGCTAAGTTCAACGGATACTTAAAAAAATATCGAAAGTTACAAGACAACTTCCCGGCAGATCTTTCGCCCAAAAGAGCTTTTGTCCGCTTGCTTGGAGAAGCGGAGGAGAGTGGCCAAAAGACTTTGGAACTTCGCATGCGAGCAAACTTGGACAGAGTAGGATCCCGTGCAGGTGGCGACTACAACCCACAAGCAAGTGATTTTCCTGCTGCTAGTGCTGGTGTTCTTGTTTGGATGGCGGAAAAAATGCTCGCCCAAAATGCACTTGAAGATGCCGTTGCTGCCATGGAAAGATTGGTAAGTTTATATAGTGATGCTGGGGGAGATTTTTTATTCGATGCACACTACCTTATTGGAAAAGCAAAGGAGAAAGACCGAGATTTCACAAGTGCGGCTAATCACTTTGAAACAGCCCTGTCCAATTCTACTTGGCACCCTAATTCTAATGATGCCCGCATTCGTCGCGGAAATGCGTGGTTTGAGGTGGCTGAAGACACGAAGAATGTTGATTCGTATACTCGTGCTAAGTCATCGTTCGAAGAAGTGCGTGGTGATACCGAGGCCCCTCTAGAAAAAAGAGCAGAGTCTTCTTTTATGATGGGACAATGCCTCAAGGCACAAAAAGATTTTGCTGGTGCAGCATTCCTATTCCTTGAGACCACGCTCAATTTTCCTAGTGCCCTGAAATGGGCTCCGAAATCATTTGAACAAGCGATCGCATGTTATGAACAGGCGGGTCAGATCGATCAAGTTTCTAACATCGAGAAACAGTATGTGAACTGGCAGCGAAAATTTTTGAAATGAATTCAGTAAACAGAAACTGTTCTTTTGCCTTCTTATGTTTCGTTTTAGTTACAAGTAGCCTATTTAGTGAGGATTATTTCCGAAAATACACTGGAAGTATTCCCGTTAAGGTGCATTACCTAAAATCTACTTCAACTAGAGCGATGGAATTGCGTGGTTTGGACACTCAAAAAGGTATCGTATATGCAAAAATGGATGGAGGAGGCACCATTGAGATGGAATTGCGTGATTTGCGCAGGCAAAATATTGACCGCTTTGAGTTCCAGTGGCCGAAAAGTGCGAAGACTTATTTAAAGTATTTGGCTAATGAACAATATGACCCCCGTATTTTAGAGGCTTTACGCCCAGAGGTTTATAAGGTCATGCGCTTTTTAGAAATGCCTTTTGAATTTTTAGCTATTCATGACGATTGCCTAACCTATGTAAAAGCCCTACTGGGAATGGAACAGTTCAATGAAGCTTTTTATTTGTTGTCCCGTCTAAATCTCGCAAAACTTGATGAATTCGGCTACCGGGAGTTTTCGGAAGCCGCTTTGGAACTTTGCGGGAAAATGATTGCGGCCAATCCCGACTTCGCCAAATCGTCTCGAGCCCTCCTTCAAAGAATTACCATTCGAGATGATCGTGCTGATCATGAGGCATACTTGCACTTGGTGGACTCTCTTCGTAGACAAGGAATGTATACTGATGCGATTAGTGAATATGCCCGCCTGACACCTATTGTAGCGAAGGATCCATCTAGCCCTCTTAATAAGATATTAAAAATTTGGCCCGTTTATTGTTATGTTAAATTGTACGAGGTTTACGCACCAGCTGCCAGCAAGGACAAACGCTATGCGGATGCAGCAGGGAAAATGTTTAACTCTGCTGTCCAGGGACTCAAGAAATTGGATGAAGAGCCACCAGATCGAAATACTAATGAGTTTTCGCTTTATAAATTACTCCGGTCATTAATTCGGGTGCAATATGCTAGACAATCCGAAGCCCGGGGGGATACCCTTAAGGCAGCAGAATATTATCGCCAATCCGTGCTGGAAGTTACTGAAGGAATTGTAAACGCACGAGTTGGATTGGATTGGCTGCCGGAATCCCTAATGATGGCAGGCGATGCCTATGAAAAACTTGAATTATTTGAGGCGGCTAAGAATGTTTATAATCAGGTGAAAGTATTTTTTCCAAAAACAAAATGGGAGAAAATGAGCATGGATCGTTTAGCATCCATGCCATCTTCCTGATGTAAAACTCATTGACCTCAATCAATATTCTTCCTTTTCTTTTCTAAACAACATTCAATAAATTATGAAAATAGGACCGTTTCGTTTACCTGCACTATTCGTGCTTCCAACAATATTTCTTTCTCCAGGAATGTTTGTCACACAAGCTCTGGCCCAAGACACCAATTTGTTTTCCCAAGCTTGGAATAATTTGGGCCCTTCTTTCTTCATTATTTTCTTATTAATGATTTTAGCTGGAATTACCCTAATCATCTTCAACAGCATTGCTATTCGACGTAAAGCATTCATCAAGGATGATGTGATCGAGCCAATTATGCAGGAAATACAAAACCTGAATATCGAAGGAGCAAAAGCTCTATGCGATCAATACAAACTACCTGTTACTTCAGTTCTCAAGGGTGGTCTCGAAAGAATTCAAGATGATGAATTAGACATTGAATCAATCGAAAAAGGACTGGATGAAAATTCTGGTATTGAGATGGCTAAGCCTTTCACTTGGATCAATATGCTAAATACAATTGGTTCAATTGCTCCTATGATTGGACTTCTTGGTACGGTGGTTGGTATGATTGGTGCCTTTGCTGTACTAACTACTGCCGGTATGGGTGGTGAAGCAAGCAAGCAGATGGCTGGTAATATTGGTAGTGCTCTTTGGACTACTGCTGCGGGTCTGGTGGTTGCGATTCCCTGCTTAGTTTCTTACTTCTTGTTCAAAACAAAATTCGGTAATATTGTGGCAGAAGTTAACCAAGTTACCGGCTCAATGGTATTTACACTTGTAAGAGCCGCTC
Source organism: Opitutales bacterium (assembly GCA_028045305.1). GTDB lineage: Bacteria > Verrucomicrobiota > Verrucomicrobiia > Opitutales > Seribacteraceae > Chordibacter. Next base: position 52,555 of record JAOFTV010000003.1, on the reverse strand, counting down.
GTGGGGGTTTTGCCGAAGAAGGCGAAGCGGAAGAATATTTAGAAGAAGGCGAAGCCTACGAAGAGCCTCCCTTAGAATCTGCCTGACTTGATTATTTATTCTTTCCAACCCGTTCTCATTTCCACTGCGATAAATGGCAAAGTTTGAAGTACCGGAGACCAATGATTCACCGGATTTAACTCCGATGATTGATGTCGTATTTCTGTTGATTGTTTTTTTTATGGTGGTTGCACAAAGGCTGTCAGAGCAATATGTGGAACTATCAGGTCTGCCCATCGCTGCGAATTCATCCGTTAAGGAAGAGGCTCCACCGAGAACGATTATCAGTATTGATGAAACACCATCGGGGCAAAAATTTTACTGGGGTGAGCAGGAAATTGATATATCTCAAATATCAACAGCCGTAAAAAGAAACCCAAAGTGGAAAGTTTTTTTACGGGTTCACCCTAAAGTCACTCATTCCGTGGTTCAGGACACCTTAAAGGAGATTGGTAATGGTGGACAGGCAGATGTTATATTCGCAACATTTAAAAGCGGCGGATAAAGCTATTTCTTTGCTGTGGATACTTTCAAGAAGATATTAGATGATGTAGATGAGGTCGATCTGACCCCCATGATCGATGTAACTTTTCTGCTTCTTATTTATTTCATGGTTACAACTATGATTAAAGAACCTGAAGCCGAGCTATCGATTCAGTTGCCAGGTAAAGCATCCAATAGTGACATAACCCCAATGGAACTACTAAAAGTCCGTATTGGAGATGAAGGAGAAGTCTATTTGAACGGGTCAGAAATTGAAAATGGACTTGATCTCGAAATGCCAGACTTAGTTGCAAACCTTAAAATTCAAAAGGGTATGCGCGATCAATTAATTAGCAGCGGTGCAAGATCAAAAGAAGAAGCAGAACTTAAAGTCGAAATTGCCTCTTCCGGAATTGCTGAGCACCAGGCCGCAATAAGCGTGCTTAACGCTTGTTCGGAGGCAAGAGTATACAAGGTTACTTTTGCTTTCAATTAAAGCCATATTGGCCGTGTTTTCTTTTCTCCATAAGATAAGTTGAGATGCCTGCTGTAGTAAAAAAATTTCTTCATACTCGTATGAGGGTAAGCGATTTAGAAAAAACGCTTAAATTTTACCAACAGGTTTTTGGGCTTGAGGTTACGCGCCGACATGAATCCCCCCGCGGCTCCAAGCTCGCATTTCTTGCGGTGCCTAACAGTGATGAAGAGATTGAAATTACTTACTTTCCTGGTTCTGGGCCTGTGAAGGTGCAGGAAGATTTGATGCACCTTGCTTTTGAGGTGGAATCTATGTCCGCATTTCAAAAACATCTAGACATAATCGATGTACCTCTTAGCGACGGCCCAACGAAAAGCTCTTCTGGTTCGGTCTTTGCTTTTGTGGATGCCCCGGAAGGATACGAGATCGAGGTAATCGAACGTCCTAGGTAAATTGGACGACTATTTGGGGCATTTGGGTTGATGCTTATAATAGATCCATGAAATTTTCATTAGTTTCGGTTCTAATAATTGGGCTTTTTCTAAACCCTTTATTCGCAACTGCATCTCAAGTTCTTTTTGATGGTCATTCTCTCAAAAATTGGGAAATAACTGACCATGCGGGAAGAGGAGAAGTTAGCTTGGATAAGAACGGAAGCGTTATACTCGAGTTTGGTATCGCGCTGACTGGTATACATTGGATTGGAGATGACTTACCCAAGGTGAATTATGAAATTCAATGGGAAGCCAAAAAAGAGATGGGCTCAGACTTTTTTGGGTCCCTTACATTTCCTTACCAAGAAAACCATGCTACCCTTATTCTCGGTGGTTGGGGTGGGGCATTGGTAGGCATTTCATGTATAGACGGATTTGACGCATCTGAAAATGAATCTGCCACCGCCCATTTCTTCCGTTTAAACCAATGGTATTCCTGCCGACTACAGGTGACAGAAAGTCATTTAAAATTTTGGGTGGATGAGGAGAAATTGATTGATTGCGAAGTGGAAGGTCGTGAAATAGCTATGCGAAGTGGAGAGATTGAAATGTCTACGCCTTTGGGTTTTTCTACCTATGATACTACAGCACTTATTCGAAGGGTAGTGCTTACAAAATTCACAAAATAAAAAAGCCTGCACAACAAAGTGCAGGCTTTTGAGGATTAAGGTTAAAGAATATTCGTAGTTTCTTTGAGAGGAATCAAAGCGAAGTTATCGCCAATAAGAATCCTTGGGTGAATATAAACGGTTAATATTTTCTAAACTGTCAACTCTTCCAGGAAATCCCTTAACTTTTACATCGTAGTATTTGAAGAGAAAGAAATTCTTTTCGTTCACATTATACATTGTGTATCCCAAAACATCACAATTGTTTTTCTCACAAGCGTCACGAAGTGCAGCCGCTTTAAATTTTTGACTAGAAGATTTCGGGAGCAAGGAGAGGGCATTTCCTAAAATATTGTCAGACCTACTTGAAACATCAACCCCTTCGGCTGTTTCGCTTGCACCAATTGTAAAATAACCGAGAATTTCAATTCCGGAGGATTCTCCGCTAACCTGGGTTTTACCCATCGGAATATCGACAACATAATCTTTCTTGGGTTCAAAAGCTCCCATTGGTTTTCCTTCGTTAACAATGTCGAGGGAGTTTTTGGCACAACTAGAAAGGGAGATAATCAGAACGGCGTATAATAATTTCATTAGTTTTGATTAAGGAAATAATTAGAATTCGTCAAATTTTAATATTACAGGATTAAACCAGTTCTTGCGGGAGAGTTCTTCAGGACCGAATGTCCCTCAATCTTTCTCTGTAACTTCTCGTAAACGTAATTGCCCGCAGGCGGCGTCTATGTCGTGTCCTTTTTCCATACGCAAAGTGACACGTGGTGGGTTACCTTGCTCCACTTTTTGGTGAAAGGCACGGATTTGTTCCAGCTTGGGTCTTCGCCATGAGAGACCGTCGACTATGTTATAGGGAATTAGATTAATCTTTGCATTGAGTCGGCGTGCATGGGTTGCCAAAAGTTCAGCTTGTTTGAGGTCATCATTTACTCCTTCGATCAAGATATATTCCAGGGTGATCATTTTTTTTCTTTCTTCAATAAATCTTTCACACGCATCAAAGAGTTCGCTAAGGGGGAATCGTTCATTGATCGGCATTATTTTTTGTCTAGTTTGATCATCTCCTCCATGTAGTGAAATGGCTAAGCGTATCTGTGCCGGATATTTTGCCAGTTCCAAAATCTTGGGAGCCAGTCCACTGGTGGAGAGTGTCAGGTGCCTTGCTCCTATCCCAAGGCCTTTGGGCGAAAGAATCTGATCAAGTGCAGGAAGGAGGGCTGGCAGATTTGCCAAAGGTTCGCCCATGCCCATGAATACGAGGTTATCAATTCTACGATTTGCTTCGTTACGGGCGAGAAGGATCTGTCCAACGATCTCGCCCGTAGTCAAATTGCGTTTCAAACCATCCAGTCCACTAGCACAAAATTTGCATCCTATGGCACACCCGACTTGAGTGGAAACACAGAGGGTCAATCGTGATGATCGTACACCTTTCGTGCCTGTGGTTGCCGGAATAAGTACGCTTTCAATAAGCTGTCCGTCCCTAAGTTTCCAAAGAAATTTACGGGTGGTATCGGTCGAGCCTTGTGCCCGTAAAAGTTTCATCGGACACAAATCCCAATGATCTGAAAGTCCCTGTCTAAGAGATTTGGGTAAGTTTGACATCTCCACCCAATCAAAAGTTCCTTGTTCAAAGATCCAATGACGCAACTGTTCCATACGATAGCTGGGAACTTTGCCAAGTTGCCATTGTTCAAATGGCTTATCTAAAAGTAATGGATTCACACAATTCCCTTTTGGCGGAAATCGGACCGTATGGCAATCGATCAAGTTGATTACGACTTGCCGAATAGTAAAAATCTGTGGAGCATGTATGGTTTAAATATGTCAAACTCTTTGGTCGATAAATCCTTGGTTAAATTAAGCCAGGCTGGCTTGCGTCTTACCAAGCAAAGAAGAGCTATGCTTGAGGCTTTAGTAATAGCTGAGAAACCAATGTCAGCGGAAGAGGTTCACGCAAAGCTTTATTCCGGTACTTGTGATCTAGTAACAGTGTATCGCTCGCTTGAACAGTTTGAACGGGTAGGAGTGGTTCAATTAGGAGTTAGGGAAAACGGAACAAAAGTGTACTGCCTATCACATGGACTCGACCATCATCATCATTTGACATGTCGAATTTGTGGTCGTACCGAACGCGTGGATTTATGCATGGCGGAAGAATTAGAAAAGGTTGGAAGATCTTACGGGTTTACTGAATTGTCCCATGTAATGGAACTCTTTGGAGCTTGCCCTGAGTGCAAAAAAGAAGCCTGAACTCGAAGAAAGCCCTGTAAAATAAAATTTATATTCTTGGGTATTCTCCCTTGCTTGCTCTCCTTTTTTTATGGAATATGATATTTTTATAAAATTTTGTATGATTAGAACGTTTACTATTTTACTCTGTTTGGGAGTTACTTTTTTGTCTGCATCACCAGATCCTGAGTTAAAGAAGATAGAAAAAGCACTCCAAACAGTTCCAATTGTTAAATCCCAAAAAGTTCCGCAAATCCTAGTCTATTCGAAAGCAAGTGGATTTGCTCACAAGTCAATCCCCACGGGAGTTAAGGCATTACGTGCTTTGGCCCGAAAGACTGGAGCCTTTAATCCAGAGTTTTCTCAGTCGGTTGAAGATTTTACAGCAGAAAACTTAAAAAAGTTTGATGGCTTGATTTTTAATAATTGCACGCGTGTGGAAAAGGCTTTTGTCAGTCAAAAACAGCGAAGTGCTCTTTTAAATTTTATACGTAAGGGCAAAGGATTTTCTGGATTCCACGGCGCTTCGGACGCAGGAATGCCTAAATGGGAGGAGTACACAAATATGATTGGAGGTTGTTTTAATGGACATCCTTGGAATGCAGGTGGCACATGGCCCTTTAAGGTAGAGGATTCTGAGCATACTTTATGCAAAAGCTTTGTTTCCAAAAGCTTTCGCTTTTCTGATGAGATCTATCAATACAAAGGTTACGATCGAAAAAAACTGCGAGTTTTAATAAGTCTAGATTCTAACCAAAGCGGAATATCCGGAAAGTCTCCCACTCAGGATTACCCAGTTTCCTGGGTGAAGTCTTATGGAAAAGGTAGGGTATTTTATTCAAATTTTGGACATAACAAAGCAACTTGGTGGACTCCTTTCTTATTGGAACACTTCCTTGCAGGCATTCGCTGGTCGGTAGGAGAATTGGATGGGCCGCACGAGAGTTTGCCCCAACCGCCCAGACTTTGATGTATTAAACTTAACTCCTAAACTAATAACATAAAACTATAATAATGAGTAACCAAGATTCAGTAAGTAGAAGAAATTTCATGGGGTCCGCAGCCCTAGCTGGTGCTGCGGTTTCTTTCCCCAATGTACTAACCGCAAAGAGCAAAGGAAAAGAAGTTATCCGATTTGCTTTGATCGGTTGCGGAGGCCGGGGAAAAGGTGCCGCTGCTCAAGTTATGAATTCTCCTCACAAGACCGAATGTGTGGCACTGGCAGATGCTTTCATGGATACTGCTAAAGGGGCCCAGAATTACCTCAAGCATGTTGGGCATGAAGATAAACTTAAAGTCACAGATGATACAATTTTCGCCGGCTTGGATGCCTACAAGAAGGTAATGGAAATGGACAATGTTGATTTGGTTCTTCTAACCACTTCACCTGGATTCCGTCCATTGCACTTCGAGCATGCCGTAAATAAGGGAAAGCATGTCTTTATGGAAAAGCCAGTTGGCACAGACGGTGCAGGCATTAGAAGAGTTTTAGCAGCTAATGAAATTGCCAAGCAAAAGAATCTTATGGTTGCCGTTGGTCTTCAACGCCACCATGAGCCCAATTATATAGAAACTGTTGAGCGTATACAGGATGGTGCGATAGGTGATCTTTCATACGCCCGTGTATTTTGGAACGGGGGAGGGGTTTGGACCAAGAAGAGAACCTCCAGCCAGAATGATATGGAATACCAAGTTCGTAACTGGTTCTATTTTAACTGGCTTTGTGGAGACCATATCGTTGAGCAACACATCCATAATACAGATATCATTAATTGGATTAAGGGGTCCTATCCGATCAAAGCCAACGGTCATGGAGGTCGCCAAGTGCGCGGTAATCCAGCCAATGATCCAGATTGGAAAGATCACGGAGAAATCTTTGATCATCATTTCGTAGAATTTGAATATGCCGATGGTTTTCGCATGTACAGCCAATGCCGTCATATCAAAGGATGCTCACAGAATGTATCCGAGCACATATACGGAACTGATGGATATAGCCAAGTAGGAGGACCGCACACAATCTTTCCAAAATCTGGAAACCCTTGGCGTTATCCAGGTAAGAAAGTAGGCGGCCATCAGCAAGAGCAGCTCAATATGATTGATGCATTGGCTAAGGGAGAAGTTTACAATGAGGGAGATTATGGAGCGAAAAGTACCATGACCAATATTCTTGGTCGTTGTGCCACTTATTCCGGAAAGGAGGTCACCTTTGATCAAGCATTAAATTCAAAGGTAGAGCTTTGTCCGAACATAGATTCTTTAACTTGGGAAAGCGAAGCTCCTGTACAAATGAATGCTGCGGGAGGGTACGATGCACCAGTCCCTGGAAAAACCCGAGTGATTTAATTCATACTTAATCAAGAACCTTAGACGCGACCCCGGGTGAAAAACTCGGGGTCGCTTTGTTTTGACCCTAGAGAATTTACCTTTAGCAAATAAATAATGATACTTTCAGACGGAGCTATTTTAGAAGCGATTGAACGCAGGGATATTGTTATCGAACCTTATGATCGTGCCTGCTTGGGTACAAATAGTTATGATGTTCACCTCTCCCCCAACTTAGCCTGTTATGTAGATGAAGTGATTGATGCACGTAAACATAACCAAGTTGAGCACTTTTCTATTCCAGAGGATGGAATTGTTTTAAGACCTGGGCAAACTTACCTCGGGTCAACCTTGGAATATACGGAAACCCGCAGGTTTGTTCCCTTTCTGGAAGGAAAGTCAAGTGTGGGAAGGTTAGGCATTGATATCCATGCAACCGCAGGTAAAGGGGATGTCGGGTTTTGCAACCATTGGACTTTGGAAATTTCTGTTTCTCAGCCGGTTCGTGTTTATGCACGAATGCCCATTGGCCAGTTGATTTATTTTTTGGTGGAAGGAGAAATAAAAGTAGATTATGCAAGCAAAGCTTCAGCTAAATACAACCAACGATCCTCTTTGCCGGTTGAATCAATGATGTGGAAGAATGCTTTTTAAGTGAATTCAGAAGAAGATCTGTTACGAGAAATTTTGGAGGACCACGCCCGTAATCCTTGTGGCCAAGGGGAATTGAGCAAGCCTTCACATTGTGGAGAATGGAGAAGTCCCAAGACCGGAAATTTTTGCCTCGTACAGCTAAAAGTTCAGAACGATCAAATTATAGAGATGGTTGCACGAGTTGATGGCTCTGCTTTAGCCAAAGCCTGTGCTTCGATTATGTGCAGTGAATTGGAAGGACAATGTGTGGAGTATGCGCAAGCAACCATGGGGGCAGTAGAAAGTTCGATCGTGCATGGGAAAAAACCACCCGAATGGAAAGGTGACTTAGCGGTCTATCAATCTTTAGTTAAATTTCCTGAACGAGGAGATTGTGCAAATTTGTGCTGGCGATCTTTGGGGCAAGCTCTCCGGGGTTAGTACCCGAACTTTTTATATCCTCCTCCCGAATTCCCCCAATTTGAATTTCCAAATGATCTTTGCCGCCCATATCCATATCTCGAATGGGCATTAAGGAGTTCATAGCGAGATTCGGGCAATTCTTTAATAAATCTGCTTTGCATGAGTCGCACCGGAGTTCCTTTTTGATTTGCGAGGGTAGGAAAAAGTATGTGCAATGAGCGTTCTGCCCGGGTGGTCGCAACATAAAAAAGTCGTCTTTCCTCTTCCAGGTCACCCTCTCCATCAATGGCACGCTTGTTGGGGAAAAGACCGTCCGCTAATCCGATAATAAAGACATGAGGATACTCAAGCCCTTTAGATTGATGAATGGTGGACAAGCGGATACAGCTTTCTCCTTGTTTAACAACTCGGTCTCCGGATTCTGAACTAAGTAGCACTAGTTGAGAAAGCATTTCTGCCAAACTTTCATGCTTGGATGCAAAATCAACTAGGCTTTCAAGGTCTTCTTCTCTTCGTGGCCAGTTTTCGTAGGTGGCCCGTAAAAATGTTTGATACCATCCGCCAACCGCTTCTTCAACAACTTCGGATGGGGTAGCGGAAGCGGCAACTTTATCTATATTGGCTAGGGTTTCAGCCATAGATTCCCAATCTTCCTTGGCGTCAGTCGGAACTTTTTGTAACACCTTTTCGTCTGCTAGTATCTGGCATATTGAGAGAGCTTTTTCATTCGCTACTTGTGTGGCCAATTTTAACAATTTGATGGCGGTTTTTTCACCGATCTTAGGAAGCAGGCAGGCAAAGCGAAAAAAAGCGGTGCTGTCTTTTGGGTTGGCTACGAATCTTAGTTGTGCGACCAAGTCCTTAACATGTGCTTGTTCAAAAAACTTCAAGCCACTGGTTATGAGAAAAGGAAGTCCGCGTCGGGAAAGTTCAACCTGTAATTCCATGGCGTGGTAGTGAGCCCGATACAGGATGGCAATTTGTTCATAGTTGGCCCCGGAATCATAGAGCTCTTCAATTTTAGAAATTACAAAATCAGCCTGTTGATAAGCATCTAGAGTTGGGACTACTCTGGGTAATTCTTCGTGGGGGCGAGATGCTTTTAATTCCTTACTAAAACTTTTTTCAGCCGTTCGGTTTTCAAGAATTCCGTTGGCCAATTCAAGAATCTCTGGCGAACTTCGGTAATTGGTTTCAATCTTAAAGATTTTGGCTCCTGGGTGTCGTTCAGGAAAAGAAAGGATTTGATCAAGATCCGCACCTCTCCAGGTATATATACACTGGGCATCGTCACCTACTGCCATTACCTGATGATTGGAGGCAACTTGATCCACAATACTTGCTTGGAGCAAATTAACATCTTGATATTCATCTACTAGCACATGAGAAAATCGATTTTGGAAATAAGCACGGGCATCTTCGTGTTTTTCCATAAGGGTAAGCCAAAAAACCAGAAGATCATCGTAATCGGTTAAACCACGTTCTAATTTTGTACGGTTATAGATGTCGAAAAATTGGTCAATCTTGGTAACCAATTCGCGGTTTGATGGGTAGCGTGCCCGGGCCACCTCTTCAACATCCTTGCCCACATTTCTGGCAAAGCTTATCAATCCTTTAATTGGCTTAGCCTTTGGATTTTCCTTGGCTTTGAAGAAGTCGGGATCGATTTCACGAATCACCTCATTTAAAAGAGCGTCAGAGTCTCCATCATCAAGGATTGTAAAACTTCTGGGTAGACCAATGAGATCGCCAAACAAGCGCAGTGCTTGGCCGCCAACATGATGAAAGGTTCCACCAAGAAACCGATGGCCACCAATACCAGTCAACTCTTCCACACGGTCAAGCATTTGCCTGGATGCTTTGTTGGTGAAAGTGAGCAGGAGGATGGATTCAGGCGGGGTTCCTTGTTCCAGTAGATAGGCAACACGGTAGGTCAATGTACGTGTCTTCCCTGACCCTGCACCAGCTAAAACCAAAGCGGGCCCATTGGGGGCGGTAACTGCTTGGTACTGGTCATCGTTTAATTCTTTTTTAAAATCAATACCTTGGCCGATGGTTGTTTTGGCCGCCTGAGGAGGTGGGCCAAACAAATCGTCTTCTTCGTCTTCGTAGTCGTACATCTTAAGTTTCTTCTAATGCACCCTTGGAAATCAAGGGAGCAAGAAAATCACGGTGCACAATTTCGGGTCGCTTACTCCAAGGATGGCTATTCATTACAGTTTCATTACTCGCTCCAACAAGTTCTTCCACTTCATCACTCGCAAAACGGGAGATTCCACGGGCAATTATTTTGCCAGATGGATCGAGAATAGATACAACATCAGATCGGTCGAATGATCCAGTTGATCGCAAAATTCCACTCGCCAAAAGGCTGGCTCCATTTGCAAGGATTGCCTCGCAGGCACCCTGATCAATTTCGATTGAACCCTGAGGGCTGGGAAAAAAGGCCAACCATTTTTTTCTTTGCTTTAACTCCAAGCCGGAAGGGGCAAAAAAAGTACCTTCCGTTTTGCCTTCGATAATTTGGGGAAGTCGACCAGGGGTATCTCCGCTACCTATAAATACGGCACATCCAGATTTAGTGGCAACTTTAGCCGCCTCGATTTTGGTAGCCATCCCGCCCACCGCTGTAGGGCTGGGCGTTCCTTCGGCCATTTTTTCTATTTTATCAGTAATTTCACTTACAAATGGAACGAGGATTCCTGAATTTGCGGAGGTCATTAATCCCTTTGCCGTGGTCAGAATAATTAAGAATTCAGATCTAGTTAATGAGGCGAGTAGGGCAGATAAAATGTCATTGTCTCCAAATTTCAATTCTTCATCACTAATGGAGTCGTTTTCATTGACTACGGGAACCACACCTCGGTCGAGTAGGGACTCAATGGTTTCCTTTACTTTTATAGATCTTGTTTCTTCATTAAAGTCCTCCCGCGTAAGCAAAATCTGGGCGGCTAAAAACCCATGTGAACTCAGGGCGGTTTTCCATGCGTGCATAAGCTCGCTTTGCCCAACCGATGCACATGAACGCAGCACGGCCAAATCATTAGGTCTGGTTTCAAAACCAAGTTTACCCATGCCCAAACCCACCGCACCTGAGCTTACCAGAACGACTTCAATACCTTGTTTCTTGAGTAATTCTATGCCAGAGCATATTTGAGAAATTCTTTCTTCTCGGATGGTGCCTTTTCCGCCGGACAATAGTCCAGTTCCTAATTTAATCACCACTCGTTTCATGTTTTAAGGAAAAAAATGGGAGAATCGAGAATTTGGGAAAAAATCAAGGAAGCAAAATTGTAAAATTGTGAAACGCGGGGTCGTTGCGTTGAAGATTATACTTTTCTCAAATCGGCTTCTTTTGCAGTAACTGCTTGGTTGATTTGGTTGACCATGTCATCAGTCATTTTTTGAACATCTTTCTCAGCCCGCTTGAAATCGTCTTCAGGCAAGCCATCTTTTTGGAGAGATTTCAAAGCATCCAATCCATCCTTCCGGGAAGCTCTAATTCCAATCCGACCATTTTCCGCGTAACCTTGTGCCATTTTACACAATTCCTCACGTCTTTCCCCGCTTAGCTCGGGGACAGGCAAACGAATAAGTTCGCCAGTAACAACTGGGCTTATTCCCAATTTCGCATCGATAAGAGCTTTTTCTATAGGACCAACCGTGCCTTTGTCCCACGCTTGAATTTGTAAAGTTCGGGCATCAGGAGTGGTGATAGCAGCAACATCCCTTAATTTCATTGAAGATCCATAGACATCCACCGTTACCCCTTCTACAAGGGAGGGATTTGCCTTTCCAGTGTGCAAGGTAGCGAATTCGTTCAGCACATGATCTACCGATTTTTTCATGTCTTCATTTAATTTTTTAAAAATAGGATCAGTTTCCATAATATTTAAGTTTTAGTGAATTTTCAGGGTGGATGGAAACTTATCGAACAATCGTTCCAATTGATTCTCCGCAAACTGCTTTGCGAATAGACTCTTCTTGTTGGAGATCAAAAACGAGGATAGGCATACGATTGTCCATGCAGAGGGAAAAAGCTGTTGAATCCATTACAGAAAGTCGCTTTTCAAGGCAGTCCATGTAAGTAAGTTCTGAAAATTTTTCAGCATCTTCATATTTATGAGGATCTTTGTCGTAGATACCGTCCACTTTTGTTGCTTTTAGGATGATTTCGGCCGAGATTTCACTGGCACGTAGAGCAGCAGTCGTATCCGTCGAAAAATAGGGATTACCCGTTCCTGATACGAAAATGACGATTCTTTCACGCTCTAAGTGCCTGATGGCACGCCGTTGTATGTAAGGTTCCGCTAATTTATCCATAGGAATAGCACTTTGTACTCTTACTACGGCACCCATCTTTTCCAACCGATCCATTAAGGCTAGTCCGTTAATAACGGTAGCAAGCATACCCATAGAGTCGCCTGTTGTCCGATCAATCCCTTTTTCCGCACCTTGTAATCCACGAAATATGTTTCCACCACCAACCACCAGTCCGACCTCAACGCCCATATCTGCAACGGCTTTAATTTCTTCGCAAATATTCTCAAGAGATTGAGCAAAAATGGGTTCGCCTGCACTGCGGCTTCCGAGAATTTCTCCGCTTATTTTAAGAATGACACGTTTATATTTCGGGCTAGGCATAGTAGGTTTTAGGGGATGTAGTTCCTTGACGTGGTTGACTTTAAAAGCATTATGTCAGGGTCGTAGCCCGGTGGTGTAATGGTAGCACAGAGGTTTTTGGTACCTTTAGTTGGGGTTCGAGTCCCTGCCGGGCTGCCACTTTTCATTCATGGGTTGATTTACAGAAATCGCTCGGATTGACGGAGAAAATAGTTCTCACTCCGCAAACGGATCGAAGGTTGGAGGCGGTGGAGGAGCATCTGGGAAATCTTGAGGTACATCTTGCGGTGGATCGTTGTCTGCAGGGGGTGCTCCAAATACATCACCTAACGGCACATTTGGTTGATTCCCGTTGTTAACATTTTGCTGGATGTTGCCACCAAAAGGATCTGGAGAAGGCTCTCTCGATGGAAGAGGAGCATCACCGAAAGGATCGAAGGTAGAGGGTGGTGGAGGAGGCGGAGGTGCGCCAAAAGGGTCATTGTCAATAGTTGTATCAGTTTCCTTTTCTTGGCTTTTAGTTTTTGAAGGCATGACATTTACAGGAGGCAAGTCCCCAAAAGGATCTAAGGGTGGGGGAGCATCTTGCACGGGGGGAGCTTCGAGTTGATCAGATGAAGGGTCGCTGGAAGATGCAGGTAAGGAAGTAGGAGGAGGAAATGATTCTACTGGTAAAGCAGGCGGTTCAGGAATAGTTGAGCTGCTAAAAGGGTCGTTTGAATTCTTGTTGCCAAGTTCTTTGATGGAATTATCAGGGGAAAAAGGAGTTTTTCCCTTAGGTTTGGATAACTTGGGTGGTTCTTGTTTCTTTGGCTTTTTAGAAGGTGGAGAAACTTTAGGCTTGGGTGGGGTTATTTTGTTGGATTGTTTATTTTCCTTAGTAGGGGTGGATGGTTTTGAATTTTTATTTTTGGGTGTCACCTTTTTTATCGTCGGTTTGTTTTTGTTTATGACTGTAGGTGCTTTTTTAGGGGATGGTTGAGGAGGTTGTCCGACAAGCATCTGTTTGGCTAATCCATTTTCAAAACGAATTTCAGAAATTTTTATGCCATCCTCATTCCACTCCGTGCAGATACCATCTTCCAAATTGTCTTTGAAGTTGTAATCAAATTGATTTTGCCCAGAAGGAAACCACCCTTGGGAATTTCCTTGCATTAAATCATCAACAAATTGAGCGGTTAATCTTTTTTGCCCATTTTCATACCATATGGTACGCAAACCATGCTGTTTGTCTCTCTGGTAAAAAAGGCCTAGTCTTTGCTTGCCATTTGGATACCATTCTGATGAAGGGCCCTCCCTCAATCCATGTCGGAATAGCGTGGATGATTTTGGAGTGGTGTCTGGGTACCATTCTTTTGCTTCACCATGAGCCAGGCCTTTCACCATTTGAACTTCAAAAATCTTAAGTCCATTGGGATGAAATTCTGATTTTGGTCCATCGAGGACATCATTTTTATAGAATTCTTCCCTCCATAATTCACCGGTAATCCGAAATTCACGGGATAATCCGTGCCTACGCCCTTCATGGTATTGAAGGACTAAACGCTTCCTTCCATTGTAGAAAAACTCCGTGACCTCACCGTGTTTCTTGCCCTCTTTCCATGTAGATATTGATTTGGTGGGGCTCTTCTCAAAAGTTTCGATGGCCTTTCCTGAATAAGGATCACCTGTCAGTGTGTAGTTTCCTTCAGACTCGGTTTCACGAACAATTCCCTCTTCATCCATTTCCAACCAATGCAACATCACGGTATTGTCCGAAGATAAGGCCCTGTTGTTTCCTTTGAATGAACTTCGCTGACTACAAGCTGAAAAAACAAGAAAAATGAGTCCGAGTAACGAATGAGCATGGATCTTAGTCATGTTAAATGTAATGCATTTAGTGGGTATTTCTTGCAAGAGGTTTTTCAGCCAAGCGTGCTTATCTTTTAAACTGGTAGATTTTAGTTTTTTATTTTGTTGAACGGGGAAATAAAACCCTGAACGATCAATGGATGAAAAGTGATGAAATTGATTATGAATTAATCGGGAATGACATGCAGATCGTTGAGGTCGAATTAGACCCAGAGGAGACCGTGGTGGCCGAGGCCGGAGCGATGAATTATTTAGAGGAAGACATCGAATTTGAAGCCAAAATGGGCGATGGCTCAAAACCCCGTCAAGGCATGATGGGGAAATTGTTTGATGCAGGAAAAAGAGCCCTTACCGGTGAATCGATTTTTATGACCCATTTTAAAAATTGTGGGAACAGGAAGAGGAAAGTTGCATTTGCCGCACCTTATCCCGGCAAAATTATTTGTATGGATCTAAATAATTTGTCCAGTGATGTTTTATGCCAGAAAGATTCTTTTCTTTGTGCTGCTTTGGGAACCCAGATATCAATTGCTTTTCAGAAACGACTGGGTGCTGGTTTTTTTGGTGGCGAAGGTTTTATTTTGCAAAAGTTGCAAGGGGACGGAAAAGCCTTTGTTCATGCTGGAGGAACCGTTATTGCCAAAGAATTACATGGAGAAACTCTTAGGGTTGATACTGGTTGCATTGTCGCTTTTGAGTCAAGTCTGCAGTATGATGTTCAAATGGCTGGAGGTTTGAAATCGATGTTTTTTAGCGGAGAAGGGTTGTTTTTAGCTACTTTACAAGGGTATGGTCGAGTATGGTTGCAAAGCCTGCCATTTTCCCGGTTGGCAGATCGTATAATCGAAGCAGCCCCTTCTCTTCAGGGTAAAAATAAAGGAGAAGGCTCCGCTCTGGGCGGTTTTGGCAGGTTGATTGATGGAGATTAACGAATGTTGATGATGGCCCTGAATAAGTTGGAGCCAATTGAATGGAAATTAGTCAGAATAGAGAAATTCTTCTAAGTCCCTTCTTTGCTTTTTGGTAGGCCTACCTAACCCTTTTTTATTTACTACCCTTGGCGCAAGCAGTTTTCTATGTTCCTTTGCTTTTTCGTATTCCTCGGGACGGGTTAGGTCAGTAAATAAGTTTTGGGCAAGAGAAGCGGACAGGCGCCTTTCGCTTAATCCTTCAACTCGAACTATTTTTTCTAAGGGGCCAAGTTTGATAGAAACAGTTTTTCCAATCTCGATATTCTTAGAAGGCTTGGCGGGATGCCCATTTATTTTTACCCAATTTTTTTTACAGGCTTCTGATGCCATATTCCTTGTTTTATAATGCCTAGTGGACCACAACCATCGGTCTAGCCTCATCTTTTCTGGAGGACCGTCTGGTTTCATAAACAAAAAGAACAGTAAATATTGACCTTCAGGGAAGATCTTATGGCCTGAGCCGAGCACGAAAGGTTCCACCAGACGGAATTATGGATTGATTGTTTTCGGCTGAAGGATGAATCGGAGATAGTTCTAATATAAAATCATTCTTACCAAAAGGGCTTCCAGTTAAGTCTTCCCTGGGTAGTTGAGGCAACGGGGGGGCGGTAGAAGGACTTGGTGGCAGATTGAGAAAAAAGGATTCGGCCTTGTCCCAGTTCAAGTACAACCAAGCTCCAGTACCTCCCAAAATGAGTAGAGAAATTAACAAGAGGATTGAACCAGCAATGCCGGATTTTCCCTCTGGTCCGGAAGAGGCTTTCTTTCTTTCAATCAGGATGCCCACCAATATAGAAATCTCAAAAAGAAAGTATAAAGGAATCGTCAGGATGCACAGGCTCACTGGGTCTCCTCCCGGAGTAATAAGAGCGGCAGAAACCATAAGAATAACAAGTACAAATCTTCGACTGGATCGTAATTTTTTTACAGTTAGTACGCCTATGCGTATGAGAAGAATAAGAACCAAGGGAAACTGAAATGCCAGCCCAACGGCGAATGTCATCCAAATAACAGTGCTGTAATAATTGCCGGCCTCTGGCCGGTATATTTCCAAGCCCAAAACATTGAATGAAAAATCAATTGTGAAAGCGAGGGATAGTGGAAGAATGAAAAAATATGTCATTCCGGAGCCGGCCAAAAAAAGGAGGGTCGCAGCCAAGCACCCGGGAAAGAAGATTCTTTTTTCCTTGGGATTGAGTCCTGGTGTCACAAAACCTCCCACAAAGTATAAGATTAAGGGAAGGGAAAGGCCCAGTCCTCCTAAAAAACATATTTTCATGGCTATGAAAATGGGGGAGTAGGAACGAATGACTTGTAATAAATTACGATCCTTGCCCCCTGCGAAATGTATAAGTAAGCGGAGGCGATGCTGAGGGTCGGCAATTCCCCAGCTTACAAGGTCCTCTTCAGAGGCATGAATCAAGTCGGTTAGCTCAATGCCCTGCTCTTCAAGTTTCGTTTGGTACTGGGCCAGTCCGGTGGCCTGCAAATCGATCGACATATTTCCAAAATCTTGAACTGCTGAGATCAAGGGTCGTTGCAATAGACGAACCGAATCACCCAAAAAAGCAGCTACAACCAAGCATCCCAACACAAAGGCAACAAAGGATTTGAAAATTACCCAGCGCATTTCCTCTAAATGCTCTAAAAAATGCATTTTATTAGGATCATTTTTGGATTCCTTTGGCTTTCCCAATGCTCCAACCAGGCCACGTTCACGAAACCGTTGGCCAAAAGTTTGGGGTTTATCCTGAGAAGATGGGGGAGTCATGATGTAAATCGAAACAAGGTGCCTGGTGGAAAAATCAAAAGAACATCTAATTTTGGGCTAAAAACCTTGAGCCGTCTAGCATGGAATCTAAAATGAAGAACAAAGATTCTAGCTAGTGTGTATGAAAAAGAATGCTTACCATGGGAAGCGAAGGAATTATGAAAATTTGATTTTTTCTAAATCAGGAACAGTTACTACTTGTGAAGTAAAGTGCTCCGTTGACAAGTTCGCTCATTGTTTAGATATTCTTCGTTTTGTTATTTTCTACGCACGCTAGTTTTCTTTACCGAAGTAAATTACGCAGCAAAACATAAACCCCCCACTTACACATGGCACAGACAAAGAAGACTAAATCAGCCAAAACAAAATCGGCCAAAAAAGCACCCGCAAAGACTGCGAAAAAAGCCAAAGGCATCAAGTATGTCTACGACTTCGGAAAGAAGACTGACGGAGACGCCAAGTTGCGAGAATTGCTTGGTGGGAAAGGAGCCAACTTGGCAGAAATGGCTCGTATTGGATTACCGGTGCCTCCTGGATTTACCATCACTACCGAAGTTTGCACACATTATTACGCGAACAAACGCACCTACCCCAAGGTTTTAGATTCACAAATCCGTAGTTCCGTTGAATTAATGGAAAAACAATTAGGCAAAAAGTTGGGTGATATGAAGACGCCTCTTTTACTATCCGTTCGCTCAGGTGCTCGTGATTCCATGCCTGGTATGATGGATACCATTCTTAACCTTGGTTTGAATGATGATACAGTAGAGGCATTGGCTTCATCCTCTGGCAATGCTCGTTTTGCTTGGGATTGTTACCGCAGATTTATTCAAATGTACGGTGATGTGGTCATGGGAGTACAAAAACTTCCTTCCGAAGACCATGATCCTTTTGAAGAGATAATCGAAAAATACAAGGCAGAGATTTTCCCCAAACAAAAAGGGGAGGTTGATGATTCCAAAATTTCGGTAACCCAGATGAAGGAATTGGTGAATCGTTTCAAAACCTTGGTTAAAAAACGTACTGGAAAAGATTTCCCCACTTGTCCTTGGGAGCAACTCGAAGGTTCGGTCGGAGCCGTATTTGGATCCTGGATGAATGACAGGGCTATAGTCTATCGCCGCAAATATGGTATCCCTGCTGCATGGGGTACTGCGGTTAATGTACAAGCGATGGTCTTTGGAAATACTGGCAAAAAATCTGGTTCTGGAGTCGCCTTTACTCGCGATCCCGCATCAGGAGAGAAGGTGCTTTATGGAGAGTTCCTCACCGATGCACAGGGCGAAGATGTTGTTGCGGGTGTGCGTACCCCCCGGCCAGTTGCTCAACTTAAAAAAGTTCTCCCCAAACCTTTTAAGGAGTTATCAGCAGTTCAAAAAACTCTGGAAAAGCACTTCAAGGACATGCAAGACTTTGAATTTACCATTGAAGAAGAGAAGCTTTACATGTTGCAGACACGCAACGGCAAGAGAACTGGTCTTGCTGCAGTTCGTATCGCCGTGGAAATGGTCAAGGAACGCTTGATTGATTGGAAAACTGCAATTAAGCGCGTACCGGCCGATCAATTGGACCAAGTACTTGCTCCCGTCTTTGATGCGGCGGCCCAAAAAGCTGCTGCCACCCTTTGCAAGGGATTGCCTGCGGGTCCTGGTGCTGCATCTGGTCGTATCTGTTTGAATGCAGAACGGGCGGTAGAAGCGGCCAAGGAAGGAAAAGTTCTTCTAGTGCGACAAGAAACTTCACCCGAAGACTTGCGCGGAATGATTGCCGCAGAAGGAATATTGACCGCTCGAGGAGGGGTTTCTTCGCATGCCGCCTTGGTTGCACGTCAAATGGGTAAAGTTTGTGTATGTGGAGCCGCTGCTTTGGAAATCGATTACAAAGCCCGCACTGTTAAAGTTGCAAAGAAAACCTTCAAAGAAGGTGATTTCATGTCAATTAACGGTACCAATGGAGAAGTTTTTGGTGGTGAGTTAAAGACCGCTCCATCCGAAATAATCCAGGTCTTGGTCGATAAGAAATTATCCCCTAAGAAAAGCAGAGATTATCAAAACTTTTCCAAGTTAATGAAATGGTGTGAACAAGCTACTAAGATGAATGTTCGAACCAATGCAGATTCTCCTTCACAAGTTGCCAATGCGGTAGCCTTTGGAGCTAGCGGAATTGGGCTATGTCGTACCGAGCATATGTTCTTCGAAGGCAATCGTATTGATGCGATGCGCCAAATGATTTTGGCCGACGACGAAAAGAACCGCCGTTCTGCACTTAAGAAACTGCTTCCTTTTCAACGCAAGGATTTCACTGGAATATTTAAGGCATTAGAAGGACGACCAGCGACTATTCGCTTACTGGACCCTCCTTTGCATGAATTCCTTCCGCACGATCAAAACTCTCAGCGCGACCTCGCTAAAAAGCTCGGTGTGCCTTTGGCGTCTGTAAAGCGTCGTGTGGAAGATCTTCACGAGTTCAATCCTATGCTAGGCCATCGCGGTTGCCGATTAGGTATCTCTTATGCCGAAATTACAGAGATGCAGACTCAGGCAATCATAGAAGCAGCTTTAGCTGTTCAAGAGTCAGGCATTGCAGTAAATCCAGAAATTATGGTTCCGTTAGTTGGTTTTTCCAGAGAGCTCGAACTACAAGTTGAGGTTATTCATGCAACAGCCAAGAAGGTATTTGCTGCTAAAGGTAAGAAGGTTAAGTACTTGGTTGGAACAATGATTGAAATTCCCCGTGCTGCGTTAGTTGCAGATGAGATTGCAAAGACTGCTCAGTTTTTCAGTTTTGGCACCAACGATTTGACTCAGACAACCCTCGGTATGAGTCGGGATGATTCAGGAAGTTTTCTACCCAATTATACTGAATTGGACGTGGTTTCATCTAATCCATTTGCCAGTGTGGATCAAACAGGCGTTGGCCAACTTATGGAAATCGCGGTCAAGAAAGGAAAATCCTCCCGTCGCGGAATCAAACTTGGTATTTGCGGTGAACATGGAGGTGATCCATCGAGTGTAGTTTTCTGTCATAATATAGGACTACATTATGTTAGTTGCTCTCCGTTTCGTGTTCCTACTGCCCGACTTGCAGCTGCACAGGCTGCTGTTTCCTAAGGTAATACGCTTGGAATATCCTTTCTACTATAAGGCCCGGATGTATTCGTATCCGGGCTTTGTTGTATAAGCATAAATTGATTTAATCCTATGTTTGAGGTAAAGGAAAAACCCAGGCTTGTTGAGCGTGCTTATTTATTAACTTGCGTAAAATCTGAAAAAGACCGCACGGAAGCAAATTCTTTACTTGATGAACTCGATGAATTAATTCGGAATCTGGGTATTCAAATTGTAGGCCGTAAGGTAATCCGAATTCGAAAAGCATCTCCACGCTTTATGCTTGGTCAAGGGAAGGTTGATGAAATTCTCGAAGAGTTAAAACAGGTTCGTGCAGATGTGATGGTATTTGATAATGAAATTTCTCCTGCACAACAAAGAAATTGGGAAAACGAAAGTAAGATTCTCGTCATCGATAGACATGAAATTATTTTAGATGTTTTCGCTGAACGTGCCCAGACTAAGGAAGCTAAATTACAAGTTAAACTTGCCCGGCTCGAGTATTCCCTGCCACGATTACGTCGAGCTTGGACACACTTGGGCAGACAGCGAGGTGGTGGGGTTACACAGCGGGGTGAAGGAGAGGCTCAAATCGAACTCGATCAGCGAATGTTAAGGGATCAAATTTCAGCAACTCGTAAGGAAATCGTTCAGGTGTCCAAACAAAGGCAGACAGGTAGGTCTCGTAGACAGCGCCTGCCATTACCTTCCGTAGCTATCGTAGGCTATACCAACGCGGGTAAGACAACTTTGCTTAACACCCTTACTGGAGCCAATGCTCTTTCTGCAGACAAATTGTTTGCCACCTTGGATCCAACCAGTCGCAGGTTACGATTGCCCACAGGTCGAGTAATCGTATTAACCGATACGGTTGGCTTCATCCGGAAATTACCTCATGGTTTAGTGGACTCTTTTAAGGCCACTTTAGAAGAAACACTTGTAGCCGATTTAATTTTACACTTGGTCGATCTTTCGAATCCAGAATATGAGGCTCAAATGAACACTACTGAAAAAGTTTTGGATGAACTAGGTGCATCTGATAACGAGTCGGTTACGGTTTATAACAAAGTTGATCGCGGGGGTGATGAAATTGAAAAGCTGAGGGCTAAGAAAGTTGGAAACGACGCCGTTTTTATAAGTGCTCAGACTGGGGAAGGGCTTCCACGTTTAATCGAACATTTAGAGGAAATTTTTGCCGGCAAGCGGAAAGTTTTGAAATACTTAGTTCCCTTAAATAGGTACGAACTTGTAGCTCGGCTAAGAGCACAGGGTGAATTAATAAAAGAAGAAACTAGCGATGATGGCTACACCATACTTGGGTCTCCCCGCGATGGGTTGATCCAAACACTTGAGCAATTTAGGATGCCTAATTAGTTTCTGTTTCTTTATTTCTGAGATAGTCAACCCAAGTGACTCGAAGCATTCCAGCAGCTATCCAAAAAACTCCAGACATACAAAATGATGTCATGCTGGAAACAATATTGATGGCTAAAGGATCTTGAGAAGGAACATGAGGGATAAGAACTTCTCGCATAAAGATAAAAAATAAAACTGCGAGTAAAAGGTCGATCAATGCACCTTTGCGCGTGATTAAAGGTAGTTGTTTGGAATCTTCAGACATGAAGGTAAAGGATGTATGCGGATTGAAATAGGTCAATCCAATCTAGCTTTCAAGATCGTGTAAATCGAATAGGCGTTGTTTGATTTCATCCACTCCCAAATTTAATAATACTTGAGGTTGTATACGATTGCTGGGAAGAGCGGGTAGATGATCTAATTTTTCCGCCAAGCAAAGGTTGCGATTTGCCGAAACTTCATCAACACGATCGATCGGCGTGAAGTGTGGAGCACTTGCGACAATTTGTGGGTATTCCTCGATCAAATCTTTAATAGCTAAAACTGCTTCCGCAAAGCGGTCTAGTTCTTTTTTGGTGTAGCTTTCAGTGGGTTCGATCATCAATCCGAAAACTTCGGGAAATGCAACGGTTGGGGCATGAAACCCAAAATCAAGAAATAATTTGCCAACTTGAGGAATGGCTTGGCTTTTGTTGACTCCCACTTCTTCCAGTCGAGAAAAGTCCTTTTCGCTAAGGGTAAGGATAAATTCATGCATTCGTTCGATCTTACCTGCACCAGTTGGCAAAGTAGGGTAGCGGGAACGAAGAATTTCAAACAGATAACGGGCTGAAAGTACGGCAATGGAAGACATCCTTGGAACACCCTCTCTGCCAAGACGAATTAAATAGGCATAAGCCCGAACCTTATGCCCAAAGTTTCCCCAATTTCTATGAAACGGGCCAATACTCTTAGAAGGAGTGCTGGATCGATATACTCCATCCGCTTCTTTGTGGATTTGTTTGCCTGGTAAAAAATCAACTAATCGATCTGATACCGCTACGATGGCGTCTCCTGGACCGCCTCCTCCGTGTGGAATCGTCCAAGTCTTGTGCAAGTTGTTATGAACTGCATCCACTCCAAGTTTTCCTAAATCCGCAATACCTGCAATGGCGTTCATGTTGGCACCATCCATATAGACCAAGCCGCCAGCTGCATGAATATCCTTTGCGATTTTTGCAAAATTCTCTTCAAAAATACCAGAGGTGTTTGGGTTTGTAATCATGATGCCGCAAAGACTTTTGCCGTGCTCATCAAGTTTGGCCTCAAGGTCATCTAGGTCGATAGTTCCGTGGTCATTTGCCTTTAGGTAAACAATTCCATTGCCGTATCCTGCAGTGGCTGCAGTGGCAAAATTAGTTCCGTGGGCTGAGCGAGGTATGAGCACGATGTTACGTTGTTCATCATTGCGAGATTTATGATATGCCTGAAAAAGTTTTAATCCAACTAGCTCACCTTGAGCACCGGCAACGGGTTGAGTGGTGACCCCAGCTAATCCGGTGATTGATTTGAACCATTCTTGAATTTCAAAAAGAATGCGCAAGGGCCCCTGAACATCTTCTTCCGGTGCTTGTGGGTGTACTTTTGAAAAACCGTCCAATCCTGCAGCCCAATCGTTTAGCAACGGATTATATTTCATGGTGCAAGAACCCAAGGGGTAGCAACCATCGTCTGGGCTAACATTCAAATCAGCTAGCTGTTGGTAGTAATTGAGTAGCTCGTCGTGTGAGAAACTGGGCAGGTTTGCCGGCTCCGAACGAAAGAGGTAGGCCGGTTTATTTACCTCCGGTTGGTAGCTAGAACCGGCGGGGAAATACTCAAATAAAAAGTCCTTTAATAAGATCAGGGCATCTTCGTCATGCAGGTCGGAGAAACTAATTTTGTACAGCCTTTTAGACTCGTTGGGCAAACGATTTGTAACATCTACTCCTAGGTGGATTTTATGCAATTTGGCTTGCTTTAAAAAATGATCATCATCTTCGTCTACCCGAATGAGCAAATCATTAAAACTTGGCGTCGCAGGGAAAGCGAGTTCAACTCCCTGCCTTTGACGAATCCATTCAGAAACTTGTTCTCGTGCTTTTAATGCATCGGACAAGGAATTTCTTAGGCCCTTTTCTCCCTTTGCTAAAAGATTTGCACCAGCAACTGTAGCTAGAAATGCTTGATTTGAACAAACATTTGAAGTGGCTTTTTCCTTTCGGATATGCTGTTCGCGCGTGGACAAAACCATGACAAAACAATCCCGCCCCTGGGCATCTTTGGCCCGACCGATATAGCGTCCGGGGGTGTTCCGCAGGTCTCTTTTTGCTTGGTCATGGTGTCTACATCCAAATAGCCCAAGACCAGGTCCTCCAAAAGAGGGAGGAATTGCTAGGTGCTGAGCTTCTCCAGCAATAAAGTCGACCCCATTCTGCCCAAATTCTGAGGGTGGTTTAAGACCTCCGGTAGCTAGGAGTATAGGATCGATAGCTGCGATGGAGGGAATCTGCCAATGGTTGGCTAGGTCGCTCAAACGATCAACCTCTTCGAGCAGTCCCAAGGAATTTACCTGAGGAAAGACAAAGGCCGAAATGTTAGCATGCTCTTTCTCTAAAAAACTTTCCAATCGATCATAATCAATTCTCCCAGAATCTGGATCTAGTTGACAAAATTCAAAGCTAAGGTCTGTCCCTTGAGCATGAGTCTTTAAAAAAGAAATATCTTCAGGATACAGAGATGAGGCAAGCAGAACGGAACCAGTTCGCTTCCTGGACCGACGGGCACAGGAAATGGCCTCAAAAATAGCAGCTGAACGATCGTACAATGAAGTATTGATTGCTTCAAAACCAGTCAGTGCGGATAGAACACACTGGTAGATCCAATGAGTAACTAGAGTGCCCTGACTGCGTTCGGGTTGATAGGGTGTGTATGAAGTGCTCAGGGGACGAAGCCTGGAGACTTCGTCGACGATTGGATGAACTTTCCAGACTGGGAGTAAGTCTCCAATAAAAGAGGTTGTTAACTTACTGGAGTTAGCAATATCCCTGAGTCGCTTAGAAGCATCAAGGTAAGAAAGTTCATCGGGCAAACAAGGGCCGTTTGAAAATCGCGTTTCCTGAGGAAAGTGAGCAAAAAGTTCGTCAAGATTATCAACGCCAACCTTCTCCATCATCGCAGCAATATCAGGATCAGATGCTGATATGTAGTGGCGAGAAATTTCTCGGGGGTATTCTTCGGGGTCGTAAGGAAGAATACCAACTGAAGAATTGCATTGGATTGATTGGTCTGGGAATGACGGACTCATAATAAAACCATATCTATGAGCACCATTTCTATGAACGCAAAATCATTCACGTGCATAAAAAAGATTTCTCTTTGAGAAACCCAATTAGACGGGCGTTATGAAATTTAGCGAACGACGGGTTTACCGTTAGCCCAGAAGTTTCTTTCAACTACATCTCCTGATTGATTAAAGAAAATTTCTTCACCGTGTAGACGCCCGTTAAGCAGATTGACTTCACCTTGAGCATTTCCCTGTTCATCAATAATTCTCATATTACCAGTGAAAGTATTTCCATTTTGCCGGTAACGAATAGTATCAAGACCGTTGTCCAATTCTGTAATGAACATAATTTCTGCTTCAGCAACCGTACCCATCCAATCTGGCTTGTTTGGTGATTCTTCTTCCTCAATTGTGGTGGATATTTTGAACTTATCATTTTCTAATTTTTTAGACGGAATTTTAGTCTCGTTGTGGACTGGCACTTCAAAGAGGTCCACTTTATTTGATGAATCTGTAGTAACCAATGGTGTTTGGTTTAATGAAGGACTGCTTATACCTGAGGAGGAAGCTTGGGCATAAGGTTCTATTCCTTCATCAGTGGCATCATCTTTTTTATTAGGAGTCTGTTTGGAAGGCTTTTCCTTCAATGGCACAATGACAGGCACATCAGGTAGGGCACTTATTGGCATTGGTTTTGTAGATTTGGGAGGTAGAGGTGCAGGCTTTGTGACAAGTTCACCTTGCCTCCAAATGCCACTGACCACACGGCCGTCTGGATAAGTTAATGTCCCCGCACCATGTTGTAGATCGTCGAACCATTCTCCCTCGTAAATCACTCCACTGGATGTTATAAAAACTCCACGCCCGTGACGCATTCCGTTAATGAAGTCACCTTCATAGCGAGAACCATCAGGCCAAAGATATACCCCTTTACCCGTCCGCTCGTCGTTTCTGTATTCCCCAATATAGGTTTCTCCATTTGCCCAAAGAAACCGACCTTCCCCGTGCCTCATGTCATTTCGGTAGTCCCCTTCGTAAATCGACCCATCGTGCCATCGGTAAATACCTCTACCATTTTTCTTGCCTGTCTTGTCTAATGGCCCTGAGTAGCTTCCGTCCGCAAACTCAACCTCTGCGTGATGAGTTGACTTGCACCCAATGAGAGAAAAAGCAGCCAAGGCACAAAGGCAGAAAATATTTCTAATCCCGATCATGGATGTTATCCAAAATGATAGTCGAGAATCGGGCAAGCGTGGAAATCTAAAGGTTTATTCATTGTGAAAGGTTAAATGTTTGCCAGAATCAATGGAATTTTGAAAATAAAAGGTCTTTATTGGAGAGGTGGCAGAGTGGTCGAATGTGCCCGACTCGAAATCGGGTGTGCCGCAAGGTACCGGGGGTTCGAATCCCTCCCTCTCCGCCAATGTGCTTCACTTGCTGTCTTGGTTTGAGTAAAAGGCATTGATTTTGTCAGCAACATCACGGAAAGAAATGTCAGAGGAGTAAATATGCTTAAACTCCTCAATAGCCTTTTCTGTTTGTTCCATTGCTTCAAAGCAGCAACCTAATTCATAAACTGCATCTTTTTTACGATCATCCATGATTTGGATCTCATTTTTTAGAATATTGAATTGTTCAACAGCTAGATCGAAAAACCTTTTTCGACTGTAAGCGCGACCAAGGTATAAAATGGCGTCTAAGCGAACATTGGCATTACGTTGGGCTAATTGAAAATGAGGTAGGCACTGATCAAAAGATCCAACTTCAAAAAGAAGGCAACCTAGCTCAAAGCGATAAACATAATCATTCGGATAACGTTTGACCAAAGATTCAAGTTGTTCGTGCTGGTACTGTTTGCGGGTAGCCTTGGCTTTTTCCAGCCCAGATGAGATTTGGGAATTTTGAGGGTCATTTGATAATGCCTTCTCCCATTGATCGATCAGGTCATCGTAGTAAGACAAGGTTAACTGACGTTCTTTTTCTTCTAGGGAGACATCCCCTTTTCCTGTTTCCTGCTTGCGAGCTTGCTGGATCCAGGCGATGGCATTTTGCAGATCTCCATATCTTTGATAGTAATCGCTCAACTGCCTGTAATTGGTAAGGTTACCGGGTTCGGTTTGTATAAGCTCGTAAGTCTTGCGGATAAGCTCTTCAAGACCCTTGGCATCAGTAACTGTTTTTGCAGACTGTTCCAATGATGCTGCCTCGTCCTTGTCTTTCAGTTGGTCCCGGAAATCCGTCGACCCCTCCCATTTACCTTGATTCATGGCAACTGCAACAGAAGCCTTTTTCATAATGTCCTCGGCATCTCCATCACTTGGATTAATTTTTAAAATAGCGTTGCCAGTGGCGATGACAGCATCTGGATTGCCTGCTTCAAGGTGGGCAAAGGCAAGTTTTTTTAAAATGGCCAAGTCCTTGGGCTGGAATTTAAGGATCGTCTCATATGCAAAAACAACTGTATCAAGCATTCCTAAAGATTGTGCGGCTATGGCTAACATTTGATGGGCAGCAGTGTTTCCTGGGTTTTTAGCGATCAGTTCTTCGGCACCGCTTAAGGATTTTTCTGGATCCTTATCCGCTTTCGCTCGAAACAAAAAAGGTGCGGAGGTTACCTTGCCTATCAATGAGCTTAATCCCTTGGCAGATTTGCTTAGGCTTTTTAACTGTTGGAATCGAAGACGTTTACGCAATTCCAGGCAGCCTGGAGACTGCTTTAATATGGCACTGTAGATTTCGCAGGAATAACTGGAGTCAGCATTCTGGGCCTTATCAGCAGCATCCAGTTGCTTAATTTGGCGAGGGTCGAGCTGGGAAACCTTAATCTCTTCGATCATAGGGTGGGACATTCATAATAATAGACAGAACATATAAACGATAGATCGAAAAAGAATTCAAGTTACAATGATTTTTCAAGAATTTCTTGAATCTTCTTAAAACTTTCCTGTACCCAGTCTTTTTGTTCACCCTCCACTAATAATCGAACCTTGGCTTCCGTCCCCGAGTATCTGAGCAGAATTCGCCCATCTTCACCCACTTTACTTTCTTCCGACATTAGGGTTTCGCAAAGGTGAGGAATTTGATTGAAAGGAATTTTATCCCTGATCGGAAAAGCCTTGGATATTGCTGGCCAGAGCAAAATCTCATCTGCCAATTGCCGGATACTTCTTTTATTCTGCTGAATAGCGCCCAAAATCATTAGTGCGGCTATCAATCCATCTCCAGTGGGTAAATAATCTGTGCCAATTATATGACCTGAGGATTCGCCACCCCAGTTGGTTTTCAACTCGAGCATTTTTAAAAAAACATTGCGATCCCCAACATCAGCAGTCGCTAAAGAAATCCCACGCTTATTCAACGATCGTTTTAATCCAGTATTGCTATGAACGGTACTAACGAAAGTAGCGTTGTCCAGTTGATTTGATTGATGGGCGTGAAGGGCAAGAAGACCAAGAACTTGGTCGCCATCGACAATGTTACCTATAGGATCTACAAAGCGAACCCTGTCCCCGTCTCCATCATGAGCAATGCCAAGATCAGCATCCTTAAGCCTGACCATTGATTGAAGAGATGTGAGATACTCCGATCCGCAGTTATCATTAATCAATCCGTCCCCAAAGTGGGAGCAAAACACAGTTGCACCCATGCTTTTTAAAATGCGAGGAGTGGTTTCACTGGTTGCTCCGTTAGCCAGGTCCAATGCGATATTTAATCCCTTTAATCCGTTTTTCGGGAATAGCGTATTAAAATGCGAACAATAGTTATCGATAAGATCGACGGATTCCGCCCCTCCTTTTGGTGAACAATGTTCAGGTTGCTGGTCGATTAATTGTTCAATAAGAATTTCACATTCAGGCAAAAGCTTAGTGCCCTTTTGGGAAAAGCACTTGATCCCATTGTCATGATAGGGATTGTGAGAGGCTGTTATCATAACGCCAAAGTCAGCACGGTAATGAAGCACTCCGAAGGCGAGTGCTGGGGAGGGGACAATGCCGGAGTCAAGCACGCGACACCCAGTGGCTAGCAATCCTTTTATTAAGGAGTTCTTAAGAGACGCCCCTGAAGGTCTAGTATCTCGCCCAATTAATACCTGTGGATTGGAGCCCGATTTCCTAATCAAGAATGCTCCAATGGCTAAGCCAAATTTTTGAGCAAAACTTTCGTTCATAATCGCAGAACCATATGATCCGCGTACACCGTCCGTACCAAAATACTTATTCATTTAGAGAAAAATTCCTTCACCTTGCTTAACCATTTGGAAAGAATACCTTGATCGAGCACTCTTTCAGCCAAATCAATGCCCTCACTCATGGATTCAGCTTTCCCGGCAATCCAAAATGCGGATGCTGCATTGATAATAATGCTTGAACGTAAGCCTTCAGGGGCTTCTCCATCAAGCAGAGCTTTGAAAATTAAAAGGTTTTTTTCGAGCGATCCCCCTTGCAAATCATTCGAGGGAAAGGTTGCTTGGTCCCAGTGGTTTGGATGAAGAGTCAAAATTTCATCACTTTCATCATCCATCCCATAAGACCGAATCAAGTTAGGTCCGCAAGCGGTTAACTCATCCATTTTTCTTGAGCTATCATCTGTCGTTTTCCCGTGAACGATCCATCCTGATTTACTTCCATTCATCGACAGGGTATGAGCAATCTGCTCAAGGTACGCAGGGTCGTATACTCCAAGAATTTGATAAGCTGGAGTTGCTGGGTTTAGGCACGGGCCCAAGCGGTTGAAAAGTGTGATGATACCTTCCTTCGCCAGTTCTTTTCGAACAGGAGCTAGGCATTTGAACGCAGGATGAAAGTATGGAGCAAAGAGAAAGCAGAAATTTAGATGTCCTAGGGAGGATCTTAGTTTTTCGGTGTCAGTTTCTAAAGGGATTTCCAAAGCTTCCAGCAAATCTGCACTGCCGCAGTTCGAACTAATCGACCGATTGCCATGCTTGATTACCGGAACACCACCAGCGGCCACCAGTAGGGAAACAAAAGTTGAGATATTAAAACTTCCAGAACGGTCTCCGCCGGTTCCGCATAAATCGATAGCTCTATTAGAAAACTCTTCCAATCGAGGATTTTTGGCAAAGGAACGAAAAGCAGAGACAAATCCAGAGAATTCAGCATTGGTCTCACCTTTGCCAGCAAGGTTTTTTAGGAAGAGTTGTTTGCTTCGTGCGTCGACTGATTCATCGACCAGAAGGGATGCGGTGGTCAAAATCTGAGAGGAATCTAGATTGTTTCCAGATTCGAGCGATGACGCACAATCAAGGAGTATATTATTCATAATGATTAAATAGGTAACTACAAAAGAGGCAATTTTTCGGTTATGACCTTGCCCGATTTATCAAACTCATCAAGTAAGTGATGCACTGCCATGCGACAATCAAAAATCTTTTTTACGACTTGGATCTTTTTGCTTTTGCCTCTGTGTATATACGCGGAACCAAACAATGGAGAGATAGAGAATTCAATCATTAGTTATGAAGATGCATTGGTTTTTGGATTGGTCGAAGGAATAACCGAATTTTTACCCGTCTCTTCCACAGGACACCTTATACTTGCCAACGAGTGGATGATGGATCCATCAACGCTGGATTATTCTCAGCAAGAAGCAATTAATGCTTATTTAATTGTCATTCAGGCTGGAGCAATCTTTGCCGTTGCGCTCCTCTACGCTCGTCGTATTTACATCATCCTGTTAGGCTTTTTGGGGTTGAATTCAATGGGGCGAAAACTTGGTTTTAATCTTTTGGCGGGTTTCGCTCCTGCCGCAATTACAGGGCCGTTTTTGGATTCGTGGATTGAGTCTTTTCTCTTTGGTTCATTACCGGTTGCGATTGCATTGATTTTGGGTGCCGGCCTTATGTATTGGGCGGAGAAAAGAAAAATAAATCAGGAAAAAATGGGTCAGGTTGAGGGGAAGAATTTAGAGGACCTAAGCATTGGGGATTCGATCATGGTCGGCTTGCTTCAATGCGTGGCGATGTGTCCAGGAACAAGTCGTTCAATGATGACAATAATAGGGGGGTATTTAGCCGGATTATCGCGTGGGCAGTCTGCAGAATTTAGTTTTCTATTAGGCTTGGTCACGCTCACTGCAGCAGCGGTATACAAGGGAGCAACAAAGGGGAATGAGATTCTGGAAAACTTACAGTTTGGTCCTATGTTTTTTGGCTGTTTGATTGCAGGGGTTTCCGCCGCTCTTTCCGTACGCTGGTTAGTTGGATATTTAAGCAAGAGGGGGCTTGGGCTTTTTGTGTGGTATCGATTGTTTCTTGGACTTTTTGTGTTGTTCTATTTTTGGGAATTCTAAAATAAAAGAGCATTTTCAGATTGGCGTACAGTATTCTTGACGATCGTGCCGTAGAATGTTTTGATATGTAAACCATGGGACAACCAAAAAGAAAACAATCTAAGCAGCGTAGTCGCAAGCGTCGTGGAGCCAATCGCTTCAAAGCCCCTTTGCTCGTCAAAGAGCCTGACGGTTCATTTTCTCGTCCCCACCGCGTCAACCCAGAGACAGGGGAGTATCGCGGTCGCCAAGTTCTTGACTTGGAGGTTTAGGTCATAGCTCTCACAGAGCGGCATGGGTAGCCCAAGTTCTCGCATTACCCTTGCTGTGGATGCAATGGGTGGAGATAAAGGCCCGAGTGAAATTCTTGCTGGCATAGCCAAGTCTGCATCATTTGTTCCAAGGGATTTAGAATTTCAGTTATTCGGCAGGGAAGATGAGCTTAGCACACTTTTAAGCAATGAGCCTTCATTGAATGATTTGAATGTGACTGTTCATCATGCACCAGAAGTGGTGGAGATGGATGAAAAGCCGATTGCTGGAATAAAGAACAAGAAGAAATCTTCGATGGCACTGGCACTAGAATCTTTGAAAGAAGGAAATGCAGATGCCCTTTTGAGTTGCGGTAACACAGGCTGCTTGATGGCTGGCGGGACCATCAGGCTGAGAACTCTTGAGGGAGTCGAAAGACCGGCTCTGTGTACTATTTGGCCTGGTAGAGAGAGATATTTTACACTCTTAGACGCTGGAGCCAATCCTCACCCCAAGCCTTTTCATATTGTTCAGAATGCTATTCTTGGCTCGAATTACGCTCGTGTTGCTCTCGGGTTAGTCCGGCCAAAGGTTGGCCTTCTAAGCATAGGCACCGAAGAGGGGAAAGGAAATGAACTGATTCACGATGCACATGAAATGCTCAAGGAGATCGACGGCAGTATCGTTAATTATGCCGGGTTAATCGAGGGATTTCAGATTTTTGAAAATGTTGTCGATGTAGTAGTCTGCGATGGGTTTGTGGGCAATATCGTTCTCAAGGCCTGCGAATCTTTAAGTAAACTGATCGGTAGTTTTTTGGATGAAGAGTTGAAAAGAAACGCTCTGCGTAAAACGGGAGCCCTTTTATCGATGGGTGCTTTTCGAGGGCTCAAGCAACGAATCAATCCAGAACAATTTGGTGGGGCTCCCTTGTTGGGGCTAAACCGTAATGTTATAAAAGCTCATGGCTCTTCCAATCGTAATCATGTGAGTGGGGCGATCAAAATTGCTCTTGATTTAGTCCAGCATGATATGATTGGTCAAATGCTCGAGGATGTAAAAGGTGCTAATGAAATTTTACGGCCCTTTCACTCCCCACCAACCCAAACATCGAACTAAGCGATGAACTCGGGTAGAAATTCTCGGATGGTCGGATTTGGTTCTTTTGCTCCTGATCAAGCAGTTGACAATTTAGAACTTTGCAATCGGGTTGATACTTCTGACGAGTGGATTCAAACGCGTACAGGTATCAAATCTAGGAGGATTGCATCAGACCATCAACCAACCAGTGAGTTAGCGTTACGTGCTGCACAGAGGGCAATCGAATCATCAGGATTAAAGCTAGGCGAGATAGATCTTGTAATTGTTGCTACCATTACACCCGACATGGCATTTCCTTCCACGGCTTGCATTCTTCAACACAAACTGGGATTGGGCAAAGTTGCCTGTTTTGATATCGAGGCAGCGTGTTCCGGCTTTCTTTACGCTTTAGATGTTGCAGATGCCATGATTTCATCGGGCAGGTACAGAAATGCTCTAGTCGTTGGTGCCGAGAAAATGTCCAGTATTATGGATTGGCAAGACCGTTCCACCTGCGTTCTTTTTGGTGATGGTGCCGGTGCTGCTGTTCTCTCTAAGGACGGGGAAGGTCCGGAGTTGTTAGGTTTTTTCTGTGGGGCAGATGGATCAAATCCATCCTTATTATGTCAGCCGGGTGGAGGCTCGTTAAACCCTGCTACAGTTGACACGGTTGAGGAGCGCAAACACTTTTTGAAAATGAATGGGCGGGAGATTTTCAAATCTGCCGTTCGCGTTATGGAAAGTGCTTCTCGTGAACTGCTCGGTAGGCATGGCCTAAATGTTGAGGATGTTAGTCATGTCATCCCGCATCAGGCTAATGTTAGAATCGTAGAAAGTTTGTCGCAAAGATTGGAAATTCCCTTGATGAAATTTTTCTGTAATTTGGAAAAATTTGGAAATACTTCTGCAGCCTCGATTCCTCTTGCTTTTGACGAAGGCTTAAGAAAAGGCCATTTTAAAGCAGGTGAGATTGGGCTTTTAGTTGCTTTTGGTGCTGGCTTGACTTGGTCTTCAACTCTTGTTCGATTTTAACCGTTTTTCTAATTTAAAATGTCAATTCGTTTATTTCTTTGCTTTTTGCCTGTTGCAGCCATTTGTCTGCAGGCGGTGCCTCGACCGAGTTCCGACACACGTCTCAGTGATGACGAACCAAAGCATTTGTTTCCAGGAACTGGATTTTTCGTTAAAAACCGCAATCCCTACAACGATAGAGAGGCAAAAGAATGGTTTTTAGAAGCTTTGACCTTAGAAAAAAAGAACGATGATAAGCAGGCTTTAAAACTTTTCGAAAAGTTCACTAAGAGAAGGTCAGATTTAATTTTTACTCGGATAGATAAAAATATTATCGTTGGACCTGAAGCCATTTTTCGAGCAGCAGCTTTAAGGGAGAAGAAAGGAGATTGGAAAACTGCATTCACTCATCTTCAATTGATCGCAAATGCTTATCCAAGTTACGATTTTGAAAGGGTTGCGGAATCTCTCATGCGTATTGCCGAACGCTTGGCTAAGGAAAAATTACCTAAAAAATGGGGTTTTCTTCCTCGGTTTCGTTCGGGGGCAGAGGACCGAGGTCGTCTAAATCAAATAGCTGATTTGGCTCGTGGTCCACGATTTGCCCCGCGTGCTCTGATGGTGTTGTCTGAAATAGCCTTAAAGGATGACAAGGACGAAGATGCAGTTGATGCCCTTGAGCGCCTCATCAATTACTATCCTCACAGCCACCTTTGTGAAGAAGCTTATTTTCTGCTTGGAGGAATCTTCCAAAAACGTGTTTCCGGTCCATCTTACGATCAGGGAGCCACCCTTAAAGCACTTAATTTCTATGAAGATTACCTAATTTTGTTTGAAAATTCTCCTCCGCAGGGAAAAAGAGAGACGATACAATCATACAAAGAGAGGATAAGGAGTGCAAAAACCCGCAAGGAGGTTGCTCTCAAGAGTCGACGAGAATTGCGGCAAACATTGGCAGCAAGTAAGTTCGAAATTGGGCAGTATCTTGAAGAATATGGAAAGTTTTTTTTAATAAGATGGAAAGAACTAGGTAATGGTCCAGCTTTGCAATTTTACAATGAAGCAATCACCATTGCACCCGAGTCTCAAGCAGCTCGAGCTGCCGAGGAAAAAGTTTCTCAGCTTAGAAATGACTAAAGCAGTTGTCCCGGCCTTGGTGCTGTTGGCAATTTTTTTTAATCTTTTTGGCTGCTCCTACAGGTTAGGAACAACCAACTCCTCTCAAGGTACCCTTCACTTGGTTGTAAGGAATGATTCTTTGGCGCCACAACTTGGCTCTCTTGTAGATCAAGAAATTCGAAAATACCTTCTTCGCTTTGGGCAGTACAAAATAATTAAAGCCCGTAAGGAAGCTGATTTTTTTCTTAAGGTCACCTTGAAATCCTACGAAAAATTCCCTGAGAGTTACCGAGCAGAAGACACTTTATTGGCTTCTGGGTTTAGGATGTCGATACAAGCAGATTTAGAACTTAGCTCGAAGCATGGTTCCGTTTTATTAGAGTCCACTTCAAACGGATCATCATCCGTATTTAGGGAAGATATATCTACTTTGCCCAGAAAAAAACAAGCGATGCAAGCTCTCGCATCTGATCTTGCTTATCAAGTTTCACTTTCTCTCTTGAATGCCGCTTTGTAACCTTTAGCTTTTGAATATGGAAAAAATTCTCGCACCATCCTTGCTTGCTGGCAATCATGCTGATTTAAAAAGTTCCCTAAAGGAGGTAGAGGACGATGGGAGAAGTTGGATACACTTAGACCTTATGGATGGTCATTTTGTTCCCAATTTGAGTTTTGGTCCACAGACCGTTTCTGATTTGAGACCTAACTCAAATCTTTTTTTTGATGTTCACTTGATGCTCGCTCGCCCCGACCTTTATTTGGAACCCTTCATTCAAGCAGGCTCTGAACTTATTACCATACACTTAGAGCCAGAATATGATCACTTAGCTACTTTAAACAAAATACGCTCTGCTGGGATTAAGACTGGCTTAGCAATAAATCCTGACACTTCAGTTGATCTTTTCTTTCCATACCTTGATCAGGTCGATCTTATTTTGTGCATGACGGTTAACCCTGGTTTTGGAGGGCAAAGTTTCAAGGGATATGTATTGGAAAAAGTTCGTGAACTTTCAAAACGGCGGAATGCAGAAGACTACTCCTTTTTGATAGAAGTGGATGGAGGAGTCGGACCTCAACATGTTGAAGAATGTCTTGACGCAGGAGTCGATGTATTTGTTGCCGGAACTTCCTACTACAATTCAAGCCAAGATGAGCGGGCTAAATTTGCCCGATCTGTGGGCGAGAAGTTTTAAAACGCTCCGTTAATAGTTATAAAAGGAGCCAAAACTAAGGCGACTACTGAAATAAGTTTGAGTAAAATATTCAGGGATGGTCCGGAAGTATCCTTGAGGGGGTCGCCAACTGTATCACCTACTACTGTGGCTTTGTGAAGCTCGGACCCTTTACCATGAATTTCGCCGTTAATTTCATAACCTTCCTCAACCATTTTCTTGGCATTGTCCCACGCACCACCTGAATTTGATTGAAACAGGGCGAGAAGAACACCAGATACAGTTACTCCGGCCAGCAAGCCACCAAGCATGGTTGCTCCGCCTCCAAAACCAATGGCTACAGGCGTGGCAATAGCAACAAGACCAGGGGCAACCATTTCTTTAATGGCAGATTGAGTGGATATTTCGACACATTTTCCGTATTCAGCGGAATCAATTGCTTCTTCGAAAGAATGTTTGTCATCTTCCGACCATTCAGAGCTCGCCTTACCTTCGTTTAGTTTCATAACTTCGAGTGCCTTTTTGAGAGCTGGAATATCTCTGAATTGTCTGCGAACTTCATGGATCATAGACATGGCAGCACGGCCTACGGCACCCATGGCCAATGCACTAAATAGGAAGGGGAGCATGGCACCGATAAAAAGACCTGCCATGACTTTGGGGTTAAGTATATTTATGTGACTGAGAAGGGTTTCTGGATGAGTTTGATTAAAGGAAGCAGTGAAGGCTGCAAAAAGGGCAAGTGCGGTAAGTGCTGCTGAACCTATTGCGAAGCCTTTACCAATGGCAGCGGTTGTATTTCCCACCGCATCTAGCTTGTCAGTTCTTTCTCTGACCTCCTTGGGGAGCTCAGACATTTCTGCAATTCCCCCAGCATTATCGGAAATCGGTCCATAGGCATCTACTGCAAGTTGAATCCCAGTATTTGAAAGCATACCTACAGCAGCAATAGCAATCCCGTAAAGGCCTGCCATCTCATGGGCACCGATAACTGCAGCTGCAATCACTAAGATGGGAAGCATGGTGGATATCATGCCTACTCCTAGCCCTGCAATAATGTTAGTAGCATAGCCAGTTATGGATTGCTCGACAATTGCTTTAACTGGCTTTTTGTGGGTGCCAGTGTAGTGCTCAGTAATCATTCCAATGGCAAGTCCTGATACAAGTCCAATTATGGTAGCCCAGAATACTCCCATTGCGGTGAAATCGACTCCTCCAAAGCTCCAGGTTTCTGGTAAAAATTTATTAATGAGGAAATAAGAAGCGGCAACCATCAGTCCGGATGATACAAACTCTCCTGTATTGAGAGCTTTTTGTGGATCCCCTCCATCTCCTACTTTTACAAGAAAAGTTCCTAAGATAGAGGTAATGATTCCAACAGCACCTAGAATAAGCGGTAGAAAAACTGGAGACATTCCTCCAAGAAAATCGATAAAATTCGTTGACCCAGCAACCATTGCCGCACCCAAAACCATGGTGCCGATAATAGATCCGACATAAGATTCAAACAAATCGGCACCCATGCCGGCAACATCCCCGACATTGTCCCCGACATTATCTGCGATGGTAGCAGGATTTAATGGATGGTCCTCTGGAATACCAGCTTCTACTTTTCCAACAAGATCGGCTCCAACATCTGCAGCCTTCGTATAAATGCCTCCTCCAACTCGAGCGAACAAGGCGATGGAGGATGCTCCAAAGGAAAAGCCAGTAAGAACGGATAGGGTAGTGCGTAAAGAACTTTGGTTTTCAAAAGCACCAAAAAAGTCGCTGAAATATGCAAATAAGCCTCCAAGGCCGAGTATACCTAGGCCAACCACACTCAATCCCATGACCGCTCCTCCTGAAAAGGCAACTTCCAGAGCTTTACCGAGGCTGTCTTTAGCAGCATTTGCAGTACGCACATTAGCTTTTGTCGCAACCTTCATCCCTAAATACCCTGCAAGACCAGAACAGAAAGCCCCCACGACAAAAGCGATGGCTACAAGGCCGTGGCTATTGGGATTATTGTTTCCACTCCAATAAAGGAGGGCAGCAACCGCGATGACAAATACAAACAGAACTCGATATTCGGCTCGTAAAAAAGCCATCGCACCATCCTGAATGCTCTTGGCTATCTTTTTCATGCGCTCTGAGCCTTCAGGAATTATGTTAATGGATCGCGTCTTCCACCAAGTGAATAAAAGAGCAATAACTCCAATTGCAGGAATAATTGTAGGTAGATTGTCCAAGGTCATAAGTAGTAAGATTGGGTTTTGGGCTGAATAATCAAAAGATCAGGTGATCGAAAATGATAGATTTCGATCGTTTATGATCGCAAATGTGCAATAAGGCAAGAATGTAGTTTGTATAGAGAGTGAAATCAAGTGTGGTTCAACCTTGCAAATTAAAGCTATATTGATTGGATAATGACATGAAAGTTTGTTGTTGGTTATATATTCCATTGATCATTCTGTTTTGCTCCTGCCAAAACTCCAGCCGCAATAATTTTTCCCAGACTCATTCTAATACTGGCGAGACAGCCGGTTGGGAAAATCAAATAAGCGGAGGAGCCTTCCAAGTAACTGCGGATGAGTATAAGGACAATTTCGAATCTCGCTTCGGTTTGCTGCATTTAAAATCTGAGAATGTGCCATTTAATGGTCGTATTCTAACGGTCGGTGTAGGCGATAATGGCGAATATATTTCAAGTGATGAGTCTTGGAAAGATGGTCGCAAGGACGGAAAAAGTTCTAAGTGGTTTTCCAATGGCGTGAAAATGTACGAACGTAATTATAAACGCGGTAAATGGCATGGAACGGTGACTCGTTGGTGGCCGAATGGCCAAAAAATGTATGTCCGAGCCTATTCATATGGTGCAAGGCATGGAAAAGAAGCAACTTGGAGATCTGACGGTACCCCCATAACTCTTCCCGCTAATGGACTGCCCTCGACAATGCAATCCACTAGTCAAGAGAGTTCCTTAAGTTTCGGAAAAAGTAATGGTTTGCCTCAATCTGATTCTGGCATTGAAACCGAAAGCACCTCAACTGATTCTAAAGGAGATGATTCATTTTCAATTCAGCCGCCCTCTTCGGAATTTGGCGAGAATACCTCTTTAACTTCCGAGGAAGATTCAGGCAATTTGCCTCCCTTAAATGATGGATTTGAGTCGTTATCATTTCCTGAATCTGTTACTC
The DNA here is from genome assembly GCA_028045305.1 of Opitutales bacterium. Taxonomy (GTDB): domain Bacteria; phylum Verrucomicrobiota; class Verrucomicrobiia; order Opitutales; family Seribacteraceae; genus Chordibacter. The sequence continues at coordinate 13,741 of JAOFTV010000003.1, read as the reverse complement.
CAGACTCTGAGCCATCTACCGCGGATGATCTTCCTAACTTAAGTAATTCAGATTTGGCTCTTCCTGAAGTGGGTGACGAGGATGAATTGCCCAAATTATCTCCCTTACCTGATGAGAATAATGAACCAGTTATCGAAGATAGCTTGCCTCCTTTGCCACCTGTAGAGGCCGATGCGAATGATCTGCCGCCACTTCCTGGAGATAATAATGATGATGGCTTGCCACCACTGCCAAGTGAGAGTGGTTCTGGATTCGATGATCTTCCCCCGCTTCCTCCTTTACCCTAATTGGGTTACTCGAGAGAACTATAGTTTTAAGGTTTTATTGGTAGAGTTTTTTAAGCTATGTCAACTGACGAAGAGCATTCCAAAGATCGCAGGAAATTTATTCGTGTTGCAACTATCGGAGCATCTGCTGTTTGCGGACTTTTCCCTTTAGTGTCAGGTGTTCCTGCTGTTTTCGACCCGGTCAAGAAGGGTGCAGGGAAGAAGTCGTCCGTTCCTTGGTCACGGGTTGCTCCACTTGCATCTCTACCCGAGGATGGTTCTCCAGCAAAGTTTGAAGTCATTCAGGAAAAAGTTGTCGATGCGTGGACAACTTACAAAGACATCCCAGTTGGTGCGGTCTATCTTACCCGTACAAATAATGAAGTGGTTGCTTTTAATTTAAAGTGTCCCCACCTTGGATGTGCAATTGACTACCGTAAACAAACGAAAGATTACTTTTGTCCATGTCATAACAGTTCATTTGCTCTCGATGGTTCAGTTACTACGGAAAACAGTCCTAGTCCACGACCCATGGACACGATGGAAACCAAGGTAGAGAAAGGGCAAGTCTGGATCCGCTTTGAGCATTTTCGTCCAAATGTAGCGGATAAAATTCCTTTGTCATGAAATTGATTTTCGATTGGCTCGATGATCGCTCGGGCTACCGTAACCTCTTGCACGAGGTGCTTTACGAAAAAGTTCCGGGAGGGGCCCGTTGGAGGTATGTTTGGGGCAGTTGTTTAACCTTTGCTTTTTTTACTCAAGTAGTAACTGGAACCCTTCTGTGGATGTTTTACAGTCCTAGCACCCAGACCGCTTGGGAAAGTGTTTATTATTTGCAGTATCAGGTTTGGGGAGGCTGGTTCTTACGCGGCGTTCATCATTACATGGCCCAAGCAATGATTGTCTTGCTTGTTTTACACCTCATGCAAGTGGTAATTGATGGAGCCTACCGTGCACCTCGGGAATTGAATTTTTGGTTTGGTGCAATGATGATGGGAGTGACCTTAGCTCTCTCCCTGACAGGTTACTTACTTCCTTGGGATCAAAAAGGCTATTGGGCAACAGCAGTGGCTACAAATTTAATGGCTGAAGTTCCATGGATTGGAACTGCTATTCAAAAGATCGTCGTCGGGGGAGTTGAATACGGGCACCATACATTGACTCGTTTTTTTGCTCTTCACGCAGGAGTTCTACCTGCCATGCTCGTGGGCTTAGTTTTTGTGCACATCTACTTGTTTCGTAAGCACGGAATCCATGTAAAAGAACCTAGACCCAAAAAAGACTCTTACTTTTGGCCAGATCAAATCCTCAAGGATGCAATTGCCTGCTTGGCTGTACTTTTCGCAGTGGTCGCACTAACAGTTTATTTCAATGGAGCACCACTTGGCCCGCCTGCCGACCCTGCTAATGAATTTCCTGCCCGCCCCGAATGGTATTTCCTCTTTCTTTTTCAATTACTTAAATATGTTCCCGCTTTTTGGGGTGCTGTCATAATACCAGCTTTTCTTGTTTTATGGATTTTCTTACAGCCATTTATCGGAGCAAGCCGACCTGGGCATCAGCTGAATATTGGCTTTTGGTGGACTCTGATAGCGGGCTCGGTTGCGTTAACGCTCTTGGCCTTTTCTGAGGATCGATCAAACCTGCGTCATGCGGCTGCTCTTAAGGAAGCGGACTGGCAGGCTAAACGAGTTCTTTCGATTGTTCAGGAAGAGGGTATACCACCTGCCGGAGCGGTTAGTTTGTTGCGAAAAGATCGTGAAAATCGGGGGCGTAATTTATTCGCTGCACAATGTGCCAGTTGTCATCGCTACAACGGACATGACGGACGAGGGTATCCGGTTGATGATACCCAGTCCGCTCCCGAATTAGCAGGTTTTGCTAGTGTTGAATGGATTACTAAGCTACTCGATCACGAACATTACATATCCGACGAATATTTTGGTGGAACTGATTTTAAGAATGGCACAATGGCTCGGAAAGTTTTGTCTAAGTACACATCTGAAGAAAAAGAACTTCTTCCCCGTATAGCGCTATTACTTTCTGATATGGCTAAACTCCCATATCAAGATTCTCTTCCTGAAAAGGAGAGAGAAGAATTGCTCGCACTTTTTTACAACGACGATTTGGTTTTTCAGGACGGATTAGCGTGTATCGACTGTCATGATATAGATTCGGAAGAAGAAGGGTATGCACCTGACCTTACTGGTTACGGTTCTGATGAGTGGACAGTTGCGTTCATCAAGAATCCAGAAGATGAAAGGTTCTATGGTGAAGAAAATGATCGTATGCCTTGTTATGGCAGAGATAGCAAATTAACGGATGAAGAAATCCAAATTTTGTCGGATTGGATTCGGGCAAGCCCAGCTAATTAACCCACAGATGCTTGGATGCTCCCATAATACTGAGCATGTCGGAATTGCCACCGTTTTCATGCATGTTCACATCCTTTTCCATATGTTAGGATAAAGTTGGAGTATAAATCTTCTTAAATGACGCAGATATATTTATCAACGAACGGCCAGCGAACTGGTCCGTATGGTCTGGAAACCATACAGTCTTGGTTACAGTCTGGGGAAATACTGCTATCAAATCCTGCATGGTTTGAAGGTTGTTCCGACTGGTTAACTGTTGCCGAGATTCCAGGAATCAATCCCAGTGCAGTCGCTCCCTCTATGCCACCAGTTACGGTTGCCCCAAAAAAGTTGCATATTTCCCGTAATGGCCAAACTTTTGGTCCATATTCTGTAGCTCAAACCAAAGAATTTCTTCACTCCGGCCAGTTGTTACCTTCAGACTACGCAATGCTTGATGGCGAATCCCAGTGGAATAATTTGAAAGAACTACTGTTAAAATTAGAACACTCCATCGAACCGAGTGCTCTTCCAGTTGCAGCGTCTTTTCCGGAGTCTCAATCTCAGTCAACCGGTGTTCAGTCTCAGGCCAGCAAATTAAGACCTAAGTCGGTCAAGGTGAAGGGACTCAATCAAAGGCGTTCACAAATAAAAGTTAAAGAGAAGAGTTTATTTTCAAAATTAATCGCAACTTGCGTGGTATTTTTGGTCACATTGCTAGTTGTCGGTGGCTCAACGCTTGGAGCCTACTTAATTGCCCCGATGGAAGTTGGTCCCATTGCGAGAAAATTTGGGTTACCCCTTGAACAATGGTTCCCCGGAAGAGAACTTGACTCAATTGAAATTTTAGAGGCGCCACCTGGCAGGCTTCAAGATATACGCATTGGTAAGGAACAATGGCATCACATCAATTCCTCTGGTATTAAACTTCTCCCTATTGAGGGAGATGTCGGCTTACAGGTGATCTCACCAATAGACGAAAAACTGGCAATGAGGGACGAGGACTTGAGTGTCTTGCTTTTGATTGCTCAACACCTTGTTGTTTTAGACCTAACGAAATCTGCGGTTACTGATGAAGGATTGGCTATATTGAAAAAGTTTCCAAACCTCCAAAAATTAACCCTAGAAGGTTCTGAAAATGTTACTACCGCAGGACTCACCCATTTGGCGGAAATCACTAGCCTAGAAAAGCTTAATCTTGTCCGGGTCAAATTGGAGGACTCTGCCGTAGATACTTTATCCACCATGCGAGGGTTGCGAGAAGTTTACCTATACCAGACTCAATTATCTGATACAGCAATACAAAGTCTCAAAGATGCAAGGCCTCAGATGTTTGTAAATTCTGGCTAAGCTTTTTTTGTTTTTACCAAACTCTTTCGGGTTGGAAAGCAGGTATGGCAGATTAAACAATCGAGACCGAAGCAAGATCGGGCAGGGCAATGCTCGCGACCATAGTAGATGATTTGTAGATGCAGTGCATTCCATCTTTCCTTGGCAAAATGTCTCTTTAAATCTCTCTCAGTTTGGACAACGCTTTTTCCAGAGGTTAGTTTCCATCGCTGGGCCAAACGATGGATGTGAGTATCAACTGGAAAAGCAGGATGATCGAATACTTGGGCCATTACTACTGATGCGGTTTTATGGCCCACTCCGGGCAATGATTCCAGTGCTTCCAAGGAAGATGGCACGACACCCTTGTATTGCTCGACAAGAATGGAGGAGAGGTCACGAATAGCCTGAGCTTTACGCGGAGCCAAGCCACAGGGCCGAACGATCGAATTGATCTGATCGACTGAACACTTGGCCATATCTTTGGGGCTGTCCGCTAGTTCAAATAAGCTTGGGGTTATTTTATTCACCCTAGCATCTGTGCATTGTGCAGATAGTAAAACGGCGACTAAAAGGGTGTACGGATCTTGGTGATCAAGAGGAATAGGCGGGTCAGGATACAATTCATCGAGCTTACGATCGATGAATTGAATCCTTTCCCCAAGGTTCATAAATTTGATCAAGCAGGTGAACCGCCCTCCTTACTTTTTGTAATTTGCTGCTTCCTCGGATCCTGAGGTGGATGAACCTTTGGAGTAAGAGTGAGCCCCCATTCCCGCAAGCTGTCCATCTTGTACAATCAAGTAGGGATCGCGAATAGGAGAACCCTCGAAGAAACATTCTAGAATTTCGCGAACGCCGGCTGCATATCTGGTTTGAGCGGAAAGTGAAGTCCCGGAGGTATGTGGTGTCATGCCGTGGTGGGGCATGGTTCGCCAGACATGGTCATTGGGAGCAGGTTGAGGAAACCAGACATCCCCAGCGTAGCCGCTTAGTTGTCCAGATTCAAGTGCACGAACGATTGCTTCACGGTCACAGATTTTTCCACGGGCTGTGTTTACAATGTAAGCACCTTTTCTCATTTTTGATATCATTTCGTCGTCAAATAAGTGCTCAGTTTCTGGATGCAACGGGCAATTAATTGTGACCACATGGCATACAGAAATCATTGATTCCACACTATCATGGTGAGTGAGGTTGAGTTCTTGTTCAATTTCCGCAGGCAGACGGTGACGGTCAAAATAATGCAGGTGCACATCAAAGGGTTTCATCTTGCGCAATACATCAAGCCCAATCCTTCCAGCAGCCACCGTTCCGATATGCATACCTTCGACGTCATAGGAGCGTTGAACAGCATCTGCAATATTCCAGCCACCTTCATTTACGATTTTATGCTGGTTATGATAATCTCGCACCAGGGAGAGGATCATCATGACCACATGTTCGGCAACTGAACGGGAGTTGCAGTAAGTCACTTCAACCACATCGACTTTATGGTCCATTGCCGCTTGCAAATCTACATGATCAGACCCAATGCCCGCGGTGATCGCCATTTTTAAATTAGGGGCCGATTCCATACGTTCACGGGTTAGGTAGTAAGGGAAGAAAGGTTGAGAGATGACCACATCGGCATCTACTAATTCCTTATCTGCCTGACAGCCTTCACCATCTTTATCAGAAGTCACCACTAAGGTGTGACCGGAATTCTCAAGAAATTTTCTCAGACCGAGCTCTCCGGAAACACAACCCAGTAACTGTCCGGGGGTGAAATCAATTTCCTTGGGGCTGGGCAGGCTCATACCGTCAGGATATTTTTCGAGATCTGGTAAATCGTTGAGTGGATAATTCGCGGGCATACCCGATTTAGGGTCATCATAGAGAATGCAAAGAATTTTCATGTTTTAGGATCTTTCTTGTTGGTGGGGTTAGAATACAATCCTGTAGGAGGTACCACCTGTTTGTCACGGATTAATTTTAAAGGGCTAAAATTGGGACAATTTGACGCACATTGGGCGGGCCTTATGTTTCCCCGTCACATAAATTCTTCGCTTATTGAGGAATAATACCCCCATAGGCTTGTGTTTATCGGTGTTTTCAGACGATTATAATTGGTATGTATTCTGCAAGAGATGATTCGTTATGAATGTGGATCCCGAAAAATTTACCGAACTTGGAATTTCTGCTATTCAAGAAATGGCAGAAGTAGCCAAGCGAAATGGTCAGCAGGAGGTGGAGGTTTGGCATCTTCTTTCTGCATTGATGAATCAGGAGAATGGCATTGTCCCCGCCCTGATGGATGAAATGGGAGTGGGTACCGCACCAGTACAACTTTCTTTGCAACGAGAACTCAAAAAATTACCTAAGATTGCAGGAAATGTTAATACTGCCAGATCCTACGCCTCCTCTGCACTTACTGAGGCAGTGGAAAAGGGACAGGTCATATCCGGGGAAATGCAGGATGATTATGTAAGTACAGAACATTTACTGCTCGGATTATCTGCGGTTGGTAAGCCAGCAAGCTTTCAAAACTTTTTAAAGAACTTTGCACTTAGTGAGAAAAAGATCCGTGAGGCTATTAACAAGGTTAGGGGCGGACAAAAAGTAACCTCTAAAACACCGGAGAATTCCTTCCGTGCTCTTCAAAAATACGGTATCGACCTAGTTGAACAGGCAAAAGCGGGAAAGCTCGATCCCGTTATTGGTCGGGATTCTGAGATTCGAAGAGTGATCAGAATCCTTTCCCGAAAGACCAAGAATAATCCGGTCCTTATTGGCGAGCCTGGAGTGGGTAAAACTGCGATTGTGGAAGGACTTGCGCAACGTATTGTTCGGGGAGATGTGCCCGAGGGCTTGAAGGATAAAACTATTTTTACTTTGGAAATGGGCTCCCTTCTTGCCGGTGCAAAATTTCGGGGAGAATTTGAAGAGCGTTTGAAAGCCGTCCTTAATGAGGTAAGTCAGTCAGACGGGCGAATTGTTCTCTTCATAGATGAAATGCACACGATTGTAGGTGCGGGCAAAGCGGAGGGTGCGATTGATGCGGGCAATATGCTCAAACCAATGCTTGCCCGTGGTGAACTCAGGTGTATTGGTGCCACAACTTTGAACGAATACCGCAAACATGTGGAAAAAGATGCAGCCCTTGAACGGCGTTTTCAGACCGTACTCGTTGATCAGCCCAATGTGGAGGATACGATATCCATTCTGCGTGGTCTGCGTGAACGTTTTGAAATTCATCACGGGGTAAACATTCGTGACGAGGCAGTGGTTCAGGCGGCGGTTCTTTCCAATCGTTATATCTCTGATCGTTTCTTACCGGACAAAGCGATTGATTTAGTGGACGAGGCATGTGCCATGATTCGTACTGAGCTCGATAGTATGCCGGCGGAACTTGATGAGGTCAGCCGTCGTGTACTACAGTTGGAAATTGAAGAGACCGCTCTGAAGCAGGAAAAGGATAAGTCCAGCAAGGATAGGTTGGAGTCTCTGCGCAAAGAACTTGGAAACGCTCGTGACAAAATGGAAACGATCAAGCGGCAATGGGAAAACGAGCGCCAGGGAATTGATAATGTCCGTGTGTTGCGCGAACAAATCGAGTCCACCCGAGCAGAGATGGAACGAGCAGAACGTGCTTATGATTTAAATTTAGTTGCTGAACTCAAGCATGGAAAGCTGCCCAAGTTGGAAGAGGAATTGAAAACCCTTGAGCAAATGGAAAAGCAGGAGGACTCCATTTTAAAAGAGGAGGTGACATCTGAGGAGATTGCCGAGATTGTTGCTCGTTGGACCGGCGTACCTGTGACCAAATTAATTGAGGGAGAGCGCGAAAAACTTTTACGACTCCAAAGTATTCTTCATCAGCGAGTAATTGGACAAAACGAAGCAGTTGATGCCGTGTCTGATGCTATTTTGCGAGCCCGTGCCGGGATCAAGGATCCACAAAGGCCCATAGGATCCTTCCTTTTTCTTGGTCCCACCGGTGTAGGGAAGACCGAATTGGCCAAGACTTTAGCCGAGAGTCTTTTTGACAGCGAAAGCAATGTGGTCCGCATCGATATGTCGGAATACATGGAGAAGCATTCCGTTGCCCGACTCTTAGGAGCGCCTCCTGGTTATGTCGGTTATGAAGAGGGCGGTCAATTAACCGAAGCAGTACGTCGGAAGCCCTACTCGGTGATTCTTTTTGATGAGATTGAAAAAGCACATTCAGATGTTTTTAATGTGCTCCTTCAACTGATGGATGATGGTCGACTGACTGATTCCCAGGGCCGGACAGTCGACTTTAAAAATGTTGTTGTTATCATGACTTCGAATGTGGGTAGCCGTTATTTGCAGGAAACTTTTCTTGATAATGAAATTACAGAATCTGCCCGTGAGTCGGTTATGGCTGAATTGCGGGACCATTTCCGCCCAGAATTTTTAAACCGTATTGACGATGTTGTCCTTTTTAAACCCTTATCCCTCGATGAGATTACCTCCATTGTTGATCTCCTTCTTGCCGGTTTAAATAAGCGATTACTTGACCGGAAAATCATCGTTGGGTTTACCGATGCTGCCAAGAAATGGATTGGAGAAAAGGGATATGATCCCACTTATGGTGCCCGGCCCCTTAAACGTTTTTTACAAAAGCAAGTGGAGACTCAACTTGCCCGTGCCTTAGTTTCGGGAGAGGTTGAGGAAGGAAGTGAAGTATCCTTTTCAGTCAGAGAAGATGAGTTGGTGATGAAGGTAACCCAGTGACGGGTAGCCTCCTCAGGAGCACGAACGGACAGACCTTCCAATTACCCGTTGATTGATCCACAAAAAGACAACGGCATACAGAATTGCACCGGCTAAAGTTTGCCAGCTTAGTCCGTTGGATAATTCAATCCCATAGATTTTTACCTGCTGTGCGGTATAAATTTTGAGCCCATAACATACCATTATGGATAGGGCCCAGATGAGCGTGAACACCTTGGCAAATCGAAGCATAAATACCCGGCAGATTTTTTGGGGAGAAAAACCAAGATGCAGCAGGTCGCGAGTGGTTTCAGCCGATTGAGTAACCACCAAGCGAAAGCTACTGGCAAAGGTGGCGATCGAAAGGAGTGAGAGCAAGGAACCGACACCGGCCATGCCCCAAATTAATCCATTGGCCAGTTGGTTCAACCATTCATCCTGGGGAAATTCCCGATTGGTCTCATAACCCAATTCATCAAGCCTTTGTAAAAAATCATTCGTTGGGGAGTTGTCCATAGCTAAAATGAGGCGCGAGGGGCCCGCATGTGAATGCCTCATTTTTAGGGCGTCAGACAGAATCATTCGATCCTCAGGATGTTCAATTGGAGAGACTTGAATATTAGTGCTCCTAAATGCCTCATTTTTGGCAAGATCAGACTTGGAAACAGGAGCCCCAGTAATTTCTCCATTTTCCCAAACAAAGAAATATTTTTCTCTGCGATCATTGCCGTGGGTCCGGTTTGCCCATTGGAGAAAATTTGCTGGTACGAGTACACTGTTTATCCGCTTGCTAAAGGCAACAAACCTGCCAAGCATTCGAGTGGATTCATCCTCCCCAATAAGAATTTCTATGGGCATGGATGAGGCTGCGTCGCGGGAAAGGGCTGGGTATTCACTTCGTGACGGGGCGAGGCCGAAATTCCATAGGTCCAAATAAAACTTGGGAACCATGATTGGTACATAAGATTGATTTTCCTCCCATTTCCATGCTGCAGGTTTTTGATCGAGGAATTCATCAGGTACCGATTCAAAGAACAAATCTGCCCGGGCGGCAGCCCCCAATCCAATCTTTCCAGTAGGCCAGATATGTACTGTTACCGGGAACTGGTTGCGGGTAAAACCACCTACTTTTTTAACTGCCGGAAGTTTTTTAATCCGCTCAATTTCTTCTTCATTAAAGAATTCCTCCTGCTTTCCAAGATTGAGTAAGATGCCCCCTTGAACCGATTTATTAAGGGTGACAAAATTCCGTCCAACTTTTTGGCTCCCCAATAAGAGTTTTGAATCGGCAAAAATTTGTAGAGCGAGCAAAATTAAGGTCGATCCGATAACACATCCAAGAGAAGCGGCTAATAATTCTTTTCTCGGGGATTGAGAACCGAGGCATCGATTGAGCAAAGATTTAATTGGCCGGCTCATAAATTGATGGATCGATTGCAAGACAATGGGCACGATCCTGTAAGTGAAGTAATTACTAATCCGGCATCATTTTGGTTGAGGACAGCTTCAATCAAACCAGCCGCTGCCTGGGCGTTATCTTCGTCAAGATGACTGAAGGGCTCATCCAGCAAGAGCCAGCAAAAAGGTTTCCGTAAGCACCGGACGAGTGCGAATCGTTGTCGTTGTCCAAGAGAGAGGGTTTCAACGGGTTTGTCCAATAGGTGAAGGATTCCTAAGACCTCGCACATTTCTTTCACGGTCGGAGCTTGCGGGTTTATTTCGGGCAAGAGTTCGAGGTTGTCCCGTGCACTTAACTTTTTGAAAAGCCGCAGATCCTGAAATAAAAGAGAAAGCTTTTTGGCCCGTAAGATGAGCCAGTCTTCTGCCGACAAATCTTCTCCTTGAACTCCCTCTATTTCCCACGAACCGGAATAGTCTTTGCGCAGGCCATAAATTAGATGGAGCAGGGTGGACTTTCCTTTGCCAGACTGGGCTTGTGCGAGGATGCGATCGTTAGATACCCATGTGATTTCTTCTCCCCATATTTTAGACGAAGTAATCAGGGGCTGGGGGATGGGTTCCGGGATGATTTTATTGAAAGCCAGTTTCATCCTAAAAGGTTTGCAAAATTTTCTCCCAGCATGGCTCGTAACTCATTTTCAGTTATATCGACTGAATCGATAAAGGTATCCAAAAAAGTTTTAAAGTCTGGATTTTTTTGAGTGGCAGGATAGATGCGTAAAGGATAGTCAGTCCCCCAGAGAATTTTTTCGCTACCCACATGTCCGATTAATTCCTTAAAAATACTCGCTGGGTAGAGCAGTGGACAGGCGGCCAAATCAATGTAGCAGTTTGAAGGAATTGAATTTTTTAAAGGGTACAAAGCTCCGGCATGAGCAAGGATTATTTTGAGGTCGGGCAACTCATTGGCCAGCCATAAAAAATCTTCCATTGGGGTGAGTATCTTCCCTGGATAATCTTTCCCTTCCGGATCGGTAACATGAAAGTTTACTGGCCAACCTGACTCGCAGGCAAATTCCATCGCCTTGATCCATTCCCTGCTTTGCATAGAAAATCCCTGAGCCCAGGGATGGGATTCTCCAATTCCCCGAAAACCGTCTTCCCGTGCCCTTTTCAAGTAGTCCAATAACTGGGGAATCTTTGGGTGTAATGAAAGAAATCCGATAAACCTTTCTTTATCCTGCTTCATCCATTGCCGGTGCCATTGGTTTGCCTCTAGGCAGGTTTTGTGATTTTCCCAATACCAACCGAGTAGTACGGATTGGCCGATTCCAGCAGCATCCATAGAGGCGAGCATTTCTTCGCGATTTGCCCAACCCTGCAAGCTCGTCCGGTCTTTGGGAGATACCATATTCAACCACATTTTTTCCCCGGTTCGTTGGGCAAAGCGGGCAGGGTCGTTAATTACCTCCTCGGGATAGCGATGAGTATGAGCGTCTATGATCATGCCAGCATTCTATTCCGTTGAATGTAGGGCTTTGGGTAAAGCCCAAAAGAAAGGGGCTTAGGATTTTTCGGCCTTTTCTGTAGCAGCTAGCTTACGGGTAAGAGTGGCTTCAATAAAAGCAGCAAATAGGGGATGTGCCTTGGTTGGCTTGGATTGAAATTCCGGATGGAATTGTACGGCCACAAACCATGGATGATTTTGCACCTCTACTATTTCTACTAAGTCCCTATCAGGATTGGTCCCGGCTACAATTAATCCGGCAGACTCCATTTGTTCACGATAGGAATTATTAAATTCGAACCGATGCCGGTGCCTTTCTGATACCTCTTCCTTGTCATATGCAATTCTAGAGAAGCTTCCTGGCTTTATGCTGCCGGGGCAGGCACCCAGTCTCATGGTGGCTCCTTTTTCGGTCACAGATTTTTGCTCGTCCATGATATGAATGACTGGATCTGGGGTATCCGGATCAAATTCCGTACTGTTTGCTTTTTCTTTGCCTAGAACATTACGGGCAAAATCGATTACTGCAATTTGCATACCCAGGCAGAGTCCGAAAAAGGGAATCTTTTCTTCCCTGGCAAATTTAGATGCCAATACTTTACCTTCGGTTCCACGGTCTCCAAAACCACCAGGCACTAGAATGCCGTCTAATCCTTTAAGATGTGCTTCAGGGCCGTCTCGCTCGATAGCTTCGGCATCGAAATGAATCACTTCGACCCCGGTGTCGTTACGTATTCCACCATGCACCAGAGATTCGTTAACCGAGAGATATGAATCTTGCAGATCAATATATTTTCCGATCATTCCAATCTTCACCCGGTGTTTGGGATGAATCAAGCGGTGGACCACTTCTTCCCATTCGTCCAACTTGGGTGCAGGGGCATCAAGCCCGAGAAAGCGTGTGACCAGAGTGTCTAATCCTTCCTGTTTTAACATATGGGGAAGTTCGTAGATCGAATGGGTCACATCCATTTCTTCAATTACCGCTTCCTTAGGTACGCTACAGAAAAGGCTAAGTTTCTCGCGAATTTCTTCGGTAATCGGTTGTTCCGTCCGACAAACCAGTATGTCTGGCTGGATTCCAATTTCTCTCAGCTTGGCCACACTTTGTTGGGTAGGTTTGGTCTTGAGTTCACCAGCTGCCCGTAAGCTGGGTAGTAAAGTCATGTGCACAAAAAGAACATTTGCCTTGCCTACCTCGCTGGCGAACTGTCGCATCGCTTCAGTAAAGGGCAAACCTTCAATATCACCAATAGTTCCACCTATTTCGGTAATGAGCACATTTACTCCTTCCCCGGCAGCATAAATTCGATCTTTAATTTCGTTGGTCACATGGGGAATAACCTGCACGGTTTTACCAAGGTAATCCCCCCGTCTTTCCTTGCGAATTACAGACTCGTAAATTTGCCCGCTGGTCAGGTTGTTGAACCTGGTCAGCTTGCCGGATGTAAAACGTTCGTAGTGGCCAAGGTCGAGATCCGTTTCTGCTCCGTCATCGAGCACATACACCTCTCCATGTTGAAACGGACTCATCGTTCCGGGATCGACATTTAAATAGGGATCGAATTTTTGGATGCGGGTGGTTAGGCCTCTTTGTTCAAGTAAAGCCCCGAGTGCTCCTGAAGTTAGCCCTTTCCCCAAGGACGAAACTACTCCGCCAGTAATAAAAATATACTTCATTTTCTTCTTATTTGTACCCTTCACCCATGACGTAGAAAAGAAGGGGGTGGCAACCAAGATTTATTCACCTTGGTAACTCCAGGTCATTCAAGGGATAAAATATTTGTGTTTGCGCAAATATTAATTTGTATAATTCTTTCAGCTAATACCTATCTTCGTACTTCCTTTTCACTCGTCATGAATTTGTGCGGTAAGAAGATATCTCTATAAATCCTTATAGACATGATTCAATCTTCCTTACTTAAAAAATACCTCATGGCCCTAACAGGCATTGTTCTTGTAGGTTTTGTTTTAGTTCACATGGCTGGTAACCTTCAAGTATTGATTGGCCAGGAAGCAATCAACGCATACGCTTACGCCCTTCAGAACTTACCTGCTCCCATTCTTTGGGGATCTCGCCTTTTTCTACTCGTATGTGTTTTGGTTCATGCAGTCACTGCCTACCAACTGATCAAAGAAAACCGAATGGCCCGACCCAGAGC
>JAOFTV010000029.1 GCA_028045305.1 Opitutales bacterium | reverse complement strand
TAGATTCGATTGATTTTTCAGGAATTACATCCAACATTTTATTCTGCCTTAAAAATGCAGCCCACTCTTTATTTCCCCAATCTACCCCCTGACTGCTTGCACCGAATTGTTTGTAAGTATTTTGATAATGTTTCTGTAAAATCTTTGAAATATTGTTCATAATAACATTTTTATTACAGATACAACGCGACTTAAATCTTGCTCATTAATATCGAAGTAGCTTGGTAAGTTAATTGCTCTTTGAGGAATATCCCAAGAATTAAAATTTTCTTCCTTATTTTTAAAATTAGGTAAACTTGAGAGAGGCCAAAAGAACACTCGTGCATCAATATTTTCAGATTCGAAAGCATTACATAAAATTTCCCTAGTTATGTTTGATTTTTCATCAAATACGGCATTTGGCATCCAGGCACCATTAGTACAACCTTTTACATCAGGATTCATTAATATTTCAGAAGAAAAACTTAATGATTTTTTGTAAAATAATAATATTAATTGCTTCCTACTAATCAATTGATCAATCCGTTCCATCTGTGCACATCCGATTGCAGCCTGAATGTTAGACATCTTATATTTAAAACCAACTTCATCTGCCCAGAACTGTTTTTTTTGGAATCTTGAACGACCATGATTACTCAAAGTAAGTACTTTATCATAAAGGTTTGAATCATTGGTCACAAAAATTCCGCCTTCTCCCGTAGTTAATGTTTTAGTTCCATGAAAAGAAAATGCTCCAAATGAACCCATAGATCCTGCCCGTTTACCATAATAAATAGATCCCATCGCTTCGGCCGCATCTTCAATAATCGGAATGCCATATTTCTCCCCAATCGCTAGCAAACGATCCATGTCACACAAATTACCATAAAGATGAACCGCTACGATTGCTTTGGTGTTTGGAGTTATTGCGTCTTCTGCCTTATCGGGATCAATGCACCAGGTGTCCGGCAGGATATCGACAAAAACAGGTTTTGCACCAAGATGAACGACAGGAGCTGCAGTCGCAATCCAATTAGTATCCGCTAAAATAACTTCATCTCCCGGTCCAATTCCAAGTGCTGACATACCCATGTGAAGTGCACCGGTACAGCTAGAGGTAGCGATTGCATACTTTACGCCGAGGTGCTTTTTAAAAAGCTCTTCGAATCGATTGATGTAGGCATAACATTGGTCACCCCAGCCGTTCTCTGCAGCATCAGTTGCATAGCTGACCTCAAGATCAGTGATCGAAGGCTTAGTATAGAAAATGCGTGGTTTCATATGATCTTCAACTCTGGAACTGCAGTCAGAAACTGGGTATTCGGAAGATCTTGCGACAATTGAGTCTTCACTTCTTCGGCAATGTTCCAAGGCAGGATCAGCACATAATTGGGCTTAGCCACAATCATCGCATGTGGACTTAAGATAGGAATGTGGCTTCCCGGCAAGAATTTATTTTGCTTGGCCACTGCTGCATCACATACAAAAGGCAACAGATCGGGCTTCACACCTGCGTAATTCAGGAAGGTATTGCCTTTGGCAGCGGCACCATAAGCGGCGACCGATTTCCCTAGATTCTTTTGCTCTAGAAGAAATGCCAAAAGATCATTCTTGATTTTGTCGGCACGTGGTTGAAACCCGGTATAAATCTCGATGGCTTGTAACCCTTGCCGGGCTTCTTCCTCTAGTAAGGCCTTTACCTCTTTGTTTGTCTTTCTTGCATCGTCTGCATGACAGCCATAAATACGCAAGCTCCCACCATGAGTTGATAATTCTTCAACATCCCACACCCGTAACCCAGCTTTGGCAAAAATAAGGCTGACTGTATAAAGCGAAAGGTAAGAGAAATGTTCGTGATATATGGTATCGAACTGTGCATGTTCAATGAGTCGCATCAGATGTGGAAATTCGAGAGTAATGGTTCCGCCAGGCTTTAACGCCTCTTTCAGTCCCAATGTAAAATCATTAATGTCAGGCACATGTGCGTAAACATTGTTGCCCGCTATAAGATCGGCTTGTTTTCCTTGTTGAGCCAACTGTTGGCCTAGCCCTTCACCAAAGAACTCACGCAGCACCGGGATGCCGATTTTTTCAGCGGCTTCAGCTGTACTGGTAGTAGGCTCAATTCCCAGACAAGGGATACCGGCTGCTACAAAATTCATAAGCAGGTAGCCGTCATTCGAGGCCACTTCAATCACGAAACTGTCTGCATTCAAGCCTAACTGCTGAGTCATCTGCTCCGCATAGGATTTAGCATGGGCAAGCCAGAACGTGGATGTACTGGAGAAGTAAGCATAATCCGAACAAAAGAGCTCATCTGCTTGAGCATAGTCTTCGGTTTGCACCAACCAACAGTGATCACAGACCTTAACTTTAAGAGGGTAGTATTTCTCAGGTTTGTTGAGGTCCGTTTCGGTGAGATACGCATTCGAAGGAGGTGCAAAACAAAGATCAACAAAGGTATGCGTCAGCGTTTTTTCGCAGTGGCGACAATTCATACAGATAATCCTGAGAATTCGGGTGCAAGCATGGCGTGTTGCTGATCACGCAACGAACGCTCGGTTATAGAAAGTGGCCATTTAACCGAAAGCTGGTCATCTAGTGCATTTAGACCCGCTTCGGCTTTAGGCTCGTATGCAGCAGTGTGCAAATAAAGCAATTTACAATTTTCAGTAAAGGTTTGAAAGCCATGAGCAAAGCCCTCTGGAATCACAAATGTTTTGTGATTCGATTCAGAGAGGACTTCGGCATGCCATCGTAAAAAGGTAGGCGAATCCTCACGCAGATCAACCGCAACATCAAATACTTCGCCACATACGCAGGAAACCAGCTTCATTTCGGCATGCGGCGGTTGTTGATAATGCATGCCTCGAACTGTGCCAGCTTTTGAAGTCATTGTATGGTTAATTTGCACAATATTTCGAATGCCTATGATTGCTGCCAACTCATCGGTACAAAAGAGACGCTCGAGATAACCACGATCATCACCGATAGGTTGACGTTGTATAATCTGCAAACCTTCAATGGATGTATCCTCGATAATAAAGCGGCTCATGTATTAGTGTAAGCCTGTAGTTGTGAGCTTGTGAAAGCTGCCATATCGTTACCCTTTCGCCACGCCTGATGCCACTCTATGGTTTTGTTAAGTGCAATCTCGAGATTCCAACGAGGATTCCATACGAGCTTGGTTTTAGCTTTACTGCTATCGAGCTTTAACAACCCCGCCTCATGTGGATGCTTGGCATTTTCGGTTTGCCATTTCGCTCCGGGGGTACGGTCGCAAAGTTGATTAACAATCCAGCCGACGGACTTGGCATCATCGTCATTCGGACCAAAGTTCCAAGCTTCAGCAAACGCCTTTCCTTCAATGAAGAGTTTTTCTGCAAGCATGAGATAGCCAGAAAGGGGCTCAAGCACATGCTGCCAAGGACGCACCGCATTTGGCGAGCGAATAGTTAATATTTCGCCAATATCAAGTGCACGAAGAAAGTCCGGAATCAATCTATCAGCTGCCCAGTCGCCACCGCCGATGACATTGCCCGCACGAACGCTAGCAAGGTGGATATTGGCCTCGGCCAGAAAGGAGTCCCGGTAAGCAGCTGCGGTAATCTCAGCACATGCTTTGCTAGCTGAATAGGGATCGCGACCGCCTAAGCGATCATTCTCACGATAAGGCCATGTCCATTCCTTATTTTCATAGCATTTATCGGTGGTGATATTTACAATAGCCTTGATTGAGGGAACGGAACGGCAAGCCTCCATGATATTCGCGGTTCCAATAACATTGGTCTCTAAGGTAGTTAGTGGAGAAGAGTATGATTTCTTAACCAAAGGCTGGGCCGCAAGATGAAAAACAACTTCAGGTGATCTTTGATCAAGAGCACTATGCAAGTCGTGAAAATCAAGTATATTCCCAATTGTGGAAGATTCTAAATTTTTTTCTAAATTACATATAGTAAAGAAGTTGGGGGTTGTCGGAGATTCCAGTGAATAGCCATGTACTTTCGCACCCATTTGAGAAAGCCAAAAGGATAGCCAGCCTCCCTTAAATCCTGTATGGCCAGTTATAAAAACAGAACGGTCTGACCAAAATTTATTATCAATTACCATGTTTTCCAAGGAGCTTTTCCTTTAAGCCAAAGATCGTTTAGTAATGTTTTTTCTCTTAGTGTGTCCATCGGTTGCCAAAATCCATCGTGCTTAAAGGAAGCAAGTTGATTTTGCTTAGCTAAGGTGGTCAAAGGATGGCCTTCCCAACTAACATTATCGCTCTCAATCAAATCGAGTGTTTTAGGGTTTAGAACGAAAAACCCGCCATTAATCCAACTTCTTTCGCCTTCAGTTTTTTCCTGAAATTCATTGACCATATCCATTGAATCCAATTTCAAAGCCCCATAACGACCCGGTGGTCGTACAGCCGTTAACGTAGCTAATTTACCATGAGATTTGTGATACTTTATTAATTCCTTGATATTTACATCGGAAACTCCATCGCCGTAGGTAAAACAGAAATTTTCTTCATCCTTGAGGTATTCAGTCACTCTCCTTAATCGGCCACCAGTTAAAGTATTATCGCCAGTATCAACTAAAGTGACACGCCATGGTTCAGTCCTTTTACGATGAATTTCCATTTGATTATTTTGCATATCAAATGTCACATCCGACATGTGAAGAAAATAGTTAGCAAAATATTCCTTGATTAAATAACCTTTGTATCCACAACAAATAATAAAATTATTTACTCCATGAGAGGAATAGATCTTCATTATATGCCATAGAATTGGACGCCCCCCAATCTCAACCATTGGTTTTGGTTTCAGATCGGTTTCTTCAGATAAACGAGTACCTAAACCACCTGCTAGTAATACAGCTTTCAATATTTACTTAATTAGCTTTTTAATGTAATTTATAATACTTTCAGAGTCTAAACCATGAGCTTCCAGCACTTCTGAATTTGTACCACATTTTGGTATGCCAGTGATAGCTAATTTGTGAAATTGAATTTTTCTTTCTGGGAAAGAAGAAATGGCATCTGCAATACGGTCTCCCTGTCCTCCGATGTGGAAGTGATTTTCAATACTGATGCAGGTGTTTATATCCTGAAGTTCTTCGTTAAGCCAATCTGCATTTACATTGTTTAGCCATGGTAAATTTATTATCTTAATATTAAAGCCAATCTGATTGAATAGTTTGTTTGCAACATCAATTGCAATTGAAAGCATAATGGGTCCGTAAGATATAATTGACAAGTCACCACCATCTCTCAAAACAACACCCTTCCCTAAATCAGGTTTGTAAGAAGTAGGTATTTCGAATGGAACTACCCATGGGATACTTACTAATCTAATATAGCTGCTGGCATTGTTTACATTTACAGCCCAATCTAAAAGATGCATGACCTCTTCCTCGCAAGATGGTTCCATAAGTGTAAGATTGGGGATCCCCCCCAGAGATGAAATGTCTCTTATTGCTTGATGTGAATGGCCGGGACCACCAGGCAACATACCAGCAAGTGAACCTACATAAATAACTTTTTTGCCTTCAGTAGCATTGTTGTAAATTTGTTCATTGGGACGGGTGGAGAGAAAACATGCAAATGAGTGAACAATCGGTAAAAGCCCATTAAGGGCCATACCGCCAGCTTGAGAAACCATATCTTGTTCTGCAATGCCACATTCAATTAGTCTGTCAGGAAACTTATCCGAAAAAGGAATTAGTCCAGTATCAAGGATTAGGTCCGCATCTAAAGCTACTAACTTATGGTTGATTTGTGCCTGATTCAAGAGTGCATTTGAGTAGGCTGTAATAAGTTTTTGTTGATTTTCAATGTTCTCGATAATTGGTTTTTCGACAGAACTAATTTCCAATTCAAATTCTTTAAATGAAGCTAATTTTGCGTTAGTATGATCAATTAATTCCTTTGAAGCTTTAAAATATTGATCTGCCTTAGGCGCACCACTGTGAAATGTATAGAGCTCAACATCAGAATCTATGGATGTATGTTCCATGAAAGAAACACCCTTTCCTTTTATCGTATCAGCAATGATGACTTTTGGTTTATGTATTATATCCTTAATGCTAGTAAGTGCTTTAGAAAAATCCTCTAGATTATTCCCATCGCAACGACTAACATGCCAGCCAAATCCCAAAAGTTTCGCTTCCAAATCCCCTAGATCACTCACTTTTGAGACCAAGGTATCAGATTGAAGTTTGTTGTGATCAACAATTACTACTAATTCATGAAGTTTGTGATTAACGGCAGAAATCAGAGATTCCCAAAATTGCCCCTCCTGCAATTCACCATCTCCAGTTAGAACATATATATTTGAACTTTTGCCATTTAAACGATTAGCGAAAATCATACCTTTTGCCTTTGAAACTCCCATTCCAAGAGATCCTGTATTTGTGACAACATTAGGAGTTGATAAATCAGGATGGCCTGGCAACCCGTCGATACGGCGTAGTTTATGCAGGAGATTAAACTTAAGTTTACCAAGACCTAACCAAATATTATAAAGAGCTGGAGCATCATGCCCTTTAGATGAAAAAAATATGTCATCTTCCGAGTTATTAAGTTCATTTAAGTGCAACCATGACATGATATCTACACTACTGAAACTACTACCGATATGACCAGAACCAGACCGAGCAATCATGTAGAGGATATTTATCCTACAAAGGCATGCAAATAGATAGCATTGGTCCAATTTTGAAACCGATAAATTAAGAATACGTTTAAATTCGTGATTAGGAACAAAATGTAATGTTCCACTTACAGTATTTCCAATTTGATCACCCATTGCTAATTTATTTTATCGGGAAGGGGGGGGGGGGAGATTTATCTTTGGTAAAACAGACTTTCCTTTTGATAGATAAGTCTGAGCAAGTAAAAAATCTTCCTCATTATTAATATCGAACCCCTCGTAATCTTTTGTTAAAAATGGAGATATTACTCGGCCGGCTATGCTATTGCCATCAAGGATGTTTCTCACCCAAGATATTTCAAGACTAGCATCCTGTATGAAAATTTCAGGCAAAGCTGTGTATTGACTGCTATGCCACGGAACTGATCCATTTTTGTAGGGTAAAATAGGCACCATTCTTTTTCCGTCAACTATCCACATTTTACCTGGATGCTGCTTACATTTTTGAACAGCACGAAGTGAATCAATATCCTTTTCTTCAATAAATTGATCCCAAGCTCTGGAAATAGTAGAGGGCAATCTAAATGGGCTAGTTGGTCTAAGTATACTAAATATTTTAAATTCTAATCCAATCTTTTTTAATTCATTCAACATCCAAGCCACCCAGTCGCAATCCGGTGACTTGTCTCCCGATACTCCATCGGGGCGCAAAAATGGGACTTCAGCACCATAATATTTAGCAATTTCTGCATATTGAGCACTATCGGTTGCACAGATTACGCTATCAAACACACTACTTTCCAAAGCAGACACAATGGAATATGCGATCAAAGGATGATCGCCAAGAAGTTTGATATTCTTGTCGGGTACTCTTTTTGAGCCAGACCTAGCCGGTATGAAAGCAACGGATCTATATCTCATTTTTTTAGATATTTTTCTCATCTACAAATACAGAAATATTTTTAAGTTCAGTGTATACATCGAGAGCCTCGACGCCGGGTTCTCTAGTTCCATTTCCGGACCATCCAAAACCACCAAATGGCATATGCGGTTCACTACCATGAGTACCTAAGTTAACATTCGCAACCCCTGCTCTCACATTTTGAGCAAACCAAAAGGCCCTATCCACATCTTTAGTATGTATTGATGAAGTCAAACCATACTTAGTTTGATTTACGATTTGAAGTGCATCAGTTAGGGATGAAAACGATTGCAAAGTAACAACAGGCCCAAAAATTTCTGTATTATTAAGATCATTGTTAGAAGGTAAGTTTTCAATTATAGTTGGCTCAATGTAATATCCCCCCTTAAGTTCATGTTTATCAGGAATCTTTCCTCCACAAATTACTTTACCATTATCTTTGGAAGCTTGAGAAATAGCATTTAAAATAGATGCATGCTGGCGTGAATTGACAACTGGTCCTAAATCACACCCCCTTGAGGTACCAAGCACTAAAGATTTAGCACGGCGTACAAGTCTATCACGAAATTCATCATAAATACTCGATTCCACAAGCATTCTGCTGGCTGAAGCACAACGTTGCCCCGCATTGCTAAAAGCCGAAGAAGAAGCCCAAGTTATAGCATGGTCAATATCCGCGTCAGCACAGACAACAAAAGCATTTTTACCACCCAGTTCAAGAGAAACTCTAGCCATCCTTTTAGCACAAATCTCAGCAATTGAACGACCGGTTGCTGTTGAACCAGTAAAACTAATCAAAGGCACACGATCATCATTAACGAGAGAGACGCCTGCTATATTGCCCCTACCCTGAATAACATTTAAAACGCCAGGTGGTAGTCCAGCATAGTTGGTAATTTTAGCAAATTGCAAAGCTGTTTCAGGGGCGTCTTCAGAAGCTTTTAGGACTACTGTATTACCGCAAATGAGAGCCGGAAAGCATTTCCAAGCAATATTCGCAATTGGAGTATTAGCCGGAACAATTAGTCCAGAGACTCCAAGTGATTGACGAATTGTATGACTATGCTTTCCAAAAACTCCAGATGAAAGAGATCTACCGTACAGTCGCATACCTTCTCCCGCCCAATATTCTGCCTGCAAGATCGCAGCAGAAACTTCTCCGTCTGCATCACTAGGCGGTTTACCAGTTTCCACAGAAATACACTTAGATAAATCTTCTGAGCATCGCTTCAATTCATTTACGATATCAGTAAGAATTTTTCCGCGTTGAATAGCTGTAGATCTTGACCAATCGTTATATGCTAAGCAGGAGGCTTCGATAGCTGTTGAAACATCAGTTGAAATAGAATCTGCAAATTTTGACAATATTTTACCCGTGTGTGGATCATATTTGTCTATCCATAATGCATTATCTGGCTCAACTTCCTTGCCGTTAATCCAATTGTATATTTTTGCTACTTCTTTCATGAATTAAATTGAAGTCCACCCTCCATCTAAAGTTAAAGCATGACCTGTCATGTAAGATGAGGCTTTAGATATTAGAAATTGCACTGCTCCACAATATTCTGAAGGGGCGGCCATGCGCCCAATGGGAATCCTATTACAATACGCTTCTAGGAATTCATCTTCTTGGGAATTGAAGACTCCAGCAATAACCAGAGAATTAACTCTGATATTTTTTTTAGCCCAATAGACTGCCAAATATCTTGTGAGATTTAAAATGCCAGATTTAGAAGCGGCATAGGCTACTGGTTTATAAAAAACTTCGTTTTTAGCCCTTTTGTAATCATACAAATTTTGGTCGGGTGAAACGACTCCGTAAATCGACGAAACATTGATAATGGATCCAAATGTCTTTTCTGCCATAATTTTACCAAAAGCTTGGCAACACAAAAAAACACCTTTTAAGTTTACATCAAGTACTCTATCCCAAGATATTTCGGGATAATCTTCAAACGGACCAGTTTCTGCACTAGAAGAATTTGGTGGAGAGTCTATTGCAGCATTATTGATTAGGGCTGTGGGAATTAAGTGTTTATCAATCAATTGGCTTACACAAGAAGAGAGGCTTTCTTTGCTCGTAATATCAGATTGAATAAATAAAAAATTTTTTTTGCTTAGTAATCCCGAATCGTAAAGCAACTTTGATTTATTGAGATCAAGACCGACTAACATTTTACAATTATTTTCGGTTAGAAAATTTGCGTACTCCAAACCAAGTTGCCCGCAAACTCCTGTAACAACAATCACTTGGTCTTTAATATCGAAAAGATTCATTTGAGAATTCAGGAATCTAGAGTTTGTAAACTGCTGATAATGTCACAAATTTCCCTTACAGCTCCAAAACCTCCAGGCTTAGTAGTGGTGAACTCAGCAACTTTTAGTACTTCTGGATAAGAGTCTGAGACGGCAATAGGTAATCCACAAATATTTAGAACATCTAGGTCATTGATGTCATTACCAACAAAAGCGGTGTCTTTTAAATTAATATTTTCTTTGGAGCAAAAATTCTCAAAAACATCCTTTTTGTCATTTACACCCTGCATACACCTTACCTTTAACTTTTCACATCTTTTTGTAACAACTGGGTTCTTTTCTGTCGAAATAACTAAAGTTGAAATTCCTAAATTATTGAGTTTGGTAAGTCCTATACCATCGCTACGACTACATATAACAGATTCGTTACCAAATTGATCAGATATGACTCTGTTATCAGTAAACACACCATCAAAATCAAATGTTACGAATTTCAATTGAGAAAACTTGCGTTTTAAACTGGAATCCATTGATAAAATTTCTCGATAATTGGGAGATTGAACGAAGGGAACTAAGTTATAAAATGATGTATGTAAACTTAACAAATATCATCAAAATTGATCGGTTGTCCTTTTTTAAGATCTTTATTGATCCGTTGACCTATAAATTGATTACACATCCTAATTGGCACAATTGTTTCCCTGAAAACCTTACCTGAAATATTTGATAGTGAAAGTTTAGAGCCTTTCACTATATCATCTTTTGCAACAATAGATTTACCTAATTTACTAAATACATATTCATTACCTAGATCTTCAGTAGGCTTTTGTTTAAACATAAGCGGAACTCGCTTGATGTCTCGAACAAATCTTCTGAACCCATCACGCTCTAATGCAAAACTATGATCGGTTCCTTTCCATGACCGATTCATAGTAACATGCTTTTCAAATACTCGTGCACCCTCCAAATAAGCAATTGGGCCGGATAAGGTACCATTGAAATGATCGGATAAACCAATAGTGCAATCAGGAAGCTTTTCAACTAATACTTTTAAATTTGATAAGCCTAGATGGTCTATTTGACATGGATACTCTGAAACACAGTGTAAGACAGTTACATCAACAGAATGTTCCCTGAGTGTCTGAACACTAGATTCGATTTGATCATACTGGCCTCCACCGATACTAATGAACACGGGTACACCGATCTTACCAATATTGTTGATTAATGGCAAGTTACCCAAGTCAAATGACGCTATTTTAATATAATCTACATTAAGTTCGCTTAAGATTTGAACACTAGGTTCGTCAAAAGGTGTGCACATAAATTTAACACCATGATGATGGCAGTCATCTCGTAAAATTCTTAGTTCGTCGGGACTAAACTCTAAAGCCTCTCGATGGACTCCGTAAGTATCTCCGAATGCATTTCTGTTTGTGTAGGGTTGGTCATAAGCGTCTTTTGAAAATAAATATTTAATATCACGATTCTGAAACTTGATTACATCAGCACCTTCTGAGGAGAATACCTTTATATATTCTCTAGCTAAATTTAAATCGCCTTGATGGTTTTGACCAACTTCAGCAATAATTAATATATCATTTTTTTTCATTTTAATTTATCAACAGTAATTAAGGATTTATCAAGATCAATTAAATGTGTACAGAATTTTAAATTATTTTTATTATGCGTTACCATGAATATAGTGTAGTGTCGTGGTAATTTTGAAAAGAAATCTAAAATGCTATTTTCTGTGATTGAATCTAAAGAAGATGTAGACTCATCAAGAATAATATTTTCGCGTAAATGGTAAAGTGATCTGGCAAGACCAATTCTTTGTTTTTGTCCCCCAGATATTTGAGTGGAACCTTCGCCTAATTTGTGAGTAAAATCGGAATGCTTAAGAGAAACAATCTCGAGACACGTATCATAATCAAAACCTGACTTAGAATGAACTTCAACATCAAGTTTAATATTGTATTCGATTGAATCATTAAATAAATAAACATCTTGTGGAACATATGTGAAACTATATTTTAAAGCATTTAATTGAAAATTATTTAATTTTTTAGAATCTAAATAATAATCACTAAAAGACATATAGTTTCCGAGTATATTATTAAGCAATGTACTTTTTCCACTTCCTGTTTTCCCTACAATACCTACAAATGAACCTTTATGAATTTCAAGTGATTCTATATTTAGATTAAACTTTGAATTGACTGGGTAAATATGGAACAAGTTATATATTTTAATAAAATTATTAAAGTGAAATTTTTCATTGTTATAAGAAATAATAAATTTATTTAGTTTCTTAAAGTTATTACAAACTTGGAAAAGAATTTCATTAACACTTCTGATTCGTGTGTAAGAACCGTAAATAACTTGTAATGCAGGCAACAATTTAAATACTGCTATACCAAACAAAGTAAACAAAGATAAATTGTGAAGTAAACCATCTGTAAAAGCAAAGAATAAGATACTTATTATAAGAATACATAATACAAATAATTCTAAAATATATTTTGGAATATTTGAAATATAGTGTATACTTTTTTGTGATCTCCTAAGATTAGTGTTTGATTCGGCAAATGAAATGTTGAAGAGATTTTTAATTTCAAAAATATTAAATGACTTGAATGAATGTATTGCTTCTTTTACTAACTTTATATTTTTATCGGAATTTTTATTCAATACTGAGGAATGCTTATTTATTGTTCTTCTATTTACAAAACTAATTAACAAATATGCAGAAGTAATTGATAGAAATATAAATAAAGTGAACAAAAATTCAGTAATAAATAAATAAGTAATAATAAATAAAACAGATACAATATTTGTTAATATAATTAAAATCGGTATAATAATATTTCCAACTACAACATTAATCTTGTTACTTAATATAGATATGTGCTCAGAACTATCAGTTTCGATAAAAAAATTAAATGGTTGATTTAATATTGAACGAAAATATTCGTTTGAAATTCTAGTTCCGAAATTAAAACTAAAGTTGGTTTGTAGATATAAAGTTAATAATTTGAAAAAGGTATTTAATAAAAACATTAATATGAAAATCAAAGTAAACAATATCGGGACACTAATATTAACAAATTCTGATATTTTTATTATGGAATTTAAAAAATAGAATTCGCTTACATTTTCCTTATCAAAAAATGTAAAGAATTTTGGAAAAGTATATACAACCAATAAATCAAATATTGCGGATATTAATATTGAAATTAAAAGAAGAACTATAGAAAACTTCTCTCTTGTATTAAATAACGAATATAAATCTCTAATCAATTTTCAATTTTTGTTTTATGATTCGGTAAATGTTTTCAACATTTTGCACCTTCGTCAATTTTGACCATTTTTCGTAACGATTATCTACCCATCCTGGTATACTATTTTTGTCAATATATTGAAGCATATTATTTATATCTTGATCTGTAATGATTATATTTTTATTTAATATACTTTCAATAGCAGTAATACAGTCTTCACTTGAATCTATTTTAAAAACTCCATGGAAAGCTTGGTAAAAATAATGCCCAAACATAAGAACGGGTTTGTGATGAAACAAAGATTCAAAACCTGAAGTTCCAGTTATTGTAGCAACGCACAATGAATTGCAAATTAATTCTCTTGAGTTAAAGGATGGATCAATAATTTTTAAATTATAGATGTTAGTAAATTCATTTAGAAATTCATTTTCAGCGTTTCTTACATGAGGTTTGATATAAATAAAAACATCAGATGGTATTGATTTCAGCAACAAATGAATA
>JAOFTV010000028.1 GCA_028045305.1 Opitutales bacterium | reverse complement strand
TCCACGCTCTCTCTTTTGGGACAACGCCCAAATGTGGTCATCGTCATTACCGACGATCAGGGATATGGGGATCTTGGGTGCACCGGCAATCCAATCATTAAAACTCCGGCCATCGATCAATTGGCGAATGAATCTGTCTGGTTGACAGATTATCATGTTGCTCCCACCTGCTCACCGACCCGGGCTGCCCTGATGTCCGGTCATTGGACGAACCGCACGGGCGCTTGGCACACAATTATGGGTAGGTCGATGCTTCGTGAGGATGAGGGTACTTTGGGAGATTTCTTTAAGGGGGCGGGTTACCAAACTGGCATGTTTGGAAAGTGGCACCTGGGTGACAATTTCCCTTACCGTCCCGAAGACCGTGGGTTTAATGAAGTCTATCGGCATGGCGGAGGTGGGGTAGGGCAGACTCCAGATGTTTGGGATAATTCTTACTTTGATGGGGGCTATTTTCATAACGGTGAGATCGTACCAGCCAAGGGATTTTGCACGGATGTATTTTTTGAACAGGCAAACCGCTTTATTACCAAGTGCGCCAAACGCCGGCTTCCTTTTTTGGCATATGTATCGACCAATGCACCCCATGGCCCTTTTCATTGTCCGCAGAAATATATGGACCTGTACGAAGGACAGAGTCCGACCATTCAAGCCTTTTATGGAATGATCACAAATATCGATGAGAATGTGGGAAAAACCAGGAAGTTACTCAAAGACCTGGGGGTTTATGAAGATACCATCTTTATTTTCACCACCGATAATGGAACTGCACGGGGACGAACAGTGTTTAATGCTGGCATGCGTGGACAAAAGGGCAGCGAGTATGATGGTGGGCACCGCGTTCCTCTTTTTCTGCACTGGCCACGGGCGGATATGGCAGAGGAGAGAAAAATTGATGTTCTTTGCCACGCGGTTGATCTGGCTCCCACACTTTTGGATTTAATCGGTGCTCAGAAACCAAAGGGTTATCAATTTGATGGAATTTCTATTAAGCCTGTACTTGGAGGAAAGAAGCCAGCCTCCTGGCCAAATCGAATGCTCGTGACAGATTCCCAACGGGTTCGGGATCCCATCAAGTGGAAGCAATCTTCCGTGATGAGTCAGGGTTGGCGGTTGGTAAACGGCAAGGAATTATACCATATTGATTCTGACCCAGGACAGGAGAATAACCTGGCAGGCAAACATCCCGAACGGGTTACAGAGATGCGGGCATTTTATGATGAATGGTGGGCTGAACTTGAACCCACCTTTGCCCGGACAACCGAATTGTATGTTGGGCACCCCAACCATCCAATTGTATCATTGACCAGTCATGATTGGATTCAAGAAGCTTATCCTCCATGGAATCAAGGTCAGAACCGTAATAAACTCCCTGTGCATCCACGAAAGAAAGACCTTAAGCACGACGGGCACTGGGCGATCAAGGTGGTGCAGGCAGGAACTTATGAGGTTGAAGTCAGGCGTTGGCCAGTGGAGTCGGGTAAGAAAATTAATGAAGTCCTGCCTGCCGGAGAAAATGTACCCGGAGCGGATAAAGCATTTCGATCCCATCCGGGATTAGGCATCGAAGCGAGTGCCGCCACCCTGCGGGTAAATGGGGAAGACTTGGAGACTCTACCGGTGGAGTCCTCCACCGAGTCGGTTACCTTTAAAGTAAGCCTACCTGCAGGAAAGCACAAGTTATCCCCGTTTTTTACTATTCCCCAAGGTGAACTTGGATGCTACTACGCAATTGTGCGGCCACACTCTTAATTCTAAAATGTTGTCAGTTGGTAGGTAGCTTTTGATGCGTAGCGTTCTTTTTTCCCTTTATTTATTTTTGCCGATCTCTTTGTTTTCAAAACCAAATGTTTTGGTTTTTCTAACGGATGATCAGGGGTGGGGCGATTTAAGCATAAATGGAAACAGCAATCTCGAAACTCCGAATTTAGATTCAATTGCTAGAGGCGGTGCAAGTTTTGACCGGTTCTTTGTCTGTCCGGTTTGTTCCCCCACGCGAGCAGAGTTTTTGACTGGGCGTCACCATGTTCGTAGCGGAGTTTATGATACTTCGGCTGGGGGAGAACGGATGGATTTGGATGAGATAACGATTGCAGATCTTTTTCAAAAAGCTGGCTATGCAACTGGAGCGTTTGGGAAGTGGCACAATGGTATGCAGTTCCCTTATCATCCCTTAGGCAGGGGCTTTGATTATTTCTACGGATTCTGCTCAGGTCATTGGGGCCAATACTATGATGCTTTAATGGAACGCAATGGAGAATTGGTTGAGGGACAAGGATATTGTGTGGACGATTTTACCATGGAGGCGATGAACTTCATTGAACGATCTGTGAAGAAGGACAAACCATTCTTTGCCTATGTTCCATATAACACTCCACACAGCCCGATGCAGGTTCCAGATCGATGGTGGAATAAATTCAAGGATAGGGAATTGGAAAAGATGATGAGAAGTCGGAGACCTACGAAAGAGGATCGGTTGCACCTACTTGCTGCCTTGGCAATGTGTGAAAATATCGACTGGAATGTAGGTAGGTTATTAAAAAAATTAGATAATTTAAAAGTAGCAGATGATACAATTGTTGTTTTCTTCCACGATAATGGTCCCAATGGAACAAGGTGGAACGGTGATATGGAGGGTAGGAAGGGGTCAACTGAAGAGGGCGGTACCCGATCTCCGTTGTTCGTGAAATGGCCTAAGGTAATTAAGCCGGGTATTGAGATAGTTGAGATTTCTTCGGTACTGGATTTACTACCAACCCTTACAGAGTTAACAGGAATTAAAAATAATTCGGATAAACTACTTGATGGGAAAAGTTTAAAACCCTTATTGATTGGAAATCGCAAAGAATGGAAACCAAGAACTTTGATTTCAAATTGGAAGAATAAGGTAGGGGCAAGAAATCAAAGATTTAGATTGGATTACAAAGGTAGGTTGTATGATATGAGAAACGATCCTGGGCAACGCACGATGGTGAACCAGGAATTTCCCGCAGTATTTGAAGGGATGCAAGAGGTAGTCGATCAATTTCGAACCGATATAATGGGTGAACTTGGTAAAGATGAGAGGCCGTTTGTGATTGGTCACCCAGATGTTACATGGTCCCAGGTGCCTGCAAGAGATGGAACTGCACATGGGGGAATTAAGAGGTCCAATAAATTTCCCAATTGCAGTTACTTTTTGAACTGGAAAAGCACGGACGATTTTATCAGTTGGGATATTGAATTATCCCAATCTGGAATCTATGAAGTTGAGCTTTGGTATGCTTGCCCAAGAAAAGATCTTGGAGCGGAAATTCAACTTTCTTTTAACGGTAAATCTTTAAAGTCTAAAATAGTTCGTGAAGTGGATCCTCCATTATTGAAAGGTTTTGACCGAAAGCCCAGAATGGAGGGGTATGTGAAAAAGTTTGAACCGATGATTATGGGACAGGTACAATTAACCAAGGGGTCGGGTCAATTAAAGTTGGAGGCGTTAAAAATCCCCAAAGATCAGGCAATGGAGTTTCGCCTATTAATGTTTCGACGAATCGAAACATTAGAAATCTGAAAATAAATCAGGCGGCTTGCAATTCTTCGGAGGCCAATTGACGCTTGAGATCGCGGAAGCTAATCATCTTACCATTGTCCTCATCCCATAAACGATACCTGATCGAGCGAAGGCTCGTAAAAATGTTCAATTCAGGAGCATTTCGGAAGAAAGGGTCGGAATGGTGGCATCTTTCCAAGTTGTAGTTGGGAATCATCGGGTTGAGGTGATGAATGTGGTGAAATCCAATATTTCCGGAGAACCATTGTAAAATTTTAGGCAGTTTATAATAGCTGCTACCCTCCATCGCTGCGGTAGTGAAATCCCAATTTTTAGTCTCTTCCCAATAAGCATCCTCGAATTGATGCTGAACATAAAAGAGCCATACTCCAGAGCATCCCGCCACAGTCATCATTACAAGTTGTATGACTAACCATGGCAGAAATCCGAAAATTGCACTCATGCAAACTCCCCAAGTCAAAAGGGCGAGGTTCATCATCATCACTGAACGTTTTTCCCGGGGTTTTGATTTCTTGGAGGGAAAACGTTCGAGCACGAAAAATAGAAACAATGGAGCAAAAACGAAAAGTATGAATGGATTGCGAACCAAACGGTAATTAATCCGGGTGGTTCGGGAAGATGCTAAATACTCTTTAACTGTTAAGGTCCAGACATCTCCAATTCCGCGCCTGTCCAGATCCCCAGTTGTTGCATGGTGAACTGCATGTTCCCACTTCCAATGATGGTAGGGAGTGAAGGTTAACATTCCTGTAATGAAGCCAAGAATATCGTTCGCCTTCCTGCTTTTGAAAAAGGACCCATGCCCACAGTCGTGAAAAATGATAAATGCACGGACAAGAAATAAACCGCCAAGGATGGCAAGAGGAATAGCAAAGAGCAAAGATATCGGATATACGAAATACAAAGCCGTCCATATACCGGCTAAGGGCACAAGTGTATTCACTAACTGCCAGATTGCTGCTTTACGGTTGGGCTTTTGGAAGTCCTCAACCAATACTTTCCATTCCGCAACAGATTTAGTTTTTTTATTCATAACAATAATTTTTCCCCATTAATTATCAAACCTCGGAAACTATACTGCAGGGAAACAAAAAATAGGCAAGTTTTGATCCTTAGGATGGATTTCCCAAAGAAACCTTGCACAAATCGCCGATCCATCTTGTCGCCATCCGGCAATTCTTTATGAAAGTATTCGCAAATGAACGATTTTAAATCTTCCAATGAATTGGTATTCGGCCGCTCAATTGAGTCTGGTTTAGAGCGGGTGGTCACTGACCATGATTTTCTTGTGCAGTCTTTTGCCAGGGTGCTTGAAGGCCTTGGGGTTTCCGGAGCGGCTTCCCTTTTACGCGAAAGAAAGTTTGCTGAGCCTTTAGGCATTCTTGATCCCCAAACCATTCAGGCGATATCCTTTTATTTTCAATTGCTCAACCTTGTGGAAGAGCACGGGTCTGGAAGAAGTGCCCGTATGCGCGAAAAAGAATTGGGTGGTGATGCTGAGCCCGGCCGTTGGGGGCACTACCTTAAACAGTTAAGCGAAGCCGGTTACAGCGAGGGGGAGGTGCGAGCAAAACTTAAGGATGTTCGGGTGGAGCCGGTTTTTACCAAGCATCCTACGGAAGCCAAGCGCTGGGCGGTCCTAGGTTTGCATCGCGAAATCGTTCGTTTGTTGCGCAAGCGCGACGATGTTGAGACCACATTTGAGCAGGCATTTTGTGACCGTACTTTACAGGCGGTGCTTGAACGGCTCTGGTTGACCGGGGAAATCTTTGCCCGCAAACCGGAGGTCGAGAACGAACTCGAAAACCTTGGTTATTATTTAAAACAGATTTTTCCCGTGGTCTTCAATAATTTGGATGACCGTTTGCGCCATGCTTGGGAACTTGTCTGGCCGAGTGCACCACCACTTCGTGATGATGAACTTCCCAGCCTTACTTTTTCCTCCTGGGTGGGTGGAGACCGGGATGGACATCCCAAAGTCACCGCTAAGGTGACTCGTAGCACCTTGCAGACTTTAACCAAGGGTGCGGAAGAAGTGGTTCGTAACCGCTTGCTTGAACTTGGACAGAAATTGGCCTTTAGCCGGGCAGGGTTGGAAGCACCATCGGACTTAATTGTCCGTTTACAAGACTGGGGACTGCCCGCAGACGTGGGCGAACCATGGAAGGCGTTTGTTTTGGGCACTGCAGAACGTTTATCTGAGGGAGTCATTCCCCTGCGTGAAAACTTGGAACTTTTGATCTCCAGCCTGGAGGGGGCGGGTGCCATGCGTACGGTGAATTTGTATGTTCGTCCAGTTTATCGCCTGGTCAATAGTTTTGGCCTGCACCTCGCCCGTTTGGATATCCGTCAAAATAGCGACGCTTACGACCTTGCCCTTGGGCAAATGATGCAAGCCGCAGGCATTAAGAATGGAGAAAACTTTTCCGAATGGACATTGGAAAAAAAACTGAATTTTCTAAATACCGAGCTCAGTCATCCCCGCCCCATGACCCATGCATCCATGGAACTTCCTGCAGAAGCGGAGGAAGTCCGGGCAACTTTTTCGGAATTGGTCGACTACCTAGATGCCCGTGGACCGGATGGCCTCGGTTGCCTGGTGGTGAGCATGACCCGTTCGGTTGCAGATTTGCTGGTGGTTTGCGTACTAGGTAAGGAGGTTGGTCTTACCCGGTTGTGTGATGGGGCAATGCGTTGTGCCTTACCAGTGGTTCCACTGTTCGAGACCTATGAGGACTTGGAAGCCGCCCCAGGTATTATTGATGAATTTCTTTCCCATCCCTGTGCCCGTGCAAGTTTATCCAGAATTGGACCGGTTCCATCACAGGTGATCATGCTCGGATATAGTGATAGCAATAAGGATACAGGCATCATTGCAAGTCAGTGGGCCTTGCAACGTGCCCAGAGGCGCCTCCTGGAAATAGGGAACAAGCATGGCGTGTCTATTACCTTTTTTCATGGTCGTGGTGGCACAATCGGGCGGGGAGCTGGGCCTACTCACCGCTTTCTTGAAGCCTTACCAAAAGACTCTCTTAACGCTGGCTTACGTATTACCGAACAGGGGGAAGTGATCGGCCAGAAATTTAACACTGCAACCACCGCTTCCTCCAACCTCGAAACCTTGCTCGCTGGTTCATTGGGAGCCCGCCTGCTTTCTTCGGCAAAAGCGGAACCCATTGAAGTTTCCGAGGTTATGGACTGCCTGGCGGAATTCTCCAGGCTTGCTTACCGTGAACTTTTGGAAACTGAGGGATTCGTGGAGTTTTATCGACAGGCCACCCCGATCGATGCGATCGAGCGTAGCCGGATTGGTTCCCGTCCGAGCAGGCGCACAGGCCAGGCGAGCTTGCAGGATTTACGAGCCATTCCCTGGGTGTTTAGTTGGAATCAGTCACGCTATTACCTTCCCGGATGGTATGGTGTGGGGGCAGGTTTGGAATCATTAAGGAATCAAAAGCCTGAACTCTTTGAAAAACTACCGGGCCTGGTGGCCAGGAATTCCTTTTTACGCTATGTTTTTTACAATGCCGAAAGTAGCCTTGCTAGCTCCGATCCCGAATGGATGCGGGCCTATGCTGGGTTGGTTGAAAATGTGAATTTGCGGAATTTAATGTTGAAAAAAATCTTTGAAGAACGCTCGTTGGCAGAGGAGCATTTTACCTCGATGTTTCAAGGAACCTTGCAGGATAGACGCCCGCGTTTTTGGAAAACTCTTCAGGCTCGCGAGGATGCTCTAGGTCTTTTACATGGCCAACAAATTGGCTTATTGCAGGAGTTTCGGTCAGAGGGTGGGGATCAACCTGAACGGGTGGAAAGAATGCTCCTAGTTGTAAACGCGATTGCCAGCGGATTGCGTACCACCGGATAAGGGGAGTGGGCGAAGAAAGTTTTTCTTACTTAAGAAAGCGAGTGGGGGCTTCGTCTTCCAAATTCAGCACGCTGGCAATATTAAGAAATGTAATTTCTCCCATTGATTCACAGGCTTCAAAACGTTTATCACCATGCATACGTGAAAGTTCTTCCCGCAAGCGTCGAACTTTTTCATCACTGGATATACGGTCCTCACACATACAGGTACGTAGTCGTTTGATCCGAGTCTGGGAAAAATTAAACCTTCGTTGAATCAAGGTACGTTCCTCCCGTTGATACTGCAAACTGGTGTCCCTGTTTATCAGGTTTGTGCATAGATCGACCACCGGTAAATTATTTTTAAAGAACTGAGGAAGGTAAAAACTGCGCCGTCCCTCGTAGGATTGCTGGTCAAAATCAATCGCTCTTACACGGTACTGGGTATGTTCGAGATCAGGAGTCATTTCTACCACATAATTATATGCCCGCATATCCCCGAGCAGGCGGACAAAGCAACGCTCGTTGAACTTAATGAACTCCTTGGCCAGTCTCACCTCATTTAATTCCTCCCGTTTCAGGTAGTCCCGAATAAAATCGTCCCCGGGCACACCGATGATGTGCTCCTCGATCAGAGTATCTTTGTCCACCTGGAAATTGATTTCGTTAGGGGAGAGTAATTGTTCGAGTTCCAACCCGTACACCCGGGAAGCATCTGCTTTTTTGACATAAAAATAGTCGTGGTTGTCGTTGTACTGATTAACAATGCGTATACGGAAAGGCTTGGTGTTTCCAAAAGTGCAGTAATCAACCCTGTCCACATAGAGGTTTGGAAGAATGCGTTCATCCCCACCAGAACGAAGCAGGACATATATTTTTTTTAACCCCTCGAAGATTTCCCGTCCATAGTTCTGGTCGTAAACCATTGTTTGCCAGAGGGTATCCTCGTTCTTTGCATTGACTACGGGGAAAGAGTCTGCGGATTGGAGGAGGTTTTCATAATGCACAGGCAAATCGAGCTGGCGTTTGTATTGCTTAAGGTATTCACGCAGAGGATCGTTCAGCGGGTAGAACTTTTTTTTCTGCTGCTGTTGGACCTCTTCCTTCATCCTACTTGGGGGTATCTGATCATCGGCTTGGTGGGAATCACATTAACTTAGGGAACTCCACCCGACAAGGGGCAAAGCACCCCTACCTGCAGGCTCAGCCCTCCTGCAATAAACGAACGGGTTTTTCCCGCAATGCTTTGCGCGCCCCCAGGTCCGCAGTGATTATGGACAATACAATTACGCAAAATACCACGAGGAGGGGAAGGTCCCAGCGAAAGCTCCATACACGGTCAAATACCTGAGCGGATAGCAGATAGCTTGTGCCTAAGCTTAGGCATACACCAACAGAGGCTGCCGTACCTCCAAGGATGCCGAACTCCACCCACACCTGACGGCGCAACTGTCCGGTTGTTGAACCTAGCACCTTTTGTAAATTCATTTCCCAACTTTGACTACGGGCTTTTTCGCGTACCACACAATAAAGAATAACCAACCCAGCAAGAATGGATAGGGCGGCCATCACTTGAAGGGCCCAGGTCATTTGACCCACAATTTCTAAAATTTTTCTGCCCGTTCGTTCGACATCAAGTATAGAAACGGTTGGAAATTCACGCACCAGTAAGTCCTGCAAACGTTGCTTCTTTTTCTGGTCGAGATGGTGGAGAGTTCCGAGGAATGTCTTGGGTGCCTGCTCCAATGCGCCCGGTTGCATTTGTACAAAGAAATTTGGTTGGAAGCTGGTCCATCTAACCCTTCGCAAATTTACTACCTCTGCCTCGATTGGGATACCCGCCACCTCGATTCCCATACGGTCGCCCAATTCAAGTCCCAGAGCCTTGGCATATTTATGTTCTACCGAAATCTCCGCCGGTTTTCCTGCTGTCGTATCGAAACGGCCAGAAAATGGACGCCCGGCAAGTAACTGTTCGCTTTCAAGAAGGTTCTGTCGGTAGCTCAAATTGAAACTGCGGTTGCGAAATGCATTACGCCGTTGTTCGTCCGGGTTGTTCAATTCCTCTTCCTGAAGGGTGGACTTTTCAAAAGGTGAACCTTTTAAAGTTTTTATCCTTCCCCGTATCCAGGGGGTAAGGTTTCCGAGGGGAGCACCCTCCTTCTGCAGGAGTGACTGTACACCAGGGAGTTGCTCTTCCTGTAAGTCAAAGAGGAACAGGCTGGGGAGGTTGCCGGCTGCATCATCCAGCCCGATTTCCTTGCCCAATCCATGGTGAGTCTGTGGAATCAGGGTGAGTAGAAGTACGCCCAGTCCAATAGCCAAAAATCCAGTGAGCGCACCTGCCCGGTTACGGGCAAGGGAACGGGCCGCCAGACGGATGGACAATCTTGCCCTGCTCAGTAATTTTTCGCCTATTCCAAATCCGAAACGGGCAAGCAGGTAAAGCAGAACGAGAGAGCCGAGAAAGCATCCAAAGAATACATTGGCCAATTTATCGGAGTGGGCCTGGGCAAGGCATAGTACCCAAAACGCGGCCAGTCCGGGTAAGGTACGTAGCAACCCCATTCCCGAGGGCTTGGATCCTGGACGTGCCGCTTCCTGGAAAAGTTCGGTCGGGCGCAAGCGGCTGACTTTTCCCAGAGCGGGCAGGGCAAGCAACCAGCCAGATCCAACTGCCACTCCAAAGGTAAGTAGCAGGCAGCGCAGGCTGACAAAAACCTGGACATTGGAGGCGGTCATATCCGAAACCACTCCGCTAAGTGCGGGTAGAAAAATGGCGCAGGCAAGAGTGGCGGGCACGGCGGCAAAAATACCCAGCAAAAAAAGTTGAACCACAAAAATTCGCAGAGCGGTTGAACGGGTAGCTCCCAGGCTTACCAGGGTGGCAAGCTCGGGCAGGCGATGGGTCAGGAATCCATGAAAAAGAAAACCGCTCCCCAGGCAGGCAAGGAACAAAGCAACGAGAGATACAAGCGATAAAAAGTCGGAGAGGTAACGGAGCAAGCGACCGGCCCGGTGACCTGCCTGCCGGTGGGTATAAGTACGGATTTCTGGGGAATCAATGACCTTTTCCAAGCCTTTTCCGAAAAGGGCGAGGTCCGCACCATTAGGTAATTGGAAGAGGTGGGTGTGGTAGGCTAGGCTACCTTCTCCCAATAAATTTGTATCCTCCAGGAAGTCCCTGCTAATAAATACCTTGGGTGCAAGATCGGTCGGTTGAAAGGTCAGCCCTGTCTCCTCCTTGATTAGATCGGATATTCGGAATTTTGTATCTCCCAATTGCAGTTCCTCCCCCAGATCAATTCCCAGCTGG
Source organism: Opitutales bacterium (assembly GCA_028045305.1). Taxonomy (GTDB): domain Bacteria; phylum Verrucomicrobiota; class Verrucomicrobiia; order Opitutales; family Seribacteraceae; genus Chordibacter. The sequence continues at coordinate 2,979 of JAOFTV010000028.1, read as the reverse complement.
GCACGGGCTTCCGGGTAGATCCAGGCAAACTTTCGTTCGTGCAGCAGGTCGATTTCATCCCCCCTGCGTTCTCCGCCGAGTTGCAGTTTAAAAGATCCATGAAATGGAAATCCACGATCAATTGCCACCACTTTTACCAGGCGACTACGCCCGGTGGGACCGGCAGCCATTGAGAAAAAGTCGACCGCCCGCGCTTCTCGGACATTCGTCGGTAGGGTGCTGCGGGCACGGTCCAATTCTTCATAAGTTATATTTCTTCTAGCCCGCAGGGCGAGGTCTGCTCCAAGTAGTTCCTTGGATTCGTTGGTTACCTTGGTTTCAATGGATTCCCGGAAGGAATCAACCACCATAAAACCAATCAGTCCGAGGGCGAGATTGAGGGAGTAAAAGAAACAAAATGACCGGCTGTTGCGTAACTCCCGCCAGGCCTGGCGTAGAACAAACTTCATCCGTTTAATTTTCCGAGAGCCCCATTTTTGAGGAAGAGTGCACGGTCGCATCGATTGGCAAGTTCCTGGTTATGGGTTACCAAAATCAGGGTGGTTTTATACTCCTCACACAGGCTGAATAGCATGTCCATTACCTCCTGCCCTGTTTTTTGATCGAGGTTTCCAGATGGTTCATCAGCGAGCACGAGAGAGGGCCGGGTTACCAGAGCCCGGGCAATGGCCACACGTTGACATTCTCCGCCAGACATTTCGGAGGGAAAGTGGGCAACTCGGTGGGAGAGTCCGACCTTTTTTAGGGAGATGCGTGCCCGGTCGGCATAGTCTGTTTTTCCAAGGATTTCCAAAGGCAGTCCAACATTCTCAATTGCTGTAAGATTGCGCATTAAATGGTACTGTTGGAAGACGATTCCTAGTTTTTCGGAACGGGTCTGAGAACGTTCATCCTCACTCATCTTGGCTAGGTTTTGACCGTCAATTTCCACCGTTCCAACATCTGGTTTATCCAGGCCTGCGAGCAGGGAGAGCAGGGTGGACTTCCCACATCCACTCGGGCCAAGAATGGCCACCTTTTCTCCCGCTTTTACATCCATGCACAAGTGTTCCAATACCTCCACCCGGTGGTTTCCCTGTTGGAAGGATTTGCAGGCTCGATGGACTTTTAGAATTGGGTTCACTTTAGGTTCTTTGGGAGGTGTTTGATCAAGTGTTTGTGTACGGTTTCGCAAATTATTTTGTGACCAGCAGGGTTTGGGTGTATGCGGTCGGGCAGGTTCATTTTTGGGTTTCCACCCACGCCTTCGAGCAGAAACGGGAGCAGGGGGACTCCAAGTTCATTTGAAAGTTCAGGAAATATTTTTGCAAACTTTTGCAGGTGAATGGGGCCATAATTTGGGGGTAATTTCATACCTGCAATCATAACCGGAACATTTTTTTTCTGAACCTGCTCGATGATACTTTTTAAATTTTGTTTCGATTTTGCAGGAGGGATACCGCGCAGACCATCGTTTCCACCGAGAGCAACGATAAAAAAATCCGGCGGAGATTTTAGATGCCATTCTATACGGGACGCACCTCCACTGGTTGTTGATCCGGTAACTCCACCATTCACCACTTCATAGGGTTGCTCGTTCGGGGAGAGTGCCTGGTTTAATTTTTGCTCAAGTAAATGGGGGTAGGCCTGGTTGGGGGAAACTCCATAACCCTCGGTCAGGGAATCTCCTAGAATAAGGATACGAAAGGAGTCCGGCTTGTTTTTCTGCCCTTGGGTATCCGAGACTTCAATGCTTGCGGGGCTGTTTTCCGTACAGGCCCCAAGAAGCCCCAAAAAAAAGAATAAAAACCAAAGATTTGCCCGATTGCCCAATATCGTCATAAGTTATTTATATGCCCCATCGATTCTCTCACATTTTACTATGAGTACTGTCCTTGAGTTTTTGCATGAACATGCCTTGAGCATCGATTTTGCCATGTTTGTACTTATAGGGCTGGTGCAGGTCATCGTCTATCCGGTTTTTCGGGAAATCCCGGAAGATCGCTTTTCCACCTGGCATCCGAAATATTGTAATCAAATTGGCTGGTTTGTACTTCCCCTAATGATTGCACAGTTGCTCGACTCTGCATCCACTTGTTTCTTTATCGGAGATGATCTTTCCTGGGCTCGCTTGCTTTGCGTACTGTTTGCCTGGATGGTCACCTTTTTGGTTTCCGCTCCCTGCCACCGGCGCCTAATGAGGGAGGGCAAGATTGACCTTGTGGTCGACCGTCTCATTCGTACCAACCTCTGGCGGACAGTTGCCTGGGCTGGTGCTCTGGTGACTTCCTGGATGCAGTACTGATGGGGCATCAAAAGGCACGATTGCAAATAAAGGACTGTGCCCGTTGCGGTCGCCCCTTTCGTAACCGAAAAAAATGGATCCTTCGGGGTATTTGGGATCAGATTATTTATTGCTCGGAGAAATGCCGGCGCACGCGAAGTTGATGGCCTCACCTGTCGGGCGTACCGTATGGTGGGTTAAACGGGATTTCCGGGTTTCGGATAACCATTGCCTCTTTCTTGCCACCCAATCCTCAAATGAAGTCATCCCTTTTTTTTGCTGGGAACCAAGCGTGCTTTCTGGAGAGGACTATGGCCTCTTTCATTTACAGGCCCAGTGGCAGGCATTGGGCGGTTTATCTGCCAGTTTGCAAAAGCGTGGTTCTGGACTGGTGGAGGAAGTGGGCGAAGTGGTGGCCGAGCTTGATTCCCTGTATCGCAAACATCCCTTCCAGTGTTTACGGTCCTATCAAGAGACGGGGAATGATATTACTTTTCGCCGGGACCGGGCGGTGCGGGCATGGTGCCGGGAACACGGAGTGGAATGGATCGAGTCGGTCGGGTCCACGGTGGTGCGTGGCATGTCCGCCGAGGATAAACGACGGGCACTTGCCAAGGGCCCACGGGGCCGGCTTGCAGTCTTGCCCATTCCTGAAAATCTTTGCCCGCCTGAAGACAAAAGCCTGTTTTCCAATCTCTTTAACTGGAATAATTTAA
>JAOFTV010000027.1 GCA_028045305.1 Opitutales bacterium | reverse complement strand
GACCCGCTCCCTTGTCGAAGAAATTTACCAAGCCGTACAGGAACAAGTTAATCTCAACCTCAGTCAATTTCACGAAGGCCTTAACCTCATCCAGCGCGACCGCCAGGCCGCCTACTTTGCCGACCCCGAAGGTGCCCGCGTGCTGCTCTGTTCCGAGATTGGTAGCGAAGGGCGCAACTTCCAGTTTGCCCACCACCTCATCCTTTGGGACCTCCCCGAAAACCCCGAGCTCCTCGAGCAACGCATTGGCCGGCTCGACCGGATCGGCCAATCCAGTACCATCCATATTCATCTTCCCTACATTCCAGGAACCTCCGAAGAAGTCTGGGTACAATTTTACCACCAGGGAGTGGGCATTTTTAATAGCCCCGTGCCCACCGCCCTCATTCTCTCGCATAGGTTTGGAGACCACCTAGACCAGCTCTGCGAAGAGTTCGATGAGCATGCCCTCCAATCCTTCGTCGCCGAAGTTTCCGAAACCCGTACCACACTTGGCGAAAAACTGGAAAATGGATACCTCCGCCTGCTTGCCCGCAACTCCAACAAGCCCGGCCAAAGCGAAGTCCTCCGCGAACAGATCCAGGCATGCGATACCGACACCGCGTTCGAGACCTTTGCCACCGACCTCATGGAATATGTCGGCCTGCGAGTGGAAGACCTTGGCGACCGCCGTTATTTATTCAAGCCCGAGTTTGGACAACTCGACAGCCTGCCCGGGCTCGACCCCAAAGGCATGATGGCCACCTTCGACCGTACCGATGCCCTCAACCGAGATGATATCCAATTCTTCACGACAGATCATCCACTGCTGCGCAACTCGCTCGACTCCCTGCTCAGCAGCGAAAAAGGCAACGCCGTGCTCTCTGTTTACCAAGGCACCGAAGCTCCCGGTATCTTCCTCCAAGTCACCTACCTGGTGGAGTGCCTCGCACCCCGCCACTTACACATCGACCGCTACCTCGGCATCACCCCCATCACCCTCTGGCTCAATCACACCGGAGAAGTGATCGCTTCTCCCGATCTATCCGCGGGCAAGATCAACCCCACACCCGATACCGATGACATACTGGGGAACTCTGGTATCAAGCGACTCGTCAAAAAAATGCTCAAATCTGCCGAGAGCCATGTCTATGGACTTACCCAGGAAATGGTTGAGGAATCCCGCATCTCCGTGGAGCAGGAACTCCAGTCCGAAATTTCCCGTTTGCAAATGCTCGCCCGTCTCAATCCATCGGTGGATCAATCGGAAATCAAAAACTTACAAACTCACCAAGCTGCTATCGAAGAAGCCCTCGCCGAAACCCGCTTCCGCTTGGATTCTCTCCATCTCGTGGTTGTTGAGAATTAAAGATTTAGAGTAAATCTTGTAGAATTTTTAAGCGTAATGCATTTTATTAAAAGACTCATATCTAGTCTCTTTTGGTAAAATCATGAAACCTGGACAGACCCCTACGGGACCCTTTTACACGCGTATGATTTGTAAGAGCGGTTCAAAAGAGTAGATTGCTCCCCGTCTTCCGGCTGCGGGTTGGACTATTTCCACTAAATCACTCGGGTGGGCGAGTAGAGTATTCGTAAAGCGGTTGACCGTCGCGGGTGAGATACCTGTAAGCTTGGAGATACGCCTATTGTCAAACCTCGGCGAGGTGAAGATTGAGTCGAGCAAAGCAATGGAGTATCTTGATCCAGTGATGTCGCTAAAGATCGGTTTCATAGCCTCATAGAGTTCACCGATTCTGCTAATCATTTCGAGGTTATACTTCGCTTGGTCTTTAACCGCCTCAAAGAAAAATGAGAGCCAGCCCATCCAGTCATTTCCGGAGGAGACCGCTTTCATGCGTGCGATGTATGCAGCCTTATGTTCTTCCATATAACGGCTGATATAGAAGTGCGGAGAAGAAATATCACCGCCACTCCAAAGCATTAGGGTAATGAGCATTCGTCCGATACGCCCGTTGCCGTCCTTAAATGGGTGGAGTGCTTCAAATTCGACGTGAGCGAGCGCAGTTCGAATCAGTTCTGGATGTTCCGATTGCTTTATATAGTCGAATAAGCGATCCATCCCTTCGGGTAGCTTTTCTGGGCTGATCGGCACATAGCTGATGTTACCGTTGCGCTCATCGCCGATATAATTTTGCTCCGTTTTATACTGTCCGGGCTTCTTTGCTGCACCGCGCCCGAAAGATAAGAGCATTTGGTGCATGCTGCGGATGAGTCCGTCGCTAATTGGCCGACCATCGCCGATTTCTTGCTGCGCATACCTTAGTGCTCTTCGATAGAGAATAGTCTCGATCACATCCGAGCGCATGTTTGCTTTTAGGATATCGACTTCTTCATCATCGTCTTTGGAGCTGTCATACTGCAAGATCTCATCCATCGTGCTGATGGTACCCTCCATTCGTGATGACGCGACGACTTCCTGATTACGCAGTGGTGCCAAAAATAATTCCCTATTGTGCAGCCGTCCCAGTGCTTCGTCATATCGGGCTAGCGCAGCTCCAGCTTCCATCAGTGGCTGTATGATACTCGAATAGTCGATAGTTGTGGGAGGGAAGCCTTCTTGGTGGTAGTAAACTGCGTTTTCGAGATTGATTTCCATTTGTGCCTCAAAAGTTAAAGAAATGATTGATAAACTTATTTGTTTATCATGAATAATGGATAAATCAAATTATTAATCAAAAGTTTTAAAAATGACTCACAACGCATCTTGTGTATCACAAATGAAAAACAAACTCTCTTGTATCTCAAATATTGATAAAATGAGGCGCAATCGATGGCGTCCGTTTCGGAAGATGTCCACCGCGAGTAAATCCATCGGGCAAATGACTCAAAGTATCGACTAGCTCATGTAACTTGGGACAGGCCATGACACAGCTGATAGGCACAATTACACACTGATACTAAAAATAGCCGTTAAAAAAGCATTTTGATTAGCGGAAAAGAGCGCACATAGCGGTGCCCAGCTGTGCTGGATTGACGGCAGTGTTATCCATATTCGACGAATTTTTGAGCGTAATGCATTTTATTAAAAGACTCATAATTTGTCTTGAGGTAAAAGCATGAAAACCTGGACAGACCCCTTCTGTGTGTATGTGGGGGATCGCTTGGTCATGTCCAGGCTGAGTATTGATCAAATGAAAGGAGTGTTTTCCGGGGAGTATTCCTTGGACGATGCGATCAAGGAATTCGTTCTTTCTCAATTATCCTACCGATATCTTTTGGTAGCGGCTGATCCCACTGCTCGGGCCCTTGAAAAGCACGGGTTGGAAATTGCCAAAGGGCAGGGTGCGGACTTGTTGAATTCGATAGTTGGCTAGTGAAATTGAAAGATCTTACCATGCAATAGGAACTCCAGTCCGAAATTTCCCGTTTGCAAATGCTCGCCCGCCTTAACCCCGGTGTCGATCCCGCAGAAATCAAAAACTTACAAACCCACCAGGCCTCCCTCGAAGAAGCCCTCACCGAAACCCGCTACCGCTTGGACTCGTTACACTTGGTAGTGGTGGAGAGTTGAGGAGATTGAATAATCGATAACCAGTGTTTTGGTTGTCATTACATAATCGAACTTATTTCCAGTGCTGTCCGATGTAAGTTTGTATATCCGCCCCTTTGAGCATTCGAGTTGTATTATTTACCCTTACATAAAAGCAACCTTCACCTTTAACTGTATTTGCGTAAGTTGGAGTTTTAGCAGCTTTAACATCAACAAGGCATACGACTTCAGGGCCTACTGATTCAAACCTGACCCGAACGAGAGCACCAACTATACCTTGGTCAATCTTGGTCATTAATAGCGTTGTTAGCCAATTCTGATATGAATCAATATCTTGATTCTTAAAATTAAGATCTGGTTGGAGTCCTAATATATCACCATCGTCAGTAATTCCGATTGCTAGAGTACCTCCACTACTATTTAAAAAAGCAGATACAGTTTTTATGATGCCTTCATTTATTACACCTTCAGGTGCGTCATTTTCTAAAGAGGCTCGAGCAGACTTTTTGAACTCAACGCATTGTGTTTCCATTTGCCGGAGTAGATCAGAAACATTCGAAGAGCTTTGTCCAGTTGTTTGAGTGTTTTCTTGTTTTCCACCACTTCTAAGATGGTCGAAACCTTGTTTTATCACATTAGCAATAAGACTTCTTCTTGCTTGTAGAAATTCGCTATATTCCATCTTTTCCCAATCAATTGGCAACGCATGCCAAAATCGAAACTGTTCTTTCTCCTTTTCAGAAAACTGGTCGAAGTAAAAAGGGAAATATTCATCAGGCTTCTTATCAGAAATAGCTATATTTTCTGACCATTCAACGAATGCAAAATTGGCAATTTGATTCGTCCGCCAAGTCCCTGTGATTCCAAGTGAAGATAGATATGCTTTGGGATAAAGATGGTGTCTTTCTACTGGGTTCTTTGGCTGTAGTGTTCCTGGATCAAAAAGATCATTAATTTTCATTTTTGAAAACAATGCTTTTGCCTCCAAGAGATTAAGACTTGCATAGTAGGCAAATAAGTAGGGACTCCAAGCTGCTGAAGAATCAAGGTGGTCTGGTAAGTTTACTTGCCAGAAGTCCTTTGTTAGTTGGGTGTCGATAATGCTATCAACTATTTCAATAAAACTTTCTGGGCTATCAGCTTCAGTAAAGCGACGAAGGTCTGATTCTAAAATAGTTTCAGGACTTCCAGTATACCTTCCTGTAAGGGATGCCATAAAAAACCAACGAGCTATAGACTCGCGAAGCTCACTTCGACCAACGCCGAATTCATGGCGGCCCATCAAAAAAAATAAATAACAATATAGAAAGTTATTAGCAGATGTGAGCATGCTCTTACCTCGATATCCAGCTCTCTTTACTGCTACCATGTAGTCATGCCAGTCTGTAAGACCTAGAACATGTTTTTGTGCAGCGAGCAGTTTTTGAAACTGTTCTTCTCGTATAGTCTCTGAAGTTTCTTTTGTTTTTGGATCTCTTCCTCTGAGTATTTGGTATGCGTTTTGTAAGACGCCTCTCTTTAAGCCGAGACCCACTGCTACTCTAATAAGTTGGTCAGGAGAAGGCTGTATAAAGTGATTGAAAGGTGAAGAATCATTAGTGGAAGGTTTTTTTGCAGCCCGGCAAAAATCTTCAATTTGGTTACGAGCTTCCTTACAGTGAACAGACATTAATGTGAGTATGAAATCTGCACTGTTAAGATCTACCCCCTTGGAATTAATCCTCACAAAAACTTCAGCTACTTCATCAATTTCAAGATCTTGAGAAAGTTCTAATGCTGAAAATTGATAGTTTTTTAAGGCACTCAGTTTACTCAGATTTTTACCAACCAAATCCAGACTTTCCTTATGATTCCCTTTTTCCTCTAATGCTTTAATGAAAGAATTGGTGAAAGCCCATTCGCCTCCTTCATAGTTCCAGATATTTGAAATATCAGTTAGCCATTCTGGATCTCTTTCCCGAGATGCATCAGTTACTGCAAATGACTCAGTAAAAGGGTTAAATGCTATTCGGATAAGTTGTTCATCGTTGTCTGCGGTAATTACCTTACGCCCCTTCATTACAGCATATAAACTTGTTAGTCTTTGCTGGCCATCTACAATCATCTTCAGGCCTTTAGATACCCCTTCAGATGTTGCTACTTTGTGACTATCAACGGGAGCGGGAGTCGACCAAAAAAGAAAGTACCCTGCAGGGAAACCTTGGTATAGAGAATCAAAAAGATCTCTCACTTTTGACCGGTCCCAGACAAACGGACGCTGTAAGTCAGGAAGACTGAGCTCACCTGTATCAATTTGTTCAACTAGTGCACTAATTGGGTAGTTAGTATGTGAAAATCTTTGGCTCATAATGCTGTAGTACCATAAATACGACATACAAAAGAGTTTTGAAACAAAACAGTCAAAGAAATCTTCTGTATTCTATTTTCCCTTTTTCTACATCACTCTTTTCCATTCACTTTTTTTGAATGCCTAACCTCAAACAACTTTGGGATGAATTGAACCAGCAGCCGGTTCATCGGTTTGCGGATTGGCCGAACCGGGATGTGCCCAAGGGTAAACCTGGGGTCTATCTTATTTATCATGAGGGCCGTTGGATTTACATCGGTATGTCTTTTAAGAATTTGCAGAGTCGATTATCTTCGCATGTAAGTGGGCGAAGGAGTGGGGATCAGTTTTGTGTCTATGTGTCTGATCGATTCGTGATGAAAATTTAACCGATAAAGAACTGGATGGAATTAGTCAGAGGCCGGAGTTATTGTTTGTTCTGTGAAATTTTCCTATTCTTTAATTATCTCAAATAAGGGATGTCCTCGCATGAAACTACCTTCGTCTATACCGAGTGTGCGATAGAGGCATTCATGGCAGTCCAGACCTTTGACTCTTTCTGCTGATTGATCTGTAACATTTGTGAATCCCATAGTTTTTAGCGTCTTTACATTAATGTCAGGGATTTTATGGATGAACCATGTTCGGAGTGATTCTGCGTAGTTTTGATGAGATGATGTCTTGAAGTGTGAAGGGTATTGCGACGCTAGGATGACTCCTGTTCCAAATTCACGTCCTTGCAGCAGTATCTTTTGTAAAACATCGAATTCGTATTGCATGATGTTGTTTGCTTCATCCACGAGGAGAAATGAGTCAAGTGCTCTGAGTTTTGGATCCGTCCCAATAAATGGACGTTTCTCCACTTTTAGCATGTGCTCGTAGAAGAGATTGAGGAAGATGGCTACGAGCATGTTTTTTGTATTGTCGTCCTGCCCCAGTGCTCCCAGATCAATGACGACAACACCTTTGAAGAATTCCTTGAACGCGATGGTTTCGTCGTGAGACTCTACGAAGATACCATAGTCGATTATATCACTCATAATTGAGTGAGGTGAGTCAAAGTCTCCGTCACATGCTTCTTCATATTTCACGAAGACATCCTTAATTGTGGGGGCGGCTTTTCCGTTCATTTTTGCGAGTTCGTACGCACTCTGAACTGCTACCTTCAGGCGGTTACGTTGTTTTGGTCCAAATCCGCTAAATATCTTAGATATCGTATCTGAGAAAAAACGATATCGATCTAGTATGGGATTCATTTGATTCGTGCTGCCTGTCGTATCAAAAATATTCAGAGGGATGCCGATCGGCTTGACCACACGGGCTCCTGTGCTTTCAACGAAAAGGGGCTTTGAATAGTCCTTTTTGTAATCAAAAATCAATACATTGGGCTCAATTCCTCTGTTGTCCTTTCCGCTTTGGGCGAGGTTGTAAAGCAAGCCCTGTAGTAGTTGAGTCTTACCTGTCCCAAGGTCACCAATTACGCCAATATTCATTTGGTTAAGTTCCGTGTTACTCGGATGGAAGGAATATTCCTGTGGAGTGAAACCACCAATCGAATTTCCGACGGGGAAGCAGACACCAGTGTCACTTTTACTCTGTGATTCGGATGGTTCCTTCGGCTGATTTGCAGGAGGTTCTTCGACTTGATGACACTGTTCAGTTTGTTCGTATTGCAGATGCTGTTTGGAGATTTTTGTATCTTCCTGTGTTTCATCCTGCGGTTTTATTGATTCAGTTTTAGTGTAGCCACCTGAGCTCGTTTCGTCGGATTTCGGGGAGATCTTGTGCTGAAACTTTTCACAGCCCCAGTGACCGAGCAACTCGACTATTTTGGTGAGAATCGATTTTGCGGGAGTTCTGAGGATTTTTTCTGCATCAGAATGTGCAATAACTAGTGTGTCATTAAAACCGGTTCCGCTTGTATCAAAATATTCGCTTTGCTGGCTGGCATCGATTAGAACCAGCCGTCCTAGAGGGTCTACTTCGATAGGTATTTCGTCTCCCAGCACGGCTGAAATCATCTGTTGATGGAAGCTGCTCCATTTGGGGGCATTACGATATTGATCCAGCTGTCCATAGACCCTGAATCCGTAGTCCAGCCAAGTGCAGAGTAGGTGTTTACATGCGATGCTCCAGAGGGCTGTTTCTTTCGCTGATGATAATAGTTGCTTCAGGAATTCGCTTAATTTTTTTGCTTGTTGAAGTGCTTCTTTACGTGACTGGTTCTGCATTTTTCCTGCCCGCGCTTTGACCTCTACTGGAGTGATTTTGAGTGCGATAGGCATGTCTTGCTCATTGTATTTTATAGTCAAAATGAGCAGGTCGGGGCGCTCCTTTGTATTGATTTCAAGACTCTTTCGGAGTGCGTCTATTTGGGCGGTAAATGGATCTACTGGGACGATGAGGGAAAGCGAGTTATTCGCTTCATTCATTACAGGAGTGATCCCAGGGGAGGGGGACCCCTCGATGAAATCACCTTGAAAAATTCGCAATGCGACGAGCACTCCTACTTCGCCCAGTGCAGCAGTTCCGCCTGCGGTTAGCTGCTTCAGTGTCGGCATGCCTCGTGATGAGATTTCCTTCAGGAGTTTATCGACTAATTCAGGGGACTCTTTTTCCGAGCTACTATTCCCTAGCATACGAACACCTTCTTCGATAGCTCTACGCATTGAATCTGAAGGAGTTGCCAGAAGGTAATAGCCAGTATTTTCGCCAGCACGTCTAGAAAAGGACGGAAGTTCATAGTCCCATAAAAAGAAGTCTCCTGTTTGCCCAAAAAAACAAGCAGGGTCGAGTGATGAGGATGAAACTACGCAGTAAGTTGCCTTGTCGCTTGTTTCCGATAACTTCGGCAGGTTTGGGGCAAAGACATATGAGTCGCCAATCTCTTCGAATTTTGACTCAAGGCTGGATGTAATGTAGGCAAGCTGGGTAGCAATTCCTGCTTTTGCACTTAGGTGATCGCCAATTCGTGTTTCTGATATGAATTTCCCACCTGTTCCAGCCTGTCTTCTAATGCGCCATTTGGAGAGCCCATGACTCCCCATAGGAGACCTTAGCTCGTGACTTTCCATCTTTGGGTTGGCTGTTCCAAGGTTGGCGAGAACAGCTAGGTCTGCTGGTTTCGCTGTGTCATGCTTCGAGAACCAACGAAGGTTTCCTCCTGACAGCTCGCACATTCGTGAGACTTGAGATTCGGTCGGTTGAGAATCGACATTTCTATTGTCGAATATCTCAAGGTGAGTTGGACCAGCTTCGAACCATGGATCGCCGTTATTTTTGCCATTTCCGGTAGCACCCATGTTCTCTGCTACCCACGATTCGATTCCGTCGTTGCAAGAGCTTATTCCAGCTGAATCGCTTTCAATCAGGAGGCGCATTTTAGATTTTGCTGGGAAGATTCGGCTGATATCTGCGATCGAACGTTTTACTTGAGCTGCGCTGAACCCAGAAGCCAAACCGTCGACTGTGATGCCAAACCACCTACAAAATAATGTGCGTTCTTCAGGGTTTGCAATGTCGTCAAGATAATCGCAATTCCACAATACTTGCCAATAATCGGAATCACACCTGATCGATAGGAAACCTCGTTTCTTAGATTTTCCGGACGTATCTTGGAAAGGTAATGCCATGCAATCTGGGAACATGCTTGGGTCTAGAGCACTTGCAGCAGGGCATGGTTGGTGCTTGTCTAACGCACTTTTAAGTAATTCCTGAGCTTGGCATTGCCACGCCATGCGAAGAGGGTGTAGTGGACTCAGCAGAATGGCATAAGGATTGGGGTTTAGGCTACTACTGCTCGAATCTGCCTTGCACGCGAGTATCACGTCACTCCATAGCCCAGATGATTCATCTTCGATAATCCATTCGAGATAAATTTGAAGGTATCGCTCCAAAATTTGTGGAAATGCGCCTTCCCCTTTTTCCTTCATCAATTCACCGAGATTCACTTCCTCCATTAGGCGAGAAGTTCCGTCCGTATTTGATCTAATTTTTTCAAGGAGTGCATTTCGGCTTTCCAGAAATCCTTCAGGGGGTTGCATATCCTGAGCAGAAGGCCTTGGATCTTGCAGGAGTTGCATCTCGGAAATTATCGCATCTTTAGACCAGTTTGGAAGTGTCCATGCCTTCTTGAAGTCTGGACCAATTATTAGTGGTCGGTAAGAGTCTGGATCCTCGAGTATCCAGTGCTGCAGATTTGAGCATCTCTCACTTGATGGAGTTATAGCGGATCCACTCTGGACCTTACTCATGTGTTTCTGGTGCTCAAGAACTAGACGGTCAAACTCACTTAGCGCACTGAGTGGAGCTGCGTCTCCGGACTCAAGGAGTATGTGGAGTTCGATAGCGGTTCCATCTGGCTTCTCTGCTTTTAGGTGGTAGCTACATTCTTCATCCGTTTCGATCGTTGCAACCGCTCGAGTCTTACTTGGTTTTTTGATATCGCACACAGTGTCATCTCCGCCTTCGCGGGTAACGTCCTGTCCATATATCTTATTGCTCAATTGAGTGCCTCTTGAGAGGTATAGGTCTAGTTGGTGCTGACCTATGCTGTTCAACTCCATGAAGGATTCGAATTCCAATACTCCGATTTTAGCCTTCTTTTTCCCCTTTTTCTTTCTGAGTTTGAAGGGCTTGGTTCGAGCAGAGTTCCGAGAATGGGCGACAACACCTGGTTCATAAGTATCGAGTACGATGACCTTGAACTTTACTGGTTTTATTTCGCATTCGTTTTCGTCTGTCCCAGAGAAAATATATTCAAGGTGGCTAGGGTGGGCTGGGGGATTACTATCTATAATCGTAAGTTCTTCACTCGATAGGGTTTGAGTGCTGATTACTTCCAGTGGCTTTCGTCCTACCCGCCTGTTAATAGTGAGCTCTATAGGTTCGTGCTCTTTGAGAGATTGAACGGTGAATTTTACCTCTGTTTGCACTACCAGAGGGTGACCTTTCCCAGGGCTAACTACGACCTCTTGTAGCTCAACCTGTATTAGATCTTCCGGCTTGATTTCTTCTGGTTCACCGAGCAAGTTTTTCCAAATCTCAAGAGTTAAAACCTTCCACCAAACGGGGATTTCTACAGATGCGTATGGTGCGTATTTTGAAGCGGGGGATTCAAGGAATTCACTCCCAGTCGTGCATCTAGATTTAATGTGGTTTTTGCATGCATCTAATGCTGCTTGAATATCGGTTTCAGCCCCCTCAATTAGTTGCTGGAATCCGCCATTTATCCCTTCAGACTCTAGCAGTTTTCCAAGGTTATCTAGCACTTTTCGGTGCTCAGGAAAGCTTAGTTCGTCTTCATTGCATGAAATGAGCCCTAGGATTGCTAGAATACGGTCGTGTTCACTGCTGCCAGTGAAATAGGTGTCGTAGAGACTCTTCAACAGGCCCCATTGATGAGGGCACTCTTTTGTTTCGGCATCGAGCTTTGAGTGTTCATTGCGCAGCAGGCTATTTGTTAGATCTATGTAGCGATCTTCTTTGGTTACGCCTTTTCCATGGATTGCCCCTGCGAGAAGTTCGTCGAAGAATCTCGTTTCAAAAGCAGGCCTAGTTTCTGACGCTGGAATCCCCATTTCTTGAATGGTTGTGCCCATCGACTCATTGAGTGGGTGTCCTGTCGGCAGTAGGATTAGAAACTGATCGCACTCACTGGTGCGCACCTTCAAAAGGTAGGAATCGCTACACTTTCCTGATGTAGTCAAGTTCTTGGGGTCGCAATTCCCCCCATCTGGCAATAAGATTGGATTCATTGGTTTATCGAAGTCAGGAAGATGTATTCCTCCTACTTCTTTTACCTTCTCCAGTAGTTCTGAAAGCAGCCCTAAAGGTGGCCCAGAGAAGACTCCACGATATTGATTGTTGCCTGATGGCCCTATGTTTTCACGTAGGTCGTGCGCTATTTTATTTAGCAGTTTTTCTATAAATAAGCTCATGTTTGTATCTTCTTTTTTGAACTACATTCCATCTCTGGGGCCGGTTCCAAAAGGATTGATAATTACCATTCCACCTTCGGCATCTGGACTATCTAATACTAGCCCTAGAGTTCGTAAACTTAAGCCGAGTCTGCTATTAGACACTTCGTCTGGGCTGATTCGTATCCCATATTCTCCAAGGTGGTTACAGAGGTCCTTGACTGTTCGAACTCCCGTACCTTCAGAAGCACAGCAATATGTTAGTGTGAGTGTCATCACTGGCCCGAATGCGAGAATCCAAGGCGCCCGTGAATAAGCCCCTTTTCGGCTGAAAAGATATCCTTGGTCATAGCTCTCAAGCCCTTTTTCATGGGTTTCGCGTTGGCCTAGTGAATGGCGTAGAAATTCCTCCAGATTTTTACCAACTCCAGCTTTCGCAGATGTTTTTCGAGGGTCTGTTTCAAGAGTATTTTCAAATGCTAACTGGTAACTTGAATAATCAAATTCGCTCCGTGCCTTTGATAATGCAGTCAAAAAAGTGTGGATGCTTGTGGGAGATCGAAATGGAAGGCGCTGAGCTAGCTCCTTAAGCGGCTCAACTTCCATGGCTCTGTAAAGGAGGAGATTGAGGCCGATACGTCCATAGATGTATTCTCTGGCGAGTTTCTTAATTTGGCTACCTACTGCTTGTTCGTATGTCCAAAAACCATTTTCTGTGGAGAGCTTTTCGACGATATTAGGGATCGATGGAACATCGCCACCGTTCAGAACATCGTCAACAATTCGATATAAGTTCCTATTACACTTCGTAACCCAAAGCGTATGTGATCCTAGTCCGTTCCGTAAGCACGATTCAAGAACAGTAGTCCATTGTCTTCTTGTTAAGGAATTCTTCGCCAGCATAACATGCTTGAGATCTTTTACGAACCGAGCAGCAGGGTGTTTGACTCCCGCTTTCTGCCATTCTTGCATCCATTCAGGCGATTCCTTGAGGTTACTGAATGACCATTTGATCTCATCGGGACTCCATTCCTCTAGTTCCCTTTGAAGAAACTGTGCCCAAACGTCATCGTCGTCAGATACGGAAAGACATTCAAAAAGTTGTTCCCAGGTCGCTTCGGCTTGATCCCTAGTAGCCTCACCTAGACTAATGCATGATTCGATGAAGGAACCTGGGTTCCAGGGGTGCCCTTTTAGGCTAGCAGCCATGGAGAATGCTGCACATGTCGGTATAATTGGGGTTAACTGTATCGCGCGCTTATTGCGTTGGCTCGGTTGCTTGGGGCTGCGAACCACTTCATCGATCACGCGTCCCCAGCCTTCTACGGAAAGCTCTCCTCGTTTTTTACCTGACTTCCTGTGCTTATCGATCACCTTGGCCAGTTTAGTTCCATTTTTCCCGACATCACTCTCAGAGATTCTTTTATCTACCCCAGCGTCTGATTTCTTTAGGCCAATTGCACGGTAGAGTGATGCTAGAAGAACCTCAGGAGCAGCATATCCCGGTGCGTTACTAAACGCGAGGAATGAGTTCTTATATACTGGATGCGTCGTTTTATAAGGGTCTGTCAAAAAGTTTTCGAATAATGTTTCGTCTGTGCTCATGCTTCCTCCTCCCTTAGCTCTATGCTGAATTCCTGATCGATGAACCTGATGGCTTCACCTGTTGCTTCTATTACTACAATTGCGTCATCGTCCAGAGCCTCGCGATCTCGGACAATTCGGCCTGCTACTCTGGATCGTATTCGGTCTATCATGGCGAAGACTTCGCCGTTTAATGAGCCAGTATGCATGCCTTTAGTTAGTCTTTGTAGTGCGTCGAAAAGTTCAAATGTTAAGGGGACGGGCGAGCCATCTACGCTGAGGTAGGCCATTTGTGGTTTAGGCCTCTCCGTCTTTTCCGTCTTCCATGCTTGCACCTTAACCTTTTGACATTCGAGCACGACATTACGACGAATCGGTGGTGTGGGTTGTGCGAAGGTTGTCATCAAGGGCACGGTAAATAAGTTCCTTTTGTCGTCATTGATTAACGAACGTAGCTTTGCTTGGACACTCTTTAGCTCCTTTGAGTTTTCTAGGGCTTGTTTGTAGTGATTGAGGTTGTCCTTATTCGTATAACTTCCGTTTCGAGTCCCCAGCGCTCGCTTGACTAGTCGACATGCAAACATTCGAATCACAGTTTGTAGTTTCTCTGCCTTTACGCTGTCTTGATTAGAAATTGAATCGCCGTTAAGCTCATCATCTGCTGTAGCAAGACGTTTGAGGACCTCTCGGTCGAGAAACGAAATTCGGTGTGTGACCTGTTTTAGCCCGTGTCCGACTGATAAGCAGAACCGTTCGTCAATGTCGCGGACCGTAAAGTTGTTCCCGCTTGTAGCGAAACTAATTTCTTGCTCAGGGTCAGCATTCGCAGGATCCAGTAGAGGGCAGAATTTATTAGCCACTGTTTTTGATATGGCTTCGGATTTGTTAGCTCGATCTCTCCATTGTAAATAGCGGAAAAGGTCATCCACTGGTTTTAGGCCTTCGTTTAGTCCGCGGATTATTTTTTTTCTGGAATCGTTGAAATCTTTAGTCGCTAGTCGTGGCCACATTGGAAATAGACGATGCCAATACAGGTTGCCCGATAATCGATGTAGAGCTCTAGCGCGGGCGATTGCGTCAGATTTTTTCGTGGAATTAAGAAGTTCTACTTGCCCTGATGCCCATTCGCACGGCGAAAGCTGCGTTCCATTGGTGACAAGGTCCTGTTCTGTCCCTACGAGAATATAAGAGACTAGAGAATATAAATCGCGAAACGTCCACCGTTTACCAGTTCCTAGTTCGAAAGCTCGCAGCAGTTCGGATAGATGGTCTACAGCATTTGGTTCCGCAAGTGCTCGTCTGTTTTCACAAAATGGACAATATTTACCAGCTTGGCATTCATTTTCCCATGAGGGATCCTCGATTATTCGATCTAGTATCTGGTGTAGGACAGATGGCTGTGTCTCTCCATTGATCGACTCGACGAGAGTATCAATGTCCATTGGCCAAGCAACAACTGAGGGGAAGCTGGGGATCGGCCAGCATGAGGTAGCTTCGGGGCTACTAGTGACAGCGCGAGTAATTTCTGTCAGGAGTTCGATAGTTCTGGGACCTTGGGCACGTAACTGTGCTTCGCTGTATGCCTGAGCAAGAATCCCTCGATTCACGCAGCAGATGTAGATCTCATTGCTATTACTACTATCGATTTGATCTAACTCTGCCAGAAGCAGCTCTTGTGCTGATTTTTCTGGGAAGTCAGTATCAGTTTCTGAGGCATCTTGGATCAGTGTAATTGTCCTATGTAGGTGCTCTGGTGTCTCAGGGAGGATGGCTTTCAAATTAACACTTACTCGCCTTGGTGGAGCTTCATTGCTTGGGGATTCTGAAAACTTGCTGCCGAATGCCGCAAATAGTCTTCCGTCTAACTTGAGAATTCGATCGAGGTCTTCGATTAATCCTTCAACAGTGTCTGTTTTGCCATTACCTGGGCCTCCGACTAGTAGTATATGGCTGGGCACTTCAACGCCTTTTGCTATCAGTGTGGCCCACTTTTCTAGCCTAACTGCTAGCGCGGTTTCGAACCGTTTTCCCGCTGGTCGCCCAGTGCCAGCGCGAAAGGGCTTTTTGACTCCGCCATCTCGATGCCCCGCCCATTTTAGTAAATCGTTCGGGTAGTTTTGTGAATCCGTAGGGGCAGTGATGCCCTCATCGGTTTTAGGAACTGTTGTTCCATTGTTTATATGCTCAACCCATAGGTTCCGGCAGATCTGGTTCATGTTACCATGTGAATAATCCCCTCCGAGTTCGAGGTTGCGAAACATTCTCATCTGGGCTTCGAGGCTCCGCACTGATCTTTCAAGCCTGTCTGCAAGTTCCTGAATTGCAGGATTGTGTTCGTGGATCTGTTTCCCCTCCAGTTCCAAATATAAATTCAATGCCAATCGTAATTCATCTTCAATCCAAGTCGTGCCACTTTTTGCTGTCTTCTCGCCACCCGGGATTCGTTTGTATTTTGCCATGTTATTCACCTATGATGTTTAGGAAATTCCTGATTCCCTCAGCTATCTGCTTTGCCATTAAGGGAGGTACTGCATTCCCAACCTGTGTGTATCTGGGAACTTCATATACTCTCTGTATACCACCCGTAGTCACCTTACCTTTGAATTCAAACCAATCTGGGAATGATTGAATACGTGCCATTTCCCTTACTGTTAAAGTTCTGTCTTCAGCATAATGTGCGAAATCATCGGGGATGCTTAGTTGAGCTGGAGCGATCTGGTTTTTTATTAAGGCTCTCTGGGAATGTTTTTTTGATTTAAGGCTTATCAAAAGCTCTCTCAATTCGGAAAGGTCTGCGGGTTTTCTTGTTTTATTAGAATTGTCATGTGGGAAAATCAAATCTTGATCTAACAGCCACTTCTCATCTTCTAGGTTGAGGACTTGAAGTTGTTTGTTGTCAACTGCTATGCCTTTATGATTAGCTAGTAAACGGAGTATTCGGAAGCGCGATTTAACAAGAAACGAATGACTTCGATTAGCCCGGTTTTGTATTTCGTCTTCGGTTGCCTGTTGTAAATCTTTGGAGTTAATAACATGGTCGAATGTCGAAGACAGAATCTTTAAATAAGCAGTGTCTTTAGTCGAATTAGGGAATGTGAGCCCATCTATTGCACTTTCGACATCTATAGACCTCGCTTGAAGTGGTAGCAGCATTTGAGGCCAATTGTCATTAGGTTCAATCCACTGGAATCCGGTAGGGCCAGAGTTAAAAGTCGGCTCTAGCTTCCCAAAATGACTTAACGAACCTTGTATGGCGAGGCGGGTTGATTGCCATTCAAGGCGTGTTCCGTTTTCCAAAATGTCGAGACGGACTAAGGCTTGTTTAGCTATATCTTTCCTTACCGCGACCATTAAGAAACGAGATCGTCTTTGTGGGGTGCCGTATTTTTGTGCCTCTGCATGTGTGCAAATGGGTATATAGCCGTTAGAATAAAACGCCTTAGCTACTTCATACCATGCATACCATTTAAGGCCTGCTTTATCAGTAAAGGGGCTCAATATTCCGGAGACATTCTCTAGTAAAACTACCTTTGGCTTCAGTAAGGCAGCGCACTTTGCGAATTCAAAAGGAAGGTCATTGCGAGGATTATTACGTTTTCGCTGGCCAGCTAGACTAAAGCTCTGA
>JAOFTV010000026.1 GCA_028045305.1 Opitutales bacterium | reverse complement strand
GTTGAGTGCGAACCCGTTGGAGTCAGCGAATCCAGAGTCACCCTCGGCACCTGTATCTGTGGTGTTGAGCGCGAACCCATTGGAGTCTGCGAATCCTGAATCACCCTCGGCACCCGTATCTGTTGTGTTGAGTGCGAATCCGTTGGAATCAGCGAATCCTGAGTCACCTTCGGCACCTGTGTCTGTCGTATTAAGAACAAAAACCTGCGAGTCGGCAAAACCGGCGTTGCCCTCGGCACCCGTATCAGTGGTGTCGAGGGCAAACGCATCAGAATCGCCTATGCCAGACTCATTGTTTTCAGCAAAAACGAATGCAGCCGAACACAGGAATGTCCAAAATAGCAAACCCATTGGAGTGCTGATCAATCTATATGAATGATAGATCAGTTCTAAACAGTTCTCAGGTAACGAGAACTTTTATGGTTAATCACTTTTGTTAGTAAACAGGCTCTATTAACCACCAGTTGGTGAAGAATAACCGCCGCCCGGAGATGAGTAACCGCCGCCGTCTGTCGTCATCGATGGATCATAAGGATAGGCGTCATAAGCATCCATCACGCCGTCTCCATCCGAGTCGGTTGAGTATGGGTCAGTGCCTCCGCCGCCTGTTGGGCTAGTGTAACCACTTCCGCCGCCTGTTGGGCTAGTGTAATCACTATCTGTAGTGACGAATGGATCAGTCCCGTCCCAACCACTTGGTTCACCATACCTTGCGGTTACCCGAATTTGGGCATTGGTGGTTTTTAACTGGTTTCCTAACTGAGCACCAGCAAACCACGTCCCGTAATGCCTACCACTTTTGGATGTTAATCCTTCAGCTGTTTCACCAGATTGTTTACTAAGATATGAGTCTTCAATTTTGGTCCAGGTACCATAATCGGCCCTAAACCAGTACTCTACATAGGCTGGCACTCTGCCTTCACCAAGCAGAAGATAATAGTCGAAGTTTACATCCTTACTTTCATTGAAGTCACTTTGCATCGCTTTTACATCGAGCACAAGGGGTGCACCCTTGTAGGTATTTGATTTTACAACCGGAAATAGAGCAGGTGTAAGGGTGTCCTGACCTAATCCAGGGTCAAAAAGATAGGCCTCATCCATTACATAAAAACCACTTTGGACAGAATTTCCATAAGCGTCGTTAGGTTCACCATTCAATTTCCCCTCTCCTGAATTAGTTATTTCGGAAGCCAGCAAAGAGTAAACAATAAGGCCTTCATCCGAGAAATTATTGTCTTCAATTTGAGATTTAAGATAAGCAACACCGACTGGGATTGGGTTAGTTAAGTCTAGATTTCCCCATTGATCATAAATAGGATTAATCTTAATTGCGTATGATTCGTTACCATCTCCTTCATAGAGATCAAACGCAGGCGTTTGCGAGAAAGCAGTGCTAACCGCAATCCCTGTTAGGGTTAATAGTAGTAGTAGTTTTTTCATTTTATGATACTGAGTTTATTATTTTGGTTTTGGTTTGGGAAATTTTACGATTTTAAGGAATTGCTCGAGAGTTAGGAAATTAGCAGATGTGAGATATTAAATGAATGTCAGTGCTAAGTTTATTATATAAGAAATATATTATTCATAAACTTAATTAGCATCAAACCCAAAAAAAATACATCTTTTGTACAAAAATAATAACTTTTTTATCTGTTGGATTATAATTTTTTGAGCAAGGTATCCGTAATCTCTTGTTATGCATTGAAGGAGCGAATAGGATGAGGTTAATGATTATTTTTTACCCAAAATTTACATTCTCATTGGCATTCGTGATTGTTTTCATTTTATCCGCAACTTGCCATGCCCAACTCAAGTTATGGATTAGTTCCTTTCAGGATCAGTCCTATTACGAACAAATGGCGGAACTGTATCGCAAAAAGTCGGGACAATCCATCGACCTGCAGGTGGAAGCGTACGGATTTCGGGAAATGCCCGATAAGTTGGGTGCAGTCATGAGAACAGGGGAAGGGGCACCCGATTTAGTGCAGTTGGATGAGACCTTTTTTGGGGTATTTCTTAACGGCCCACCCCCTTTTGTTGATTTAACTAAAAAAATTCGTAAAGCTCAGCTAAACAAAACTTTGCACAAACAAAGATTGGAGGTTTTTACTTACGAGGGGAAGACATATGGTGTTCCCCAGTCTCTGAGCGCTTTGGTGCTCTATTACCGCAAGGATATGTTTGAGGATTTTAATATCCAACCCGAGGACATTACCACATGGGAAGACTTTGCGAAAGTTGGTGAAAGGTTGATGAGCGAGAACGGGCAAAGGTTTCTTGCCTTGGATGGCACACTGTTTGATTCCCTGCTCCGCCAAAAGGGGAGTGATTTATTTGATGCCAAGGGAAATTTTATACCTGATGAGGATATTGCCGTATCTATCTTATCTGAATTTGCTAAGATGGCAGAAAAACAGATCGCAGTGCTTCCAGACCGTGGATCTATTTTTGACCCCGTTTTTTTTAGCGGAGATTTGGAAATGGGAGAGGTATTGTGTGTGATCGGAGCCGATTGGTACGGGCTCGATCTTTTTCAACAATTTGCCCCGGGGATGGAAGGAATGTGGGGAATGCTTCCTTTACCGACCTGGAAAAAGGCAGATGGTTCCCTGGGTCCACGCACCGCCACCTTTGCCGGGCAGGGACTAATGATCATGAATTCAAGCAAAAAACAGGAAGAGGCCTGGGACTTTATCGAATTTGTCATGACGGATGCCGATGCCAATGCCGAACGCTTCCTACAGGGCAATAGTTTTCCCGCATACAAACCGGCATGGAAAGATCCCCGCTTAGTAAGTGAACAGCCATACTTCGAGCAATCAATGGGTGAGTTATTGATTGAATTAGCCGATGAAATCCCCCCTGTTACAGTAAATCCAAGTCGTCCCCAGGCGATTTTTCTAATGAAGGAAAATTTCTTTTCCTCTGTAATGTATGGTACTCTAACTCCCGAGGATACAATTGTGAGAATGCGTCAGGCAATGCAGGGTGGATTCGGGGATCAACCTCCAGGCGAACAGCCTTGATCGATTTTGCCCTCGTATTTTGATGTCGAACAAGAGGGCAGGGCATTTATGGGGTAATTCTGGTTCCTTTCTCTTTTTAACCAGCCCATTTCTTTTATTTTGGGCCTTTTTCTGGGTGGTTCCTTTGTTCACTGGTGTGGACTTGGCGATGCAGGAGAGCCAGCAGTTTAGCAGGTCGCTACCTGGCACTGGGTATACCCATTCCCCGTTTTCCAATTTTGAACGGGCAATCAACGATCCTAAATTTATACATTCCCTGGAAAATACCTCGTTATTTGTGGGTGGATCCATTCTCATTACTTTGGGGCTGAGCTTTTTTCTGGCCATATCGGTCTATGAACTAAACAAAAAATTTCAGGGAATTTGTTTATTTTTGCTCCTCATTCCAAGTTTTGCCCTGCCTGGTAGCCTGGCCACTTTGTTTTATTTATTTTTTCATGGAAAGTCTGGTGCATTGAACCAATTTCTGGTCATTCCCCTAGGGTTTGATCCAATTAACTGGATGATGGACCCTTCCTGGATTTTACCCTGCCTGGTGCTACAGGCAGTTTGGAGATGGACCGGCGTGATTACTTTGGTCCTTTATTGTGGAATACGGGCAATTCCCCACTGGCAATTTGAAGTTGCCCGGATTGAAGGGGCTACTGCCTTGACCAAGGTGCGAACCATTCTTTTTCCAGGCACCCGCCATTTGCTCTTGTTTTCTGGTATTTTTCTTTTGGTTGATGGTGTGGCTGCATTTTCTGGAGCGTATAATTTACTCGGTGGTTCGGGCGGAGTGCTCGATGCTGGACTGCTCTTTGTGACCTATGCCTACCAGGTGGCATTCCCTGGAGGAAGTGGTAGGTTTGATCTGCCCCTGGCATCTGCTGCCTGTGTGCTGGTGGCAGGCACTACTGCATGTTTTGCATGGTTATTACTACGGGTAAGAAAACGCATGGGGAATTAGAATATGAACCGTTTATTTTCACCTATTCTTATTGGGTTGGTCCTTCTGATAACCGCTTATCCCTTTGCCTGGATGTTTTTATCCTCTTTCAAAACGAACCGCGAGATATACCAACCTGGCAAAATGCTTCCGGAATCCTTTGATCCTTTTGCTTACAAACTGTTGTTTTCTGGAGAGTTGTTTGATTTTACGGCCGTATTAGTACGATCCCTTTTGCTCGCGAGCGGGCAGGCGATTTTTGCATGCCTGGTTACGGCAGCGACTGGGTTTGCTCTGGCCAAGGGAAGATTCTGGGGGAAATCCCTTCTCTTTTGGGCGGCTTTATTGATTATTTTATATCCCAAACAAGCCATGAGCCTTGCTTTGTTTGAATGGATGGCACGGTTGGAAATTACCGGGAATCTTTATGGACTCATACTTTCGGGGGTGGCCAGCGGTTTGGGGGTTATCTTTTTTACCCAAGTCTTTCGAAAAGTGCCCGATGAATTGATCGATCTTTCCAAAGTGGAAGGACAGAGCCCGTTTTTTTGCTTTTTCACCCTGCTCCCCTTAATTTTTCCAGCCTTGTGCACCTATGGAATCCTCCACTTTTTTATTTGCTGGCAGGAACATTTACTCCCCTTGCTGACCCTGGGGTCGGATCAACTTACCTTGCCCCTTGCCCTGGCCAAATTGGGAGATTCCAGTTACCATACACCCGAAGCGGTGGGATTAGCGGCTGGAGTACTAGCCATGATTCCTCTTTTCTTGCTTTTTGGCTACTTTTTTAGGCGGGTACGCACGGCCTTGGCAGACTGGGTGGTTTCCTGAAGAATTTAGATCCGTTTACCAGTATAGCGTTCGAACCAGTGAGCCTGTTCCCACTGGGGGGATATACTCACAGTATCTTTTTCTTTAATGTCTGACCTCGTGGTCTTTATGAAAATATTAAGGTCGTCAATTAACACTTCAAATAATCGATGATCTCCCAGGTTTTCAACTCTTTGAATTACCCCGGGTATGGTCCCGTTTTTGGGGGCTGAAAGAGTCCAGTTTTCCGGACGTATTCCCAGCGTGATCGATCCTGTGGGCATATCATGATTAGGGAGTGGGAATTGGATGGAACCTGACCGGAATTCTGACGGAATCCCCTCTTTTTTCTCGATTTTTCCATCAATACAATTCACTCCCGGAGAGCCGAAGAATTCAGCCACAAATCGATGGGTGGGAAGATCATAAATTTCCTCTGGTGTGCCCACCTGTAAAACCTCTCCCTTGCACAATACACAGATTCTTTGACCCAAGGTCATAGCCTCTGCTTGGTCATGGGTAACATAAATTGTAGTCCTGGGACTTTCCCGGTGCAAACGGGCAAGTTCTGAGCGCATGCCTGCACGGAATTGAGGATCAAGATTGCCCAGGGGTTCATCAAATAAATGAATTTTTGGATCGCGGACAAGGAGGCGTCCAAGTGCCACCCGTTGCCGCTGTCCGCCACTTAATTGATTAGGTTTACGTCTGAGAAATTCCAGGATTTCCAACTTTTGGGCGATCTCTTCGACTTTTTTTCGAATTTCAGGGGCTGATTCCCGACGGACCTGCAAACCGTATGCCATATTTTCAAAGACAGAAAGGTGGGGAAAGAGGGCATAGTTTTGAAAGACCATGCCAAGGTCCCGCTCCTGAGGTGCGAGTTGGTCGGAATCTTTTCCAAATATATCAATCGATCCATGGGTCTGGTTTTCCAAGCCGGCAATTAAGCGAAGCAATGTACTTTTTCCACAACCAGACGGACCAACCACCACAAGGAATTCGCCCTCGGCAACCTCGAGGTCGATCGATTTTAGGGCATGAATATCCGGGGGGAATGTCTTGCTTACCTGCTTAAATGAAATCGCACTGCTCATTGAAATATACCCACTTTAAGCATGGATGGCTTAGGGTAAAGCTTTGTCGCTTGAGCATAGAGGGACGGAAACATAGGATGGGTCTTGTGAAGCGTTTACATATTTGCAGGCATACACTTGGAGGATTGCTCCTCTGGTTCCTTGGTGCTGGCTTCACTGGTTGTCAGACGGAAGCTCCTCAGGTTAAACGGATTACCAAAACGATGGAAAAAGAATCCCTTGCACGGATGGATGGATTGGTCCGCGAGTGTCGGGTATGTCATGGTGTGGAAGAGGCCCAACGGGGACCCATTCTGGACGGGATGGAATACTGGTATCTTTATGACCAGTTGCAAAAATTCCGTTCAGGCATACGCGGACAAAATCCCGATAATCGTTCTGAGCACTTAATGGGCATAGGAATTAAGAAAGTAAAGAATGACTTGGAATCTGCTTATTTGGCCGACTGGTTTGCACGGAAGGCACCCAAACCGGCGGTTCGCACGGTGGTGGGTGACTTGGAGCAGGGTAAAAAATTTTACGAGGCACGTTGTGTATCTTGCCATGGAGAAAAGGCGGAAGGGAACCGTTTGCTTGCGGGACCCGCTCTCAACCGTTTGGAAGGTTGGTACTTTCTGGAACAGATGCGCAAGTTTCGTTCAGGCGACCGTGGTTACCACCCTTTGGATGAGTCCGGACGAGTGATGGCGGCGGCATCAAAAGAGATAACTGATGGTACCTTACGAGACCTTATTGCTTACATTGTTAGTGCACACGGGCCTGCAGAGGCTCCTTCGATGCGAGACCGTATGGTACCGAAGAAGTCTGAGAAGCCTTTTTAAGCCCCGTACTGGGCGTGGAGAGACCCCAGTCGTTCCGGGGTGCCCACATCATCCCATTCTCCTCGATGTAGCCGTCCACCTACCAGGTTGCTGGATATTGCTTGTTTGAGGCGGGGGACAATGGAAAATTTCTCAACCGTTGCTCCGTCAAGAATGCTCGGATGGTAGAGAGCGATACCGGCATAGAGGTATTCTGGAGTCTGATGTTCAATTACACGGTCTTGGGAAAGAGAGAAATCTCCCCGTTCCCGCCAGTCAGGCTTGGGCACGAGGAAGAGCATTGCCTGATCATTCTGGGGTAAGGCATGAGGAATAGTGGAAAAATCCAGGTCGCACCAGACATCGCCATTAACCACCAAAAAAGTATCGTTTCCTAACAAGGGCAGGGCCTTGGCCAATCCGCCCCCGGTTTCAAGGGGTTCCGGGCCTTCATCTGAATAAGAGATCGAAAGCCCCCAGGTTGAACCGTTCCCCAAGGCTTCGGGAATTTTAGAGCCTAAGTGTCCAAGATTGATCACCACTTCGTTAAGTCCTGCAGCGGCCAATTTTTCGAGGTGGTGGACGATTAATGGCTTTCCTCCTACGGTCACAAGGGGTTTGGGAGTATGGTCAGTCAGGGGGCGTAGGCGATTGCCATAGCCAGCAGCTAGTACCATTGCATTCATCGGTCTTTAGGAGTCGGGAGAAAGCAGGGATGCCTGTTCCACGAGGGCCTGGAGATCGCAAAGCTCCGGGTAGGTTTTTAGGACCTGTTTTACATAGCCCAGTACACGGGGAACATCCGCTAAATATTCAGGTTTTCCATCGCGGATTTTTAAGCGATGAAAAATACCAACACATTTTAAATGTCTTTGTAATCCCGCCCAATCAAACCATTTGTTGATGGTGCCCTCATTGATTTCCGGTCCGGTCAAGCCACATTGAACAAGTTGGGTGCGGAAACTTCTGACCTGCCGGACTATCCAGTCCTCGGAGTTATCGACATAGCAATCGCGCAACAAGGATACCAAGTCGTAAGTAATTGGCCCAAACATGGCCCCTTGAAAATCAATAATTCCGGGAGTTCCATCATCGGTGACCAATAGATTGCGGCAATGAAAGTCCCGGTGCATGAAGGATTTGGGAATGGTATCGACCCCATCAATCAGAGGTTTGGTATATTTTTCGAACTCCTGGCTGGATACATCAGGCAGGCACCATTCCCTAAAGATCTCAAGTTCCTTTGATTGCCAGGCACGATCAAAAACAGGCAGTTCAGTGGCCCATTCACCCAAACTTTTTTGAAATTTAATAATTTCTTCAATGGCAAGCTCATAGAGATCATTCCTACGCTCACTTGCCAGGGCTTCCTGGTAGTGTAAATCTCCGAAGTCTGAAAGGATGAGAAATCCCTTTTCCAAGTCCTGGAAGTAAATTTGGGGAACCTGGATTCCAGAATCTTTTAGCTTTTTGGCAAGATGGACAAAGGAAGCACAGGGTTCCAGTTCTGGGGGGGCATCCATTACCACCCGCGGACCATCTGGAGTGTGAATACGAAAGTAACGACGAAAACTGGCATCTGCCGAGGCGACTTCCAATTCGCAACCACCATAAGGGGTGGATTGATTTATCCATGCACAAAGAAATTCCCTGCGTTCGTCGACCACCATAACTTCCACGACTCCCTTCTTCGAAAATCTCGAAGCTAGGTCAAAACAAAATTGAAAAAAAGGTAAAAATAAACCTTAAGCACTCCATTCGAGCATGCGCTCGATGGGAAGTTTTGATCGTTCGATCAAATCTTGATCCATGGAAATTTCCGGGCTCCCGTCTTTGAGACAGGAAAGTAATTTCGGTAGTGTGTTCATTTTCATGTATCGACAATCGTTACAGGCACAATGACCGGTCGGACCCGCCACAAACTGTTTTTGCGGAAGTTCTCTGGTTAATCGATGCATCATTCCAGACTCCGTAAGAATGATAAAGGTGTCGGATGAATGGTTCTGGCAATAGGATACCATTTTTTCGGTGCTGCACACTTCGTCAGCAAGATCCCGGACCGATTGTATGCATTCTGGATGAGCAACTACCGGGGCATCAGGGTACTCAAGTCGGCAACGCTCGATGGAATCGCGGGTAAATAAAACGTGGGCGTAGCAACTGCCTGGCCAGAGACGCATTTTTCGTCCGGTTTGTCCCATTACCCATTGGCCAAGGTTTTGATCGGGTACGAATAAAATTTCGCGATCTTCAGGCACTTGGTTGACAATGCTTACGGCATTTCCACTTGTGCAAATGACATCGCTCAGTCCTTTGACTGCAGCCGAACAATTAACATAAGCAACGACATAAAGGTCAGGGTTTTCTTCCCGGTACTTCGCTAACTGGTCAGCCGGACAGGAATCGGATAAAGAGCAACCGGCATCGAGGTCGGGTAGGAGTACGGTCTTTGAGGGGTTTAAAATCTTGGCAGTTTCTGCCATGAAGTGGACGCCACAAAAGACAATTATTTCGGCATCCGTTTTGGCAGCCTGCCGGGCAAGCCCCAAAGAATCTCCAACATAATCTGCAACCTGTTGGATTGGATCGACCTGGTAATTATGGCAGAGAAGAACCGCATTCTTTTCCTTCTTTAGTCGGACAATTTCTTCCTGCTCAGCAGAAAGTTGATCGTCTTTCTCGGATCGGCGAAAAATTTGCAGGGGAGGAGGTGCGGAGATGGCCATATGAAAAAACGAAGGGTGGGGGGGATTAATTTGTTTTGGCACAAGCTCCCTTGCTTGCGAAGGTTGGGCAACTTGCCTGTACCTGTAAACGCTGGTCGTTTACTTCAAGACCGAGTTTTTCCGAGACCGTACGGCCATACCATTCCATGAAGGGTGCATCCACATCGAAGATACGGTCACAGTCTGAACAAATAACTTGGGCTTTGAAAGTGGCACTCGATTCGTTGAGTGCATAGAATTTATTGTCCTGGCCGACATCGATCTTACGCACCGTGCCACTGTCCACGAGCAGGGGAAGGCAGCGGTAAACAGTTGCCCGGGATACGGTGTCGTCCATTTTCCGTGCATCCTGCAATAATTGATCTGCAGTAAAGTGACCAGACTGGCGGAAAAGAGCTTCGAAAACCGCTTTACGTTGACCAGTCATACGCAAACCTTGGCTGATCAAATAGTCGGAAAAATTTTCCCAGGATGTACGGTCGGGCTTGGCCATAAATAAATATCTGATTCTGTTTATGACTTTGCCCATCGGTGAGGTCAATTGAATTGAGACAATTTTGAGAATTGATTTATTACTCTTATGAATCTTGGCAGATCGATCGGAAATAGGTAGGGTGGGAATTATGTCGATCAAGATAAACGACCAAGTTATTCCCGATTGGGCGATTGAGCGCCAAGCTGAAGCCCTTTATGAAAATGTAGCCAAAGGCATGCCGGGTAAGCCCCGTGAGATTATTACGATGTCTGCCCTTGATCTGGCCAAGGATCGATTGATCGACCAGGCTCTGATGGCTCAGGAGAGCAGAAACCGCAAATACAAGGTGGACGAGGTCGAACTGCAAAAAAAAATCAAGTTGTGGATGAAACAAAACGGGGGAAAGAAGGCATTTGAAAAAATAAATAACCCTATGATCAAGAACCATGACGATTTGAAGCGGGAATTATCTGACCAAATGCGGTTCAATCAATTGCTCGAAGACGAGTCTAAGTGCGAAGATGTATCGGAAGAGGATGCTCTCAAATATTATGAGGATAGACCGGAGCTTTTTCGAATGGAGGAACAGTTGTCCGCTTCGCATTTATTGAAGATGGCCAAGTCGGAGGAAGAGTTCGATCAGGCTTTGGATGCAGTCAAGGAGTTACGCAAGCGCTTGGAAAAGGGCGAGGATTTTACAGAACTTGTACGAGTGGAATCAGATGACAAAGGCAACGATGGAAACCTAGGTACTTTTGGACGGGGACGGATGGTTCCTGAGTTTGAGCAGGCAGCCTATGCCCTCAAGCCCGGGGAGTTAAGCGAACCGGTAAAAACTCAGTTTGGATGGCATCTTATTCAATTGCATGAAAGGATTCCTGAAAAAATTACCCCGTTTGATGAGATCAAACAAAAAGTGGTCCAGTACCTGACTGAACGGAAGAAGGACAAAGTATTCGAACAATTCCTCGATGGATTAAAGGCAAGGGCTAAGATCGAAGAAATTTCAGGTGTTTGATTAGTCCTCTTTCAAACCCTCAAGAATCCGGAGAGTGCTCTGGGATTTATTGAGGGCATAAAGGTGGTAACCGGGTGCTCCCCTGGAAAGTAAATCTTTAACTTGATGGAGAGCCCAATTAGCTCCAATGGATGGTTGGTCTGCTTCGTTCGCACTTTCTAAATCATTTTCCAGTTGGGAGGGAAGCCCAGCTTCGCACATGGCACAAAAACGCCGGACTTGGCCAATTGAAAGCACGGGTAGTAACCCGGGTAAGACCGGAATATCAATCCCTGACTCACGGCAACGATTAACAAAGTTATGGTAGGCAGAATTATCGAAAAATAATTGAGTGGTTATAAAATCTGCTCCGGCATCCACTTTGGTCTTCAGGTTTTGTAAGTCTATTTCCGGGTTCTGGGCTTCTGGGTGCTTTTCGGGGTATCCACCCACACCAATTCCAAAATCGGGAAAATTTTCCCGGATTAAAGAGACGAGGTCCGAACCATATGATAATCCACCTGGTACTGGTTTAAAGGTGGTCTCCCCCTTGGGCGGATCACCTCTTAGGGCCATAATGTTACGGAAACCAGCTTGAGAAAATTCCTCGAGGATTTCCAAAAGCTCATCCCGGGTGTGACCCACGCAGGTGAGGTGGGGCATAACTTCAAATCCGTGCTCTTCCTGTAAAAGTTTTGCATAGCGAAGAGTGGTTCCACGGGTTCCTCCTCCCGCTCCGTAAGTAATGGATACGAAGTCGGGGTTGTGTGGTTGGATCAAACTTGCAGTCTTGAGCATACGCTCGCCACCGGCATCGTCCTTGGGTGGAAAGAACTCCACCGAGAAAAGAGGTTTATCTTGCGCGAAGCGCTCTTTTAGTGAACGACCTGTACTCATATTACGCATCAACGTATCATGATGCGTTGATGCGTTCAAGGAAGAACCACTTCTATTAAAGGCCTTTTCTGGCGCTCAGGTTGAGGTTGTTTATTGCTTTTAGGTAACGGGCAACGCGGGGTTGTGGGGAAAGGTTTTGGGCCCGTTCAAGAAGATCTGCAGCTTGTTGGTAATCTTTGGCTCCCACGAGCATGCGTGCATGTTCGATCAGTGCATTGACCTCGAATTCGGGTAACTTGGCCGCCCGTTCGAATCGCAGGGCTGCCCGGGCATAATCCAATTCCTCGGTGGCAAGTCTGGCGGATAAGAGCAGGGCTTCTCCGTCTAGGGGTTTGTTTTGGATGATTTCCTCAAGGATTTTTGCGGCTTCGGCACGCTTGCCCGTGGCAATTCGCACTTCCGCCTGGAGCATACGAATTTCACGCTCGTCTTCCTCGGAATATCCTTTGCCAAAAGTTTTCTGAATTTCTTCGAGGTATTTGAAGCCTGCCCCGTAGGACCCCCGGTTGATCAATGCCTTGGCTGCCCGGGCATAGCGCGACAAGCTGAGTTTTTGTTTTTTGGCTAGGGCTTGCTGGTAGGAAGCTAGCGAAAGTTGATTAAGGCCAAGGTTATGATAGAGATCACCAAGCGATAGGGTACCTGCGGCATCCAGCTTATTCATTTGCCTGAGGGTTTCCAAAGCGATTACTGCATCTTGTTCTCTTCCAAGTCCTTGAAGGGCGGATGCACGGGCTTTGTGGCAAAATAGATCGTTTGGTTTGGTCTCGAGCAATTCATCAAGAAGGGCGAGGGCCTCGGGGTAGCGGTTCGTGGTAAGCAGGCAATTGACCAGTCCGTTACGGGCATCAAGGCTTTCTGGGTGGAGCAGAATGCCCATACGGTAAGCATTCTCCGCGGAAACCACCCGTCCGAGAGAAAGATGGCAATAGCCCAGGGCCACATAGCTGATTCCATCGGCTTCTCCCAAACTTATTGCCTTGGCGAGGTTGCGGGAGGCATGATCGAGCTTGCCCAGGCTTAGTTGGACGAAGCCAAGGTTTTTACGGGCCCGTAAAAAAGAGGGGAACTTCCTAAGTGCTTGTTCGTAGGTCTGTTCGGATCGGGTAAGGCGACCAAGCTGGTAATACATCGTACCGAGAGCGAAATCGAGAGCGGCACTTGTTTTTGGTTTAATTTTTTCTTCGAGATAAATGATCGCATCTTCCAGTTGATTTTCTGCTTTGGCTACCACTTCCCGCAGGATGAATTGTTCAGATTTGTCGATCCGTGGCTCTACCTCGCTGCGAAATCCGTAATCTCCCATAAATCCACGAACGAATGCGGGATCGTTCCAAAAATCCTGGGTAAGTTCAGGAGGGGGTGCCTTGGCGGCCAGGCCGAGAGCGAGACTGAAAAGGGCGAAGATTATGGAAAAGGAATTTTTCATTTGAGCATAGAAAAGCGAACAGGGAGGTAGAATTCCACCTTTACTGGCTTGCCGTTACGGGTTGGTGCTTCGTAGACGGATCCTTCAGCAGCTTTGCGGGATGCCTCTACAAAATCTGGGTGGGTAGCGGAAACTGTTTCCAAAACCTTGACCCTTCCACTTTCATTAATTTGCACAAGCAGTTTGACTTCTCCTTCGAGCCCCTTGCGGCGCAAGTGGGCTGGATAAACCAAGGATCCGCGCTTAACAACTCCAGGGTTGCGATCAAGCTGGTGCATGGCAAAGACAAGTTCCTGAGCAAATCCGGCAGGGGCTGGGTTGAAGTTTGTCAGCGAAAATGCGGCTTGAAAATCTCCAGGGCCAACTTCCAGGGTGGCTGCACTTGCTTGGTTGAGTAAGCGGACTTTGGGAGTCTCCAGTGCAGGTGCGGGAAGGTCCAGTTTTTTAACCACCTCTTTTTCCATTTCCGTTCTCGGCGGAGGGGGAGGGGTGTAGGTGGGAACATCTGCCGGGCGAACGATCCATTCGTCTGGTCGAACGAATTCAGACAAGGGAAGAAGGCAAAATAAACCAAAGGAGACCAAGGCGGCCAGTCCCATGCTTTTGAGGCGTAAGTTGGGTAAGGGCTCAGTCTCAACCCCTGGTGTCCATTCGATATCCAATCCTTCTTTCATTGGGCAAGCGGGCTAAGTTTTACCGCCTGAGCACCGCCGAGCATGGCTTGGTCCATTACTTGGGTTGCTAAGCCGGCACGGGCACCGGGAGATACCCGTACAAGTACCGAAGGTGCCTTGTCTCCAGGGTTTGAACGAACCAAGGGAGCGACCTGTTCGATACCAATAGACATTCCATTCTGCAAAAGTTGACCAGAGGCAGGAAGATCAAAAGCAAGGGGTTCCTCGAGGTTGGTGGAGGAAGATGCGGTGTCCTTGTGTTTGGGGGTGATTCCCACCTCATTAACGAAGGAGGTGGCAACGATGAAAAAGATTAAAAGAATAAAGACCAGATCAATCAGGGGAGATACATTTATCTCGGTGCGTTCGGGCTCCTGAACCAATCTTCTTCTCATGACTTCGACTTGCGGGTGGCGATCGATACAACGCCGGATTTTTTACGGGCTTGTGCGACAACCTTTGCAAGGATGGATGCATCTGCCCATTGGTCGACCTGAATAACCACTGGTTTTCCTTTATCCTTGCTGGCTAGTTCGACGAGGCCGGGAATTTCTTCAAGTTGCACGGAAGAGCCAGCATATTTAATTTCATTTTTTCCGGAGAGGGCGAAAATGACTGCATTTTTTTCAAGAGCTTTTCCGGTAACTGCCTGGGGGCGGGTAACTTCAATTCCTGGCAGGGTGACAAAGGTCGCGGAAACGATGAAGAAAATTAGCAGAATGAAGACCACATCAATCAAGGGGGATACATTGATCGCATCCGCCTCGCTATTTTCAATGTTCCTCGAACGGGACCTCACCTGGCAATTGGGCTGGGAACTTGGCGCAAAGATAAACTCTCCAGACGGTTAATACATTGTAACCAGTCCTTCTTTCTGCGGTTAAGCAGATGAATTAGGGCAATTGCTGGGATCGCAATCAATAAGCCCGCCTGGGTCGTTACTAGAGCCTGCGAAATACCTCCCGCCACTAGGTCCATCTTGTAACTATCCTGCATACTCAGACCGTCAAAGGTACGAAGCATTCCGGCAACTGTTCCAAGCAACCCAATCAGCGGGGCGGAAGTGGCGAGGACAAAGAGAAAGCGTAAGCGCCGGTTTAAAAAAGAGGTCTCTCCGGTTCGCACCTGTTCAAAACGCCTTTGGGTTTCGCGTTGGTCGCTATGATCCGCCAGGCAGTAACGAATGATACGGTCCACCCGACCACCTCCTTTAAAAGCATCCCAGCGTTCGCGTGGGAAAGCTCGCAAGTCTGAAGGAATCACCGCACGCAGGCGTAGCCAAAGGTCGAAGGAGAGGTAATAAAGATAAACTGCGAGTAAACCGAGGGCGGGCATTAGAGCGCCACCCTTTTCCCAAACAAAGCCTGCCTGGTCAATGAATTCAATGACTTGGTTCATCCTTGTTAACAGGCTCAGGCGATAGTTCCTTGGGGGCTTCCTTTTTTAGATGAACGAGACGGGCGGAAAAGCCTTCCATCTTTGAAACCAGGCCCTGGAGTCGTCGGGTGAGCAGTGCATGAGCGATGAGGGAGGGAATAGCCGTGATAAGGCCAAATTTTGTGGTAACCAGGGCTTCGGAGATACCCCGTGCCAACTCGCTGTTTTCCGGGTTTGCAAAGTTGGTAATTTGACGGAACACATCGATCATTCCAGTAACCGTACCGAGTAAGCCGAGGAGGGGGGCGATGGCTGCGGTTATGGCAATCAGGGGCATACCTTTTTCGAGGCGGGCCTGCCAATCGATAATGATTTCGTAAAGAATTTCCTCGAGAATTTCTGGTTTTTTTCCTCGGTATCCCTGGGCAGTTTTACGAAGGAGTTCGAAGGGGCCTCCGAAATTTCCTGCGAGGGTGACCGGGCCTTTGGGAAAAGGAATACGCAAAACCTGAGCTGCTTTATAAAGGGCAATTAGTACCGAGGTTAGGGCAAAGAAAAGAATGGGATAGATCCAGATTCCACCCTTTTGCATTTCTTCAATCAGGGTGGGTTCACTTCCTTCAATAACCAGGGCCTTCCCCAGGCTTGGGTCAAGCGGAAGAGTGGTGAGCTTTCCGACAGGGGATTGGAGGGATTGAGCGATCAGGGTGGAGGTCGATTGATTCGCAACCAACAGACGGGGCGGGGTATTCCGCCTGACTGAGTCCGGGCTCATTTCAAGGGTGGAATCCTCCACCCGTTCGTAGCTTTTATCAAGAAATCCTGAACTTCCCTGTTCTCCACGAAAATAAAGCACTGGTCCAAGAGTCCAAAAGGTACCAGACTCGCGAACA
Source organism: Opitutales bacterium (assembly GCA_028045305.1). Lineage (GTDB taxonomy): Bacteria > Verrucomicrobiota > Verrucomicrobiia > Opitutales > Seribacteraceae > Chordibacter. The sequence continues at coordinate 5,213 of JAOFTV010000026.1, read as the reverse complement.
CCTTCGGGAGGTACAATGGCATCTCCGGAATAAGCAACGCCTCCAGCTTGTTTAAGCAGTGTGGAAGTGGATAACTCCGCAATTTCTAGGTAGGCACTAAAAGCACTGGCTCGGTCGCCTTTTTCCTTGGCCAGGGAGGAGGATAGATTCTCGGCATGAAGAATACGCTCGGATGAGGGGATCGACTGCGTCCACCCACGGGCATAGTCCTTGAGTAAGCGGAGAGAGGTTTCAAGGGCGGCCTCGTTTTTCCGGACTTCCTCTTTTAATTGAAGCAGGGAGGCATCCCGGTTGTCCCGCTGGCGCAAACGACGGTCAATTTCCGCACGTTTGTCACGGGTATCCCGTTCGAGTTGAGCAACTTTTTTGGCCCGGGGTATTTTTTCCTGCTCAATTTTTTGCCTGAGCAGAGCGAGCCGTTCAATAGAATCTTTTAAATCGTTGCGGGCATTTTCGCGCACTTGCTGGATCGATTGCGACCACAGGCAAGATCCCCAGGCAATGGCCAAGAGAAAGAGAATAGACTTGGTCCTTGCCGGTTTCATTGATCAATAGTGCCGGGGGCAGGCACAGGGAGTTCCAAAAACCTTGGCATTGCTTGGTTGTTGAGCATATCAACCCCGGTGGAAATTTCGCGGGCCAGTCCGTCCGATCTCGTCCATGCCCAGCCTGAATTTTTGGGCTGTCCATATCCAGCAACGGTTCCTGATTCATTGACAAAGTAAGCACTACCCAATCCAAAATACATCACCTGGAACTCGCGCGATTGGTTGTCATCTAAAGTAAACTCCTGGCGTTCCAAAGTTACTGAGCGGTGGAAGTTCTGAATGGCCTGAAGAAGAGAGACCAGGGCGTCCACCCGTTGTCGAAGAGGAGGCATCGGCATCCCTTTAGCAGGCACCAGTTTCTTGCGGTAGGGAGCAAGTCGGTCGGCAATGGGTGTGGGAAGGAGTAAAAATACCCGATCTAACTTGGATACCGCCCGATCCAGGCCCCGATGAAGGGAACTGGTAGCCTGCTGGGCAGCTTCTTTACGGGCGAGTAAATCCTCCCGTTGCTTGGCTGCTCCCACCGCTTCCTCCGCGGTTTCCTGGAGCTTGCCATTCAATTCACCAATCTCCGCACTCAGGGCTTGTTCGAGATCGAGCAGGGTTGATTTTTCCACATCCCAATCGCTCTCCTCTTCGGAGATTAATCTTTCCGTGGTCACCCATTCCCCAATGATCTTGTGAGTCTCTTTAACCTCGGCATGCAGGAACGAACCGCCACTGATAAAAAGGGCGAGCAAGTATGGTAAGAGAGAGCGAGTCTTTATCATTCAGAAAAAAGAAACCCACTCTATCCCAAGGTAAGGGACTTGGAAAGCCTTTTTGAGACTGATTCTCAATAAAAGCAGTTTGAGGGCGAAAAACCTTTTGTTTTTAGAAGAGGGGTTCGGAGGGGAATCGATTGATGGTAAAGTGTTTTGATTGAGGCACTGTTTTCAATTTGCGAATTTCCGAGCGCAGAGAGCGGATTGCATTGGAAAGTTGTTTTACAACTATTTTTTCGGAATCGTATAGAAGCTGGGCTGTGCTCAGGCTTTTTTTCAAAGCGGATACATTCACTTTTTTATTTTCGGCAATCGACTGTGCTTTTTTTGCCAACTCGATCAAAGAAAAAAGGCCCGGTTTGTAGGCATATCCGTTCTTCAAAAAAGTGGAGTCCTGAGTGGTTGCATAGGGAACCTTTTGGAAGTCGGGCAATGGTTCTGAAGTGATCAGGAATCCATTGGTATCACGCATACAAAAGATGGCATGGGTGGCACCCGGAGGCATGATCGCATCGCACCGTCCATTCCCAGTTTTAGCAGGAGCCTGCAACCATTCCTCCCGATGTCCTCGGGTTTTATCAAATTCTTTGGGATTGAGCGTGTAGAGTAAATGAGCCTCCTTAATTTTAGCCTTATTTTCTCCAGACTGAAATGTTACCCATACGCGGTCCTTTTTTGAACCAAGCTGGAGAATTTTAGGATAAGCTGATTTTTCCTCCTTCGTTACCGAAGAAGAATTGATATTTCGATAAGGCATGGAAACCCCAGCTTTTTTGAGAAAATTACTTAACTCCTGAAGCATAGAGTCTCGAATCCCTGGAAATTGAGCCGCCAGGTTTTTTTGTTCACCGAGATCGTCCGGGCTTTGATCTTCCTTGCGAATACGGAACAATTCCACTGCTTTTTTATTTTCCACCTGTGACCATTTCCCGGCGTATCCAATCCCTAAATTATTGATCAGTTTCCAATCCCCTTTTCGCATTACAACGGTCATGTGACTTTCCATAGGATAAAACCAAAACAGGGTATTTCGTTCCTTGCCGTCCGCTTGGATAACCTTGTTTGATTTACCATTGATCAAGGGAAGAATGTTGCACCCGTCCAGTTGGAGTTCGGCATCGGGGGAGAGCCCTGCCATTTCCATGAAAGTAGGGTACAGATCAATCAGATTGATTGGTGTCTCACAAGTTGTTCCGGCGGGAACCCCTGGTCCGCGAATAAGAAAAGGTACGCGTAGTCCGCCCTCGTAGTTGTTCATCTTTCCTCCCCGTAATGGACTGTTGTCGGTGATTGGTTCGTGCTGACTGCCCAACCATCCTCCGTTATCCGAATCGATGATAATGTAGGTATTGTCGATTAGTTTGTGCCCGGGGTTGCGCGGATCATCCGTTTTTTCGAGGTAGTTTACCACCTTGCCGATACTCCAGTCCACGGTATCAACCATACTTGCATAGTAGGGGTTGGAATGTCCGGGGATTTCGGGGTTTACTGCTTTTGGATCGGTGGGAAATGGAATGCCCATTTTTTTACAATAATGTTGGAAGCGTTTTTTGTCCCGCGTACCGATGGGCCCATGAACATAAAAGGGGCAAAAGTTTAGAAAGAATGGTTTGTCTTTATTTTTTCGGATAAATCCGACTGCCAACTCAGTTGGTTTGTCATAAGGCCGGTCGTCCTCGTCCAATTGGTAGGGATCGTCCGGATGATGGGTGGCAAAATCCGCGAGGCGATGAGGAACAATACGCTGCCAGGAACCGCCAAAGGAATTTCTTTTGCCATCCTTTGGGTTCCATAATTCTTCATCATTGTAAAAGAGAGGACCCCCGTTCTTTTCCAAAAATCCAAAATCAAACCCTTGATCGGTGGGAAAGGGGAAGCCTCTGTACTTTCCCCCGGCATGCCATTTTCCTACATGGCCGCTAAAGTAACCTGCTTTTTTTAGAGTCTCTGGAATCATCGGTTCTTCGACTGGTAATCCATAGAGGTAATAGGGGGGGATTAGGTCGATTTTGCTTTGGTGTGGACGGGGTAACTGCCCACCAGTCACACTGTAAACACCCGTATTGACAGGGTATTGACCGCGCAAAAAAGATACCCTTGAGGGAGCGCATACTGGGGAGGGAGCATAGGCTTCGGTAAAACGTCTGCCCGTGCGGGTCAGTTGGTCGAGGTGCGGGGTTTCGTAGATTGTATTGCCATCGACTTTATGGCTGGCGATATCCTGCCAGCCCAAATCATCCACCATGATGTGAACAATGTTCGGTTTGGGAGAAGCGAAAAGAAGAGAGGTGCAGAACAGTCCGTAAAAGCTGAGGGTGGAAATTTTCATAGGTATTATTTCTCTTCTCAAAAACCTAAATATTCAGCAATGGGAATCATTCCTGAGGAAAACAATTAATTTCTCCGCATCCATGCGGAAAATAAGGCCAGGTCCTTTGCTTTAAGACAACAGACGGCGTAGAGTTTCGTCCACCACCTTGGGGTTTGCCTGTCCACGGGTCGCTTTCATAACCGCTCCTTTGAGAGCATTGATGGCACCTTCTTTGCCCCCGCGGAACTTTTCTGAGGCATCGGAATCATTGGCAATGGCATCGGCACAGATTCCTTCAATCTCTCCGTCATCTGATTTTTGGTCGAGTCCCTTTTCTTTGATTAAATCAGATACTGTTTTTCCAGTGGCAAACATTTCGGGAAATAATTGCTTGGCTACATTATTGGTCAATTTTCCATCCTCGATCAGGTTGATCAATTCAGCAAGGCTTTGTGGAGATACCGGACAGGACTGGGGAGTGATTGCTTCATTCGATTCCTCAGCGAATTCATCCACCTTGTTAGCCTGAGAAAGTTCACGCAATAAATCATTAACCACCCAGTTTGCCGTCTTGGTTGGCGACTTTGCCAGGGCAGTGGCCTCTTCAAAATAGGCACATAGCAAATGATCTCCACAGAGGGAAGAAGTGGCGGAGTAGGGAAGATTCATCTCTTCCTGATAGCGACGTTGTTTGTCGAAGGGTTTTTCTGGAAGTTCTTTGGCTACACGATCAATCCATGCCTCATCTATTTTTACCGGCATCAGGTCGGGGTCCGGAAAATAGCGGTAATCATGAGCCATTTCCTTAGTCCTCATGGGGGTGGTGTACTTTTGTTCAGGGTTCCAACGACGGGTTTCCTGAATAATTTCTGTGCCTTCTTCGATCGCTCGAATCTGGCGACGGATTTCATATTCCACTCCATTCCGTACCCCGGATATCGTATTTAAATTTTTTATTTCCACCTTGGTTCCCAGGGTGGTAGTACCCTTTGGACGCACACTGATATTGGCATCGCAACGTAACTGGCCTTTTTCCATATCGCAGGCAGAAATTCCGGCAGCGACTAAAGAATTGCGCAGGGAAGTAAGGTAAGCAAAGACCTCGTCCGGGCTGTGCATGTCCGGTTCGCTGACAATTTCCAGCAGGGGAGAGCCCGCACGGTTGTAATCAACCAAACTGTCCTGTTCATAATGGGTTAGTTTTCCCACATCCTCTTCCAGGTGAATACGGGTCAATTCGACCATACGATGGGCACCCATTTTTGCGGGGTTTTCTCCGGGCATCTCAATCTCGACCTCTCCACCTTCACAGATCGGCTGATCAAACTGAGAGATTTGATAATTTTTGGGCATGTCCGGATAGAAATAGTTTTTTCGGTCCCATTTACAGACCTCAGCAATTTTACAACCTAGCAATAATCCTACTTTGATGGATTTTTCGATCGCATCCCGGTTCATTACTGGCAAGGCACCTGGTAGACCAAGGACAACGGGATCGGTCAGCGTGTTTGGCGGTTGTCCAAATCCGGTGCCCACCCGGGTAAACATTTTCGAACGGGTGTTCAATTGAACATGTACTTCCAGGCCAAT
>JAOFTV010000025.1 GCA_028045305.1 Opitutales bacterium | reverse complement strand
GTTGATATCACTAAATTTATCAACATCCATAGAATTATTTTGTCTTTTTCGTTTAAAAATATTTTCACTTTTTTTACATTTGAGTTTTATTCATATGTTGTAATAACTTTTAGTAATGTTGTATGAAAGATCTTATATGAGGTCTCCTAAGTTTCAGTTTAGGGGCTCGTGTTGCGATATCTTAATCTTGATCCTTATTGGAACATTTTTATTACAGAGCCTTTTGTCTTTGTTGTTTGTGCCCTCTTTTGTGGATAGTTACTTTGCGCTCAGCTCTCCGCTGTTAAAGGATGGGTTTGTGTGGACTCTTTTGTCTTATGGGTTTTTACATGATGGGCCATTTCATCTTTTATTTAATCTCCTAGGTCTTCATTTTATTGGTCGCCCTGTAGAAAATGATTTGGGTAACCGTAATTTTCTGGTTTTGTGTTTATCATCTCTTCTATTAGGTGGTCTATTCTGGCTTACCTTTAATTCATCAAGCCAAATGCTCATTGGTTTCTCTGCTGCTGTTCTTTCGTTTCTTACTTTTTTTTGTCTTCTGCGACCCCACGAACATATCACACTATTAATATTTTTTATCCTTCCATTAAAATTAAAACCTAAATTTATTCTACTCGGTACATTAGGTCTGGAAATGTATGGTTTTATCTTCTCGGAGCTTAACGGCACTAGTTCTATTGCCCACACAGCTCATTTAGGGGGTATGTTCTGCGGTTTAATCGGTTTTTTTATGAGCTCAAAAGTGTTACCAATTCAATTTACTTTCAAAAGGTCTGATTCTTACAAATCGAAGCATTCGCAAGCAGTTAAAGATTCAAATTATAAAGTTAACTTTACGAACCAATCTGACATTCAACGAGATGTTGACAAAATTTTGGATAAAATTAACGAGCAGGGATTTGGGGCTCTTAATGACTCCGAGAAAAAATGTCTCGAAAAAGCAAAAAAATTACTAAGAAAAGACTAACCCCATGATTTTCCAAAGAAACTTTCCTTCATATTTAGTGCTAATAACGGTATTCGTTTCAATGCAGCATGTTTCTTTACATGCAGATACTGACTCTGGTCCTTATGGTTCTGATGCTAAGTCTTCCCATCTGGTTCCAACTGACTTTATGACCCACGAAACAAAGTGGCTCTTGCAAGCCTTGGAGCAAGCACATTTCGAGAAGGTCAATGTCAATGACCTAAATGCATCCCTTTTCATTGAAGAGTTTTTAAATAATTTAGATAAAAGAAAATTGTTTTTCACAAAGCTTGACTTAGAGTCTCACCTAAAGCGTTATGGGCAAACATTACTAACTTACTTAAAACAAGGTAACCTGTTTCCTGGATTTGAAATCTATCGAGACTACGAAAATAAATCCTTAAATAGAATAGATTGGTCAATAAAATACCTTTCAGGACACCCAATTGTCGATTCAAATAAAACAACCTTAATTCTTGATCCAGATAAAGACGAATGGGCAAAATCGATTCATGATCTAAATTTGAGATGGGAAAAGCTAATCACTCATGAATATATAAATGAAATACTATCTCAGGTTGATGAAAATGCCAGTCTGTCTGAATCATTGAAAAATTCTGAAAAACTTAAAAGTGAAGCTAAAAACCGCCTAACTAAGAAGTATCAAAGGTGGAGAAAAAACATTCAAGAATTTGAAGCCACAGACTTACAAGAGATTTATTTAAGCACAATTACTCAGCAATTTGATCCCCACACATCATTCTTAAACATTAAAGAAAAGGAGCGGTTTGACCAAACTATGCAAAATGAGTTTGTTGGAATCGGTGCTGTACTTACTGATGAGGATGGGTTTTGCACAATTAAGGAACTACTTCCCGGAGGCCCTGCTGAAGCTTCACGTGAATTGGAGGCAGAAGATGTAATATTAAAAGTTGCTCAAGGTACGGGAGAATATGTTGATGTAGTTGACATGAGATTATCCAAAATAGTGGAACTTATTAAAGGACCTATAGATACTGTGGTTCGATTAGAAGTTCGTCCAATTAAAGCCCCTGCATCTTCAAAAACTATTAAAATTATTAGGGATCGCATTAAACTAACAGCAAACCTTGCCTCTTCCTCAATTCATGATGCAACCATTGACAAGCACAGTGCTCGCGTTGGAGTCATTGAGCTACCGTCCTTTTATGGATCAAATGATAAAGGCAATAAAGCGACCGATGATGTGGAGGAGCTTATAACTCAGCTCAAAAAAGAAGATATTAAGGGCTTAATTTTAGATCTAAGAAGAAATGGTGGAGGTTACTTAAGCGAGGCAGTCAATCTAGCTGGCTTGTTTATTTCAAGAGGACCTGTTGTTCAGGTTAAAAGTACTGACGGAAAAATCCGAAAAAAATTCGACTTTAACCCTAAGCTTGCTTGGGATGGTCCGCTTGCAATCTTAGTTTCTCGGTACAGTGCGTCTGCATCTGAGATTGTTGCAGGTGCCCTCAAAAACCATAGACGGGCGATCATTGTTGGAGATCGCTCAACTCATGGAAAAGGAACCGTCCAATCACTTTTACCCATGAATAGTCCTTTTTACCCAAGTCATGCAGGTGGGAAAAAAAGTGCAGCTAAAATAACGATTCAAAAATATTATCTTCCATCAGGAGAGAGTACTCAGCTTAGTGGAGTAAAAAGCGATATTGCTATGGATTCAGTTAATGACTTTCTTCCAATTGGAGAAGCTGATCTCAAGAATGCTCTTGCATGGGACAAAATAGGATCAGTAAATTTCAGAAGGCCAGCTTCTGAATTTAGGTATGATGATAATATGCTTGGGGTGTTGCGCGAAAACAGCATCCTTAGGCAGTCGCAAAATCCTGAATTTGTTTACCTTAAAGATAATATTCAATGGTTTAAGGAAAAGAGAGAAAAAAATCGTGTCACCCTCAATTTAGAAAAAAGAATACTAGAAAAAAGCAAAGATCAAAACAGGTCTAAAGAGTTGGAAAAGATTTTCAGTTCATTGTCAGAAATTACTTTTCCCAAAAAAGATTTAAAACTCAGTATTGTTCAAGAACAAGAAAAGCGATCTTTAACTGTTCGTGGAGAGGATTTTCCAAGTAGTAAGACAGCTGATGTTTTTTCAAAACCTGAAAATATAGATATCCGCCTTCATGAGTCCATCCGTATAATGTGTGATTGGATAGGTTTGCTCGAAAAGAATGCTCCCTCTAAAAGAAACTCAGAAAATTCGAGTAGAATTTGAGAGAGTTTCTTCTTAATTATTTACTCATAAGCATTACCTTTTAGTACCAAAAGCATATCTTCTGCACTGATTGTAATCCTTAAGAATTTCGACATCAAATAAAACTTTCATTGCATTTAATGCGACATCTGCATGTGAAGCACCAAATTCTAATGCAAGAATACCACCCTTAGATAATTTTGCTGATGCAAGATTAATGATTTGCAAAAAATCAAATGTACCTTGATTTTTTGAAACGAGAGCACCGAGAGGATCATATTGCTTAACTTCTGTTTCAGCGGATTCCCATTCTGTGATATCTAAATATGGCGGATTGGAAACAATTAAACCAATTTCTATTTCTGGCAATTTATCGACCTCCCAATCATAATGTAGTGCCTTAACACGATTCTCCATTTTGCAATGCAAAATATTTTCATTTGCAAGCGATAGTGCACGTTTGCACTTCTCTAAGCCAAAACCTTTTGAGTTTGGTAATGAATGGCACAAAGATAGAACAATTGCACCGCTACCCGTGCCAAGGTCGAAAATGCTACCTTTAAAAGATTCTGAGAGCCTGTTTACCAAAACTTCAACTAACCTTTCGGTTTCTGGTCTTGGAATGAGTGCCCTTGAATCACTTATTAGAGAAAGGCCTCCAAACTGAACGGTTCCAAGCAAATGTTGAAGTGGAACCCTTTTTCCACGAGATAGCACGAGCTGCCTAATCTGATCTAAAGGCTTTTGGGGTAAGACTTCTTCATAATTCAAAAAGAGTTCCATTCGTGGACGCTTTAAAACGCTCGATACAATCCATTCCACATCACATTTTGCAGAAGGGACACCTTTTTTTTTAAGGTATTCAGAAGACTTTTCTATTACCTCTAAGATGGTGAGAATCTTCTTAACCATTGGCTTTTTCGATTAATTCACTTAATTTGCATTTTTGGTCGTACTCCTGCAGTGCATCTATTAAATGGTCTAACTCTCCAAGCATGGTGTCTCCAAGAGAATGACTAGTATAATTTATCCTGTGGTCTGTAATTCGGCTTTGCGGGAAGTTATAGGTGCGCACTCTTTCGCTCCTGTCACCTGAACCCACTTGCTCCTTTCTTTCTTGTGCATACTTTGCATCTTCCTCTGCTTGTCCGGCTTTAAGCAAGCGGGCACGAAGGACGGTCATTGCTTTTGACTTATTTTTTAATTGGGATCGTTCATCTGCACAGTATACGGAAATACCAGATGGTTTATGCAATAATTGAACCGCAGAATCTGTTGTATTAACTCCCTGCCCTCCAGGGCCACTTGCTCGACAGACATTTATTTCTAGATCATTTGGGTCAATCTTGATTTCAACTTCACGGGCTTCTGGCAAAACGGCAACCGTAGCAGTTGAGGTGTGGATTCTTCCTCCGGCCTCTGTAATTGGAATTCTTTGGACTCGATGAACGCCACTTTCAAATCTCATTCGAGACCATGCTTCTTCGCTCTTAAAAACAAAAAAAATCTCTTTGAATCCTCCAGTTTCAGAGGGGCTTTGTCCGAGACATTCAAAAGTCCAGCCACATTTCTCCCCATATTTACAATACATGCGATATAAATCAGCAGCGAACAAAGACGCCTCGTCGCCACCTGCTCCTGCTCGAATTTCTACAATAGTATTTCTCCCTGCATCGGGATCCTCTGGAAGCATGGCGAGGAGTAGTTTTTCATGAAGTGCAGAAAATTTATGTTGGAGGGAATCAATTTCTTCTTCAGCAGTTTCCTTGAGCTCTGGATCATTGAGCAAATCATCCAATTGGTTTAGTTCTTTTAAGCAATCAGATGCACAATCGTAAATTTCAAGGATAGCCTGAATACGATTATGTTCACGAGATAAATCTCTTGCTAAGGCTGCATCCTTAAATATGTCGGGTTCTGACAATTGCATCTCTAGATCATTGTAGCGTTGCCGAAAGGGGTCGACCTTTGGTAAGTTTTCCATGAGTAAAAACTATACAAAAATTTTTTATAAAAAACTATTAAATTGAAGCAAGTATCCAAAATTAGACAGGCACATGGACAAAATGTCATGGCTTGTGTTTGGGATTTCGATAAAACCTTAATTCCTGGATACATGCAGACACCGCTGTTTAAGCATTTTGGAATCAATGAAGCGGTCTTTTGGGAGGAAGTAAATGAATTGCCGAAAATATACAAAGACAGGGGCTTGCCTGTTTCAGCTGAAACCATTTATCTAAACCATTTATTGAGTTATGTTAAAAATGGTCCTCTTCGGGGATTAACCAATCAAAAGTTGAAAGAGCTTGGTGGTGAACTTGAATTTTGTAATGGATTACCAGAATTCTTCTCGGAATTAAGTGACATTCCTAAAGAAGAAGAATTTAAAAGTAATGATTTTAAAGTAGAGCATTACATTATAAGCACAGGGCTTGCACAAATGATAAGGGGAAGCAAAATATATCCGTATATTGAAGATGTATTTGCCTGCGAATTTATAGAATCGCCCCTGCCACCGAATTTCTTGAGCCAAAAGGAACTATTCCTACCCATTGAGCCAGAAATTTCTCAAGTAGGCATGACTGTTGATAATACGATAAAGACTCGCTTTATTTTTGAAATTAACAAGGGCTGCAACAAGAACCCATCCATTGAGGTTAATTCAGGTATGGAGCATGAGGACAGACGTATTCCCATAGATCAGATAATATATGTCGCAGATGGACCTAGTGATGTTCCTGTGTTTGCTGTAGTCAAACAAATGGGTGGAAAAACTTATGCAGTTTATGATCCTAGTAATGAAACGGAATTTGCACAGACTTGTGAATTGGTTGAAAGCTCAAGAGTTCACAACAATGGCCCTGCAGATTACTCTTCGGAATCAACGACATGTGTCTGGATGAGACAAAAAGTAAGAGAAATCCTTCGCGAAATGGTAAAGAAAAGAACCGATCGACTCGAGACTAGAACCACATCTGCCCCCCGCCATTTGCCCCCAGGAATAACAAGTTGGAATACAAGCGATTTGAAACAAGAGACATTCTGGAAATGAAAAACTGGAAAAGGAGTTCACTTTTAGGACTAGAAGATTTAAGCAAGGCTGAAATCATGACGATTCTTGAAACTGCAGAATCTTTCATCTCACAAAAATCAAACAGAATTTCCGAGGGTTCGCTCCTTAAAGGATACCGAATTATAAATCTTTTTATGGAACCAAGTACGCGGACTCGAGTGGCATTCGAAATCGCGGCAAAATCGCTTGGAGCGGATGTAATATCAATTACAGGTGAAGCAAGTAGTCTAACAAAAGGAGAGAGCCTTAAGGACACAGCACTAAATGTTCAAGCGTTAGGTGCAGACGCAATTGTCATAAGGCATTCTTCGCCCGGCTCTCCCTTATTACTTTCTAAAATAGTAGATGTGCCAGTTATTAATGCTGGCGACGGGGCTCACGAACATCCAAGCCAAGGCCTTTTAGATATTTTTACTCTCAGGCAAAAACTGGGAGATGTAAAAGGAAAGAAGGTAACAATACTGGGTGACATTCTTTTTAGTAGAGTCGCAAGATCTAATCTTTTTGGGCTTTTAACTTTGGGTGCTCAGGTAACATTGGCAGGCCCTTCTACCCTGGTCCCCCTTGAGTTTGAGGAACTTGGTGCCAAGGTAACACATAACCTGCAGGAAGCCCTAACCGATGCAGACGCAGTTATGCTTCTTAGAATACAGCATGAAAGGCAAAGTGCTACACATTTTCCGTCTTTATCTGAATATTCAAAAATGTTCGGTTTAAATAAATCCGTACTTGATTTTATGAAAAAAGATGCTTCTATTTTACATCCTGGGCCAATAAATAGAGGTGTAGAAATCGAATCAAGTATAGCAGATTCAGATAAATCATTAATTTTAGATCAAGTTAGTAATGGTATTGCTGTGAGAATGGCTATTTTATACCTATGTTCGAATGTTCGTAAAAAAATTTAGCACCTAATTTAGATGGAAGTAGAAGAACTAAATATAAACTTAATAGGTGCAAGAATACTAGACCCTATTCAGAAACTTGATTGTGTCCAAGATTTATATATTCGCCGAGGAAAAATGTTTTTCGAACAACCTCCTGACGATGATAGCAAGTCGTACCGCTCTTTAAATTTAAATGATCATGTAATAATGCCTGGTATCTTAGATTTGTGTACACACACAAGAGTCCCTGGAACTAGTTCTACTGAAAGCATATTTAATATAAGCCAATCAGCAGCTAAAGGAGGATTTACAGCAATATTGGCCATGCCAGACACTTTACCACAGTCAGATAATCCAGGAACAATTCGTTATATTGAGGATAGAATAAAACAAAGTTCATTGATCAACATTTGGCTTACTGGATGCTTAACTATAAAATCGGAAGGTAATAGTATAGCCCCCTTAGGTTCCTTAAAAGACGCAGGTATCATTGCCGTTTCCGATAGTCCACGGTCATGTATTGATAGCCAAATCTTCATCAATTCTGTCAAATATGCAAAAATGTTTAATCTTCCGGTCATTGAGTTTCCGCAAGACAGTTATCTAAGCAAAAATGGTAATGCACATGTAAGTTCTTTTAGTCTTAAAATGGGATTAGGCGGACTGCCTTCAATAGCTGAAGAAATTTCAGTTCAAAGAGCGATCTCAGTAGCTAAAGATTTAGATTACAATATTCACTTGAGTTCAATTTCTTCGGTAGGTTCTGTTTCTCTAATAAGGGATGCCAAAAAAAGGGGAATTAAAGTTACAGCAGATGTCACCGCTCACCACCTAATTCTTAATGAAAATGCCATAGAAGGATATGACACAAATGCTAAACTCTTTCCGCCATTACGTGGTGAAAAGGACCGTGACTCCCTGCAAAACGGTCTCCTAGACGGTACGATTGACGCTATTTGCTCAGCACATCAACCACATCCTTCCCATGAAAAGAACGTTGAGTATGATAAAGCTCCTGCGGGTGCTATCGGACTAGAGACATGTATGTCAGCCTCTATTCAGTCCTTAAGTACTAAGACGGATGACCCTTATCCAGTAATTGTTCAATCACTTTCGTACGGTCCGCATAAAATTTTGCAACTACCACAACCAGCTATTAAAAAAGGAAATTTAGCAAACTTAACCATCATAAACAATAAGGAGAACTGGACTTATCATCCTAATACCGAGCTTAGTGAAGCAGTTAATAGTCCTCTTATAAATTATGATTTCCAAAGCTGCCCTGTGTTGACGATTGTTAATGGTCAAATTATCTACTCAAAATAATTTGAAAATTGATTATAAAGTATCTTTTGTTTGATAGTATCTTATTTCTTTAACAATGCTAATACAATTAGACAATGTTTTACTGAAAGCCAGTTGTATTTTATTGCTTGGTTTGACCTTTTTAATACCCGGGGCTGAATTACTTTTATTTCTAGTCACAATAATTTACTTTTCCAAAAATAGTTTTACTGAACCGTTTCTTAAAATCAAAAGATTATTAAAGGGCTGTAAAGTTTTTTTATTATTATTACCTATGGTCATTATTGTGGGTTCTGTAAGCCATTATTTATTAAACGATTATAGCAAACAAGACATAGTCATTAAATTAAAAGAGGCAAGTTATTTAGAATCTATTCCTATGATATTTTCTGTACTATTTGTCGCTCCTTTTATTGAAGAATTTTATTTTAGAAAACTTCTTATGGATTCATTACTTAAATGGTTGGGTATTCTCTTTGCAGTAATTTTTTCTGCACTTTATTTTTCTCTGATCCATTTAAATATATTTTCTTTCCCCATCCTTTTTACTCTTGGAATTTCACTTGGAGTCGTAAGGTTAATTTCCAACGATTGGCTTGCTTCAGTTTTATGTCATTTATTTTTTAATTCTTTCATGTTGGTACAAATCTATTCATGAATTTTATTTCTAGAGATTTATATGACATAGAGACGATAGCTATTTCTATCCTCAATCAATTTATCACTGTACCTTCTATCATTTTCCTTAACGGGCCGATGGGTATAGGTAAAACAACATTGGCAAGTTTAATGATCAAGAAGCTTAATGGTCATGAGAGTTCTAGTTCATCTTATGGAATTGTAAATATCTATCCTGGTAAACCATCAATCATCCACTGCGACTTTTACAGAACTAATTGGAGCGAAGATTTTTATGAATCTGAAATATCTCCTCATCTTACTAATAATTCTGTTTTGTTTATAGAATGGGTGAAGCCCCATATTTTAGATACTTTTGTAAACACAATAAGTATCGAATTATCTCCTGATAAACAAAATACTCGTAGGATCAAAGCCTGTCTTTGTAATTAAGGGTTAAAAAAATTCAACCATCCATTGTATTTCCCTAGAAGCTTGCATCTTTATACCTATTATGCTACAAAAATTCCATGCTCAGGTGGCGGAATTGGTAGACGCGCTAGACTAAGGATCTAGTGCCGAAAGGCGTGGGGGTTCGAGTCCCCCCTTGAGCACCATTTTACCCCTTGGTTTTATCAAAAATTCTGTGCTTTAGTCGCAGTCCTTCTTTAAATTCGTCTTTGAATGTTTTATTTCCAAGATAATCAAAACCTTCAAATAAACCATGCTTGCGATCGTATTTCCAGTGTTCGAGCAATTGAACTTGAAATTCACCGCCTGCAAGCCTGTATTTTTCTACAATCCATTTATTTGCTTTTCCGGAACCAAGATTATTTTCTCCAAATTTTCCCGCTGCATCATCTCTAATTTTTGCCCATAAGGAGGGCAAAAGGTCACCGCTCCTTGACTTTAAAGGTTTAAAACTATCTGGATCCTGTGGGTCCTGGAACCAATAAATGTGAGTCCCGTGTTTCTGTCCGTGTAAATAATCTTTAGAATAAACTGGAATACCGCTTGCGTCGTATTTCAAGGATTTTCCATGAAGCATTCCTAATAGATAGGGCTCTTCTTTTATGATTTGGCCGGATGGTAATGTCGTTTCTGAAATACCACTGAACGGTTCAGTTTCTGATCGATAAAATGTGAGAGGATAATGGTTCCATTTAGAAGTTTTTATAATTGGAACTGATTGAATGCAGCCATTTTTTACAACTGGTTGACCTAGAGAAAACTTAGTGCCTTGAGCACCCACTACAGATGCCTCGACTGAATTTGAGTAACCTTTACCCTGTTTAACTACTACTAAGCTTACAACCAAGCCGTCATTCGTTAATTCAGGTAAAGCACGAGCGCCCTTCCCTTGCCAGAACAAATGGTTGTCTTTAAAGATAATCTTGTTTGCTGAAAGCGTAGTTAAGTTTGATGCTTCTACTCGGCGAGTTTTATACGCACTGTATGGTAACGAAGGGCTGTCCCTGGTCCAATCCTGCCAACTAAGGAAAACCTTGGAGGGGTTTCCATCGAAAAGAATAAAGAAAGTAAAAAGCGCAGTGGCCAAGAAAATTGCTGATAATACTAGGGAGAACTTTTTCATTCCTTGTAAAAATAATTTTCTGGGATCATATTAAAAGAGTAATTATGAGAAGAATTACCATCCTTTTGCAAGGGGTATTCTTTTTGCCAAAAAAGAAGGCCAAAGGGGTCCGCGATAGACCATGGACGAATAAATTTGGAGCAGTGAAGCACCAGCATCTAATTTTGCCTGAGCACTTTCTAGATCATGAATTCCTCCGGAACCAATAATCGGCAACTTTCCCTCTGTAAGGCGGTGAATAAATTTTATTACAGCATTAGATTTCTGCCCTATTGGTTTTCCACTGATACCACCGTTTGGTATAATTTTGTTATTCCATTCGAGCGGGGGATGTACGGAGGTGTTGCAGGCAATAATGCCGTCAAACCCGTAATCAGTTATTAATCCCGCAATTTGTTCTACTAAAGAGAAGGGCTCGTCAGGAGAGATTTTAATCAAACAAGGAGGTGTTAACTTCCCAGTATTTTCCTGCCGCTCCTGTCGGATATCTCTGAACCCCTTTAAGAGTGGGTCCAAAAATGTAGTTTTTTGTAAAGTTCTTAAATCAGCGGTGTTCGGCGAGCTAATGTTGATCGTAACATAGTCTGCTATATCAGCGACCGCCATGTATCCAGAAACATAATCATCTAATGCCTGCTCAATCGGAGTTTCCTTTCCCTTTCCAATATTAATACCTAAGGGTATGGTGCGAGAGTTTTTAGAATAGGTTTTTTGGATTCGATTTACTAGGGAATCGACTCCCATATTATTGAAGCCCATGCGGTTGATAAGAGCCTCAGATTCAGGCAAGCGAAAAAGCCTGGGCTTTTGATTACCTGATTGAGGGATTGGAGTGACAGTTCCAACTTCAACATGCCCAAAGCCAAGGGCTTCTGAAATAGCTGGAAATCTTCCGTCCTTATCCAAACCAGCGGCTTGACCAATTCTGTTGGGGAAATGGAGTCCCATACAATTCACCTCGCAATTTTGTTTATTTGAATGCCCTCCCAATATTGATTTAATGGACTTACGCAGGAGCTTGGATTTTGAAACAACTCCTAAAAGTCGCACACTTTGTTCATGGGCAATTTCAGCGTCCAATCGAAAAAGAATTGGCCGAATGAGCTTTTGATAAATTGGTATCATGAATTTTGCGAAAATATTTACTGGAGTTAATAAAAATGCGAAAAAATTAAAGAAATTGTACGCAATAGATTGACTTTCAAAAAAAAGATGGCTTAAGGCAAACCAATGAAAAAAACAAGTCCGAGCTTAGATTGGTGTATTGTCCGTGGCGATGCGGAAAAAAAATGGTGGGTCGATTCGATTAGCGACACAGAAAATTGGGACCTCGATAATTTGAGTATTATTGATCCCAAGCAATTTCTGTACATCAGTGAATTACTGGATTCCATGACGGAATTTGGTTTGCAGTCCCAAATGGTTGATGAAGCTTTCTTCACCTTTGAAATAGATGAAGAGCTTAAGGAGGAAAGGGTTAAACTTGTAAGGGTTAGGGACTCTTTGCTTAAAGCCGAAGATATGCTTTTTGCATTACCCGATGTTTTAGATGAGGAAAAAGGGCCTTATGCTGATTTTCTCAATCATGTTTCCCAAGTTAGGGTATCGATGTTAAACGAACTTATTGAATTTGCAGAACCTTACACGCTAGAAGAAATGGAAGAAATTCTCTCGGAAAGGCTTAACAATGATTACCTTGAGGGACGAAGAAGTCATTTCAGCGATGAACTCATCGCCATTTTAGAATTCGTTCCAGACGGTTTCGAAATTGATGCAGATTTAAGTGATGACGATTCGGGAGAAGATAAAAAAGGAGAAGATTATTCGGATTTAGACACCCATTTGATCGATGTGTCTGACAAAGAGGAAAAGCTACTTCCAAATGAAGACCTAAAGTGGGATGAAGATGAAGAAAAGGAAGAAGAGGCAACTCCCTATGAAGGCGGAGCACCAGACGATAATTAACGAATTGTAAGTAGTTGAGTTACTTGCCCAAGGAATGAGCAATCCGATCAGCAAAATATGTAAGTATTAAATCCGCCCCAGCCCGCTTTATTGATAAGAGAGATTCCATGGCACAAGCATCTTGATCAAGCCACCCAAGCTTTCCGGCGGCACAAATTCTAGAATACTCTCCAGAAACTTGATAGGCAGCAATAGGCACAGTAAATTGCTGTTTTGCCCACTGAATGATATCAAGATAAGGCTCAGCAGGCTTAATCATTAGTATATCGGCTCCCTCAGAGTCATCTAGGATGAGCTCCCTTTTAGCTTCTCGACAGTTGCTTGGGTTTAGTTGGTAGGTGCTTTTATCTATTCTTAATTTATTTACAGATGAACCGATCGCGTTCCGAAAAGGACCATAATAAGCAGAGCAAAACTTCGCCGAGTAGGCTAAGATTGAGGTGTAATGAAAAGATTCTTGGTCAAGCACCTTTCGTATGACACCGACTCGACCGTCCATCATATCAGATGGAGCGACCCAGTGAAATCCCTCTCTTGCACAAAGCACTGAAGCCTTGGCTAGTATTTCTACAGTGAGATCGTTGTCAACATCACCATCCTTGCCAATGATACCATCTTGACCGTGCGATGTGTAGGGATCTAAAGCTAGGTCAGCAATAAGAACAAAATCTAGTGCTGTCTCCTTCAAGATTCTTGAAGCTTTGTAAACAAGGGAATCAGGATTGAGAATTTGTGACCCTTCGGGATCTTTGTTTTTTGGGGAAATTTTCGGAAAAAGGGCAAACGCACGAAGCCCGGAGGCATGCCAAACTGCAACCTGTTCTGCCAAGCGATTTAAGGGCCAACGAAATACACCAGGCATGGAATCGACCTCCTCCACTTCTATCCCTTCGTGAATGAAAATAGGTAAAATCAAGTCACTTGGTAAAAGACGGGTTTCTTGAAGTAAGGATAGAACAGCGGAGGTTTTTCGAAGTCTACGTGGACGATATTTGAACTCGAAAGTCATGTCATTGAGCAGATGAGGTTATGTTCGACAACCAAGGGTGAAAAGTTGATGATTTATAGAAAATGATCTGTTCGCAAACATAATTTATCGACCAAACGGTTATTTGATTTATGGATTTGGTCGCAGGTTTAGAAATATTTTTAGCAGTAGGGTTGTTAGTGGCAGCCTTGATCTCATATGTTTGGGAGAAAGTACGAATGGAGATTACTTCGCTGGCTTTACTGCTTTCGGTTTTGGTAATTTGTGGGCTCGGATTGCCAAAATGGCCGACTCTTGGAGAAGCGATGAAAGTATTCTCGAGTGAAGCACCATTAACTATTACAGCAATGTTTATGGTGAGTGCCGCGTTAACAAGGCACCGCCTTATTGAGGGGCTTTCAAAATATTTGGAGGGTTTTACCCCCTATGGTTACAAGCCATTTATGTTTTTGCTCTTACTAACGATTGCGATTTTTTCGGCCTTCGTAAACAACACGCCGGTTGTTGTCATACTTCTGCCAGTAGCGATCAGTCTTGCTAAACCACTAGGCGTCTCTTCTTCCAAAATGCTTATACCAATATCTTATGCTTCAATATTTGGCGGGTGTTGCACCCTTCTTGGTACAAGCACAAATATCTTGGCAAGTGGTTTTATGGCGGATTCATCTTACTATCCCAACATGGAAGGAATGGGAATGTTTGAACTAGTGAAAATTGGCCTTCCTTTGTTAACCGCTGGTTTACTATTTCTGGTATTTTTTGGGTACAGGCTTCTTCCAGAAAGAGAGGCTTTGAGTAGTATAATTTCCAGTATAGATAGAAAAGAGTTTCTCACGGAAGCAATTATTTCAAAAAACTCGCCTCTTCTCGGTCAAAGATTCGGAGCATCCTCGCTTGGGTCAACTGCTGGACTGCGCTTGCTTGATGTGGTTAGGGACGGTAACAGTCTGTCTCCTTCATTCGCCACACTTGATTTCAAGTTAGGCGACAGGCTTATTTTAACATGCAAGCCGCAAGGTCTTATCGATGCTCGTGATGAGGTTGGCGTAGAATTTTTTAATTCTTTGTCCATAGGAGCCGAAGGTGTATCTGTGGAAGAGGCTGTCATGGTGGAGGGAATGGTTAGTCCATCCTCTTCCTTTATTGGCAAAAAATTAAGTGATGCCAATTTTCGAATTAAACATAATGTTGCGGTGGTAGCTGTTCATCGAAGAGGAAAAAATCTACAGTTGCGCCTTCAAGATCTGAGGTTGAAAACTGGTGATACATTGCTTTTTTTAGGTACGGAATTAGCAGTAGAGGAGCTGAGGGTCACCGAGGAAGTGATACTTTTGGATCACCCCCCTTTACCCGTTCAAAAACAGGTCTTCAAGGCATTGGGTGTAATAGGAATATTAGCAGGGATTGTCTTTTCCGCCTCCACTGCGATCCTCCCTTTGTCACTGGCATCTCTTCTTGGTGTACTGGCGCTTGTGGCTACTCGATTAATAAAAATAAAGGAAGCATTTAAGGCAGTAGAGTGGAATATAATTTTTCTAATTTACGCTATGTTGTCAGTAGGTGTGGCTATGGAAAAAACAGGCGGCTCGCAACTTTTAGCAGAAGCGGTTCTTCATGTATGTATGTCCACTATTGGAGGTGAGTGGAAGCTGGTCTTTGCTATAGCATTAACCTATTTGCTTACAGCATTATTAACTGAATTACTTTCAAATAATGCGACAATTGCTCTAATGGCTCCAGTGTCGCTAGCAGTTGCACACCAACTTGGACTTGATGAATACTCAGCTAGGGCTTTTGTGCTAACAACCTGCATCGCTTCTTCTGCGAGCTTTATTACCCCCATTGGTTATCAAACCAATACTTTTGTTTACGGTGTGGGAGGTTATCGCTTCAAAGATTTTGCAAAATTTGGTATTTGGCCAATGGCTCTTTACATGATCGGAACCACTTTTTTGGTATCATACTACTGGGGATTTTTTCCGTAAAGCAATGAAAAGTCATAACTTTTGCTAATCAAAAAGTTCTTTTTTTTATAAATAAACCAAAATTTAAAATACAAGAACGGTAGAGTAAATATGACAAATTCCAGTATCATTTTCAAAAATTTTCCGACAAAACGGAACAAATCTAATAAAGCCCTAGGCCAAACCTCATGTGCCACGCTTCAGATTAGCAGAAGTAAAAGGAGGATTCCTTTCATAAACTTATAGCCTAAAGCATTATATGAAACATAAAAAAAAATTAATCAAAAAAATTAACCTAATTAAGGAGCAATATAAAGTAATGCGAAATGTAGACTCTCCACTTGACCAATGTGCCTGAATCCACAAGGCTGAAGTAAGCTAGTTTATTTAAAAATTAAAAGATTACTAAACATAGAATAACCATCTAAGCATTAGAATTACTTATATGCAGATCAATTTATGAACGAAGAAGAAAAAAGTAACCAAGATGATAGCTATGATTCATCTAAAATACAAAAACTGGAAGGATTGGAGGGGGTGCGCAAGCGCCCTGACATGTACATCGGAGATACTAACGAAAGAGGGTTACACCATTGTGTTTTTGAAATAGTTGATAATTCAATTGATGAGGCTTTAGCCGGATATTGCACTGAGATAAAGGTACAATTACATGGTGACGGGTCGTGTACCGTTGCGGACAACGGCAGAGGTATTCCAGTAGATATTCATCCAAAGCATGGCATGCCTGCACTTGAACTTGTTCTAACAAACCTTCATGCAGGTGGTAAATTTGGAAAGGGCGCTTATCAGGTCTCAGGAGGACTCCATGGAGTTGGTGCTAAATGCGTGAACGCAGTCTCCGAATGGTTTATTGCTGAAGTACGACGAGATGGGAAAGTCCACCAAATGGAGTTTTCAAGAGGTAAAACTACTCAGGAACTAAGGGTCGTTGGAGAAACTAGTTCATCGGGTACTAAAATAACTTTTTTTCCGGATCATGAAATTTTTACCGAAACTAGAGAATTTAAATTTGAAGTCTTGGGCAAGAGGCTTAGGGAGTTAGCTTTTTTGAATCCCGGAGTCAGGATTATATTGCTCGATGACAAGGATAATAAGACAGAGAATTTTTACTTCGAAAATGGAATTTCAGAATATGTGACCTTTTTAAACAAAAACAAGAATCAGCTAATTGAAGAGCCAATTTGTTTTACAGGAGACGCCCCAGCTGAATCGGGGGATGGAACGATTATAACAGAAGTTGCCATGACATATAATGATTCTTTCAACGATCAACTATTTGCCTATGCCAATTCCATTCATAACATTGAAGGAGGAACTCACTTATCTGGGTTTAGAACTGCTCTAACTAGAGTTATAAATGCTTATGCCCGACAAAACGATTTATTAAAAGAAAAAGACCTATCCCTTACAGGAGATGATGTTCGTGAAGGTTTGACTGCTGTAATTTCTGTTAAAGTCCCTGAGCCAAGATTTGAGGGCCAAACCAAGACTAAGTTATCTAATCGGGAAGTAGATGGCATCGTCCAAAAAATAGTTGGTGAAAAACTAAAAAATCACTTCGAGGTTAATCCAGATGAGGCCAAAACAATTATTCAAAAAGTAATCCATGCAGCAAGAGCCCGAGAAGCTGCTAGAAAAGCAAGAGAAACTGTTCGAAAAGGAGCCCTTTCAGGCGGTGGCTTACCTGGTAAGTTAGCGGATTGTTCGGAAAAAGATCCGTCAAAAAGTGAGCTTTACATTGTGGAAGGAGATTCGGCAGGTGGTTCTGCAAAACAAGGTCGAGACCGTTTGACCCAGGCAATTCTCCCATTGAGAGGCAAGTTGCTAAACGTTGAAAAGGCAAGGCTTGATAAAGTGCTTAACAATGCTGAGATAAGAAGCTTGATCACGGCAGTGGGAACTGGAATTGGGGACCATGAAGGAGAAGGTGCTTTCGATTCAAGTAAAGCAAGGTATCACAAAATCATCATTATGACGGATGCCGATGTTGATGGTGCTCACATCCGTACACTTTTGCTTACTTTCATATTCAGGCAGATGAAAGGCTTAATAGAAAACGGATATATTTATGTTGCTCAGCCACCACTCTATAAGATCAAAAGAAAAAAAACCGAACAATATGTTCAAGATGATGCGGAAATGAGTAGAATTCTTATCCGATTAGGATGTGATGATATGGAGCTTAAAAAATCAACAGACAAAAAATCATTTACGGGTGATACATTAAATTCCTTAAATGAAACATTTATAAAAATAGAACAATTGGGAAAAAGTATTGGTCGATATGGATGTTCATTGTCTCGCTATCTCCTTCATTTTGACGAACAAATTAACAAACTTCCAAGGTTTATTGCTCGGATACGAACCGGTAATGATGAAGAACTAAGATTTCTCGTTGATGTAGAGGCAAAAGCGGGATTTTTAAAATCTTTAGATATTGGAGAGGATGAAACTAGTATTGTCCGTGAAGTAGAACTTGAAAATAAAATGGTTACCCAAAGGATTTCCATTCATGAGGTTTATGAAAGTACCGAACTAGAAAAACTTATTTCTTTGTGCACAAGTGAGGATTTAGAAATCCCCTTTATAACTGGTCAAGAGGAGACAGGTTATGTTCTTTCGCATGCGGGTAAAGAGTCCGATGAAACAATTTCGGTAAGCGGCATAGAAAATTATTTAAAGGAAGTACGTTCTCTGGGACGAAAAGGATTACAAATTCAAAGATATAAAGGTCTTGGAGAAATGAACCCAAAACAATTGTTCGAAACCACTATGGATCCTCTAAAGCGTACATTAATAAAAGTAGAAATTGATGATGCAGTTGCAGCAGATGAAATGTTTACAATTCTTATGGGTGAAGAAGTGCCTCCTAGGCGTGCATTTATTGAAGATAATGCACTTAATGTTTCAAACTTAGATGCTTAAAAATTTTAATTATGGAAACATCCGCAAATATTAAAGAAAATATCAGCGATATAATGCAATCTGCTTACATCGATTATTCGATGTCTGTTATTGTTAGCCGAGCATTACCTGATGTAAAAGATGGCCTTAAGCCTGTTCAACGCAGGGTACTTTATGCCATGCTTCGAGAAGGCTTGTTGCATAACCGCGCATACGATAAATGTGCAGGTGTCGTCGGTGAAGTGCTAAAAAATTACCATCCTCATGGTGATAGTTCGGTGTATGATACCTTAGTCAGGATGGCTCAACCATGGGTTATGCGTTACCCTCTAGTTGACGGTCAGGGCAATTTTGGCTCCGTCGATGGAGACTCTGCAGCAGCATATCGATATACCGAATGTCGCCTAACTAAAATTGCAGAAGAATTGCTTAAGGACATCGATGAGGACACGGTAAATTTTGTACCAAATTATAAGGAAAGTTCAACTGAACCTTCTGTTTTACCCTCTGCATTGCCAACTTTATTGATGAATGGCTCAACAGGTATAGCGGTGGGGATGGCTACAAATATTCCGCCGCATAACCTAATTGAATTAATTGATGCCATAAGCGCAATTATAGATAACCCTAAGATTTCAATTGACGAAATAATGCAGATTTTACCTGGTCCAGATTTTCCTTCTGGCGGCAGTATTTTCGGTAAATCAGGAATTGATTCATACATGAAAACGGGTCGTGGGATTGTCCGCATGCGTGGAACCATGACAGTAGAGGATTTACCTAACGGTAAGCAACAGATTATTATTTCTGAAATTCCCTACAATGTTAATCGAGCAACTCTGGTTACCAGAATAGCTGATTTAGTTAAGGAAAAAATACTAGACGGAGTCAGTGACCTAAGAGATGAATCCACCGAACAGACTCGAATTGTAGTAGAACTAAAAATGGGTGAGATTGAAAGAGTTACAATCAATAAGCTTTTTAAGTTAACTGCTTTAGAAAGTAGTTTTGGGGTTATACTCTTAGCTCTTGATCGATTAAGACCTCGGCAACTTTCCATTAAAGAAGCACTGGAATGCTTTATTGAGCACAGACGAGATGTTACCTTAAGGCGTACACAATATAGGCTCAGGAAAGCTGAAAACAGGGCACATATTTTAGAGGGATATAAAATTGCACTAGATAATTTAGATGATTTTGTCCGTGTTATTCGAGCTTCTTCTAATAGAACAGAAGCCAAAACAAATCTTTGCAATAAATATTCCTTAACAGACAGACAGGCTAATGCAATTCTTGACTTGAGGCTCTACCAATTGACTGGAATGGAAAGGGAAAAGATTGATGAAGAATATCAACAATTGATGGAACTAATTGCTGAACTCAAAAATATTATTGATAATGAAGTTGTTCTTCTCGATTTGATTAAAAATGAGCTACATGATCTCAAAAATACTTATGGCGACCAGAGGAAATGTGAAATTACAGAAGCAGAGGGTGAGGTTCGCATGGAAGACCTCATACCAAATGATGGATGCGTAATTACTGTCACCGGAACGGGATTCATAAAAAGAACTTCAGTTGAAGAATACCGATTACAGAATAGGGGTGGTAAGGGAGTTATAGGGAGTGGCCAAAAAGATGAAGACCCAGTAAGCGTTCTTCAAACTTGCAACGCACACGATACGCTAATGTTTGTAATGTGTAATGGTAGAGTTTATGTTGAAAAAGCCTACGAGATCCCAGAATGCAGTAGAATATCAAAAGGTAGAAATATAGTAAATTTTCTCAATTTACAAAAAAATGAAAAAATTGCTGCATTAATATCTGTAGAATCTTTTGAAAATGATAACTCATTAATTTTATGCACTAAAAAAGGTGTATCTAAAAAAACAAAAATAGCCGCATACAAAAACCATCGAAAGGGTGGAATTATTGGTATAAATGTTGATGAAGGAGATGAAGTTTTAAATGCAATGATAGCCAATGATGATGATCATTTATTGCTTTTAACCAAGTTTGGTAAGGGTTTGCGCTTTGACTGCCGCCAGTTGCGCAACCAAGGGCGTGTCACGCGTGGCGTAAGAGGCATCAGATTAAAAGGAGAGGATGAGGTGGTTAATATGCTCGTTGTTGACGACAATAAACTTTTATTAATATGTGGAAGAAATGGTCTTGGGATACGAACAAGGTTCTCTGCTTTTTTACCGAATGGTGGATTGACCGACATTGAGGGAGTTGTTTCAACTGCTCGTAAGAGAGGCGGTCAAGGAGTCACTGCAATGAATACAGACATGTTATGTGATGCGCTTTCAGTTTCGGAAGAAAGTGAGATTCTAATGATCACTAAAAAGGGCCAGGCGGTTCGTTGCCCTGTTATCAACATCCGTGAAACGAATCGCGGTTCCAAGGGAGTTCGCTTAGTAAACTTATCTGCCAGGGATCATTTAATAGGCGTTTCTGAAGTCGTAATGTTAGACGAAGATAGCACAGATTCAATAGTAGAGACTGATACAGATACGGAATCTAAGGATGAAGCTGATTCAACGCCCGCTTCTGAGTAGAAATTTGCTTATATCAATTCGATCAGCAATTCTTTTGATAAGCAAGTAACAAGCAATGGCATCGTACATCGCATGGTGATATTTTTTTTTGTTTATTTGGCAGTATTCTTTCGCTAACTTTTCAATTTCATTCGGGTTGATAAATCTATCTACTAAACTTTTGAGGTTATAATTTTGTTCATCTGGGTACAATTTTTTATAAACGATCATAGAATCAATCCATGGCTCCCAAAGAATTTCTTCTACCTTATTGTTAGTAGAAGGTCTGTAAGGCATTAATTGACTCAACATATTATGTTCTATTGAGCAGTTGTGTGATACGAGTACACAAGGAATTTGATTTTCATCTTTAGAAAAGTATCCGATAATTTGAGAATCAATACTTTCTTTAGCCCCAAATTCCTTTGAAAATTCAGTGCCACA